>JAMCQP010000024.1 GCA_023381695.1 Bacillota bacterium | reverse complement strand
AACTTCCCGTCCTTGATCCATCGCCATGCCGTCTTGTACGATATGCCATTCTGCTTCGCCCATTCGCTCAGCTTCACAGTTCATCACCCAACTGATATTATATCACTGTTGGGTATGTTTGTTCACAAATTTGTGATCTGTTACAACCCCTCCCGTGATTCTCCACGAATGCCTGATTTTCCATGAGGGCCGGGCTCCGGGTTGGCTCTGACGGGCCGTTGATAAAGAAGCAGGCTCGCCAGCCCGGCGATGATCATTACCCAGGCCGGGTTCAGCTTAAAAAATTCCAGGAACGTAAAGGAGGCAACGGCAAGAATAGCCCCGGCCCAATCCCGAACCAGGGATCGGCCGGTACGCAGGGCGACCGTAAAGAGCAGGCCGGCGACCGCTGCTTTCAGCCCATGGGCGGCGCCGCCAATCGCGGGCAGGGACTTTACCTGAAAATAGACTACGGCAAGGGCCACTGCGGCCGCGAAAGCCGGCAGCAGCGAGGCCGCGGCGGCAACGCCCGCCCCGGCAAGACTCCTGAGCCTGTATCCAATGTTAACGGCCGCCGCGAAGAAGATTGGCCCCGGGGTGAGAGAGCCAATGGCTGCACTCTGGGCAAACTCTTCCGGGGTCAGCCAGCCCCGCCTCGAGACCACCTCTTTTTCGATGAGCGCCAGCAATGCAAAAGGGCCGCCGAAGCCCAGGGCTCCCACCTTCAAAAACACCAGCGCAAGTTCAGCCAGGCCGACCATCAAGCCCCTCCAAAGAGCAAAGTAACAGTAAAGCAAAGTAACAGTTTCATAATTAATTCGGTACTATTCACGATACCCCTCCAAAACACCCCCCTGCTTACTCCAAAATCTTGAAAATTTTTCCTGGCCGCGAACTTTTTGGCCGCCATTCAGGTCATAAGTATTGAACCCCAAAACCGGCGAGGGTGGTTTTCTGTTAGCGATTTTCCGTAAATAGTTTTCTGTGAGTGTGCCCCTTTGGCGCCATTGAAACGGCGTGGAGACTGATCACGACCGGCAACTATGTCCAGAGGATCTACGTTTCCAGCGTGGTGCTGGGGATAGGCTTGCTTATCGGCGCCTTGCTGGCCGGCAGCTCCTTCTGCGGCTGGATCTGCCCGATGGGAACGATACAGGACTGGTTGGCGACGCTCCGCAAAAAGCTGCGGATCAAAGAGGTAACCATCCCCGAAGCATGGGAACGCAGGTTGCGCTGGCTGCGCTACGTGGTTCTGGCGGCGATCATCTTCTTCACGATCAGGGAAGTCAAGCTCGTCTTTGATTCCTATGATCCGTACCGGACGATCTACAGCCTGCACTGGATCTTCCAAGCCAGTTGGGAGGATTGGCTCGGGTACTCCATAGCTTTGGTGGTCCTGGCGGGTTCGTTTTTCATGGAGCGTTTCTGGTGCAGGTTCCTCTGCCCGCTGGGCGCGGTTGTCGGCGTCCTTCTGCACAGGCTGTCTTGAATGCGTGGAAGCCTGCCCCAAGCGGGGAGCCCTGGGCGTTGTTCTGCCCGGCCCGATTATTCCCGGCAAGGAGGAGATCACCCATGCGAATTAACAGGTACGTCATGCCCGTCACCGTAATTGCGATTCTGGCCCTTTCCGTGGCGACCGCCTCCGTCATGGGGTTATGGAAGACCTCAGGAAGGCAGGATATTCTGGAGAAGGTGGACCGGGGCGCGGCGAAGGCCGAGGACATCAAGGGCTGGATGACTTTAAAGGAGATCGGCGACGCTTTCCGAATTTCAGTACCAGAGTTGATCTCCAGGCTCGGTCTTCCGGCAAAAGTGGACATCAATGCACCGCTCAAGGATTACCTCGAAGAGTACGGGCTCAGCATCACGGCGATTCGAGACGAGGTCCGGGCCATGTTGGAGAAGTGAGGCTTGTGGAGGCGGCGCCGTTGGAAGAAAGGGAGTTCGAGGACGACCTTGAACCTGGCTGGATCGAAAGGGCCAGATGCGGTGACACGGCGGCTTTTGAGGAGCTGGTCCGGCGTTATTCCCCCAGAATGCTGAGCCTGGCGTACCGTCTGATGGGCAACAGGGAAAGCGCCCGGGATCTCTCCCAGGAGGTTTTCCTGGCGGCCTGGCGAGAGATCGGAGGCTTCCGCGGGGAGAGTTCCTTTTACTACTGGCTCCGGACCATTGCTATCCACAAGGCGCTCAATATGAAAAAGCGGATGGCCTCGGATCAGGAAACCGGTCTGATGGAGCCGGGCGCCGACGGGGAATCCCGGGAGCGGGAAATACCTGATCTAACCGGAGAACCTTTGGCCAGGCTGGAGAACCTGGAACTGGCTTCTGGGCGTCCGCATCTCGCGGCGGGAGAGCGGCCTGGCGCATATCCTTTTCTACAATGGGCGCACCCTTGTGGGGGATGTGCCCGAGGGGGAACTGCTCAGGATGGCAAAGTCCTTTAAACGATAGACGAAAAAGAAAAGCTGAAAGAAGAAAGAAAAATCCGGTATAAAGAAAAAGCCGGTGAAAGAAGGGCAGGGAGGCAATTGCCTGGAGATGGGCTGCATGGCACTTCTGGGAGCGAAGAATTGTCGCGGGCGCAGGTTTCGGCCTTCCGCCTGAGTCGTCACCATCTTCTTTCCCGTGCGCCGCGAGAATCGCTGGCTGCGGTGGCTGGGGACATCTGCGGCGTTCAGGCCCAGCTGATGTCCGCCGCCCAGATCGCTTTATGGGCGCGGGTCCAGGATCTTACGCCGGAAGATGTGGAACAAGCCCTGTGGCAGGAACGCATCCTGGTCAAGACCTGGTGCATGCGGGGAACCGTGCATCTCTTGCCGGCTGTGGTTCTTCCGGTTTATGTGGGAGCCTTGAAACGAAGCGCCGTCCGTGCGGAACAGCGGTGGATGGCCAAACACGGTGCGACAAAGGAAGATCTGGAGGTGATGGTCCGCGCCGTTGTTGAGGCGCTGGCCGGGGTGCCCCTGACCCGCCGTGAACTGGCCCTGCGGGTTGCGGCCCGGCTAGGTCCGGAAGCGAAGCAGTGGGTTGAACACAGCTGGGGCGGCGTGGTCAAGCAGGCTTGCCTGCAAGGGCTGGCGTGCTTCGGCCCCGACCGGGGGAAAGAGATCACCTTTGTCCGGCAAGACCAGTGGTTATCGGGACCAGGCCCATTGTCCGAGGAAGAGGCGGGAAAAGCTCTTTTGCGGGGGTACCTGCGCAGTTATGGGCCGGCCACTCTGCAGGACTTTGCGGCGTGGACGGGCATGGCGGCCGGGGAGGCGGCGTCGATTCGAGACCGGTCCGGCGACGAGGTGATCGAGGGATCCGTCGAGGGCCGGCCGGGGTTGATCCTGCGCGAGGACCTGGCGGCGATTAAGGCCACGGCGGAAGACCACGCGACGGTTCGCTTGCTGCCGAGTTTTGATGCCTACCTGCTGGGACATCGCGATAAGAGTCATCTGGTGGACAAGGAACATTACAAACTTGTCTACCGCAAAGCCGGGTGGCTCTCACCGGTGGTGCTTTCGGGCGGGCGGGCGATCGGGATCTGGTCCCAGGAGCATCGTGGCCGGCGGCTGCGCCTCAAAGTGGAGCTGTTTGAAAGGATTGCAAGCGTGGCTTCCGATCAGATTGAGGCGGAAGCCAAAGACCTGGGCCGTTTCCTGGGGACGGACTCCGAACTCGCCTTTGTTGGACCAGATTGATGTTGCTACCGGAAGATAGGCTCCAGCCCTGCCGCGGCCTGCCGCAACCGTTCGGTCTCCTCCGGGGTTATCGGATGGAACCTTTCCGCATATGCCAGCGCCCGCGGGAAAAACTTTGGCTCGCCGGGTGGAACCGCGGCGGTGATGGGTTGCGAGAGGGTGAAACGGAGCGCAAGCTCGGCGAGCTCTTCCGATTCCTCCGGCTCGTACCAGGTCTTCTTGTAGCGTTTCTCACGCCCGCCCCAGGTGGTGCGCGCCATGGCCTTCAGGGCCAGGCGGCCGATCCCGAGTTCAGCCGCCCTGGCCAGGATCTGCGGCCCGAAGTTGCCGTTGAAGAAGTTGACCCAGTTGGCAGGGAAGAGAACGCTGTCGAACGGGAAGGTATCCAGGAGCTTCAGGGCCACATCCGCGTTATGGGCGGAGAAGCCGATGTGGCGAATGAGCCCCTGGCGGCGGGCTTCCACCAGAGTCTCCAGAGCGCCGCCTGGGCCGGTGGCGGCTTCAAAGTCTGCCCGGGTGGCCATGGCGTGAAGCTGGTAGAGGTCGAAATGGTCTGTTTTCAGCCTCTGCAAGGAGGACTCGAGTTCCCGCCGGGCGCCCTCCCTGGTCCGCTCCATCGTCTTGCAGGCCAGGAAGATCTTCTCCCGGCGCCCAACCAGGGCCGGCCCCAGGATGGCTTCCGCTTCCCCGTAGCTGGGAGCGACGTCAAAATAATTGACGCCCCGCTCGATGGATTCTGCCACCATCCGGTCCGCCTCCGCCTGGGGGAGGGCGTCCACCAGAATGCCGCCGAAGCCGAGGATGGAGAGTTGCTCCCCCGTCTTGCCCAGCACCCTTTTTTCCAGCATGAAATCTCCTCCTACCAATCAAATTCTCTGGCAACTCTTGAGATATTCGACAAAACCTGTGGTTTAACCTTTTTTACGGAACACTGGTGTGGGTGACGGCGGGCTGTCCGTGGCCGTTTAAATTTGAAACAGGGAGGTCAAGGTTGCGGGGAAACCAGGATCTTGACGTGTTTGTCCTTGTTGTTCACCAACTCCTCGAAACCATCCTTGACGATCTGGTCCAGTTTGATCTTCGCCGTGATGAATTGGCTGGCATCGATGCGTTTATCGGCGATGAGCGCGATGACGGCCGGGAATACGTCCCGGTAGCCGATGGTCCCGAGGAGTTCCTTTTCCGTCAAGACCAGCAGGTTTGGATTCAGTTCCGCAGATTTTTCCCAGATGCTCACAATGACCACCCGCCCGTCGGGACGGATGCAGTCTACGGAGGTCAGGAGAGTCACCGGCACCCCGGCGGTTTCAAAGGCCAGATCCACGCCACGGCCGTCGGTCAGCCGCAAGACCTCCTCGTTGACCTTGACCTGGGTGGGATTCAAGACGTGATCGGCCCCAATCTTCCGGGCGAACTCCCGGCGTTTCTCGGCCATTTCCACCGAGATAACCTGGCGGGCGCCGGCGGCCCTCGCGGCGGCGATCACTGACAGGCCGATGGGGCCGGCGCCGAACACAATGGCGGACTCACCTTCCAGCATCTTTCCCCGGCGGACCGCGTGTACGGCCACCGCCACCGGCTCAATCAGGGCGCCTTCCTCGAAGGTCATGCCGGGGGGAAGCTTGTGCACCATGCCTGCGGAAAAGGTGGTATACTCGGCAAAGCCGCCGCCGCCCCCACTCAACCCGTGGAAGCCCAGGTGGACACAGAGGTTGTACTTTCCCTGCCGGCAACTGGGGCATGCGCCACAGGCCACGATGGGCTCCACGGCGACCCGGTCGCCTTTGGTGAAACCTTCCACCCCTTCTCCGATTTCCACCACTTCACCCGAGAATTCGTGGCCCATGATTACGGGAGCCTTTTCCCCCGTGATCGGATGAGGGGTTCCGGCGGGGATGAAGATCGGCCCGGCGAGATACTCATGGAGATCCGAGCCGCAGATCCCGGCCCAGGCCACCTTGATCTTTACCTCACCCTTTTTGGGACGCGGTTCAGGCACTTCCTCCACCCGGATGTCCCTTCGATTGTACCAGCGTGCTGCTTTCATAAAATCCCTCCTCGAGGCCTAACATTTCCTGAATTTCGCGCCAGTATTCTAACTGGTATGCGGCAAGAGCACGTCTGCAAAAAAACGGAGATAAAACCATAATAAAAGCAGGAAATCGGAACCAAAGGTGGAAATATTATGAGCAAAATGAAGTAACATTCGGAACCCGGCGAAGCCTGGCACAGGTGGTGGGTTTTGAAGATGCGCACGGTTTGGAGGAATCTTATGCTGCAAGTGGAGAGGCAACGGAAGATATTGGAACTCCTGGAAGAGCGGCCGGCTCTCACCGTAAACGAATTGCACGAAATGATGGGGGTCTCCCGCGAAACGATCCGGCTGGATTTGCGCCTTTTGGAAAAAGAAGGGCTGATTATCCGCAGTCACGGCGGCGCGGTGCGCATGGACGGGCAGGAGGCGGACCGGGGGTTTACCCAGCGTGAGCGGGAGTACCCTGAACAAAAGCGGGCCATCGCCAGGGCGGCGCTGGCGTACATCAAGCCGGGCGACCTGATCATGATGGATGCCAGCACCACGGTTCTGGCCCTCGCGCGTCTTTTGCCCCGCAACTTCCGGTTGACGGTGGTGACGAACTCCATCGCGGTACCGGTGGTCCTGGCCGAACGGGATGATCTGACGGTGATCGCCACGGGCGGGATTTTGCGCCCTCGTTCGCGTTGCTATTACGGCCCTCACGCTGAGGAGATCTTCACCACCCTGCACGCGCATAAAGCGTTCGTATCCTGCCAGGGAATCGATGCGATCCACGGCGTCACCGAGTCCAATCCTCTGGATTCCCAGGTAAAGTTACGGATGGTGGAAGCCACCAGCGAGCTTATCGTACTGGCCGACCGCCGGAAACTGGGCAATGTGTCGTTGATGTCCTTTGCGCCGCTGGGCAAGGTCAGCCGCCTGATTACCGACGAGGGGGCCAACCCCGGGCAGGTGGCGGCGCTTTGCGAGGCAGGTCTCGTAGTGGAGCTGGCTGGTCTCAATAACCTGGCGGAGATTGGCGATCTGCGAGCAAAGGCGGGGGAAGGAGGTAACCAAGTTGGCTGAGCGGTTGTCAGGAACCAATATCCGGCGGCCATTGGGAACCAATCATGAAGGAGACCTGGTGTGGGTGATTCCAGACGGTTTTTTGCCCGCTACCAGCCAGGGCCAGTTGGAAAGCCACGAAGCGACCTGCGTTTTGAACACTGGAGCGCAGGCGGCTACCTTACAGTTTGAGGTTTATTTCGAAGATCGGGAGCCACTGATGGGATTTACCGTGGTGGTACCCGCGCGGCGGACAAATCATATTCATCTTGAATCGCTGGTGAACGGGGATGGCCAGCGAATTCCCAGGGGCGTGCCTTATGCTTTGCGGATTGTGAGCGATCAGCCGGTGGTGGTTCAGCACAGCCGCCTGGATACCACGCAGCCCGCGCTGAGTTTGATGACCACCATGGGTTATGCGGTCAGGTAGGGAGGGAGTAAAGTGGCGGAGGCTGGAGAACATAAAGTTCTTTTCGAAGCGGAGAAGATTAGTAAAGCCTTCCCCGGTGTCCGGGCTTTAAAGAACGCCAGCTTCACGTTGAACTCCGGAGAGATCCACGCCCTGGTGGGGGAGAATGGGGCCGGGAAGTCGACCTTGATCAAGGTGCTGGCAGGTGTCCATACCCCAGATAGCGGCCAGGTGCGTTTGGAGGGAAAGCCCGTGCATTTTGGGCATCCCGTCGAGGCGTTGGCGGCAGGGATTTCGGTGATTTATCAGGAACCTAACCTCTTCCCGGATCTGACTGTGGCGGAGAATGTGTTTGCCGGGCACTATCCGCGCCGGAAACTGGGCCTGGCCCTGGACTGGCCGGAGATGACCCGGGTCACCCAGAGGCTCTTGGACGGACTTGCCGCGGATATAGGCCCTTTGACCCCGGTAAACAGGTTGAGCGCCGCTAATCGCCAGATTGTGGCCATCGCCCGGGCGTTGAACATGAAGGCACGTGTCCTGATCATGGACGAACCAACCGCCAGTCTTTCGGATCGGGAGATTGAGCGCCTCTTTGGCATCATGCGCCAGCTGCGAACGCAGGGCGTGGGGATTATCTTTATCTCCCACCGGATGGACGAGATCTTTCAAGTAGCCAGCCAGGTCACGGTGATGCGGGACGGGGAGGTAGTAGGGACCTTTCTGACGCAGGCCGTGGACCGGGATCAACTGATCGCGCTCATGGTGGGGCGGGGAGTTGGCCAGCTCTACCCGAAAACTCCGGGGGTTACCGGCGATTTACTGCTTGAGGTGGAGAACCTTCGCCTCAAGGGGCATTTCGGCCCGGTAAGCCTCACGGTACACAGAGGTGAAATAGTTGGGCTGTTTGGCCTGGTAGGCGCGGGTCGTAGCGAAGTGGCCCAGACGCTGTTCGGAATCACCCCGGCCGAAGACGGGGAGGTACGGATGGAGGGTAAACCGTTGGCCATTCATTCCCCCACACAGGCCATTGGCGCCGGGCTGGCTTACTTGCCCGAGGATCGCCAGATGCAAGGCCTGGTCTTGCCCATGACTGTGATGGAAAACATCAGCCTGGCGGTTTTGCGGGCGGTTACCCGCGGCCGCTGGGTGGACCGGGCGGGCGAGGAATCCCTTGCCGAACGGTATATTTCTCTTATGGGGATCAAGACTCCCGGGCCCAGGCAGGCGGTGGCGGCCTTATCCGGAGGAAACCAGCAGAAGGTCGTCCTGGGCAAGTGGCTGGCTTCGCGCCCCAAGGTCCTGATCCTTGACGAGCCCACGCGAGGGGTGGATGTGGGGGCCAAAGCCGAAATTCACCGCCACATCGACCGGCTTGCCCACGAAGGGCTGGGCGTGATTCTGATCTCTTCGGATCTGCCGGAGGTTCTTGGCATGAGTGATCGAGTGGTGGTGATGCGGGAGGGCCGCATTACCGGTGAATTAAGCCGCGAGGCAGCCACCCAGGAATCGGTATTGAGGTTGGCGTTTTCAGATACGGTGCCGGCCGCCTGATTCCAGCGACCGGCGGGGGGCGAAGGCGCGGGCGATGAGGAAGGAGGAACCGTTTTGGCAAGGGTTAGATGGCGCGACCTGATGGGAGTGCGGGAGGTTGGCCTGCTCCTGGTTTTGCTTGGGCTGGTGCTGGTCTTGAGTGTCGCGGCTCCTGGTTTTCTTTCCTGGCCCAACCTCAGCGGGGTTTTAGTGAACGTGTCCGTGGTGGCCATCTCGGCCGTGGGCATGACCATGGTGATCATTACCGGGGGGATCGACATCTCCGTGGGGTCAATTCTGGCCGTATCGGCCCTGCTGGTCGGCCAGGCGGCCAAGGCAGGGACGGGCCTCTGGCAGGCGATCGCCCTGGGGCTCCTGATTGGTGCAGCGCTTGGCGGCATTAACGGACTCCTGGTGGCTTACGGCCGGATTCCGGCCATCATCGTCACCCTGGCCACCATGAGTACTTATCGGGGCATAAATTTTATTTTAAGCCATGGGGCCTGGGTGGTGGGATTACCCCCCTATTTTACCGCTCTGGGTCAGACGAATTTTCTCGGCCTCCAGATTCCGGCCTGGATCATGCTTGGTGTGGCGGTGATCGGCTGGTACATACTCACCCAGACGCGGTTCGGCCGCAGTGTTTACGCGGTGGGAGGGAATATGCAGGGAGCATATCTGGCCGGCATCAAGATCCCCCGCGTTCAGTTTCTGGTATTTCTGGTGAGCGGGCTGCTAACCGGCCTGGCGGCAACGGTTTACACAGCCAGATTCGGCCTGGTGCAGATTAACACCGGGATGGGTTATGAACTGAACGTGATTGCCGCGGTGGTGATCGGAGGCACCAGCATCATGGGTGGCTCCGGCAGCATTCAAGGTGCTATATTGGGCGCGATCTTCATGGGTGTGGTTTCCAACGCACTGGTTTTGCTGCGCATCTCCGCCTTCTGGCAGGGAGTGGTAGTCGGGATTCTGATTCTTGGCGCTGTGATCATGGACTCTTCCATCCGGGCAAGTATGTTGCGCGCTGTAAGCATACATTCGATAGGATATCGAGGCGCCGCGGAGCCCACGGATGGGCGAGAGCGGTGAGGAGGGTCTGAAGATGGTTGAGAAGGATGTTTTGACGCAGGCGGTGGAAAAGCCAGGCGACGGGCCGCCCGGCCTGGCGTTGCCGGTTCGCCGGGTTCTCTCGCGTGAGATGATCTTATTGGGATTCTTGTTGGTGGAACTGATCGTGCTCTCGATCTTATCTCCTCATTTTCTTACCCTTTATAACTTGCTGAACACCACCAAATATTTTGTGGAAATCGGGTTACTGGCTCTGGGTTTGACCATGGTGATCATCACGGCGGGCATTGACCTGTCGGTGGGATCCAATGTGGGAATGGCCGGGATTATTGTGGGCTACCTGTGGCTGGCGGGCCTGCCCCTGCCCCTGGCGATCCTGGGGGGAATCATGGTGAGCGTTCTGGGCGGCTTCTTCAACGGCTGGGTAATCACCCGGCTGGGCATTCCGCCCCTGATCGTGACCCTGGGGACATGGACGGCTTACCGGGGCGTGGCGATGGTGATCAGCCAGGCGCGTCCCGTTTCCGGTTTCCCGGAGTGGTTCTATTACTTGGGGCAGGGGACGATCCTCAATATCCCCGTGCAATTTCTGATCTTTGTGGCCATGGCCGTCGTGGTGCACCTGATCTTGTCCAGAAGCACCTTTGGGCGGCTGGTCTACGTGGTTGGGAACAATCCGGTTGCGGCCCGCTTTTCCGGGGTTAACGTGCGCAAGGTGCTGCTGGAGATCTATACCTTCACCGGATTTCTGGCGGGCTTATCGGCCCTGGTTCTGATCTCGCGGACGGCCACGGCCCGGGCCGACGCGGGCGTCGGTTACGAGATGGACGCCATTACCGCGGTGGTCCTGGGAGGCGCCAGCATCGCCGGTGGGCAGGGCAGCGTTACGGGAACCGGACTTGGGGTGGTGGTATTGAGCTTACTACGCAATGGCATGGATCTGGCCGGGATGTCTCAGGCTTCCGGGGCGGTGCTCACCGGGATTGTTTTAGTCCTGGCGGTTCTCTCCGGCGAATGGATGCGGCGCCGTCCCTTGCGGGGGTAGGGCGTTCCCCAATAGAGGGAGGCCCGGCATTGCCATAAGGGCGTTCCATGCCATTGTGCTGGCCTGTTTGGCTCAACCGTGGTGGAAAGGAGGTGGGTCAGGCAAGGGAGAGAAGGCAAGAGTAGAGTGTTATTGCGATGTACCCCTGTGACCCTTGGTGAAAAAAGTTATTATTATGGAGGTGGGAATTCAAATGAAACGTCTTACTGTTTGGGTCCTGATTCTGGCCATGGCTCTGGCGACTGTAGCGACGTTTGGAACCATGGCGATGGCGAAACAGATCACCGTGGCCATGCTGCCCAAAGTCCTGGGAGAGCCTTACTTCATCGCTTCGCAGAAGGGCGCCGAACTGGCGGCGAAGGAACTTGGCATCAAATTTATCTTTGACGGGCCGGTAACCGCTGACGTGACCAAACAGATTGAGATGATCGACAATTACATCACCCGCGGCGTTGACGTGATTGCCGTTTCACCCAACGATGCCAATGCGATTGCCCCCATCCTAAAGAAAGCCATGTCGAAGGGAATCAAGGTTATCACCTGGGACGCCGACGCGGTGCCTTCCGCCCGGAACTTCTTCGTGAACCAGGTTACTTACGAGGGAGTCGGCAAAGCTCTGGTGGACGTGCTGGCGGACGAAATCGGCGGTAAAGGTGAAGTGGCGATTGTAACCGCCTCCTTGACCGCCGCAAACCAGAACAACTGGATCAAATACATGAAAGAGGAACTGAAAGATTATCCCGGGATGAAGCTGGTGGACATCCGCCCCAGCGAAGAAGACCAGCAATTGGCCTTTCAGGTCACCACCGATCTGATGACCGCTTATCCCAACCTGCGTGGTGTGTTTGCGATCACATCGGTGGCTTTCCCGGGCGCGGCCGAAGCCATCAAGCAGGCCGGCAAGGGCGGCAAAGTGGCGGTCACCGGGCTGTCCACGCCCAAGAGCATGGCCAAGTACGTGCATGAGGGCGTTGTGAAGAACGTGGTGTTGTGGGATCCGGGAGATCTCGGCTACCTGGCCATGTACGTCGCCAAGCAACTGGTGGACGGCAAGATGCCCAGGCCTGGCACGGACGGGACCATCACGGCGGGAAAGCTTGGCAAGATCCAGGTTAAAGCGGACGGCGAGGTCATCCTTGGCCCACCCACGGTCTTTACCGCCAGGAACATCGACAAATTCGATTTTTAATGGAAGACGGGCGACGGGGCGGCCGTTTCCGGTTGCCCCGCCGCGGGGAAAAGGGAGGCCGGTTTCATGAAATGCCTGAACCTGCTGGCGCTGGATCTGGGGGCGGAAAGCGGCCGGGCTGTCCTGGGCAGGTTCGATGGAGAACGGCTGTCTTTTGAAGAGGTGCACCGTTTCGCCAACGAGCCGGTGGAACTCCCGGACGGCCTGCACTGGGATGCGTTGCGGCTGTCTCATGAGATGAAACACGGCCTGGCTCTTGCTGTTAAACAGGAAGGGCGTATCGATGCCCTGGGCGTTGATGCGTGGGGGGTGGACTTTGGCCTTTTGGACGGCGGGGGCGCTCTTTTGGACAACCCCTACCATTACCGGGATCACCGGACCGATGGCATTTTGGACGAGGTTTTCCGGGTGGCGTCACCACGGGAGATCTTTGCGCGCACGGGCATTCAGTTTATGCAAATCAACAGCCTTTTTCAGTTGTTCGCCCTGCGCCGGCAACGCGGCGCACTTTTGCAGACGGCCCGCCACCTGCTTTTCATGCCTGATCTTTTTCATTACTTTTTTACGGGCCGGATGGTGAACGAATATACCGTGGCCAGCACCAGCCAGATGCTGGACGCCGGCACTGGGCAGTGGGCCAATGATCTGCTTGATAAGATGCAGCTTCCCACCGCCATCCTTGGGCCAATCGTCCCTCCCGGCACGGTGCTGGGGCCTTTGCGCGCTTCGGTGGCCGGTGAAACCGGCGCCCGTGATACGGTGGTGGTGGCTCCCGGGTGCCATGATACCGCGTCGGCGGTGGCGGCGGTACCGGTGGGCAGGGCAGATGCGACGGCGGTAGGCGCCACGGCGACGGTGGATATCGCGCCCGGCTATGCCTATATCAGTTCCGGCACCTGGTCCTTGCTGGGGGTGGAGGCCAGCCGGCCGCTGTTGGGGGACGGGGTCGCCCGGCTCAACCTGACCAATGAGGGCGGGGTCGGCGGGACCATCCGTTTGCTGAAGAATATCATGGGGCTATGGCTGGTGCAGCAGTGCCGGCGCGCCTGGCAGCGGGATGGAGAAGATCTTTCTTATGACCAGATCGCCCGCCTGGCGGAGGAGGCGCCATCCCTGATCTCCCTGGTGGATCCCAACGATGTCTCGTTTTTAAGCCCGCCGGATATGCCGCAAGCCATCCGGGAATTCTGCCGGCGCACCGGGCAGAGCGTTCCGGAAAACAAGGGGGCCATCGTTCGCTGCGTGCTGGAGAGCCTGGCCCTGTGTTATCGCCTGACCGTGGAGCAACTGGAAAGCGTGATCGGCCACCCGATTGGCGTTATTCATATTCTCGGCGGCGGGTCGAAGAACCGCCTGCTGGATCAGTTTACCGCCGATGCCACCGGCCGCCTGGTGGTGACAGGCCCTGGGGAAGCCACGGCCATCGGCAACCTGCTGGTCCAGGCGATGGCCCTGGGGTATTTGAGGAATCTTGAAGAGTTGCGCCAGGTGGTACGCCGTTCCTTCCCGCTGGAGCAGTTCGAACCCCGGACACAGGCGCGCTCCGCGTGGGACGAGGCATACGGGCGCTTTCGAAAACTTAATGGAGGAGGGTCTCTCAGATGGCGGGAGCATGGGAGATAGTCCGGCGGCATGGGCAGGACCCGGCCAAATTCGCCGCCGCGCTGCGCGATTTTCACGTGGAAACACCCTCGTGGGGCTACGGAAACGCCGGCACCAGGTTTCAGGTCTTTGCACATCCGGGGGCCGCGCGTAACATCTTTGAAAAACTGGCGGATGCCGCCCAGGTGCATCGGTTAACCGGCATTTGCCCCACCGTGGCGGTACACATCCCCTGGGATAAGGTGGAGGATTATAGCGCCCTTCATGCGGAGGCGGAGAAGCTTGGGGTGAAGATCGGCGCCGTCAACCCAAATCTCTTCCAGGAGCCGGAATACATGCTGGGCAGCCTCTGCCATGCCGGCCGGGCGGTGAGGCGCAAGGCCGCCGATCACCTGCTGGAATGCGTGCGGATTGCCAGAGAGGTTGGATCGCCCGCCATCAGCCTCTGGTTGGCGGACGGGACCAATTACCCCGGGCAGGGGCATTTCCGCCGCCGCCGCCAGTGGCTGGCCGAAGCCCTGGAAGAGGTCTACGCGGCCATGCCCGAGGGGATGCGGCTGCTCATCGAGTATAAGCCCTCTGAACCTGGTTTTTACCATACTGACATCGCCGACTGGGGATCCGCCTACGTTCTGGCGGCTCATCTGGGCCCGCGCGCCCAGGTGCTGGTCGACCTCGGCCATCACCCCCAGGGGGTGAACGTGGAGCACATTGTGGCCACGCTGTTGGGCGAAGGACGGCTGGGCGGCTTTCATTTCAACGACCGCAAATATGCGGACGACGACCTGATTGCGGGCAGCAGCAATCCCTACCAGTTGTTCCTGATCTTCAACGAATTGGTGGATGCCGCTCAGGATGCTGACCCGGCGGTGGCGGCCTGCGCGGCCGGCGTGGCCTACATGGTGGATCAGAGCCACAACATCGAGCCCAAGATCCCGGCCATGATCCGGTCGGTTCTGAACATCCAGACCGCCCTGGCCAAGGCCTTGCTGGTGGACCGCCAGGCGCTGGCCGCAGCCCAGGACCGCGGCGATGTGCTGGCGGCTGAGGCGATGGTGCGCGACGCTTTCGAAACCGACGTCCGTCCTCTCCTGGCCCAGTTCCGGGCCGAGCAGGGGTTGCCGGAAGATCCCCTGGCCGCCTATTATGCCAGCGACTATCCCCGGCGGATCGCCACCGAACGGGGGACCGGCGGGAAGGGCTGGGCGTGATGAGCCATTTGGCCGTTGAATGGAGCAGGTGCGCGTGACGGGGGTGATCGGTTTGCCCGGGATTTTGGTTCGTGTGAAACTCTTTGCCTCATTGCGACGTCACAGGCCAGCGTCCGCCGCCGGCCCGGACTTTGTGCAGAGCCTCACCTCCGGCAGTACCGTCGAGGCTCTCCTTGAGCAGCTCGGCATCAATGGGGCGGAGGCGGCCATCGTGCTGGCAGGGGGCGAGCGCCGGGATCCCGGCTATCCCCTCAAAGATGGGGATGAGGTGGCGATCTTCCCGCCCATGGGCGGGGGTTGATGGAAATTAAGGAGGAAAATACGATGTTTGGTTGGATGGGAACGATACCCCGCATCGATCTTGC
>JAMCQP010000058.1 GCA_023381695.1 Bacillota bacterium | reverse complement strand
GCCTCGACCGATCAGGGCGAGCTGGCGCTTGGGCGGAACGTCCTGGTGGCGTTCATGCCCTGGGAAGGCTACAACTACGAGGATGCGATCCTGATCAGCGAGAAACTGGTCAAGGACGATGTCTTTACCTCGATTCATATCGAGGAGTACGAGTGCGACGCCCGGGACACCAAGCTGGGCAGCGAGGAGATTACCAGAGACATCCCCAACGTCGGCGAGGATGTGCTGCGGGATCTCGACGACCGCGGAATCATCAGGATTGGCGCGGAGGTTCAACCCGGCGACATCCTGGTGGGGAAGGTCACCCCGAAAGGGGAGACCGAACTTACCGCGGAGGAAAGGCTTCTCCGGGCGATCTTCGGCGAAAAGGCCCGGGAGGTCCGGGATACCTCATTGCGGGTGCCGCATGGCGAGGGCGGAAAGATTGTGGACGTGAAGGTCTTCTCCCGGGACAACGGCGATGAACTTGCTCCGGGGGTAAACCGCTTGGTGCGGGTCTACATCGCCCAGAAGCGCAAGGTTTCCGAGGGGGACAAGATGGCCGGCCGGCACGGCAACAAGGGGGTCATCGCCCGGATCCTGCCGGAGGAGGATATGCCGTTCTTGCCGGATGGAACGTCCATCGAGATCGTGCTGAACCCCCTGGGGGTTCCGTCCCGGATGAACATCGGGCAGGTGCTGGAGACGCACCTGGGCTGGGCGGCGAAGGCGATGGGCATCCATGTGGCGACGCCGGTCTTTGACGGGGCCACCGAGGGAGAGATCCTCGCTACTTTAAAAAAGGCGAAGCTGCCCGGAAACGGCAAGACGATCCTGTACGACGGCCGTACTGGGGAACCCTTTGACGAGCCGATTACGGTGGGCTACATCTACATGATGAAGCTGGCTCACCTGGTGGATGATAAGATTCACGCCCGTTCCACCGGCCCATATTCGCTGGTTACGCAACAGCCCCTGGGCGGCAAGGCTCAATTCGGCGGCCAGCGCTTCGGCGAGATGGAGGTCTGGGCTCTGGAGGCTTACGGCGCCGCTTATACACTTCAGGAACTTCTTACCGTGAAATCCGACGATGTGGTCGGGCGGGTCAAGACCTACGAGGCGATTGTCAAGGGTGAAAATGTTCCTGAACCGGGCGTGCCGGAGTCCTTCAAGGTACTGATCAAGGAGCTCCAGAGCCTCGGGCTTGATTTTAAGGTGCTGTCCGAGGAAGCCAAGGAGATCGAGATCAAGGAAGAGGAGGAGGACATCAGCGAGATGGCCCGCGAACTTGGCCTGGACATTCAGGGCCGCGAGGAGCCGGAAGGCAAGGAGGAACCCGGTGCATTCCCCGACGAGGATCCCGGCGAGGGAGAAGAAGAGGACCTGGGCGACCTGGATGACGGAGATGTGGCGGGAATGGAGAAACGGGTGGCGCAGGACGGCCAGGATGACGATCTGGACGAAGAATACGAGGAATCCGGCGAGAACCTCTCCGATTTTGAAGACGATTTGCCCGACAATGAGGAGAACCAGCTGTAGAGGAAATTACAAAGGGGGAACCACCTTTGTTGGATGTGAACAACTTTGACCGGATCAAGATTGGATTGGCTTCGCCTGAACAAATTCGGGCCTGGTCCAGCGGGGAGGTAAAGAAGCCGGAGACCATCAACTACCGCACTTTGAAGCCGGAACGGGAAGGCCTGTTCTGCGAGAAGATCTTCGGCCCCACGCGCGACTGGGAGTGCCATTGCGGCAAATACAAGCGGGTACGTTACAAAGGGATTGTCTGTGATCGTTGCGGCGTGGAGGTAACCAGGGCGAAGGTGCGCCGGGAGCGGCTCGGCCATATCGAGCTGGCGGCTCCCGTATCGCACATCTGGTATTTCAAGGGGATCCCGAGCCGGATGGGCCTCTTGCTCGACATGTCCCCCCGGACTCTGGAGAAGGTGCTTTACTTTGCTTCCTATATCGTGATTGATCACGGCGACACGCCGCTGGCCAAGCGACAACTGCTGAATGAGGCCGAATACCGTGAGTACCGGGAGAAATACGGCGCCTCCTTCAAAGCCGGCATGGGAGCCGAGGCGATCAAAAAGCTTCTGGAGGAGATGGATCTTGAGAAGCTTGCCAGGGAACTTCGCAAGGAGATCAAGGAGACCACCGGCCAGCGCAGGGTGCGGGCCATCCGGCGGCTCGAGGTGGTGGAGGCCTTTCGCAAGTCAGGAAACCAGCCGCCCTGGATGATCATGGACGTGATTCCGGTAATACCGCCGGATCTCCGTCCGATGGTCCAGCTGGACGGCGGGCGGTTCGCCACCTCCGACCTTAACGACCTTTACCGCCGGGTGATCAACCGGAACAACCGCCTCAAAAGGCTATTGGAACTGGGGGCGCCGGACATCATCGTCCGCAACGAAAAACGGATGTTGCAGGAGGCCGTGGATGCCCTGATCGACAACGGGCGGCGCGGCAGGCCGGTGACCGGCCCCGGGAACCGGCCCTTGAAATCCTTGAGCGACATGCTCAAGGGCAAGCAGGGGCGGTTCCGCCAGAACCTGCTGGGCAAGCGCGTCGACTCCCCCGGGCGTTCAGTGATCGTGGTGGGCCCGGAACTGAGATTGCACCAGTGTGGCCTGCCCAAGGAGATGGCCCTGGAACTCTTCAAGCCCTTTGTGATGAAAAAGCTCGTGGACCGGGGCCATGCTCACAACATCAAGAGCGCCAAGCGCATGGTGGAGCGGGTCAAGAACGAGGTATGGGATGTCCTGGAGGAGGTAATCCAGGAACATCCGGTGCTTTTGAACCGGGCTCCCACCCTGCACAGGCTGGGAATTCAGGCCTTTGAGCCCGTGCTGGTGGAAGGCCGGGCCATCCAGATCCACCCGCTGGTCTGCACCGCCTACAATGCCGACTTTGACGGCGACCAGATGGCGGTTCATGTTCCCCTGGCGGCGGAGTCGCAGGCCGAGGCACGGCTTTTGATGCTTTCGGCGCATAATATCCTTTCGCCGGCGCATGGGCGGCCGGTGGCCACCCCCACTCAGGACATGGTCATCGGGTGCTATTACCTGACCATGGTTCGCCCGGGGGCCAGGGGGGAAGGCAAGTTCTTTTCCAGCAGCGACGA
>JAMCQP010000034.1:5976-155106 GCA_023381695.1 Bacillota bacterium | reverse complement strand
AACCGCCACCCATCCAGGGCCAGGCCGGGTTTTGGGGAATTCCGGCGGTAGACCTCCAGCGCTTCAGCAAGCGCTTCCGCCAGTATTCCCGCCGATTTCCCGGCCGGCGCCCCGGCGCCCATCTTTGCCGGCGCTTCCGAATGGCCGTTTCCCTCCGTCATGCTCACTCACCCCCGATGGTTATATCTTCATGGCGGTCAATGACCAAAAAGGCGTTGGCGCCGCCGCTGGATGGCACCCCCTGGCCGGATTTGCCGCAGGTGCCCATGGCGTCGGTGTGAACCGGGCCGATGCCCGCCACGATGGCGTGAAGGGCCGAAAGCACCTTGCCGCTGAAGATGGCCGGCCGGTGGAGGACACATCGCTCCCCCAGGGTGTAGATCCCGGCGCAGTTGAAGACGAAGTCGCCGTGCCGGGGGTTGACCTGGCCGCCCAGGTAGCCGCTCAGATAAAGGACCTCTTCCCCGGGCTGGATCAGGTTGTTCTGCCTTAGAACGGCGTGGAGATCTTCCGGGGTGACGTCCTCGAACTCCTTGTTCAGCGGCAGCGGATCTTCCATCTGAATGTGGATGTTGGACATCCGGGGGATCGGGATGTGGTAATAGGCTTCCGCCCGTCCCGCCCCGGTGACGGCCACACCGGCCTTTTCGGCGGAGAAGAGATCCGCCAGGGCGGCCTTGAGCCTGCCTTTGGTCACGATCTCCACCGTCTGCCGCGGCACGCCGTTGGCGCTCACCGGCTGGTAGGCGTAATCGCCCTCCAGGGGCCCGTCGATGATGGACACGGTGGGAGCCGCCACCTCATCGCCGGTGCGGAACCGGCCGTCTTTTCCCAGAATTGAGGTCTCCATGCCGTCCGTTTCCGCGGCATGGCCGAAGGCTTCATGCGCCAACCCCTTGGCCAGCGCGTAGTCGATCACCAGTTTGTAATGCCCGCCCTTGACGCGGGGCGCCGCAAGGAGGTTGACGGCCATGTCCACGGTGGAAGCGGCCCGTTTGCGAAGCCTGGCCTGCACCGCTTCGTCCAGCAACAGCTCCAGGCCGGCGCCGGAGACGCTGGTGCGCACCGTGGCGGTCTTCTTCCCCTCCCTGGCCACGATCAGGTGGTACACAAACCCCCGCGGCATCCGAAAAGAGATGTCCGTGCCGTCGCTGCGCACGATCCGCCAGTCCTCCTCCACCATTTGCAAGATGGTGCGCACCGACAACCGTTCGTCCAGGCCCTTCACCCGCCGGTTGATCTCCAGAACCCGCCGTTCCTGCTCCGCCAGGTCAAGCTGGTCAAAGGGATAACGCTGGCCGGGGAGGATCCGATCCCGGGCCGCCCCGGCGGCGCCGAAATCGATCTCGGAGCGTTCCGCGTTGTGAGCCGCCGAAGCCCGGGCAAGCCCCGCCGCCCTTTGCACCAAAGCTGTCGACGCCTCGGGGGTAATCTCGTCCGTGCTGGCAAAGCCGCTGTACCCTTCGGGCGTGAAGACCTGCACTCCCACCCCGCTGGAAAGGTCGGCCGCCATCTGGTCCGTGCGGCCGTTGATCACCGATATGGTGGTCTGCCGCCTGTCCTGGAAACGGCCAATGGCGTAGACTCCTTCTTTTTTGGCCTGGGCCAGAACGGCCTCCGCCGCCGCATCGTAGCGGTCGACCCGAAGTCCCAGCCGTTTTGGCCGCGATCTCCCTTCTGGCATCTCTGGGCTTTCCATCCGTTACACCGTCCTTTGATGACACCACAGCGATCTATCTCCAGGTTTATATACGCTCTTCACCTCTGAGAGTCGCTTCCTGTTTGAAAATAATTTTGCCCCAAAACAGCCTGGTGTTATTACTTCTTAAAGGCTTCGGAAAATCCTGCCATCAATGCAAAAGAAAGAGCGCCCGGGTAAGCAGGCGCTTTTCTACTCATCGGATAAGAGCGAGATCGGCCTATGGTATTTTCTGTTGCTCTGTTGTATTGGCATGTGTTTTTATCAAAAGCTTTAAAAGGATAATCGCCAGAATTATCGCTGGCAAGATTAAATATGGACCAAATTCCATAAAGAAAAAGATCAACATTCCGGCCGCCAACGCCCCTATTCCTTTGGCATAAATTGATTTACTGATTTTGATGAAGGAAATGATGGACAATATGTAAAGTAGCAGAAACACACTGTTTACCTGCTTAATCGCTATGGGTATAATTCGCGGCCCCGCAACAAGAACCAGCATCAAAGCAACTGAATAAGAAAATAACAGGGCATAAAGTGCGTAGTGTGGCGTATGGTGGCGATTCAACCTGGAAAAAATACCGGGGATGATGTTTTTTCTTCCTGCGTCAAAAACCATTCTTGAGGGCCCCCAGACCCACGCGTTAATATTTATCAGCATTATGAGAAAAGCGATGGTCGCCACTGTAGCGCCCGAATAAGCGCCCAACTTAACACGAGCCACTTCGGCCAGTGGGGCTCTGATGGTCTCGGGGTTGTTTGGGTCTAACCAGATGATGACTCCGGCACTAAGCCCAAGATAAAGAAGCATCATGATAAGGTAGCTGGCAGCGATAACGATGTTCAGGTCTTTTTTTACGTTTTTAAATTCTTCCGTGGTAAAAGACAGGTTCTCCCAACCAAGAAACGCCCAGAATACTAGCGTCATACCCAGCCATATTGGTTTAAAATTACCAATCCTAAAATCAACAAGTATTTTTTGAGCGAATCGCTCGCCCGAACCAAATAGAGAGATCAGGGTTATTGAGAATAGCAGCATCAACAATAATATGGACGTAACTCCCTGGATTTTTAATGATATCCTGGTATCCAAAGTGTTTACTATTGTAAAAAAGCCAAGAAGCAGCCACGCAACTATAACTCTCAGGGGTTCCGATAAATTGAAGAGATAGCCTATATAGTTTGCTCCGATTATCCCAACGATGGGGACAAGCATTATCAGAGATATAATTAAAAGCCAGGTGATAGATACACCCATTTGGTCACCCAAAATAATATGAACCACATTAACTAGGCCACCAGACGAAGGATACTGGATCATGATTCTTGAAAATATAAACATGAATGGAATTATCAATATCCCCATTCCCAGCCAGCTGTAAAATGAAAATACGCCCACTTGATTGTACACAAGACCTGGAAGGATCATAAGTCCGGAACCAAGCACGGAACCGATCACCAATCCGATTGATCTTCCGACATTCAATGTTTTGCGCAAAGTCTCGGGTGCGCCATTTCTTCTTTAACCACAAGATGACCCCCGTTGGCGGATTTATCGACGATTACCGGTTAGTGGGGCGAGGCGCGGTCAAGATCCGAACCTAGCTAGACATTGCCCTGGATGATATCGGCTGATTTTTTGCCGCACACGGACAAGCACTGCTTTACACTGTTGCGAAATTTATCTGTATCATGGGGAGTGTGAGTGCCCATAACCAATTTAATCCCCGGATAAGCAGTTGAAATCACCTCCGCATATTTGTGGATAAATGGGCATAAACTCACCATGCAATAACTCAAGTGAATAGCCTCAACGCGAAAGCGGGCAATTGCATCGACTTTCCTTAAAATTTTTTCCGGAAAAATCGCAGTCGGGCAACCGGCGCAGGCGATAATACCAATCAATTCCAGGGGGTCCTCTTTGGAATAAACATCAAAAAAACCTTTTCTCTTCCTCATATCACCAAGGCAGACCACAGCTGCGCAGTCCAATTCCCTGGCCATATTTGAACAATTTATAATGCCAATGCGAGCCAAGAAAATCCCCCCTCACGTAAAAGCCAGCAGTGCAAGCGCAAGGGACCGCCCTGCTTAACCATTATACCAGCCCACCTCCATAAATCAAAGGGCTTCTGCCAGAAGTTTCTTCTCCCGCCATAATATCAAGGGCCACCGGTTTCAACCCCGGTGGCCCAGCTGTTTTTGGAAAATGTTCATCGTTGCTCCGCGTTGCTCCGCTTAAAAAGAACCACTTATAACGATAGGAACGTTAGATTTCCAGAGTCATTCCATCATAAGCAACTTTAATGCCGTGCGGGAAGAATGCCTCTTCCAACTGGTGGTGCAGGAACCTCCCGTTATGGGAGAAATGGGTGGCGACAAAGATGGTCTCCGGCCCCGCCGAACCCTGCGCCAGGAGGGCCTGCTTCACCTTGATGACCTGCTCCACACCCATATGATTACGCTCCGACGGCAACGACCCGTGCGTGCAATCGATGACGGCCGCATTCAGCCGATGGTGGCGCAGCACCTCCCAGGTAGCCTCCGGATACCAGCCCGAGTCAAGGCCGTAAAAGATGGCGCGCCCCTGGTATTCAATCAGGTAGGTGAAAGCGCCCTTGCCCAGAAAATGATCGGCAATCAGGGGAGTCACCCGCGCCGCGCCGGCCATGAAAGGCTTGCCATCCTCCACCAGTTGCAGGCGGATCGCCTTCAACTCATCCACGTTGAGACGTTGAGCGCCGCCTCAATTCGCTGAAGCACATGGGCGTTGCCGTAGACGGTAAGTGGCGGAGTATCTGGAATATGGGCATACGGCCAGGATCGCGTCCCCAGATCCCAGGGGTAGAGGTGATCCTCGTGGCCGTGGGTAATCAACAGATGCTCCAGCTTGCTCAGGTCCAGATTCTCGCGCAGCACATGCAAATAGGTATCCGGCGGGAAATCGATCTTATAGTTGTCGTTAATCATGAAGGAGGACCTGGTGCGCAGGTCCTTCCCGCCCCGTTCCCTGGCCTTCATGCAGGCCTCGCAGCTGCAAAAAACACCCGGCCAGCCCTCCGCCGCCGCCGTCCCCAGGATTTTCAACCGCATTTTTCCCGTTCCTTTACTGGCAACTACTTGCACCATCCCTGCCTGATCCGATTCTGTTCATTTAAAGTACACCGGCTCGCCCCGCCGCGCGGATTCGTACATCGCCAGGACAATCTGCATGGCCGCCTTGCCGGCGTGGCCGTCGATCTCCGGCTTCTCGCCCCGTAGCAACGCCCGGTAGAACTTCTCGATCTGCCGGGAATGGCTCATTCCCCAGTAACCCTTGCCCAGCGTGGGATTGTCGGTGGTCGGCTCGACAATCCGGGTCTCGTTGCCAATCTTGATCCTGGCCACATCCTTGAGGATCTGGGCTACGCCCTTGTCTCCCTGAACCTCAAGAAATACGTCCGCGTCGTAGGTGTAGAAGCAGTTGGCATAGAGACAGCCCACTGCCCCGTTTTTGAATTTGAGATATGCTTCAGCCACGTCGTCCACTTTGATAAAGTCGTGGGCCCGGGTGGAGTAAGTAGCCTGGATAAAGTCCACCTCCCCCACCAGCCACTGCATCTGGTCGATGGTGTGAATGGCTTGATCGATCAGGACGCCGCCGCCCTCTTTATCCCAGGTGCCCTTCCAGTCGCTGTCTCGATAATAATCGTCGGAACGATCCCAGGTCAAAAAGGCCCGAGTGCCCCGCAAGGTTCCCAGCTCGCCGCGCTCGATGGCCCGCTTTACGGCCTGCGAGGCTTCGTTGTAACGGTTCTGAAAGATTACGCCCAGCGCCACGCCGTTCTCGTCCGCCGCCTTGATCATGGCGTTCGCATCGGCCACCGACAGGGCCATGGGTTTCTCGGTAAGAATGTGCTTGCCCGCCCTGGCGGCGGCGATGGCCATCTCCGCGTGAAGATAGTGCGGCGTGCAGATCTCCACGGCATCGATCTCCTTGTCCTTCAACACCTCGCGATAATCCGTTGTCCAACGGCAGCCGTAAGTTTCCGCCGTCTCTTTGGCCCGGTCGGCCTTGACGTCCACGGCCACCGCCAATTCCGTTTCGTCCAGCTTGTGCAGCGCCGCCGCGTGCACCGAAGACACCCGGCCGCACCCGACGAGCGCCACTTTCAACTTGCGCATCTGTTACTCCTGCCTCCAATTGTTCCGTGAAATTTGTAATGATAGGCGGCCGGAGCTAATTCAGGCCCGCAGGCCGTCCAGCCCGGTAACCGCCACCTGACGATCCTTCGCCGCGGCTTCATAAAATCCTGCTCAGGTAGGCTACGCTCTCGGCGACACCTTGCTCGGGGTCTTCATTGCCCTCAAACTCGATGGAAAGAAAGCCCCCGTAGCCTGCCTTCCGCAACGCGCGAAAGATCCGGGGGAAATCAACTTCGCCTTTCCCCGCCGCGATCCCCGTATAGCGGTCCCCGGCTACTCCTTTATAGGCCTCTTTGGCAAAGTCCGGGCCAACCTTATAAAAGTCCTTGAGATGGACATGAGCGGCATATCTGGCCAGAGCTTCGGCGGCCTCGGCGGGGTTTTCGCCCACGAGGAAGAAGTTGGCCGTATCAATGGTCGCCCGCAGGTAAGGCGAGTTCACCGTCTCCAGGATCTCACGCACCTGCTGGCTCCGCCCGGCAAAGAGGCCGTGGTTCTCCAAGGCCAGGACGATCCGGTGCTCTTGCGCATACTCGGCGCTCCGGCGCAGGCCCTCAATAATCCATTCCCGCGCTGTCTCAAAGGCAATGCCTTCTTTGGCATTGCCGCTAAAAACGCGCAAGACCGGGGCCCCGAGCTGTTTGGCCACATCCACCCCCCGGCGGACGTAATCCAGTTGCGCGGCCCGTTTGGCCGGGTCCGGATCTACAAAATCGTTGCCCACCGCATAGGCCGCCGGCGCCAGGCGGTATTTCCCGAGGAGCCCCGGCGTTTTGACCAGCTCCTCCGCCTCGTTCCGCCAGAAGCAGTCCAAAAGCTCCACGCCCTCCACGCCGGCAGAGGATGCGTAGGCAATGAACTCCTCAACGGTCAGGGTCCCTTTGAAAAACTTTTTTTGCAGGCTCCACATGCTCACTCCGATTTTCACAATACCATTCTCCTTTGCGGTTTATTTAGCGCCTACCTTTACATCGCCAGCCGCTACCTCGTTGCGCGCGTTTTCACCGCCCGCGCGATCAGCCGCTGGATCTCGGCCAATTCGTGGATCGCCGCGGCCCGATCATCCGAGGTACCGTGGCATTCCGTGGAAAAATACCCCTTGTATCCCGCTCCGGCAAGAGCCATGAAGAGTGGCAGGTGATCCACGGCGCCCTCCCCCAGCAGGTTGTGCTGGAAGATCTCCTCGCCAGGCCTGGTCCGGTCCCGGAAGGTGCTGGGCAAGGAGGCATCCTCCACCCGCAACTCATAATCTTTGTACCAGGCCACCGGGCCTTTTCGGGGATAATATCCGCCACTGCCACCAGCCTTGCGCCTCTACATGCGCCAAGATCAGCAGTTCTGCGCCCGGTTCAATACCCCCGCCAACCGTGAAGCCCGGCTTGACTCTCTGATTATCAGCCGGACGTCCAGACAGACGCTTTCCGCCTCTCCCGTCTGGATCTTCTCATCAAGCTTTCCCATAGCCACCCGTCCCGTCTCAACTTTCGGCAAGGCTATGGTGGTGAGCGGCACCTCCATCCAGGGCGTGATGGTCAAATCGTCAAAACCAACCACCGCCACGTCCTCCGGGACTTCCAGGCCTGCTTTCTTGAAACACTGGATCGCCCCCCAGGCCGCGAGATCCCCGCAACAAAAGACCGCCGTGGGGCGCTGGTCGACCGGGAGCTTCAAAAACTCCCGCGCGGACGCATAGCCGCCATGCCAGTCATAACCCGCCTCAAAAACCAGCCGGGGATCGTAGGGGATCTGGTATTCCGTCAAAGCCCGGAGATAGCCAAGATGGCGCAATTTGCCGTGAGTATCGTTGCTGATACCGAAGTGGGCAATACGGCGGTGGCCCAGTTTGATCAGGTGTTCGGTGGCGAGATAGGCGCCTTTTTCATGCTCGGCCGTCACATAAGGGGAAGTGAGGGATTTGAAAGCCGTATGAATCTGAATGAGCGGGATCTCTTTTTCCAGTTCCAGAGCCAGGGGAAGGTTGCTCTCAAACACCGGCATCCAGATGATCCCGTCCACTCCCTTATCCCGCAGTACCTGGAGATACTCAGCCTCTTTCGCCGGGTTATGACGGTGGGTGTAGAGAAGAACGCTACAACCCAGTTCCTCCGCCACATCCTGGATCCCCTGGACCGTCTCGGACAGAAAAGAGTTGGTGAGGCTGGAGACCACCACCCCAATGAGATTGGTACGCTTCTTGACCAGGCCACGGGCCATGATATTGGGCCGGTAATTCAACCTTTGCGCGGCCACCAGCACCCGGCGACGGGTCTCATCCCGCACCTGGATGGACTTGGGGTTGTTCAAAACCCGGGAAACAGTGCAAACAGAGACCCCGGCTTCTTTGGCGATGTCTTTTAGCGTTGTCGCCACTGGCCAATCCTCACCTCCCTTCAATGAATCTTGACTCAAACGATTAACTAAATCTGTCCCAACTCGTGGGCTTGATCATCTGTTGTTACCGGTTCAAATCGCACTTCCTGGCCTTTCCAATCGTGTTAGTATTTCGACACCAGAGGTGCGAAATCCTGCCTGAAGATAAACGTTTCATGATCCGGAGAATCAAGAACGTCCCGCTCATGGTGCAAAAAATCCGCCAACTCAGACTCCCCTTCCAATCAGGCCATCTTCCCGAAGATCCGCCGCAAATGCGCCGCCGTGTCCGGAATCAATTGCTCGGGGTAAAAGCGGTAAGGCGCCAGCTCCGCCGTGACAAAATCGGCATAGCCGATCTCCGCCAGAGCTACCGCCACTTGCGGCCAATTTACCTCTCCGTTCAAAAGCGATGTAAACCCCAGGATGTTTCCGATCTCCGGCCGGAAATCCTTGACATGCACCTTGCGGATCCGCTTGCCCAGGATCCGGATCCACTGCTCCGGAAAGCCAAAGGCCAGGACGTTCCCCACGTCAAAGTACGCCCCCACGCAGGGGCTGCCGATGGCGTCCACAAAACCGGCGAACTCCAGCGGGCTGGGCAAGAACTTGTTCCAGACATTCTCCACGCCGATGTGCACCTGGTGCTTCTCCGCCACGGGGGCCAGGCCGCGCAGGGCCTCCCGCGCCAGGGCGAAGGCCTGATCGTAGGACGTCTCCCCGGTCACCAGCCCCGGCACCACCAGCACCGTGTCCGCGCCAACGAGGGCCGCGACGTGCAGCATCTTCTCCACAACCCGCCGTCCTGTAGCCCGCACCTCCGGATCCGGGCTGGTGAGAGGAAAGTTCCAGTGCAGGCCGGTGGCTATACTGGGAATAGGCATGCCATACCGGCGCGCCAGATCTGCTATTTTCCGGACCTCCTGATCGTCGGAGGCCATGGTTAGCCCCTTCTCCCCTTCTGGCAGGAGGTTGAGTTCCACACCGTCAAACCCTGCCTCCCCGGCCTGTGCAAAAATCTGCTCCAGCTCCGTCCCCGCCGGAAAGCACCACTGGTTTATGCCAAATTTCACGGTCTCATCCCTTTCTGCCGAACGATTTTCGCCCTTCTACAGAAACCTTGAAAACCTTCACAGAATCCCTTCCAGGAACCACACCGCTTCCTGGATATCCTTCTCGGGGTTCTCCCCGACCTCCCGCTCAACGGTAAAGAAGCCCTTGTAGCCGATCTCCTCCAGGGCTTTCACGTAGCGGGGAAAGTCCACCTGGCCCCGGCCAAGTGGGGTCTCGATAAAGTAGTCCGACAGCCGGAGGTCGCCGATTCCGCCTTCGGCAAAGAAGTTGTAGATTACCTCGGGATTATCCTGTTTCTTCATGATCCCATCCTTGGCATGGGTATGCACAATGTAATCCCGCAGGTTGTAGACCCCCGCCACCGGATCGTCTCCGGTAACCATCACCAGATTGGCCGGATCGTAGTTAACACCAATCCCCCTGGTGCCAAGGATGTCCAGAAACTCCTTGAGCAAGGCGGTCTTCTCCGGTCCCGTCTCAATGGCAAAGGAACCCCCCATCGCCTCGGCAAAGCCGCCAAGCTCCCGGCAGGCTTCCTGCATGATCTTCCACTTGTCCGAACCGCGATCCCCGGGCACCACGCCGATATGGGTGGTAACTATCGTGGCCTCCAGATCCCTGGCCAGCTCGATGATCCGTTTGGACTTCTCGATCTTCCAGGGGTTCTCCTCCCGCCGTGAAAAACCGTGACCGCCCAGATCCCCGCACAAAGCGGAGACCACCAGGCCGTTGGACTTGATGAAGTCCAGAAGTTCCCGCCGGTCCGCCGGGCTAAGATTTGCCGGGTCCATCTCCCCGGAGACCGCGTAAAGCTGGATACCGGCGGCTCCAACCTCTCTGGCCTTCTTGATTCCCTCCCGCAAGCCGACCCGGAAAGAATCCACCATGACACCGATGCTATTTTTTTTCACCGCCATCAACCTCCGTATAAATCATGCGACTAAATCATTCAACCTGCCCGTATAGCCACCGGCCTGCACTGGAGATAAACGTTTAACACCATCATAAACACAACCACCGACTAAAACCTCTGACAGCGCTGTGGACCAGAAGGGATCAATCTAGACCGCGGCAACCCGTTCGGCCATGGCCTGGGCGAGGCGGACGGCATACTCCGCCCGGGTCAGGCTGGAACCAGCCGCGACAGCCACCCCGGCCCGCCGGCCCCAGGCTTGCGCGGTCTCCGGATCCATGGGCCGCTCCGGGTTAAAGAGGAGATTCGTGGGTTCCCCTGCGATAACCCCCTGCACCGCCAGGGTTTGCACCGCCGCGAAGGCTGGATGACGGTTGGGCACATCCTCAAACCAGTACAGGGGAACGCCGTGCCGCACCAGCTCGCCCTGGTACCGGCGGAGCAACCGCCGGTCTCGGTACACCCGCCCGGGGGACACCCCTTGGTCGAGGGCAAAAGCCGCGAGGGCTCCCGCCGACTCGCCGGTGTTCCACTCCACCGGATGCAGGCGGCAGGCCCCGTTGGTGATGTGAGTGGTGCCGATGTTTTTGGCGCCGGCCACCAGGTTGTCAACCTCGGGGCTGAGCAGCGCCCCGAGCGGAATCTGGAAGGGGCGAATCGCCTGGCCGCCGCCCGGCCGTAAATCGGTATTGCAGCATCTATGTACATCGACATATATGTAGAGCCCAATGCCGACGGAATCGTGGTGCAGTTGGGCGCGGCTGCCCGGGTTGTAAGCCGCGACGATCTCCTGCTCCCGGATAGTGTGGCAGGCCTTAATCCGGCGGGATTCGCGTATATACGGGTGCTGCGCAAGGCCGTCCACCGTCCCCATGATCTCCGGCCGGAGCTTCAATTCGGGATAACCGTGGCCGCCGTCGTCCCGCGGCGCCTCGGTTTGCAACCAGTATAAGAAGCCAAGCGCCAGCCGTTTCGCCTCATCCAGCCGCGCGGCCAAAAGTTCCGGCGGCGCATCGATGATATTCCCCCCGTGGTAATCGTTGGCCGGCCAGTTGATCATGGCGATGTCATGCGGGAACTTTCCGCCCGCAAAGAGGGAGGCGTCGATGAGGCGGCGGTAGGTCCAGAAGGGAAGCCCGCTGGGCCCCCCTTTGGCAAACATCCTGTATCCCTCAAAGGAATAGGGCTGGGTGTCCCTGAACTTTTCGTAACCGTCCGGCCTGGTGATCACGTGGTTTTCGCCGGGGCAATATTCGATGGCAAACGGATAAGCGAAGGACTGCACCGCCTCGGGGTTTCCCTCGGCCGGAGCGCTGGGTTCGCGGGTCTCGGCGAAAGATTCCATGCCGCTGCGATAGGGTACACCGGCCAGCCGCAGCAGGTCGCCGAGTTCCGAGGCGTCAATCACCACGGCAGCCTCGATGCGGGTCTGCTCACCGGTCTCCAGGTTACGGACGATCACGGCCTGGATACGGGAACCCCGCCGCTCGACCGCCGCGGGCTCCGTCCCGTAAAAGACCGTGAGCAAGCCGTCCGCCAGGGCCGGCGTGAGCATCTCCTGGAGAACCTGCACCCCCACCCCGGGCTCGAAACAGAGCTTGCTGACCCAGCCGTTGCCCGGATTCAGGCGCTCGTGGTCCTGCACCAATTGATAGTGCCGGCGGTAATAAGCCCGGATGCGGCGGCGAAACTCGTTATATGCTTCCGTCCCGCCGAAGTGTTCGATATACTGGTGCTCGTCCAGGGCGGAGACGCCCTGGGAGGTCGCCTGGCCGCCCAGCCAGCGCGTGGGCTCGGTCATAACCACCCGGCGGCCCAGCGCGCAGGACCGCAGAGCGGCGGCCGTGCCGCCCATCCCTCCGCCGACCACGAGAATGTCGCACTGTAGTTGAAGCAAGGTCTGCATCACCTCATTTCCGGTACACGGGTTCACCCTTCGCCGCGGACTCGTAGGCTAAAAGCGCCACTTCCATGGCCTTGAGGCCGTCCTCCCCCGGGATCGGGACCGGCCGGTTCTCCGCGCAGCAGCGGATGAAATCTGCCACCAGGCCGCCGCCCATGGCGCTGCTGTAGTTCTCCCAACCGGGCGCCTTCGCCTCGTTATTGTAAAGGATCAGATTCTGGCCGAAAGCGTCAACCGAGATCGTCCCCTCGGTGCCCACAATCTCCAGCGTGACATCCCCCCAGGTGGGGTAACCCGGCGGCCTGCGCGCCCACCGATTCGGCGGCTTTTTCCGCCACCTCGGCGCGTAAGTCGTAGATCGCCACCGCCTCGTGGCCGGCCTCTCGATGGGAATGGGCATGAACCCAACCCATGGTGCCGGCGCCGACAATGCCCACGCGCATCGTTTCACGCCTCCTTTATTTGCCGTACAGGCGCAGGGCCAGGTCGAGGGACTTGTAACCATCCTCCCCGCCCACCTCGGGCTGGATTCCGGTCTGGAGGCACTCCACGAAGTGCCGTACCTCGAAGTCGTGACCCCCGTCGCCTTCCAACTCCGCGGCATCTTGAGGTATCTCCTCGCCTTTCGGGTTCAAAAGCCGCAGTCCCTTGGCGTAGTCGTGGATCATCGTCCCCTCGGAGCCGTAGATCTCGATCCCACCGAAGCCGGGACGGGAATGCCAGCCTGTCTCCACGTAACCCAGGGCGCCGCCGGCGAACCTCACCACGGCGACAGCCATGTCCTCGTCCCTGATCGGGTGCAGGACCGTGGCGGTCATCCCGGTGATCTCCACAATCTCGCCGGCCAGGTAGCGCATGATGTCCAGGGCATGAATGCCCATGTCGAGCACGGCGCCGCCGCCGGCCATCTCGTGGCGGAAGAACCAGTCCGCTTTCGCGCTCCACGATTCATAGGGGCCGCGGTGGGCCATGCGCACCCGCACCGAGAAGACTTTGCCAATGGTTCCCCTGTCAATCAGCTTCCTCATGTGCCGGTTGGCCCGGAAAAAGCGATGGGTGAAGCCCACCATCAGGGTTTTACCCGTCTTCCGGGCGGCGTCGATCATCGCCTGGGCGTCCTCGCGGGTGGTGGCCATCGGCTTCTCCACCAGAACATGCTTGCCCGCCTTCAAGGCGTCCACCGTCTGGGTGGCGTGGAGGTAGTTGGGGGTGCAGATGCTGACGGCATCGATGGACCGGTCGGCCAAAAGTTCCTGATGGCTGGTGTAAACATCCGGCACGCCGAATCTTCCGGCGGCCTCCCGCGCCCGGCCCCCGTCGACATCGCAAACCGCCGCGATCTCCACATCTTTGCAGGCCGCATAGCCCTTCAGATGGGCCTCTTGCGCAATGGCGCCACAGCCGATAATCCCCACGCGCAACTTCTTTGTCATCATGATTCCTCCTCAAGAAATATGAATACGTTCCTGGTGATCGTGGTTAAACGTTTATATAAATTCGGCGCCCAAACCCAAACTCCTTTCACGGGTTACAGAAAAGGCCACTCTCGACCCTCCATGTGTAGTTGCGCGAGCCTGGCGGCCCCCACAACACCGGCGTCGCCGCCGAGAGCGGCGGGCCTTGTAACCACCGGAACGGGGCAAAGTAGCCGCACCTGCTCCGCCAGGCGTTCCCACCACACCTGACGGCCGTCGATGAGTCCTCCTCCAATGATCACCGCTTCTGGATCAAACACACTCTGCAGAGTCTGCAAAGCGTAGGCCAGATCCCGGCAGAAGGCGTCAATAGCCTTGAGCGCCGGTTCCTCTCCAGCCTCTACGGCCTGGAAAAGAAGCCGCCCGTCCGGATAAGGGCCACCCGATCGGTTGGCTCCCCCCATCTGGTTGGCGGAGCGGACAAGCGCCGGGCCGGAAACATACTGTTCCAGGCAACCGAATCCCCCGCAATTGCAAGGCCTGCCCTCCGGATAAAGGAGCATATGGCCAATCTCTCCAGCGGACCAGGTGGCGCCGTGCACCAGTTGGCCGCGACTCACCAGGGCTCCGCCCACCCCTGTGCCCAGAGTCAGACAAAGGAAGTGCTCAAGGCCCCGGGCCGCCCCCACCCAGCCCTCGGCCAGAGCGGCCACGTTGACGTCGTTATCGACAAAAACCGGTTTTGGGCAGCGTCGTTGAAGGAGGTCCTTTAACGGCGTACCGGTCCACCCCGGAAGGTTATCGGTGGCATAGGCCACGGAGCCTTCCCGGACATTGATGCGTCCGGCGCTACCCACACCAATAGCATCAACTTGATCAACCAGAGGATCCACCAGCGAGTAAAGGGCCCGCAGGATCCCCTCTCGCCCATCCGCCACCGGCGTGGCCGTCTGCGCCACCTGCCGGATGTTTCCTGAAAGGTCCACAAGGGCGGCCCGGATCTTGGTGCCGCCGATATCGATCCCCAGCGTTAACATCGGGACCACTCCTAATAAAGTTTATCGAGAACTGCTTTGGCCGTTTGCTCGGCGAAATGAAGGGCCCGGTCCCTGGCAGCCAGAGCGGTCGCCGTGTAAAGGAAATCCAGCACATGCAATTGGGCGATACGGCTGCTCAGATTCCCCCCTTGTAGCGGCGTCTCCCGGGCGGCGTTAAGCAGGACTACATCAGCCAGACGGGTCAGCGGGGAACGCGCGTGGGCGGTGATGCAAATGATCCGGGCCCCCGCGGCCCTGGCCAGTTTGACCGAATCAAAGGTGTCTTTCGTACTGCCCGAAAACGAAAAGGCCAGCACCGCATCCTCGCTGCCCAGGGTTGTAGCGCTCATGGCCTGCAAGTGTGGATCGGTAATGGCTTCCACCGGCAGGCCCATGCGGATGAACTTGTACTTCGCATCCTGGGCGGCCACGCCGGAACTGCCGACGCCATAAACGTGAACGCGCCGGGAGGTCAGCAAGATATCGACAGCCCGCTTCAAGGCCTGCGGATCGAAAAGCGCCAGCGTATCTTGCAGCGCCTTGGCGTTGGTAGTGGTCAAACCATGGGCCAGAGCGCTCAGATCGTCTTGAGCAATCTCGAAACCGCTCAGATGCTCTTCCGGGCGCATTAGATCCCGGCTCAGCACCAGGCGGAACTCTTGATAACTGCGAAAACCCATCTCGCGGCAAAAGCGCAACACCGTGGTTTCACCCACGCCACTGGCTTCAGCGAGGTCAGAAACCGTAGCGTAGAGGGCCTGCTGAGGATCCTTCAGCAAGGTCTCCCCCACCTTCCGCTCCGACTTGGTCAGTGAGGCATAGAGGCTGCGAACCAGTGGAAGCACACTCGTTACCGGTTCTTTTACTTTCAATTCTTTTCCTTTCAATGGACAACCCCCTTTTTGGAGACCGATCCCTATTCTAAATAAAATCCAAAGGCTTCACCAGCGCTTAACGTCCGTAGCCACAAGCCGGTTGTAACGGAAATTCGACAACCAGAGGGTATTTCCTCCAATTTAAACAAAAAAGTTGGTGAGATCCTCCATTTTTTAGGTTTTTAGGAAGGATTTTTCTAACCAGTGTTGAATAGTTTTATGGAAACAGGTTAAACCTTTAACCACATTTTTTGTAAGGGAGGTCGGTTCAATTGGTGTCGAAGACTGGAAACAAGCGGGCAACGTGGTTGGTTCTTGTAATGGTTGTTCTGTTGCTGGTGGGAGTTCTTCCCGTCCCTGCCGCGTACGCCAAGAAAGAAGTGCAGATTACGTACTGGCACGGCTGGGGCGGAGACGAAAAGAAAGTCGTGGAAGACATCGTCGCCAAGTTTAATGCCGAGCATCCCAATATTGAAGTTGTTCCGGTGACCGTCTTTGGTTCATACGACAAGTTGCTGACCGCAATCGCCGCCGGCACCGCGCCGGATGTGACCTCGTCCGTGTGGTGGTACCAGGTGCCGGACCTGGCCAGCCGCGGCGCCCTCACAGATCTCACTTCGTTTGCCAGGAGTTCGGGGGTCAAAGCGAGCGACTATGTCCGGCCGGTCTGGGAGAGCTGGCATTACAAGGGAAAACTCTACGCCATGGGTAGCATCGCCAACTATTCCATGATCGCTTATAACAAGGACCTCTTCAAGCAAGCCGGCCTCGACCCGGAGAAAGCGCCTAAAACTGTCGCCGAACTGGACAGCTACGCGAGCAAGCTTTGGCAGGTGGAAGGAAACCGCATTTTGCGCGTGGGCTACTACCCGTCCGACCTGAATACTGCGTCACAGATGTTCCGTGGCAAAATCTTCGACGGTCAGAAAGTGACCGTGACTAGCCCCCAGGTGATCCAGGCCGCCAACTGGATGCGAAGTTATTATGACAAGTACGGTTATCAAGCGATCCAGGCTTTCATCGCCTCCCAGGGCAACTACGCCAGCGCCGCGAACCCCTTCCTTTCGGGGCAGATGGCCATGCAGGACAACTGGGGCGAGTGGATCGTCAATTTCAAGAAGTGGTATGCCCCCAACCTGAACTATGGCCGTTTCCCATATCCGACGGTGGACGGCTCGCCGGGTTTTGCGAACTGGGGCAGTTCCGTGTGGGTCTTGCCCACCGGTTCGAAGCACCCGAAGGAAGCCTGGGAGTTTATCAGGTGGATTTCCAGCAAGGAAGGAAGCAAGCTTCTGGCGCTGGGCATCACCAATGCGTCGGTCCGCCTGGATCTCAATGCTTCACCGGAATTCTTGAAGGCGATGCCGACGTTGAGCGCCGCCCTTCCGCTCCTGCGGGAAGGCCGGTTGAGCGTGTATCCCGCGTTTCCGGGAGTGGACGAGTTCCTGCAGAAGTTGGGCAATATCATGGATACGGTCTATTCGGGCCAGACCACGGCGGAAAAGGCTCTGGCGGACCTTCAGAAGCAATACTGATGTAGATTTGTTAATGGCGTCGGGGGCGAAGAGCATTCGCCCCCGACGAGTAATTGCCGAAGGGGGTTTTGCACATGTCCACAGGTCCCAGGAAGCGTCACGGAGAATTACGCTGGGGAATCCTCTTCATCTTTCCGTGGATCGTTGGATTTCTTGTCTTCGTCCTGTTTCCGCTCTTGTTCTCGCTCTATTACAGTTTCACAAACTACAACCTGATTGGCAGCCCGGCCTGGACCGGGATAAAAAATTATACGGGATTGCTCTCGGACAACCTTTTTTACATCTCCCTCTGGAATACCATCTACATGGTAATCCTCGGCCTGCCCCTCCATCTTGTCGGCGCCCTGATCGTGGCCCTGATGCTCTCCGCCAACGTCAAAGGCTTGGCGGTATACCGGGCCATCTACTATTTGCCCTCGGTAATTCCGTTGGTGGCCGCCGCGCTTTTGTGGCGGTGGATCTTCAACCCGATGTTCGGGATTTTGAACGCCGGGCTCTCCCATCTGGGGTTGCCGCAACCCGGGTGGTTGATTGACCCGGTGTGGTCCAAACCGGCGCTAATTCTCATGGGATTCTGGGGTATCGGCGGGAGCATGGTGTTGTACCTGGCGTCCATCAAGGATATGCCAAAGGAACTCTACGAAGTGGCGGACATCGACGGGGCGAACTGGTTGCAGAAGATCCTGCGCATCACCCTGCCCATGATCTCCCCCATCATCTTCTTTAACCTGATTACCGGGGTCATCGGCTATTTCCAGTATTTCACCCAGGCGTACATTTTGTCCGCCACGGGCTACGGGAGCCAGATGCAGGTGGGAGGCCCGCGCGACTCCACCATGTTTTACGCTTTGTACCTCTACATCAATGCTTTTCGCTATTTCGCCATGGGCAAGGCATCGGCGATGGCGTGGATCCTGTTCGTCATTCTGATGATTTCGACCCTGGTTATATTCAGATCATCGGCCCGATGGGTGTACTATGGCGGCGAGACCAGATCTTAGCCGGCACGGCCGGCATCCGGGGAGGTTCATATGCCATGAACGTGAACGGCACCATGATGAAACGTGTTCCGACAGGCTTAATCACCAGGCGCAAGCACCGGCGGATCTGGGGTTCAATCGGCAAGCATTTGCTGCTCGCGCTGGTGGGGGCGGTGTTTCTCTTTCCTTTCTTCTGGCTGGTCTCCACCTCGCTGAAGTCGAATCAGGAGATCGCTATCTGGCCGCCCCTGCTGCTCCCGAAGCATCCCATCTGGTCGAACTACCGCGACGCGGTGCTGGCGTTTCCATTTCTCAGCTTTCTGTGGAACACGCTGGTGATCGCTTTTTTGAACGTGGCGGGGGCGGTGTTCTCGTCGGCGGTGGTCGCTTACGGGTTTGCCAAGGTGTCCTGGCCGGGACGTAACGTGGTCTTTTTCGTGGTTTTAGCCACGATGATGCTTCCCTTCCAGGTGACCATGGTCCCGCTGTTTGTGCTCTTCAAGAGCATGGGCTGGATTGGCGGCATATTGCCCCTTGTTGTGCCTCATTTCTTCGGGGTTGCTTTCTATATCTTCCTGCTGCGCCAGTTTTACATGACGATTCCGATGGAATTGTCCGAAGCCGCCAGAATCGATGGGGCAAACCACATCTGGATCTTTTCCAAGGTGATCTTGCCGCTCGCGAAGCCTGCGCTGGCGGTGGTGGGCCTCTTCCAGTTTGTCGCGTCGTGGACGGATTTTCTGGGGCCACTGATCTACCTGCAAAACGAAAGCCAGTACACCTTGCAACTCGGGTTGCAGATGTTTTTCGGCCAGCATAACGCGCAGTGGACGTTGATCATGGCCACCGCCACCTTGATCACCTTGCCGCTGGTGGCGATCTTCCTGGTTGCCCAGCGCACCTTCATCGAAGGGATCGCCTTGACGGGGATCAAAGGGTAACCAGATGAGCGGCTGGGTTATTAATATCTGGAAAGGTGACCCGATGAACATCACCAAATTCTGAACGGGAGGGGTTATCTTGGCTTACAAAGCGATCACCGGGACATTCCTGGATGAGATCACTTATGACATCCCTTCTTCGAATTGGGGCGAAGAGGAATGGACAACCGAATTTGGGACCATGAAGCGGGCCGGGATCGACACGGTCATTGTCATCCGCGCGGGGCTGGGAGAAAAACTCGCCTGCCCCGCCAGGACAATCTCGAAGCACGTGCCAACCCTTCCAGTCTACCAGGACCTGATTGCCCTCTTCTTGAAGCTCGCGGCGCAAAACGGCATGCGTCTTTTCCTCGGGCTGTACGATTCCAACCGGTTCTGGTACCGCAACGACTGGCAAACGGAAGTAGGCATCAACAAAGAGTTTATTCGCGAGATGCTGGATCGATACGGTTCGTCGCCCGCTTTCGCCGGCTGGTACCTGCCCCACGAAACTCCGGACACGAGTTTCAGGATCATTGAGATCCAGACAAGCCTGGCGGAAGAGATTCGGAAACTTTCCGGTCTTCCCATCCTGATCTCGCCATATTTCTTCGGCCGCCTGGATCCCATGCTGGTTGTCGCTCTTCAAGAAAAAGCTTTTCCTCGCTCTGTCGAGGAGCATGTCCGCCAGTGGTCGGAGATTTTCAGCCGCCTGGAAGGTCTGGTGAACTATTGTGCTTTTCAGGACGGGACCGTCGAATTCTTGAAGCTTGAAGAGTTTGTGCGGGCGACAGCCGAGATTGCGCGGAAACACCAGATCGAACTGTGGTCTAATCTGGAGACCTTCGATCGGGACACGCCCATCAAATTTCCGCCCATCGACTGGCGAAAGCTGGCTTACAAGCTGGAGGCCGTGCAGCCGCACGTAAGCAAGGTGATTACCTTTGAATTCTCCCACTTCCTCAGCCCGCATTCCATCTGGCCGTCAGCTCATGCCTTGTATCGCCGCTATGAGGAGTTCTTGAGAGCCAGGGGCGCTTATTTCAGCCAAGATTAGCACACCCTGGTACCCCCTTGCACCAGGTTAGCGCACCAGGTAGGACAAAGGGTCAGCCTTTACGGGAGGGTCGCAATTTGGAAGTTATCCGGACGGAGCATTTGAGCAAACATTATGGGCCACTTCTGGCCGTCGATGATCTGAACCTCAGCGTGAAACAAGGTGAGATTTACGGTTTTCTCGGCCCCAATGGCGCCGGGAAAAGTACCACCATTTCCCTGCTGCTCGGCTTGATTCGCCCCACGCAAGGCCGCGCCCTGCTCTTCGGGGAGCCGGTGCGGGAGGACTCCTTTGCCCTTAAAAGGCGCGTGGGCGTGGTCGGTGAGTATCAAAACATTTACGGAGAGATGACCGCCTGGGAGTATCTGCTCTTCTTCGCCCGGCTCTATCGCGTTAAAGAACCACGGAAAAGGGCCGGCGAGGTCCTTGCGGCCGTCCGCCTTCTCGACCGCCGAAATGAACTGGTCGGAGGCTATTCAAAAGGAATGCTCCAGAAGCTTTCGCTGGCCCGAGCCCTGCTGCATGCCCCGGATCTGCTGGTGCTGGACGAGCCGGCTTCGTCTCTCGATCCGTATGGAATCCGCGAGGTTCGGGAGATTCTGAAGGACCTCAACGAGCAAGGCAAGACAATCTTCCTGTCTTCACATATTCTTTCCGAAGTCGAGCGCACCTGTTACAGGGTGGGCATCCTGCAAAAGGGGCGGCTTGTCGCCCAGGGTGACATGGCGGGCCTGCGGCGGCGCCTCTCACCGGAAATGCACATCAACGTGGAATTTGCCATGCCGCCACCCCTGGAGGAAGCCGCCCTCAACCAGCTTCCATGGGTGAAGAGCGCCCGCTGGGAGACACCGGTCCAGCTTCGCGTGATTTTATCGGCGGACCAGGACCACCGCTCCGACCTCTTGCGCCATCTAACGGAGCACGGTGCGGTGCCGCTGGAGTTCAACTCCAGACAGATCAGCCTTGAGGAAGCCTTTATGGAGATCACCGAGAGCAACCTGGCAAGCCTTGCGGCATCCGAAGGCATTTCTTACCAGCAGGCTGGGAGGGGGGAAGGCCTGTGAACGTGCCGGACCGATTTTATGTGGCGGCTATCGTGGCAGGGCGGGAGTTGCGTTCGACCCTTTATGGGCTCTCACTGTACCTGACTCTCAGCCTGGTTCTGGTGACCATCTCTTACCTGGGCATCGGCGGGGCGTTTTTTCAGATCGGGCAGAGTGGGATGGCGGTCCTCAGTAATCCCGTTACCGGGCCTTTTTTCCTGACTTCCGTTCTTATGGCAATATATCTGGGTTCCGGTGCCGCGTTGTCCTTTGCGCGGGAGCGGGAACGGGGGACGGCGGAAGTGCTCTTCTATGGACCAGTCGATTCGATCTCCTATGTTCTTGGAAAATATCTGCATTCCATGCTGGCCTTTATGGTGGTGGCCGTTTTGACGTCGCTTTATTATCTTTTCGTATCCGCATTGACGGGTCTTCAGGCCGGGATGAACCTGCTCTGGTTTGGGATTCTGGCCATCTTTCTGGCCTCCGCTGTGATTGCCCTGGGTGAATTCTTCGCCTGCTTTGTACGCCGCGGCATGATGGCGGTTGTCGCCTATCTGGCTGTCGCGGCCATCTTTATCCTCTTTTCGCTGGTTCATGGCTGGATGATCAGCATACCAGGCGAACAGCTCTCCGATACGATGATCTATTTGCGCATCTTTCTGGACAGGCTTGATATGGTTATGCAATGGGTGTCGCCGGTAGCCTACTTCAATCGTGGGCAGGTTGCGGTGGCACACGGCAATGCGATTGCGTTCGGGTGGACCGTGGCGGAACTCTTTGTTTATGCGGTGACGCTCTTGGCGTGTGCCACCCTGGTATTGCGCCGAAGGGGGGTGCGGCCCTGATGAGATGGCGATATGCTGTGACTTTGCTTGTTTTCATCGGGTTTATGGCCGCCTGCTCCCTGCGCGCCGCGGCGGCCAGGCCGGTTTCAGAGAGCCAGGTGGTCTACGAGCTTGCACCCTGGACCGGGGTGGCCTACGGGGCGACATTTGCCGCCCAGGGGGTTAAGGACCTCTATTTGCTGGCCGGAACCCCCAGCGCCGTCGATGTGGCCCGCACTCGAGTGTATTACTGGCCGATCACCCGCGAATATCAGATGGACTGGCAAACCGAACGGGCCGTGGCGCCCGGAAAGCTCCAGATCCTGCGAGGGGGCCGGGTGATTAAAGAAGTCACCCGAACCGATTACATTTTGAGGTATCCAAATGGGCCGGATACGCTGCCAGTGGAACTGGTAACAGGCCGGAAAGCCGGCCGGGTTTACCAGTCCTATCGAAAGGCGGTTCAAGACTATCTTACGGCTGTCTCCCGGCATACCGAGGCCCAGAAAGCCTGGGATGACGAGATGGCACGCATTCTGAAACGTGTCAACGAGAGTGGTCTTCCGGCCGACCCCAAGACACTCTCCGAACCCCCGCGGCAGCCCGGTCCCCCGCGGCTTTTTGTGACCGCGCCGGCATCGGGGTTCATCCTGAACCTGCCAGCCGGGGATTACGAAGTGCATCTGGTTGACGATCGGGGCGATGATGTACCGGGGACCCATAAAAAACTGCACTTATTGGCGCCTTGGCGTACAGGTGTCGGCTATGAAATTATGCCGGAAGCCACGTGGACTTACCCCTTCAAATCCGATGATGTCGACCGGGTGATCTATGCCAGCGGCGCCCGAACTTTTTATGTACAGGCTTTTCAATCCGCGCAATACAATGTTTACGATTACCTGCACCTGCTCAGCCAGCAAAAACCCTTGCAGGGAGCCGGCACCCGGTCGGGTACGGCCTGGGTGCACGGGCAGGCGTTGAAAGAGGGAGTCTTCCTGGAACTGCTGCAAAATGGCCAGGTGCGAAAGCGGATTGAATACAGACCTTACCGGGTTATCCAAACACCAGGACCCGCACTGGGTTACAACATTGTGGAATGGGATCCGAAGAGCCAGCCAGGGACAGGCCCGACTTTCAGCGCTTTCAAGGTTCAGGCGGTGGAAGGCGACGGCTACTCGATGCAACTGGTCAACGCGGACGGAAAGGTAATCCGGGGATCGGAGCGCCACCTTCAATCCGTGGAACCTGCGGCAAACGGGGTCATTTACGGCCTTGCCGCCCTGCCCATGTTGATTGGGCTTGTGATCGCCTTCCGGCGTTTCAGCCTGCGTCCCCGGGGCGCAGCAAGACCTTGACATATTTATATTAGATGAAGGTCTTGCTGCCAACCGGAGGGTCATTGGATGTCTAACAGTGAAGGATATCGCCAGGGAAGCCGGCGTATCCATTTGCACCGTATCGCGCGTGCTCAATGCCAAGCAAATAGAAAAAGTCAGCGAAAAGACCAGGAACCGGGTTCTGGAAATCGCTGAGCGGTTGAACTATCGCCCCAACATTCTGGCGCGCGGGTTGGTTCTTAAACGAACCAGTTTGCTCGGGCTGGTGGTGCCCCACGTCATGACCTCCTTTTTGCCGGAGGCAATCCAGGGGATCCAGGATGAGGCGGAAGAGTACGGTTACAGCGTCCTTCTCTACACCACCCGGGGCCGGCCCGAGAAGGAGGCCCTGTACCTGCAACTATTGCGTGATAAGGGTGTGGATGGCATCATCTGGCTGCCGACTTTTGACGATAATGTCGGCCTGGTCAGGAAGCTGGAGCAAGAGGTCCCGATCGTGCAGATCTACAGCGCGATACGCGGCCTCAAAAGCTGCCGGATCGTGGTGGATCATGAAGCCGGGGGCGAAATGGCCACCGAGTATCTGATCCGGCTGGGACACCGCCGGATCGCGCATCTGAGCGCGCTGGAGTCCGGAGACACTCATGGAAGACAACGCATGGCGGGTTATCGAAAGACTCTGGACAAACACGGGATACCTTTTGACGCCGACCTGGTGTCCGAAAGCAGCTATAAGAGGAAGAAGTGTAGTGATGAACATCCAGTTGGTGGTGCGGGAATCATGTGGCGGGAAAGCACAGAATTGAGTTTCTGGTGAGAAGCTCCGCAAGGATCCCCGCTATCTTTGCTTGTGAGCAAGATGTTCCTTTGACAGCCGGATGGGCTAAAAAGAACTATTTGCAGGTGTAGTCGCGCCTGGCCACCCTCTTCTCCGGCGGAGGCAGGGGAACCCAGACCTTGTGCGGCTCCGTCTGGTACCAGTACGCCACGCTGGAATAATCATCGCTCCGGTCGTTGGCGTGGCCGTGCTCGATGGTAACCCGGATCGACCTGGTAAACACCACCGGATCTTCGATGTGGAAGCGGTACATGGCGTGCATTCCCGTGTAATCCTCATAAGCTCCTCCATCTTTCGATCACCTCGCCACTGGATTGAGGGTCACATGGCTTTCACGGTTTGCAACCAAGCTTTCGCAATCAAGGCATGCCCCGCGGGGGAGGGATGCACGCCGTCCGGCGCCCAAAACCCCGGATGACGCAGAGTGGAAACCTGGGCAAAGAGCCCGTCCAAAGGAACGAACAGCGCCCCAAATTCCCGCGCCAGCCGCCGGACCACATCTATTTTGGGATTTAGATCTTCCCGCCATTTCTCGCGATCTTCGGGCACAGGCAAGACAAACGGTTCACAGAGGATGATCCTGGCATTTAAAGTTTCTTTTACCCGCCTTAAAATATCCCGGTAAGCAGCTTCAAAGTCTCCCACGGAAGTGGGATCATTGCTGTCATACCTTCTCCAGCAGTCATTGATCCCTATCAGGATGGAAACCCATGTTGGTTTTAAGTCCAGGCAATCTTCCCGCCACCGCCGTTGCAAGTCTTTTACCCGGTCGCCGCTGACTCCCCGGTTTATAAATCTCGCCTGTTTTTCCGGATACAGCGCGGAAAACCAGGCCGCCGTCATCATCGCATAACCAGTCCCCAAATTGCCGTCGTCTTCCCTGCCACGGCCGGCATCCGTTACGCTATCCCCCTGGAAAAGAACCACGGCATCGTCTTCTATTAAAGTTACCATAATCTCCCCCTCTGTCTGTACTGCCTCTTGCGAACCAGCGGGGTGTCAAACGCACGGATCCCTGAGTGCCTGCACAAATCGTCTGGCAATCTCCTGGGGCCTGGTGATGGCAGACCCCACCACCACCGCGTGAGCGCCAAGCTTAAGAGCTTGCGCCGCCTCTGCAGGATGCCAGATGCGCCCTTCGGCCACCACCGGCACCTTCAAGGCCGCGTGGAGTTCTTGAACCAGGGTGAAGTCGGGCCCGCTTAATTGCCGGCTATAAGGCGTGTAACCCGCCAGGGTGGTGCTGACCAGGTCCGCACCAGCCGCCTCGGCCTTGACCCCCTCTTCAACGGTGGAGATATCGGCCATAACCGGCACGCTAAAATTCTTCTTTATCGCTTTTATAAAATCTGCCGCCGTAAGACTATCCGGCCGGGGCTGCTGGGCGGTGGCATCCACCGCCGCCACCTCTTTGAGGGTCGGCGTGATGTAAACCGGGCTTCCCGGGTAATCGACCTTCCAAAGGCCGATCACCGGCAAGCCAACAGCGGCCTTGATACTCTGGATATCCCTGGGTGATTCGGCCCGGACGGCAACGGCGCCCGCCTCCCGGGCAGCCCTGGCCATGGCAGCCATATAGTGCGAACCATACAGGGGCTCTCCCGACTGAGCCTGACACGAAACGATCAAACCGCCACGAATTTGCGGGATAAACTGCCAGATATTATCCATCCCCTCTTATAACACCAGCCTGGATACAGCGCCTGCCTTAATCAGTCCCACTTTTGATTGCTCAACACACTCAGCTAGATCGTACTATATTGAATCCCTCGGCAACCGCTGCAAAAGCAAGCAATAACACGCCCACAAGGAGTAAGATCATCTCGCCATTTCGGAGGTATGCTGCCGGCCTGTGAAGGAATGCCGCAAATCCTATAAGCCCACCCGCCGAGTCCATTGGATACCTGGCCAACAAAGCAGTTGAAGCGCTGATGAGGCTTAGTGCAACCGTTTCCCAGAGGCCAACCATCAAGAATCCTCGAAAAGCGTCGAATGTTTCCCGCTATCTGCATCCCGTTCTTGTGGTTAACTACCAGTGACTCCCGCCCCCGGCGCGGCGGAGGTCAGTTCGGCGCGCACCTTTGCCAGAAACTCCTCCAGCACCAAGCCGCAGACCTGGTGGGGATCGTTACTCAACCGCTCCGCCAACTTCTCAAGAGCCGCAAACCTTCTCATCTCGTCCCGGCTGGCCCTGTTTTCGCCGCCCCGTCCACCGGCGCTTTCCGCATTTGCACTGGCTGCGGGACCAACCAATTTTTTAGAGCCAGAACCCATCGCCCCCGACCCCCGTTTCATGAGCAGTTCCAGGTATCCCTCGGCCAGCTCGGCCTGGAGCGACAGCTTCTCCAGCCAGGGCATGATCTCCCTGAGCAGCTGGCGGTTGGCTAACGCCCGTTCCAGTTCCTCCTTGAGCTGCCGCAACTCGCGGAACTCCGCCGCCAGCGCCTCCCCTTTCCCTTGCCAGTCCCCCGCCGGGTATTCCGTCCAGAAGGCATTGATCTTGGCCGCCAGCTCCGGCGACTCCTCTTCAAACAGGCGGGAACTCTGCAGGTTCTGACACAGAAGCCGCATGGGCCGGTAGGCCAGATCCCCGGCCACGTGCCGGATGGCCACATCCCAGGCCTCCACCGGGTCGTAAGCCTGCGGGTTCCACAGATAGTCCGCCACCGTCAGAAGGGCAATCTTGGAAGCCTCGCCCTGGTTCATGGGGTTGGCGGCCCACCCGGCGACGGGGCCCCTGGCCAGAGCCGCGTCCCGGTTGCGCAACGGGCCCATGAACAATGCATTGGGATCAAAATCGTTCACCGGGTAGTTGTCCCAGACAAAGAGATCATGGCCGAAGATCCCGGCGATCTTCTCCGCGTCGGCCGAGGTGATGGACTGGGCCACCACGCCCATCCCGGTCCAGAAGACCAGGATATCCGGATGCAGATCCCTGGCCAGCCGCTCCCGGTAAGGCGACGACCCCTCTTCGGAGTACTCGGTCGGGCAGATGACCAGCCGATTTCTGGGCTGCCGCGATTTCAGGTAGTCGTCGTAGCGGTTCATCAGGTAGACCTGGGCGGCGGCCAAATCCCCGTTAAATTTCGCCTGATCCGCGGGATCGGGAAGCTCCTCCGGAATATCGTCCAGAAGCAGCGCAAAGGAATCCACCCCCAGCGCACGCACCGCCTCCACCTTGGCGCACAGGGCGGCAAAATCCTCATCGCTGGAGTACCGCACCGATTTTCCAGGGCTGATGGCAAAAACGAAGTTCACATGCTGCTCCCGAGCCGCCGCCACCAGTTCCTTCAACTGCCGCAACTCTTCGGCCGGATAAGGCTCCCGCCAGCGTTCGCGGTGATAAAGATCGTCCTTCGGGGCGTAAATAAAGGTGTTCATCTTGTACTGGCCGTAGAAGAGCAACTGAGCCAGCCGTTCCTGGTGCGACCAGGGCACGCCGTAAAACCCCTCGATTACCCCCCGGACCCCCAGAGCCGGTTCATCCACGATCAAAAGCGACGGCAACCAGGGAATCCCACCGCGCTGGGCCACCAGCTGTTTCAAAGTCTGCAGCGCGTAAAAGGTCCCGCGGCTGCTCCCGCCGGCGCAGATCACCACCGCCTGCCCATTGGATTGCGCGGCCGCCAGAAGATAGCCCTCGTCGCCCAAGCGGTTCAGGTCGTCCCCGGCTACCTGAAGTTGCCTCAAGTATTCGGCCACCCGTGGACTGGTCCGCGGATTCCCCAGAATGAACAGCGAACCAGGGTCTTTGCCCCGACCAGCCTGGCTTTTAATCAATTCCGCGGAGGCCGCCGAGTCCACCAGCTGGACAACCGGGATGGCCTTGCTCATCAGAAAATCCCGTAAATGGCGCGCGGTCCGGACATCCACGGCATCCTCGGCCATCACCGTACAGTTCGTGCTCAACGGAAACCATTCGCCTCTAAACTCTATTCGCTTCGGCCTGGGCATGACCCTCGGCAGGGCCAGTTCCCGGGCGTCCTCGCTCTCTTTCTGTACTTTGGAGAAAAAAGCCCGCCACATCGTTACTGCCTCCCCGCATGACTCTTTGGTGGGATTTTATCTTGCCAAAATGATTCTTCGCTGTCAGAGGCTGTTTCCCTTCGCAACCCAAAAAAACTCCCGGCCGCCTGGCCCGTCGGCCCGGCGCCGGGAGCACACGCGCCGGTTCCGCCGGCGCGCGCCTGATTTTCGCAGGGAATCGTCCATCCTGACTTACCTTGTTGATTTCGTCCCGTTAATTCGCCTTGCGCAATACTTCCTCCTGCTCGGCCAGCCAGCGTTCAACGCCGAGCTCCTTGATGCGCATCAGATTCTCCAGGATGTGTTTGTGGTACTCCTCCTCCGAGAAGTCCACCAGGTGCTGGCAGGGGAATTGGCCGCATTCATGGCAGAAGGTGATCCCCATCTTTTTGGTGCACTGCTTGAAGTGGCAATCGCCAGCCCAACACTCCCCGGCCTCCACCCGGCACCCGGCGCAGAACGTCTCCTCCACCGAACAGCTAAGTTCTCTGGCCAGGGCCTTTTTGGCCGCCTTGTTGTTGTCCGCCCACGCCCGGTAAAGATCGCAATTCCCGCAATACAAACCGCACGGCGCCGCCAACTGGTGGGGCTCCCTCGCCAGTACCCGCTTTTTAAACATCCGCCACCGCTCCTCTCACACGGCCCTCCCGGCCTCACGTACAGACGATGTACGCCCGGCCGGGACAGCCTCCGTGATGGTCATACTTCTGATATCGGCAGCAAATGTTTACTTCTCAAGTTAACCCGTCATGTCCCTCATAAGCCTGTTTCGGCCTGAGAGCGGGCTAAAGGACAAGCTTGAAGGATCACGCCCCGCTGATGGCCATCTTCCTCACCCGGAAGGTGGGCGAGCCAAAGGCTCCCATCATGGGCACAAATTTCAGGTCGTCGGCGACCGCGTCCACATCGCCCAGCATGTTGAGCAGGTTGCCCGCGATGGTCACCTCGCGCACCGGCTCGGCGAACCGGCCGTCCCGGATCCAGCGCCCGGTCGCCCCCACGGAGAAGTCCCCGGAGATGGGGTTGGCCCCGCCGGAGCCCAGGCCGGAGACCTCCATCACATAAAAGCCGGACTTCACCCCGCCGATGAGCTCCTCCACCTTGACGCCGCCCGGCACCATGAAGAAGTTGTTGGGAGCCGGGACCGGCGTGGAACGGTACGAGGAACGCGAGGCGTTGCCGGTGGACTTGGCTTTGCCCTTGCGGGCCGTGTAACTGTCGTACATGAAGGACAGGAGCTTCCCATTCTCAATCAACTCCGTCCGCCGGGAAGGCACTCCTTCCCCATCGAAGGGCGCCGTGGCCAGCCCGTCGGGCATCAGCCCGTCGTCGATGATCGAGACTTGATCCGAGGCCACCATCTGGCCCAGCTTGCCGGCAAAGAGCGACCGTCCCTTCTGAACCGCATCCGCGGTGAGCGCCTCGGCGAAGATGGCCATCAGCATCGCGCCCACCTCGGGCCGGAAGACCACCGGGGCCTCCTGGCCCCTGGCCTGGCGCGCCCCGAGCAAGGTTACCGCGTTGGCCGCCGCGTCCCGCGCGGCATCCACCGGCTTGAGCTCCTGAAGGCTCCGCCCATAGGTGAAGGAATAGCCGGTCTGGACGTCATCCCCCTCCTGGGCCAGTACAAACACACTCGCGTAGCAGGTGCCGCGTTTGTAAGACCCCTCCAGCCCACGGGAGTTCATCAGGGTAACATTGCCGATCTGGTCCGCGTACTCCACCTCATCCACCGAACGAACCTTGTCGCTATACTCCAGAGCCACCTTTTCCATGCGCAAAGCCAGTTCGATCTTCTCCTCAACCGGCGTCTCCGCCAGGGTTTCGTTAAAAAGGGGAGGATGCGGGTAATTGCCCATGGTGACCGGCAGGCCCTGAAATTCGTCCGGCGTCCCCACCCCGGCGTTCTCCACGGAGGCCTGGATCACCGCCCGGATCGACTCCCGGCTGAAATCGGAAGTATAGGCATAGCCCACCTGGTGGTTGCGAAAGGTGCGGATTCCCACCCCCTTGGCCTTCGCCGTGACCAGGGAATCCACCTGGCCGTGGTAAACCTTGATGGTGGTGTTTTCCGAGTCCTGAAAGAAGACCTCGGCCTCCTCGGCCCCGGCCTCCTGCGCAGCATCCAGCATCGCCTTCAAATCAAGCCTGGCGCTCATCGACGTCTCTCCTCCATTTCACTCTCTCTGGGTGCCGCCGACGGTAAGTTCGGCCATCCGCAGCGTCGGCTGGCCCACGGACACCGGGATGCTCTGGCCGCCTTTGCCGCACATGCCTGCGGAAAAGACCAGATCGTTCCCCACCATATCGATCTTCTGCAGCGACTCCGGCCCGTTGCCGATCAGCGTGGCGCCGCGCACCGGCTCCGTGATCTTGCCGTCCTTGATCAGGTACCCCTCGGAGACCACAAAGACAAAATCTCCGGTCGCCGGGTTGACCTCGCCGCCGCTCAACACCTTCGCAAAAAGCCCGTCCGGGGTCGCGGCGATGATCTCCTCGGGCGTGGACTCCCCTGGTGCGATAAAGGTGTTGGTCATGCGCGGCAGGGGGAGATCCTGGTAAGACTCCCGCCGCCCGTTGCCGGTGGAAGGGCGCTTGTCCTTCACCGCCGCCTTGCGGTCGTACATATAGCTCTTGAGAACACCATTTTCGATGAGCACCGTCCTCTGCGCCGGCGCCCCCTCGTCATCCACCACGAAGGAACCCCATTCATTGACCAGCGTTCCGTCGTCAATGGCCGTGACCAGCGGGCTGGCCACCTGCTCCCCGATGCGCCCGGCGAAGACCGACGACCCCTTCTGGATAAAATCGGCCTCCAGCCCGTGGCCGCTGGCCTCGTGAAACATCGCCCCGCCGAAGCCGTTGCTGATCACCACCGCCATCTTGCCGGACGGCGCCGGACGGGCATTGAGCATGGTAACAGCCCGCCTGCCGGCTGTCCGGCCGATCTCCTCCGGCGGAAAATGGTCGAAGAGCTCCAGGCCCATGTGTTTGCCCGGCGCCTCATACCCGGTCTGAATCACCTCCCCCCGGGCGGCCACGGCGGTCACCGCCATCCGGGTGTGCACCCGCTCGTCTTCCGCCCATAACCCCTCGGAATTGGCGATGATCACCTTCTGCACCGAATCGGCGTAGCCCACCATCACCTGTTTGATCTGGGGATCCACCGCCCGCGCCGCCCGATCCGCGCGCATGACCAGTTCCACCTTCCCGGCCTTGGCCACCGTCTCCGGCCGGATCGAGATCCGGTGCGGCGAAGGGTTGCGGTGTGGCCGGAGGTCCAGCACGGCGGTGCGGTGGGTGGCGTTCCTGGCCGCGCTCCCCGCCAGTCGCGCCGCTTCCAACAGTGCCTCCTCCGCCAGGTCATCCGTGAAGACGTAGGAGACACCTTCGCCGTTGACCACCCGGATCCCGGCCCCCAGGTCAAATCCCGTTTTGACCCGCTCAATCCGCCCTTCTTCCAGGGAGATGCTGTTGGAGAGTTTCTTCTCCACGAAAACCTCGGCGAAGTTACCGCCGTTCCGCAACGCGGTATATAACGCCTTCTGGACCGATTCCCTGCTTAATAACTGGCCGACCTCTTCCTTGCTCAGCATCGGTATCCTCCTCGACAGGCTAACATTTCCTGAATCCTCTCAACCCTGGTTACTGCAAACAGAAACTAGTTTTCCACGAAAAAAAGATAAATCCTTCCAAACAAGAAGGATTTGCCGGTGACGATCTATTTATACGGCGGGCTCGTTCAGATACCGCCGGACCTCTTCCGGAATCTTGCCCATCCCGCCCAGGTGTTTTTTGAGGAAGGAGTTGCGCATCATCACCTGCATGGAGAGCAAGAGGTACTCGCGCTTGAAAGGATCCAGTATCCGGTGGAAGTGCCGGACCTTGTCCATGTAAAACTCGCGGTAGCAGTCGATCAGGGCCTGGCCGATCTCCTCCACGCTCATCCCGGCAGGCTTGACCACCGGCTCCACAAAGTTGTATTTGGAATAATCCCCGGTTATGACGTAATCTTTCAGTTCGCCATACATGTCGGCGTAAGGCCACGGCGCGATATGCAGAAAATGGGCGAAGTCGGGATCGTAGCGCTTGGCCAGGGCCAAAGTTCGCTGGACCGACTCCTGCGTCTCTTCCGGCAGGCCAAGGACAAAGGAGCACTCCGAGATCATCCCATGGGCGTTAATGAGCTGGATGGCCCGGGCGGATTCCTCGCACTTGATCCGTTTGTTAAAGCGGTCCAGGGTCTCCTGGTCGGTGGCCTCCACCCCCACATAGATGTGCAACACTCCCGCCTGCCTGTACTTCGGCAAGATCGCCTCATCGCGCAGGATGTCCTCCACCCGCGTCTCCAGGAGCAGATACACCTTCAGGCCGCTGGTGATGATCAGATCCAGGATCTTTTCCCAGCGCCGCCGGTTGCGGGTGGGGTATTCGTCCGAGAGCATGGCCACGTCCACGCCGTAGGTCCGGTTGAGGTGGATCAATTCCGCGACGAAATTTTCCGGGCTGCGTTCCCGGTAGGTCCGCTCCCAGAACTTCTGCTGGGAGCAAAAACTGCAATCGTGGTTGCACCCCCGGGTGGAATTTACCACCGCCAGCCTGGAGCCGGGGATGACGAACATGGTGTAGTCGTCCCACTCCACCAGATCCCAGGCGGGGACCAGGCTGTCCAGGTCGTGGATGAACGGGCGGGGGGGAGTAGCGACGACGGCAGGAGGACCGCTTTCTTCGGGTGTATTTTTGCCAGAGCCGCTCAAAAGGCCCCGGCGAAAGGCGATGCCCCGCACTCTCGGCAGGTCGCCCCCGGCTTCAAGTGCCGCCAGAAGCTCCGGAAAGGTCTCCTCGCCCTCCCCGCGCACCACGAAATCCAGGCATGGGTTGGCCTTCAAAAGCTCCTCATGGCAAAAATTGGCGTGGACCCCCCCGATCACCGTGACGATGCGAGGGTCGATCTCCTTGGCCGCCTTGAGCACGTCCAGTGCCGCATTGATGGACGCGGTATAAGCGGTGGTCGCCACGCAGTCCGGCTTTTCCGCCGCGATCCGGCGGCGAATCTCCTCGAGGTCATCGCCCTTGGTCATGGCGTCGTAGATTACCGGAAGATGGCCTGCTCGCCGGAGATGCCCGGCGATGTACACCAAAGCGATGTTCGGCCACCGGCCGGCGGCTTCCACCACCCCCGCGTGATAGGGAGGGGTGAGCAGCAAAACCTTCTTCAAGTGCGTACCTCCATCCTAACGGCCATGACTGCTCTACTTGTCCCACGGGAACGGCCGGTTGAGATACAGAACGTGCCCGGTCCTGTACACATACTCCACCCCGAAAAGAGCGAACAAGAGGACCGCCATGGCGAAGATCGCAAACCAGGACGCCCTTCTTCCCCGCCATCCGAAGGTGCTTCGCAGGTGCAGGTAAGCCCCGTAAATCAGCCAGGAGATGAGCGACCAGGTCTCCATGGGGTCCCAGTTCCAGTAGCTTCCCCAGATGTTGTTGGCCCAGATGGACCCCGCCAGGATCATGATGCTCAGGAAGAAGAACCCCACCGCCAGGAAGCGGTAGCTGCTCTGGTCCAACCCCTCCGGCTCCGGCAGGCTGTCGAGGAACCCGCCGCGTTTTCCCACCGCGGTTCCCGCCATTCCTTCCACCGGAATTGTCGATGCCGCTACCCCCGGCGCCGCCTCCTGTTTCGCCAGTCCCCGTTCCTTCAGCAGTTGGAACGCCGCCAGGCTTGTCCCGATCAGAAAAGAGCCATAAGCTAGCTTGGCAAACGTGATATGGACCACCAGCCAGAAGGTGCGGACCGAATCCGGCACCTGGGTGATCTCCGGGGAGTTCATGACGCCAAGCCCTAGAAAGAGGAATGAAACAGGCAGGATTACGGCCCCGACGGGATCCAGCTTCGGAAATTTGTAGCGCGCGATCAGAAAGAGCACCAGCGCCATCCAGGTATCGGAACCGGCCACCTCGTAAAAGTCCACATATGGTCCATGACCCGCCTGGATCCAGCGAAGAACGATGGAGACGCTGTGCGGCACCAGGCCAAGCCAGACCGCCAGACCGGCGCTTTTCACGAATTTCGGTCTCTTGAAGACGAGCCCGGCGATATACAGAAATGAGCTTGCCACGTAGATCCCCACCGCGGCCCAGAGCAAAATGATCTGCAGCTTCAAGTCCAATGACCTCCTCTGGCGGCAAAGCGCAACTCTCCCTTTGCGACGTCTGCGCTATAAACACCCGGCGTCTCCGCCAGTTTACGGCGAATCTCTTCCAGCTCAGCTTCCAGAAGGTCGGAATGGCGGGGTGCACTCCCCCGAACACTCACCTGCCACCCATCCCGGCAATCAGGGCCGGAGCCCGGCTTTATCTCCACCCATATCTTCCTGGGGATCAGGAAGTAGAGAAGAATCAACCCGAGCAATACCACGCCGAATCCGGCAAAGATCATGTCCTGCCCGGGATCCCGCCTGATCCGGAGCGCCAGCCAGTAGCTCGCGCCCGTAAAGGTTAATTTCAATCCCGCGGCGTGAATTCCCTGCCCGGCTTTCACATCGCCCTGAAAGAGCCTGGCCCCGGTGCTGCCTTCAAGGATCACCCTCAGCAAGGGACGCTTCAGCACCAGAGAGCTGGCAAAAAGCTTTCCATCTTTCAAGGCGGCATCAGCATATAGGGTCAGGCGCGCCCGGACAGCCGTGCCCGGAATAACCAGGCTCCCCCTGGAGACTTTACTACCATCGGTCGTAATTTGATCGAGAAGCCCCGCCGTAAACTGAAGCGGCGCACCCCGTCCTGGATCACTTTCAAGAGAAACCGCATCGCCAAAACGGTCCTGGTAGATCCTGAATCCCCGGTAAACCAGCGGTGCCTGCTGGCCAAGCTGAAAAGGTTTTCCGTCCAGGGTCAGACCGCTGGTCATCCCGGCCGGAGTCTTTTGGGTCGGGGGAAAGTGTCTGACCCGCTCGAGGCCCACTTCAAACCCCGGATGCGCTTCCGCAAAGGCCGGCCCCTCCTCCAGATGAATATACTCCCCGTGCCCCTCCACGCGGCGCTCACCCTCGGTGAGCAGCATGACCCCCTCAAACCTGCCCAGGCTGCCGTAAACCACGCCCAGGATGATCAGAAGCAGCCCCGCATGAAAGATCACCGAACCCCAATACCCGGCCCTGTTCTTCTCGGCAAGAAACACCCAGGTTCCCTCTGCCGGGTAATCCCAACCACGCACCACATAGCGGCGGCCATGCAGCACCGAAGTTGCAATTTCCTCCGGATAACCGGCGGAAGTTCCCGCACCTGCCGGTTGCAGCCCGCCGGACCGGCTGGACCACGCCAGCCGCCAGGCATTAACCGCCTGATCCACGGTGCAGGCCAGGGTGTTCACAAAGAACAGCCCCACCACCGCCAGAAACCACCAGGAAGTAAAGGTATGGTCCAGGCCCAGCCGTTGGACAACCACGGCCACTCCGGGGTGGCTTGCCCACCACTGGGCATAAAGCGCCGGTTTCAGGTTGGCCTGGGGAATCACCATCCCGGCCACGATCAGGGCCGTCAAAAGGGCGATAAGCACTATGGCCAGTTTGACGGATTTCAAAAAACTAAACATCCTACCCTTTCGGTGGCCAATGCGGCCATCGGATCCTTTCAGTGATCGGCCCGGCCGTTTATCCAGCAGGCTGCATCGCTCTGTCGCCAATTGCCCGACCTGGTTGCCGCTTGCGAATCTGAAATATAGAGCACCAGCTTTGAGCCGCCATTATAAGGCGCCGGCTCATCGTGTTTAACCAGAAGCCGCGCCCGTTGGTAACCATGCGGAATCGCGGAATGACAGCTCACACAGGCCACCCGGTGCTTTGATCCCACCATGCCGCCAAGGTTGTGCAGGTTCCCTTCCCCGGAGTTGCTGAACCCCGAATTCGTAGTCCTATTGCTTGATCCCCCGTAGGTGTACCGGTCATGGCACTTGAAACAGAGGTCGTTATCGGTGGAGGTTGACCTCCCGGTGGCCGTTGAAAACGGCGCCTTGAGAATGAACGCATTGGCCGAACCGTGCACCGCCGTGGGCGCCGCCGAGTTGGCGACCACCGTGGTATTGGAACCGTGGCAACTTGAGCAGAGCAAAATGGTGCTCGAATTCATGCCAAGAAGATATGTGCCTTTTCCGCTGGCCCTGGTCGTGGCGCCCGGCACGCCAACATTATGGTATGAGGCGTTGGCCGGGTTGAATTCCACCGCCGGGTCCGTCTGCGCCTGGCCCAGGGAAGGGGAGGCGGGCGGCGTGGAACCGTAGTTGTACGACGAATGGCACTTGAAGCAGAGCTCAAACTCCCTGGTCACCTGGGATTTCTGCACAAAGGCCGGGGAGCCCCAGGCCGGCGCGCCGGTGTAATTCACCCCCACGCCGTTTACATTCTCCAGCCCCCCGCCGGGAGCGCCGGATGCCAGCGGAGGCAAGGCGTTGGACGCCGCATGGGGGTCGTGGCAGTCGGCGCACTCCACATGCCGCGCGGTCTTCTTCGGATCGCCGAACTTGTAGCTCTCCACCGCGTCGTGCACCCCGGTCGTGCTCGCCACCGGATGAGCGTATGCCCTGGCAAACTCCGTCTTCTTGTCGGAGGCGGGAGCACCGTCATGACAGTTGTAGCAGACCGCTTCTTCCGTAAAAGCGCCGGTGGCGTCGTCTCCCCTGAGCAGACGAACGGCCTGCGGCGCCCCGTGAACTTTGTGGCATGAGGCGCAGGCGTTCTGCGCCACCGTCTTGCCGTTATACAATTTGGTGGCGTCGGTGGTGTTCCGGTGAATGCCGGTGGGCCAGCCAACCTTTCTCTCATGGCAACTCAGGCAGATCTGGGAGCCGTATGTACCGTCGCTGTTGGGTTTTACCAGAAAGTAACCGTTCGTATTGTCATGCGGGTTGTGGCAAGAAGTGCACTGGAGCTTGCCGCTCTTGTACTGTACGGCGTCGGTGGAAGACGGCGTCGAAAGCTCCGGGTTCACCCCGGGCGTAAATGAAATAGGATGGTCGTTGGCGAGGTTTATGGTGAAATTGGCCGGGCTGCCGGCCAGGAGCCTGCCCTGCGCATCCACCCCGGCCATGCCGATCATGCCGGTGGAAACGGCGCCGACGGCCACCGTGCCGTCATGGCAGCTTAAGCATAGCTTCGAAACTCCATCCGGCTGGCCCACCGTGGACGCCATGGTCGTGCTGTTGTACAGGGTGTAGGTCTGCGCCGACTGAGCATGGTTCCATAGCGGCGTGGCCGGCGAGGCGTTATGCGGCGTATGGCAAAAAACGCAAATTTGCGTTTCCGAGGTCGCTTTCACCGTTCCAGGCCCCGTTACGGAAAGATTGTGTTTGGTGGCGGAGATCCCCGCCACCGCGCTGCCCGTCGCCCCAAAGAACAGACTGAATCCGATTAAACCTGCGATTAATGCTGTTGAAGACCTCCTGCCCACAACCCGCGCCCCCCGTTGTCCCTGGCTTATCCTGTGAATTCCCATCTTCCAGGCTTCGGTTCAAACCGTCGTCTTTCTTACGGATCGCCGGCCTACTGCAGGTATTGGAATACTTCCACCCGCCGGTTGGAAGAGTCCGCCACAAATATTCGGTCCTTCTCGTCAATATAGATCCCGGTGGGGAGCCAGAATTCCCCCAGCCCTTGCCCGGACTCCCCAAACGGCAGCAAGAGCCGCCCATCCCGGTCAAAGATCTGCACCCGGTCAAATAATGCATCCACCACGTAGATGTGTCCCGCGCTGTCCACGGCCACGCCCTTGGGCCGGGCAAAGTCCCCGGAACCGTCCCCCATCCTGCCGAAAGAACTTTCAAACCGGCCATCCAGGGTGAAGACCTGCACGCGGAAGTTGAGGGAGTCGCTCACATAAAGCCGGTCATTGCGGACAAAGGCATGGACCGGATAGTTGAATTCGCCGGGCTTGTCCCCGCGCCTGCCGAAGATCGTCACCAGCTTGTAGCTCTCCGTGTCCAGCACGGTAATCCGGTTGCCGGCGGTGTCCACCACATAGAGTTTCTGGCGCGCCCTGTCCACCGCCAGGCCCGTCGGCCGCACAAAGAGGTTTTCCCCGCGAATGGCCTTCAAGAGCCGCCCTTCCGGGGACAGGACAAAGACCGAACCTCTGCCCGAATCCGAGACAAAGACCTTGCCCTTCTGATCCACGGCAATCCCAATGGGGGTCAGGAAATGTTCCCCGATATCCCACCGGTGCACCGCGGGCCTGGCCATATCAAATTCCCAGACGGCATGTCCGTCCGAATCCGCTATGTACAGCCGGTTTTCAAAAACCGCCAGGCCGTGCGGCGTAACCAGTCGCTCCGGAGCCTCCCCCGCCACCAGGTTTAGAAATCGCTCCCACAGGGAGGGTTTCCCACCGAGGTCTTTCAGCGAGGAGATCACCTTGACAAACTGGATTCGGGCCCTGGCGGGAGGCGATGGCCACACCGGAGCGGGGTTCGCCCCCATTCCCGGACGCGTTTCCATGATCAACGCCACAAGCAACATCAACACCAGAGCAAACCATCTTGCGCTTTTTGGCATTCATTTCCCTCCGAGGGCAAAAACCGGTCGTCATCATTTACCGGAAAGGGCCGCCCTTCGGCGCCCGCAATTGTTCACAATTTCACTACTTAAAGTGTACGATAAAACCCTCCCTCCGTCAAGCTCCTTCCCGTGAAACGGAATTAGCCTGGCAAGAGACAGCCTGGGCAAAACACCGCGTTTCCCCACTTAAGGTTCATCGGAGGGGTTCCGATATACGTCTCATCGGAGATCTTTTTCAGAGATCTTCTTTCCAAAATCCTTCAAAGTTACCACCAGATCACCAGGAATTTTTCTCTGGCCGTCGAAGTATTACCAGCATTTGTGAAGGGAGGTGACAAATTACATGAAGAAAGTGGCGTTTATTCTGCTATTGGCCTTTGGCACCGCGCTGGTGCTGGGAACCGTGGCTTTGGCCGAGGATAAGTTCCCCCAGGGCTGCGCCAGCTGCCACAAGGTTGAGGGCGACAAGGATTACAGCCTGAGCGCCGAGATCCAGAAGATCAAGGGCCATCCGGCAATCAAGGCCAATGATGTGAAGGTCTGCATGGGCTGCCACAAAGAGGGCAAGTTCGCGTTCAAGAAGGTGCTCCACCCGATCCACCTCAACAGCCAGGTCTTCGGGCCGAAGCTGGGCGGCAACTGCCTCTCCTGCCATGCCATGTCTCCTGAAGGAGAGATGTCCGTAAAAGGTTTGTAAGTCAGGGATTTCCATCTGGAAAGGAGGTACCGTGAGGTACCTCCTTTTTAAGGAAGCCGTGGTCCTTCAGGATGAAGTTCTCGCCTATTGAGAATTCGACGACGATCAGACCACCTTGATCGCCTGCTTGGGGCACATCCGCACGCACTTGCCGCAACCCTTGCATTCGGTGTTCACATATGTAAAACCGTCTTCCCGCTCAATGGCCTGGGCCGGACAGATTCCCATCGGCTCGCATATCTGGGCTCCGTCACATTTTTCGGGATCAATAACCGCTCTGCGCATCATGTTCATCTGGTTCACCCACCCGATTTTCCAAACGCTTGATACCTGCCGTGTTCTATGCTGCCCGTACTATATACCCTACCGAGTACAGTATAAAACATGACGCGCAAAAAGTCAATCCCCGAAGCTGGTGCCCACCGCCCTGGCGGCCATTACCAGATCGCTGTCCGGCGACACGCGGCGCAGCTCCTTGACCGCCCTGGCCAGTGGGACCGCCTCGATATTCGGCGTTCTGAGGCAGACCATCTGCCCGAACTCCCCCTCCGCAACCAATTTGACCGCCGCCGCGCCATACCGGGTCGCCAGGATCCGGTCAAAGGCGGTCGGGCTGCCACCGCGCTGCAAGTGGCCAAGGACCGTCACGCGCGTCTCCATTCCCGTCAGTTTTTCCAGTTCATTCCCAACCTGGTTTCCAATGCCGCCGAGCCGCAAGGGATCCGGGCTGTCCGCAATCACCTTCCGCACCACCATCTCGCCGCCGGCAGGTTTGGCCCCCTCCGCCACCACCACGATATTGAACTTCTTGCCCTCGGCCTTTCTGCTGTTGATCTTTTCGCAGACCCTCTCCAGGGAAAAGGGAATCTCCGGGATCAGGATGATATCGGCCCCGCCGGCTATTCCAGACTCCAGGGCGATCCAGCCCGCATAACGCCCCATGACCTCCAACACCATCACCCGGTGATGCGACTCCGCCGTGGTGTGGAGCTTGTCCAGCGCCTCGGTGGCGGTGGTCAGGGCCGTGTCAAATCCAAAAGTGACATCGGTGGCGGACAGATCGTTGTCGATGGTCTTGGGAATCCCCACGGTGGGAAACCCTTTGTCGTAAAACTCCTTGGCGATGCTCAGGCTGCCGTCGCCGCCGATCACCACCAGGGCCTCTATCCCGTGCTCCCGGGCATTGGCGAACGCCCGGTCGGAGACGTCCGCCCACACCTTCTGCCCGTCGCGGACGACCGCGTATTTAAACGGGTTGTCACGGTTTGAAGTGCCCAGAATCGTCCCCCCGCGGGGGAGAATGCCCGAGACGTCGGCGGCGGCAAGCTTGCGGGCCTGGTTGTTGATCAGCCCGCCGAACCCGTCCTCAAAACCGATGACCTCCATGCCGTATTCATAGTTGGCGGTCTTCACCACCGCCCGGATCACCGCATTCAGGCCCGGGCAGTCGCCGCCGCCGGTCAGCACTCCAATCCTTTTGATGGGTTTGCCACGCATCTACCTGGCTCCTTCCGCTCTTAATTCGTTTCTCCGGCTTCGTTTAGAAAGACCTTCGGCATTATCATCCCACCTTTCGACGAGTTTATTGTCTCTCCCAATCTTTACGTATCTTCCACGTCGCCCCTGGCCGGTTGTCCGCATATCCTGGAGTAGAAAGGAGGATCAAAATGATCGACAACGACAAACGCCAACCGGCGACGGGAGCCGAAGACACATATGATCCGATCATCAAGAAGTGGTCCGTGCATTTTGGCGTGGATCCCACGTTTATCAAATCCATCGTCAAAGCCGAAAGCGACTTCAACCCGAAGGCTTACCGCTACGAACCGGCGCTGCATGACGCCAGCTACGGACTGATGCAGATCCTGTACAGCACCGCGGCGTCGTTGGGGTACAAAGGCCCGGCTGACGGCCTCTTCGACCCCGATACCAACATTCAGTACGGAACCAGATACCTGGAAGAGCTCTCTGGCGAATTCAAGGCCATGGAACTGGTGGCGGCGGCCTACAACGGGGGGCCGGGCACCGTCAAACGGTTAATGAACCGGTATGGGAAAACCTATGGAGCCATCGCCGATCATCTGCCCCGGATCACCCAGAGTTACGTGCCAAAGGTGATGGGTTTCTACCAGGACTTCAAGGAACGCGAGTCGCTTTGACACCCCGCACGGCTTTAGCCGTGGGATTCCTGGGTGATTAAACCGAAGTCTGTTTCCAGGATCGGAGTTATTTAGCTTTTCAGTTGATGGTGCATGGTGAAGAAACCGCGGTAGACGATGAGGCCCAGGGTCGCACAGGTGACCGCCGTGGCCGCCGCAAGCATGTAGGCGACCATGATCTGGTATCGCACCGCTTGAAGAGGGCTGGCGCCGGCAATGATCTGCCCGGTCATCATTCCGGGAAGCTGGACCAGCCCCACCACCTTCATCGAATCAATGGTGGGGATCATGCCCGCCTTGATTGCCGCCTTTAACGCCGGATCCACGGCCTGGCGCGCCGTAGCGCCCAGGGCCAGCGCCGCCCGGATCTCCTGCTTCCTTGCGGCAATCTCCGACTGGATACGGTTCAGAACCAGCCCCGAGGCCACCATGGCATTCCCGATGATCATTCCGCCGATCGGAATCACAAACCAGGGCTCAAATTTGATGATCCGCAGGCCCGCCAAAACGCCCAGGGTGGCCGCCGCCCCCAGGCTGATGGCGCCTGTCACCAGCCAGAACACGTGGGGGATCTCTTTCCCCCGCTTTGCGGCGTTCCGCCCCGCCACGGTGATCATCACCGCCAGCATCAAAAGCACAAAGGGCCACTGGCGCAGGTCGAAGATGAATTTCAGCACATAGCCGATGGCCATCAACTGGATGAAAGCCCGGACCGTTCCGACCAGGATATCCTTTTCCAGGCCCAACCCCTGGTGGGCGGAAATGACGATGGACGCGCCCACCAGGCTGAGCGCCATTGCCAGCGCAATCATGCTCATTTGTGCTCCTCCTCTGGCCCTGTGCTCTCCGACCCGGCCCCGTCCGACCTGCCCTTATCCCCGTTAAGTTTGCTCCCGTTTCCGTTCAACCGCCCGGCGATAAACAACCGGGTCACCTCATTCTGGGGGCTGGCGAAGATGGCTTTGGTCTCTCCTTCCTCCACTTTTTCGCCGGACGCTAGAAGCATGGTCCTGTCACCCACCCGGGCCGCCTGTTGCATATCGTGGGTCACCCAGACGATCGTCAGGCCTATCTTTTGATTCAACGCCCGGATGAGTTCCTCGATCTGCGATGTGGCGGTGGGATCCAGGGCGGAGGTGGGCTCATCCAGAAGCAACACCTCCGGCTCATTGGCCAGCGTGCGAGCAATGGAAACCCGTTGCTGCTGCCCAACCGAAAGGTTGCCCGCGTCGCGCCCGGCCAGCTCCGGGTCCAGGCCCACCATCTCCAGATACCGGGCGGCCAATCCCGGATATTCACGCCTTTGCCGCAGGTTCGGCCCGTAACAGATATTCTGCTCCACGGTCATGGGAAACAGGGCCGGGGTCTGAAAGACCATCCCGACCCGGCGCCGGAGATTGACCACTTCCAGTTGGGTGATGGGTGCGCCGTCCAACAAAATTTGCCCTGCTGATGGCTCCTCCAGCCGGTTGAGCAGGGTAAGAAGCGTGCTCTTCCCGGCGCCGGACGGCCCCATGATGGTGGAGATTAACCCCTCATCCACCGTGAAGTTGATATCGCGCAACAACTCCGCCCTTTTGGGGCCGTCCTTCCATTTGCTCACTCCAAGCAGTTCGAACTTTTTTCCCATCAAAGCCACTGTCCTCTCAAGGTCTTCACGGGACGGTATTGAAAAACCTCGTCCACCGGCCGGCCGAAGAGGCGCGCAAGTTTGAAGGCCAGTTCCAGGGTCGGGTTATACTTGTTGTTTTCGATGGCGTTGATCGTCTGGCGGGTTACCCCCAGCTTGCGCGCCAGCTCTTCCTGGGTCATCCCCCCGGCCTCCCGCAACCGCCTGATAATGTTCTCCAAGTGATCCCCTCCCAACCCCGTACTTTTCCAACTTTCTTATGTAAAAATTGTTTTACAAGGTGAGTCTATCACAAAAAATTCCTTGCGTCAAAAAAAACAGGGGGGGCAATTCCGCCCCCCCGGATCATGTATCTTGCATGAACGGATCTTTTTGTATGGATGCCGGCCCGCTCTACAGTTTATGAGGCTCGTGGCACTGGACGCAGTTCATCTTGCCCTGCACGTTGTTCAGGGCGCTCGTCTTCCCCACGTGGCAGCCCATGCAGCCGCCGAACAGGTCGGAAGGCTTGTACCCCGCCGCAAATTTCCCGTCCGCCTGAGCATTCAGCAATTCCACCGCGCGCGCCGCCACATCCCCGGTCAGCTTGGCGCAACGGTCCAGCCTCTCCGGGTCGGTGACCTTGGCGCCGCTCTTCTTGCACCACTCGGTCACCGAAACATGACAGAGGGGAGAACCGCAGGCGTTTTGCACCTGGCCAGGAAATTTGGCGTACTGGTCGTGTTTCTTGCTTGGGAAGGGCTCCTGCGTGTACCAGCCCATCAGTTCGTTAACGAGCTTGCCGTAGTCCGCCTTGCCGGAGACCAGGGTGATCGCCGCCGCGGAACCGTTCAGCGCGCCGCAAACCGTCCCCCAACCCACCATGCCACCTTCGCCATACCTGAATATGTCGATCGGGATGGTGGTAAAAGGGTACCCTGCCTGGGTCTGCAATGCGACGATGATCGCCTTGGCGGCCCCGTACATGCAGCCGCCCTCGTAGTAGGCGTTGTAGCCCGCCTTCTGCACCGCTTCGGGATCCAGTTTCTTGTACGGCCATGGCCACGCCGGCGCGGCGGCCTCACCCGCGGACGCTTTGCCACCCCGTGAGAGCAAATTGAGGCTTCCAGTTCCCAGGACCTCGCCGGCGGCAATTACCCCGGCTGCAACCGCTCCCACCTTAAGAAATTCCCTTCTGGACAATCCTTTTTTCTCTTCTTCCAAACCCTCCACCTCCGTTTTTTGGATCAAGAGATCCCGTTGGATCAAGAGATCCCAATAGTACTATTCATCACTATCGGGAAGAATCCTCCAGACTTAAGGAATTTTATTTTCTTATACTACATATGGTAGTATTGCACGCGGTAGGATCACACCAGTGACCGGATCAGTCGTGGCGGGGTCAAACCGTTTGCACAGCGTCGTCGAACCGGGTGATCTGTTCCACCCCCCGCTCCGTCACCACAAACGTGTCTTCGACGCCAACCGCCCCTTCTCCAGGAAAGATGAATTTCGGTTCAAGCGCGAAGACCATCCCCGCCTTTAATTTCAAGTTAAAATTCCTGGCGATGACCGGCAGATCGTCCAGTTCAATGCCCACCCCATGGCCGATAAAGCTGGGCCGGTCCTCAAAGCCCATGAAATATTCCTCAAGCCCGGCATCCCTGGCGATCGCGCAGGCGGCCTCATACAGATCCTTGCCGTTGGCGCCTGGCAAGGCGTCCTGAACGATCCGCGCCTTGATCTTCAACGCCGTCTCATGCGCTTTCATCAACTTTTCAGAAAGCGTCCCGATGGCGAAGATCCGGGTTTGATCCACCATGTATCCGTTGTATACCCCCACATAATCCACCACGATGGGTTCATTCCGGCCGATCTTTTTGAAGCCGGCGCCCTGGGGATAGGACGGGTTCAACCCCGTGCCCCCGGTAGGCCCGTCGAAGAAGCTCGGGTAAGCCGAATTCCACCCCGATAAAACATGCCCGTAAAAGAGCTCCTGGTTGAACCCCCGCACCCGGACGCCGCCCTGGTGACCCTTCCGCCGGTAAACAGCCTCCAACCCGCCGGCGAGCTCCACTTCCGTCATCCCTTCCCGGAGGATCCGGTCCACTTCGGAGAACATCGCAAAATTCAGGTCCGCCGCTTCCTTCATCCGATCTATTTCGTAGGGCGACTTGATCATCCGGATCTCGCGGATGTATTTTGAGACATCCACCAGTTCAAGCTGCGGGAAGATGCTCTTGAACTTCAGATACTGGCTGGCGGGCAGCACGTCAAACTCCAGCCCCAGCCTTCCTTTCTCCTTGACCTGCGTCGAAACGCTTCCCGCGACTTCTTCCAGGCCCTTTAGAGGCGCCACGTTCTTCAACGCGCTCTCCTCCCCGGCCCTCTTGAAGCTCTTCTTGACCATCAGGAACGGTTCGCCCTGAGTCGGGATAAAAAGGTAAGCGTTTTGCGCCGTCCCGCTAAAATAGAATAGATCCGCCTTCTGGACGATGAGCGCCCCGTCCAGATCATTTTGGGACATCAACTCCTGCAGCTTCCGGGTTCTGGCGGACAGTTCCCGCGCGGGGGTGTACGCCTGGCTCATTTCTTATTCCTCCCTAATGTCCTACGGGGAACCTCTGTTGTCTGAGAGCTTCATATCCGACAATCGCCACGGCATTGGCCAGGTTGAGGTCAACCGGCGATATAATGGATGAGGGCGGCCACCACGGCTGTTACCGGGATGGTGAAGACCCAGGCCCAGACAATGTTGCGGGCAATGCCCCACCGCACGGCGGAAAGGCGCTTGGAGGCCCCGACCCCCATAATCGCCGAGGAGATCACGTGGGTGGTGCTGACCGGAAGCCCCAGGGCCGTGGCCCCCAGGATGACCAGCGTCGAAGAGGTTTCCGCGGCGAAACCATGGACCGGTAGCAGCTTGATGATATTCACGCCCATGGTCTTGATGATCCTCCACCCGCCGATTGAGGTGCCCAGGGCCATGGACAACGCGGCGGCCATGATCACCCAGACCGGCACGTGAAAGGTCGGGATGGCTCCCGCGCTGAACAGGGCCATGGTAATGATCCCCATGGACTTCTGGGCGTCATTGGACCCGTGACTGAAGGCCATAAAAGCCGCCGAGAGTATCTGCAGCTTTGAGAAGTACCGGTTTACCCTCGCTGGGGAGGTGTGGGCCAAAATCCTCATCAAGCCTACCATGAACAGGAAGCCCACCACAAACCCGAAGACCGGCGAAATAATCAAGGACAGCAAGATCTTTCCCAATCCGCCCAGATTCAGCGCGCCAAACCCTCTGGCCGCCACCACCGATCCGATAATCCCCCCGATCAGGGCGTGGGAAGAACTGCTAGGAAGCGCGTAGTACCAGGTGACCAGGTTCCAGGCGATAGCGGCCAACAGGGCGGAGAGCACGATCTTCTGGGTGACGATGCCGGGATGCACGATCCCCTTTCCAATCGTGGTGGCCACCGCGGTATTGGTAAAGGCCCCCACAAAATTGAGGACAGCCGCCATCATGATGGCCGGCCTGAGAGGAAGCACCCGGGTGGAGACCGAGGTGGCGATGGCATTGGCCGTGTCATGAAAGCCGTTGATAAAATCAAACAGCAAGGCCGTGATGACCACCGCGTAGAGCATAAGATTTATTTCAGGCATATTTCATGGCCACTCCCTCGATCAGGTTGGCGACATCCTCACAGGCGTCCGTCGCCGTCTCCAGGTGGTCGTAGATCTCCTTCCACTTGAAAGCTTCGATGGCGTTGGTCCCATTCTCAAAGAGTCTGGCGATTGCCAGCCGGTAGATCCGGTCGGCGTCGTTTTCCAGCCGGTTGATCTCCACGCAATGCTTGACGCTCTTCCCCTTCTTGAGCTCCCGAAGCCCCTCCACCGCCTTGCAGACCTCTTCAGTGGATTTGAGGACCAGATCCGCCAGGCTTCTGGCATCCTCGGTGATCACGGTGATCTTGTACAGGTGCAGCCTGTCCGCCGTGGCCTCGATCAGATCGATGATATTGTCCAGTTCCTTGGCTATCGCGTGGATATCCTCGCGATCGATGGGCGTCAAAAAGGTCTTGTTGAGTCTTCCCATGATCTCATGGGTAATCCGATCACCCTCATGCTCAATGCCTTCGATCTCCCTGGCCCGCTCCTCCACATCGGCAAAATCGTTGATCAGCCGGTGGAGCATCCTGGCGCCAGTGTGGGCGTTCTGGGCGCCCTCTTCAAACAGTTCGAAGAACTTCTCCTCCCTGGGGACAATCCGCCACATAACTCCATCTCCTTGCCTGCTCCAGCAAAAACTTGTAGAAATAAATCTTGATTCCACTGCAAAAAGTTGCCCCTCTGCTCCAGAAGCTCCTTGCCGACCAAAGCGGTGCTCGATCTTTTCATTTTACCCCGGTATAGTTATTCTTGGCACAACCAGCGTCTCCTCCCGGACGGACAAATATTAACTATTTCGATATCTTCCCCGTTTATCTTCGCGGATATCTTCCCGAATGGAAAGGCCCAGGCCGGGGAAGAATGCTGGAAGACAATCTTGCTCTTTCCTGAAGATGCCACAGCTTCAACCGGGAGGATTAAGGATGGTAATCAACGTCGGCCCCGTGGATCGGATCATCAGACTGCTCATCGGTTTTGCTTTTCTGGGCGCCTTCACCTTCGCCTGGGTGCCGAGGCCCTGGCGGGCTTTCTCCGTGGCGCTGGGGTTTGTGGAATCCCTGGTGGCGGTTACCGGGTTCTCCCCGCTGTGGATGCTCCTGGGCATCTCCACCAGACCGCAAAAACAGCGATGAGTCAAAAAGCTCTCGGCCTGTTTGACATCACCAGCCTGGTGGTGGGTTCCATTATCGGAGCGGATATCTATGTGGCCGCCTCCTTCGGGTCGGGGCTCCTGGGCCCCGCGGCGCTGGCGGCCTGGGTCGTCGCGGGCTTTCTGGCGGTTCTGATCGCCCTGGCGTTCGCCCAGTGCGCGATGGTCGCGCCCCGGGTGGGCGGATCCTACGCCTATGCCCGCGAAGCATTCGGCAACTTCCCCGGTTTTTTGGTGGGTTGGTCGTTGTGGCTGGCGGAATGGACCTCGCTGGCCGTCTTTCCCATCGCGTTCACCCGCTATCTGGGGGTCTTCTTCCCCCACCTCTCCTTCTGGGAAACCACCTCCCTAAAAGTTCTCTTCGTGCTGTTTCTGACCGTGGTGAACTACGTCGGAACCCGCGCCGCCGGTAAGGTCAACGACTTTCTCACCCTGGCCAAACTCGGGCCTCTCCTCCTCTTTTCCCTCCTGGGAATCGCCTACCTGGCCTGGAACCCACTTCTTGCGGCAAAAAATTTCATCCCCTTTGCCCCCCTGGGGTGGAAGGGTTTCGGGCCAGCGCTGGTGGCCATCTTCTGGGCTTACGCCGGGTTTGAACTGGCGGCCATTCCCGCCGGGGAGGTGAAAGATCCCCGCCGGACGATTCCGGTGGCCATTATCCGCGGTATCGGCGTGGTGATCATCTTTTATCTGGTCACCAATTTCGTAATATTGGGGACCCTGCCCTGGAAGATCCTGGCCAGGGCCAGCGCGCCTTTGACCGACGCCTTCCGGGCCATGGCCCTGGATGTCGCACCCGCCCTTTCCGGCGCCGCTGCCATCATCATGGCTCTGGGAGCGGTGATCTCCATCTCCGGTTCGGACGAGTCGGGCACCTTCGGGACCTCCCGGCTGGCTTACGCCATGGCTGTCGACGGCCACCTTCCAAAGATTTTCGGCAGGTTGCATCCCCGCTACGGGACGCCATACGTCTCCCTCCTCTTCCAGAATACCACCGCCCTCTTCGCCGCCATTTATGGCAATATTGGGGGTCTGATCAAGGTCGCGGTCTTTTGCCTGGGGCTGGCCTACCTGGTCACCGCGCTGGCCGCCTTGCGCCTGCGGCGCCGGCACCCCGACGCCAGGTTACGAGTCCCTTTCACCCGCTGGATACCTTATCTGGCCGCGGCCGCCAGCCTGTTTCTCATCACCCAGGTCAGCCGCAAGGAGCTTCTCCTGGGCGCCGGGCTGGTCCTCCTGGGGGTGCCGCTCTACCTCTTCTTCTCTCCCCGGGAGAAGATCGGGGAACTCCACAAACAATTGCTCTCCGAGAGTTTTCGCCTGGAACGCCTGTCCAGGTATTCAGAACGCTTTCTCGCCCATGCCTTGAAGCACCTTTGGGGCCGCGACCCCCTCAAATAGCCCGCAAAATCCGAAACAGCCCCGGAAAATTACCGACATTTTTCTGTCCCCGCCCGCATCTAATTACCAGAGAGCGAATCGGGAGGGGAACAGATGCCAGACATCGCCGTATCCGGGCGGCGGGAACCGCCCCCCCATGAATCTGTCCAGGGCGCCAGGCCAAGAGTCGCCCTGGTGGGAACCCCCAACGTGGGGAAGAGCGCCATGTTCGGCAACCTGACCGGCAGGTACGCCATGGTCTCCAACTATCCCGGCACCACCGTGGAGGTTACCCGCGGCACTGCCTCGATCAATGGCCTGGCCTGCGAGATCGTGGATACGCCGGGAATGTACTCCCTCCTGCCCATCACGGAAGAGGAGAGGGTGGCGCGCTCCATCCTGCTGGCGGAAAGGCCGTCGGTGGTAATTCATGCCATGGACGCCAAAAACCTGGAACGTTCGCTGCCCATGACCCTGCAGCTACTGGAAGCCGGGCTCAGCGTGATCCTTGATCTGAATATGATGGACGAGGCCGAAAAACTCAACCTTAAATTCGATCTCGTCCGCCTGAAAACGGAGCTCGGCATACCGGCGGTGGCCACCGTCTCCACCACCAGACGGGGGCTGGGCGAGTTGAAGAAGCTGATCGCCACCGCCGCCCGCCCGGCCGGGGCCGTGTCGCCGGTGGAGCGCCTGCCTCCCGCTGGACGTCCCGCCTCCGGAGAACGCCCGGTGGACTACGGGCCCGAGCTGGAAAGAGCCCTCGAGGCGGTGGGCAACCAGTTGCGCGGCAAGTATTCCATCTCCCGGCGGGCGGTCGCCCTCCTCCTCCTCCAGGAAGATCCGGAGATCCTGGAACTGGTCAAACAGAAAGAGGGGCTCCGGGCCGCCCGGATCGAAGAGATTCTGGCCCAGGCCCAAAAGCACTCGCCCGAACCGGTAAACTTGCAGATCGCCATGCGGCGCCAAGAATATGCGCGCCGCATCGCCGGCCAGGTCATCCGCGCCGGAAAAGAAGGCCGGATCTCCCTGGGCGAATGGGCAAGCCGGCTCACCATGAATCCGGTGACCGGCGTTCCCATCATGCTGGTGGTTCTTTACTACGGCCTCTACCAGTTTGTGGGGGTCTTCGGGGCGGGAACCCTGGTGGATCTCCTGGAACAGAGAGTTTTCAGCGGCTTTCTCAACCCCGTCTTTGAGAAGGCGGTGGCTTATCTTCTCCCCTGGCCCGTCTGGCGGGAGCTTTTTGCCGGAGAGTACGGGATTCTCACCCTGGGCGTCCGGTACGCCATCGCCATCGTCTTCCCGATTGTGGGAACCTTCTTCCTCTTCTTTTCGGTCCTGGAGGACAGCGGTTACTTCCCGCGGCTGGCCATGCTGGTGGACCGGGTCTTCAAAAAGCTGGGCTTAAACGGCCGGGCGGCCATCCCGCTGGTTCTGGGACTGGGCTGCGGCACCATGGCCACCATGTCCACCCGGATCCTGGAAACCCGCAGGGAACGGATCATCGCCACGTTCCTTCTGGCCCTGTCCATCCCCTGTTCCGCCCAGCTCGGGCTGATCTTCGCCATGCTCTCCGGCCACCCGGCCGGCCTTCTCATCTGGGGTCTGGTGGTGGGCGCCGTCTTCATCGTCGCCGGGCAGCTCAGCGCCAGGCTCACTCCTGGATCACCCCCGAGCTTTTACATGGAGGTTCCCCCATTACGCATCCCCCAGATCGGCAACGTCCTGCGAAAGACCTATATGCGGATTGAATGGTACTTCATGGAGATCTTCCCTCTCTTCATCCTGGCCAGCGTCTTCATCTGGCTCGGGCGGATCTCCGGCGTCTTCCAGCTCATCATCTCCGGGCTTGAACCCGTGGTCCAATCCCTCGGCCTGCCCAAGGAGACGGCGGTGGCGATTCTCTTCGGGTTCTTCCGCCGGGACTATGGGGCCGCGGGCCTTTATGACCTGCAAACCTCCGGACAGCTGTCGGGCATTCCCGTGGTGGTGGCCGCCGTCACCCTCACGCTCTTTACCCCCTGCATTGCTCAATTTTCCATGATGGTCAAGGAGCGCGGCTGGCGGTTTGCCCTGCAGGCGATCTTCTTCATCTTTCCTTTCGCCTTTCTGATGGGGTACATCTTGAATCAGGCCTTGACCTTCCTCGGCGTACAAATCTGACTCCGGCGCCAGATTTAAGGTTGGTTCAAGCCGGCGCCGGCCCGATCCAAGACTGCGTCAACAAAGAAGAGAGGTTGTCCATGCGATGCCCAGGCTTTCTTCGTCTTCTCCCGCCTCCCCGGCGCTCACACTCTCCCGGCTCCGGCCGGGACAAAAGGGGTTGATCACCGCCCTGGAAGGCAAGGACTCCAGAACCCTCCATAAATTGATGGCCATGGGCATTTTACCCGGCATGACCATCAAGGTTGTCCAAAACTCCCCGTCCTGGGTCGTCCAACTGGGCTACACCCAGTTGACCTTCGACAACCAGATTGCCGGCGCGATCCAGATCCATGTTACCCCTTGACTTTAGGCCCGGACAAGTTATATTATCGGAATGGAAGGGCTTGGCAAAGCCCGGCTCCCAGAGGGGGTGGCAGATGTGAGTCTGGAAAGGATCTTCTGGATTCTGGTGGTCTATCCCGCGATCTTCGTCGCTTTGTGGTTGATCAGAAAATCCCTCACCCAGGGAAAGATCCGGCCCGCGGCCGGCATGCTTCTCCGGTGCGGCTTCTTCCTCTTGCCCGTAGTGGTGCTTCTGGCCAGGGGAGCGTCGTTCCAGGCACTGGGGCTGACGGGCGGTTTTCTGGCTCCGGTGGCAAAATGGGTGTTGATCGCCCTCATGATCGGTTACAGTTTGCTGATGGTGGCGCTTGGCGGTCGAAAGGGATCCTCCGGGGAATTAAGGGTTACCAGCATCGGTGTGCTGGCGGGGGCGGTAAGCGAGGAGGCATTTTTCAGGGGAATTCTTCAGACCTATTTGATGGCCTTTGCCCCTATCTGGCAGGCAATTGCCGTCTCGGCCCTCCTCCAGACGCTGGCCTATCTGGCCAATCCACCTGCCGCGGCCATCATTCGAAGGGGGTCCTTGGCGAGCGGCGCGCATTATCTGGCCGGGTTTCTGCTTGAATGCGCCTGCGGCGTTCTGTGGTACAGAACGGGTACGCTTTTGCCGGCGGTTCTCCTGAACATGTTCTACTACTACGGTTTCATGCTGCGATCAATGCGGCTCCAGAGGCCGACGGCCATAACCGGGTAGAAAAAGCTGCATCTCATACTGCGGGAAAAATTCCTGGCAGCCAAGCTTCTCCGCCAGGCCCACCGCCGCCCTTTCTTCCGCCGGCACATACAACGCCGACCACCGGGACAGGTGAGCGAATGCGCGTTGAAGTTCGCCGAGCATCGCGACGGCCACCCCTTTCCGCCTGGCGGCCGGGATCACCCCCATCTGAAAAAGGTGCGCCGAATCCTCACGGGGCACCAGCACCGCAAAGCCCACGGACTGCCCGCCCGTCTCCGCGCGAAAACATTCATAGGGCTTCCCCAGCTTCTTCATGGTCAAACGATCTATTTGCCACGGAAGCTGGTAAGTGTAGCAAAGCCGGCTGGCGGCCTCTGCCTCCTCAAGGCCCATGGGCCGCAAGGTGAGCCCCAGGGAGATCTCCCCGGGAAGCGGCAACTGCCCCCACTGAAAGTTCTTCAGCTCCCGCGCCACCTGGTACCCTTGCTTGGTGTAAAGGGAGATGGCCCGGCTATTGGCCTGAATCACCTCCAGGATAATCCTTTTGGCCCCCATCGCCTCCGCTTGACGGCGGCTCTCGGTGAGCAATATGGTGGCGACGCCTTTCCTCCTGTACTTCGGAGCCACTCCCATGCTGTCCACCCGGACCATCAAACCGTCCTCAGCCTTGCGAATCCCGGTCAGAACAAACCCCGACGCCTCCTTCCCGGAGAACGCGACAAAAGAACTGCCAAGATCGATATCCTGGGTGTATATGTACTTGCGCAGCCCTTCCGCCTCATGGTATACCGGCATGAAATAATCGGCGAACGCTTTGTTAAAGACGTCAACCAGGACGTCAAAATCCAGCGTGCCGGCTGGAGTCAATCTTATGCTCATGAGATCCCCCGGATCTTCATCTAAACCGGATCTTCTTCCTAAAAAGGAAGGCCGTACCTTTCTCAGATCACCTCTTTCTTTTCACCGGCGGCAGGCCAAATTCCTGCGGCAAGGAAATTTTTTCCGTAGCCACCCAAAAAATCGGCGATCCAGGGGGCCATCTTTTCGGGTTCCACCAGGAAAGCGTCGTGTCCATAGATGGAATCGACCTCCCGGTAGAAAGCGACCACTCCGGCCTTGCGCAATGCCTCAACCAGCTCCTTTTGCTGCCAGGTGGGGTAAAGGATGTCGGAGCTGATGCCCACCACCAGCACCCGCGCCTTGATGGTTCGCACGGCTTCCACCAGGGAAAAGAGCCCCTCGGTGAGATCGAAGAGATCCATGGCGCGCAAAAGGTACAGATAAGAGTTGGCGTCAAAGCGCTTCACCAGCTTTTCGCCCTGGTAGGCCAGGTATCTTTCCACCTGGAAACTCCCCCCGAAGACGGTGGGCTCCACATCCATCCTCCGGCCGAATTTGGTGAGCATGGCCGCTTCGCTCTCATAGGTGATCATCCCCAGCATCCTGGCCACCGCCAGTCCATCAGTGGGGCCTTTTCCGGGGTAATAATTCCCATTGCGCCATTTGGGATCCCGCATGATCGCCTGCCGCCCCACCTCCCCCAGCGCAATGGCCTGAGGGGAGTGCCGGGCCGGCGACGCAATTGGAATGGCCATCTCCAGAAAATCCGGGTAACTCCTGGCCCATTCCAGAACCTGCATCCCTCCCATGGAACCGCCGATGGCCGCCAACAGGCGCTTTACCCCCAGATGATCCAGCAACCGTTTCTGAACCCGCACCATATCCCTGACGGTCACCGTCGGGAAGGTCATGGCGTAGGGCAGGCCCGTCGCCGGGTTCGTGGAGGACGGGCCGGTGGCGCCCTGGCATCCCCCCAGAACGTTGGCGCAGACCACGAAATAACGCTGGGTATCCACCGGCCGGCCAGGGCCGACAAAGTTCTCCCACCACCCCTCACCGGTGTCCCCGGCGCCGTGGCTGGCCACGTGGGAATCGCCGGTGAGGGCATGGCAGATCACAATGGCGTTATCACCGGCCTTGTTAAGCCTCCCGTAAGTTTCATAGGCCACGGTGACCGGCCCCAGTCCCTCCCCGTTTTCCAGGGCAAACCGCTCCGGGGGATGGGCAAAGGTGTAAAATTCCCTCGCCGAAACTTCCCGGGTCATCAGACCGCCTCCTTCACCGCCACTTTCAACGCCTGGTGTCAAAACCTTGCGCACTGAATCCTTGCTTGCTCATCTTTTCTTCTCCTCCCGGTGTAACGCCGAACCCCCTTCCCGGGATGAGAAGGGGGTTCGCCGGAATAAAAAGCCTCTTCCGAGGGAAGAGGCTGTAAACCCGAAGCTCCCTCTCTCATCTCCCAAGGCATGCGCCTTGCAGGAATTGGCACCTTGCGACGTTGGTCGCCGGTTGCCGGGCTTCATCGGGCCAGTCCCTCCACCTCTCTGGATAAGAGCGAAACACCATCTGTATTTAATTTTATTGGTTATTATATTAAAGCATCCCGTCAGCCATGTCAAGAGGCTTCCGCCAGATCCGCCAAATTTTTTTCCGCCGGCGTGGACAGTGCTAATAAGAAGTCGTCCAGGAGCCCACCGCCACCTTTCGCGGGACTTCCAGCATTTTGCGCCACATCACCGTCCGCTGTTTCTCCGCAAATCCCAGCGATTCATAGATGGCCCGCGCCCGGTGGTTTGAGCCAATCACCGACAACCACGCCGCTTCCATCCCACAGCGCTTCAGATAGCGCAGGCCAGCGACGACCATCAGCCTGCCCAGGCCAAGCCCGCGGTAGTCGGGATGGACGGCGACCGCGTCGATCTCCCCCATCATCCGGCCGGTGCGTTGCCGCTCGCCGGCTTCGGTGATCGCCCCGCACAATCCGGCCATCTTTCCCCCGATGAACGCCAGGATCTGCCCTTCGGGGTTGTGCCCCGGCTGAGCGAAGAAATATCGCATCTCTTCCACCGTCGTATACTGGTTCCCCCAGTGCTCAGCGAAAGCAAGATTGAAGAGCGCCACATACTCCTGCTCATCCCCGCCGGGCTGGTAGGCCCGCAGCATCACCCCGGCGGGCACACCCACCGGCGGTATCCGGCCAAGGTTGTCCAATTCGAGGCGAAGATTGCATTCGGACGGCTTCAATCCCAGGGAAGCCGCCAGCGCATTTACCCCGGAGATGCCCTGCCGCGCGGAGATCTGAAAGACGGGGGGAGGCCCCTCGCTTCCGATCTCTTTCGCCCGGTCTATTACACAACTTACCAGCCGGCTCCCAATCCCGCGGCGCCGAAAAGCCGGCAGGACCATGCCGTAACAGAGAAAGGTCTTCTCCTTCCGGCTGCTGCGAACCACCAGTTCGCTGTATCCCACCGGCTTTCCGTCGATCTCCGCCAAAAAAAGGCTTCTTCCCGGGTCATTGCCGGGTTGGGCCAAAAACGCCCTCACCTCCTGTGGATTGGTACGCCGCCCGGCGTGGTCGAAAGCGTCCGCCTGGTTAATCAGGTCCACGAGAACTTCCACATCATCGGGTTTGTAGGTGCGGATGAACATCGTATCCTTCCAATCTGGCGATCTTTGCCGGCAGCCTCGCAACGGCGCTTGCCGGCCTTGCAGTACAGATATCGGCAGATGATCCCCGGCCCTTTATTCCAGAAGATAAAATTTGCTGTTGAGCACGAAATCCACCGCCGCCGTGATTAAAAGCGCGGTCACTATGGCCACAGCCAATGAAGAGGTCAACGGCATCCCTGCGGTCAGCCTTACAGGATTGTAGTAAGAGATCAAGAGAAAAAAGCCCCCACAAATCAGATCCGAAGCCAATTTAATCTTGATGGTGAGCTTGAAGTTGTTCGAGCCGCGCCGGCGCCCCAGCCAGGTTTTAACGCCCAATGCAAAATCGATGAGGATCAACAGGAAGAGTGTATGGAACAATCTTCCGCTGCTCTGGGCCTCGGCGACCAGCGAAGCGGTGCCAGCCAACGCCACATTTAACCAGAACCCCACGAACTCGCCGATCTTTCCCCCGGGGGCTGTTGAAGGAAGATCTTCCTCAAAAAGGATATTGGTAAGGAAGTAACGGATCACCGTCACCGTCACTGCCAGAAAAACCCAGAATCCCTGGCTGGTCCAGGCCAGATTGTCAAAACATTCTTTTAAGGCGTTGGCGTAGAGGATATAAGTGACGACTCTGGTAAAGCTCCTGTTAATAGTTCTGCTTTCGGTTACCACTAACCCGCCCCTCTCTTTTAAATTTTTGTATACACCATTATATGCATGGCCTGGACATCCGCCAAAAAAAAGACGGCCTGCTGATAAGAGCCCGCCGTTGTTACCGCCCGCTTATTCGGATTTCACCGGATTCCCCTGCTTCTTGGCAAGAGGGCAACTTCTTCCGGAATCTAGGCCAGCACGGGCATCACCGCGCCCGCTTCGGGCAAGATTGCCGCCCTGTAACCATCCCCGTGCTTCTTGCGAAGGTATTCCAGAGCCTCCTCCAGGCTCCCCGCATGGGTAAAGAGCATCTCTTCGGCAAACCTTTTGCCCAGCCCGGAGATCAATACCACCTCTTTCTTGCGCAGGACCGTGGCAAAGGCATATGCCTTGTGCCCGCCCATGACAAAGCGCTCTTTCAACCTGTTGATGATCTCGTCGGGATTCTTTGCGGCTCGCATCCACTCCTCAAAGGTCGCATCGCCCGAGCCTTCCGGGCACTCGGCGAGCAAAACCACCGTGCCACCGTCCCTCACCAGCACCGCGGCGTTTTCCAGAGCCTTCTGCGCCTGGTAAAGGTTGATATCCTTGGGATAGCCTCCGGCGCTGGCGATGGCCACATCCGACCGTGCGCGAATGGGAACCCGGTACATCTCCGTAAAGGTCTTTACCCCTTTCAGCCAGGCCTGCTCCAGATCCCCGGCCACCACCTCGACGATCTCCCTGGAGGTGTTGGTCACCACGTTGAGGATGAAATCCACCCCCACCCGCCGGGCCGCCTCCAGCATCTCTTCATGGATCGGATTCTTTTCCAGCCTGCCGGTTAACACCCCGGTGCGCACAAACATGGAGTGGTTGTTCTGGACCGTCTGGCGGCCCGCCACCCCGGGCAGGATTGATTTCCGCCCTCCGGAAAAACCGGCGAAATAATGGGGTCCAATCACGCCGGTGGTGACCACCAGATCCGCTTCCGCCACCTGCCGGTTCACAAAAAGCTCATTGCCGGACCGGAGCTTCCCGAGGCTTACCAGATCCCCGTCACAATCGTGGTTCAAGAACCGGGACCTCCCCACCACCTCCTGGCCGTAAAGGTCCTCCATCTCCCGGGGGGCCTGCCCGCGGTGAAGGCCGGTGGCGACCACAAATTTTATAGTTTCGGCGGGTGTTCCCGCCTCTTTCAGTTCCTCCAGAAGCGGGGGCAACATGAAACCGTAGGGGGTGGGGCGGGTAATGTCGTTCACCACCACCACCACATTCTTCTTTCCCCGGGCAATTTCGGAAAGCCGCCCGGCGCCTATGGGGTCCTTTAGAGCCCTTTTTACGGCGGTGGCCGGGTCCGCAAGCCCCGGTCCTTCTTTTCCGCGGATGATCTCGCTCACCCTGGCCTCGTCGATGGTCAACTCCCGGTATGATCTCCCATACTTGAGAAGCATCCTCATAATCCGCATCTCCCGGTCCCCCAAATATTCATGCGCGATACTGCGCACGTCAGATCCCCCTAAAAATCATAAGCAAAAACCATGCCTCCTTCCTTAATTGTACCCCGACCCCAGGAGACTTTCAACAAGGCCGCGAGATAAGCTCAAGAAAGCCAGAACCTTCATGACCAGGGGGGATCCATTCTGTTGCACGAAAGCAACTTGTGTTGCCACTTCTTAACGTCACCCTCCTTCCAGGAGTTCCCGCAATTCTTCCCTGGCAATCCCGCCTTTTACGGCGATCCGCCTGATCCTTTGCCGAAAACCAGCCGGCGGCAGGAAAACGGTCTTCCCCCGCCAGGTTCTCGCCCGGACGGCATGCAATTTCCCGAGTTTATTCAGCGTGCGGATCCAGGCGCGTGGATCGCCGCCCTTTTCCAGCACGTAATCGTCCGCCGCCCGGTCAAGCCTGTGCGAAAGAACCACCACCAGCCGGGCGTTGTAGATCAACAGGAAAGCCAGGGCCACCACCCAGCCCCCGAAAGCAGTGGAGCCGAAAAGATCCCAGTAGCCGAGCACCCGCGCAAAAACGATGGCCAGGCCGATACCGGAGACTTGCAGGATAAATTTGCGCAGAGGATGCCCCTTCTTGATATGCCCGATCTCGTGCAGAAGCACCCCCTGCCGCTCCTGGGGAGTCATGTGCGTGATCAGATAGCCAGTGAGAAAGATTCGTTTGTGCAGAAAGCCGGTGATCAACGCCCTGGCCACCCGGCCGGTGACCACTTCAAGGACCCGCACATCCCCGATGTCGATATCCGTCTTCAGAGCTATCTCATGGATCTCCTCTAAAATCTTCTTGTCGCGCACCGGGTGGGCGCGCATCGCCGACACCACCAGTTTCGGATAGAACAATAACAGGACCAGGATGGAAGCAAAGACCAAAAGCGGCGCGGAAACCATCTCCCTGCCGAGCCTGGCCGCGACCCCGTAATCAAAGAGCACTCTCACCGCCACCACCGGCAAGAGGACCAACGCCAATTGCTTCATGCCGCTTCCATAATAATCCAGAATCGTCCACGCGGGCCGGCCCCCGGCCCCCTCAATGCGATAGAGCCCGATCAGCACGCCGCTCCAGAAGAGCCAGAGAAGGAAGAGCAAGGATAGATCCGCGGCAATCACCCTGTTAAGCCCATGCAGCCAGGGCACGGCAAAAACCAGGATCTCGCCGGGCACAAAATGGGCGTACAGCCAGACCAGGGAGATCACCCCGATCACCCCCATTGTGCCCGCGATTCCCAGAAGGCGCGCTCTGGCGTGGGGTCCGGATTGGTGTCCGCCAAAAACGCCGCCCCTGGCGATCTCCAACGGAGCAAGCCAGGCTATTAAGCCCACGCCGACCAGCAGCAACAGAATCACCGCTCCCGCCAGCCACAGGGGCCGTAAAAGATCCCGGACGGTGATCCCGTACTGCACATGGAGAACCGGCAGGGTCGATACCACGCCGGAAGTGGGGAGGAGGAAATCCACCCCCAAAAAACCGGGCTTATACCCCCGATGGATATTCTCCGTCACATAGGCGGGCGGAATATTGTGCTGCAGTTTGCCGGCGGGGAAGAAGACGGTGACCGGAAGTTTCAAAACGCCATATTTGCCAAAGACCTGGAGAAAAGGCCGGACGTCCACCGAAAATTCCCTGCGCAACCCCTTGGGCGTTGTAAGTTTGCTCACCCGGGCGAAAAGGTAGGTATACTCCGCCTCCAGGTGCCTTTGATCCTCTTTCAACGTGAGCTCCGGCCGGGTGGGCCGCCACCCGCGGGTGGCCAGGAGATCGCGGATGAGGGGAGCGGTATTGGGAAAGTCATCCGGAAACTGGAACTGGATCCAGTCCGATTCGTCCTGTTCGGAGCCAAACCACAGGGCGAGCCCCTGGCCTTCTTGCGCTTTCGCGGGCGCCATGGCAATTATCGCCATGAAAATATAAACAAAAGATGCCAGCATGATGCTGATGAGAACAGCGGATTCAGGGCGTTTCCCTTGTTTCAATGGATGCACCTCTCTCGCCCCTCCCTGGGCTTCGTGGTGCCTTGGCCTCCGTGCCAAATGCACCTCTCTCGCCACAACAAAAGTTTATCCATGCGAGGACATCATCACACATCAAAAAGGATCACAAAAAGTGCTTAAGCTATTGGTCGAATATGTCGGATAATAATAGCGGAATGTTTCGCGCGAGACGCGCAGATACGCAGGAGGGGATCACTGTTGAAGAAATCCTCGTCAGGCCAGGCGCCCAAGAAAACATCGAAGCTGAAACGCAGCAACTGGTGGCAGGACATGGGCAACCGGGTTACGGTCGCCAAAGGCGTTCAGTGGGGTTTTATAACCATCCTCTTATTGATGATCCTTTTTAGCGGGATTGTAATCTACAATACCCGGAATATAACCTCGGGCATTGGCTATATCGATTCAAAGCTGCTTCCGGCCACGCAGGCCGTCGGCGAGGTCCTCCTGGAAGCCTCCAAGCTCCAGGGCGATGTGCAATCGACCTTCTTGAACCAGACACCGGAAACCCTGGCAGGCTTGGGGACAAAACTCTCCTCGCAGGTGGGGGCCATGGACAGCCTCTACCTCTCCCAGATCCTCCAATCGCTGGGGGGCAAGATCCCGCCTTCCCTGCAAGACCTGTCGAAAACGCTGAAAGAGCTCCAGCAGCAGGGCCAACTTATGTCTCAGACTACAGGCCAGGGCAAGCCAGGCGGCAGCAACGGGATGGAAAGGGTCGCCACCCTGTCCAGCACCATGGAACAGACCGCGACCACGGCCAAGCTTGCCCTGTGGAACGAGACCTTCCAGGAGACGAAGCAGGTGGTCTCCACCAGCGAGAGTACCACCAGATCGGTCAGCATTCTGGCCGGGTTTGTAATATTGTTGAGCGTCGTCCTGATTATCATGATCACCCGGTCGCTCAAGAGGGTGAACCAGGAAGTCAAAGCAGCGGCCGAAGCCTCCGCGCAACAGGCCGAAGAGTCCTCGAAGGCCACCGAAGAGGCCATCAACTCCGCGGCTCAGGTTAAAAACGCTTTTGTGGACGTACTTACCGCCATAAGCGAGGTCATCAAGGGAACCGAGAGTTCATCGGCGGCGGTCGAAAACATCTCCAAAGCCATGGACAATGTCTCCTCGCTGGTCGAGAGGGTCGTCGGCCAATCGCACCAGACCCTTGAAGCCGCAAAGGGCGCCTTCAAGGTCATCGGCGACACTGAAGAGAAGATTGGCCGCGGCAACCAGGTGATCGAGCAGACGGTTCAAACCATCGAATCGTATGCTCAGGCCACGGATTCCATAAAGGGCAAGATCAACAGCTTTGAGGATGAGATTCGCCAGGTGGGCGAGATTCTGGAAACGATCATCGGCATTACCGACCAGACCAACCTCCTGGCGCTCAACGCCGCCATCGAGGCCGCGCGCGCGGGGGAACACGGCAGGGGTTTCGCCGTGGTGGCGGACGAGGTGCGCAAGCTGGCCGAGGCCAGCGCCCGGGCGACCGAAGAGATCAAAAAGATCACCGGCGGGGTTCAAAATGCCACGGGAGAAGTGATCTCGTCGATGAACAAGACCATCAGCGGTGTGTCAAACGTCTCTCACGACGCCGCCGAGGTGGCGAACGTCTTTGCGAAGATCTCCGAAGCCTTCATCAACATCAAACAAAATATCGACGGCAGTGTGGCGATCGCCAGGGAACAGGCCGGCGGCATTGAAGAGGTGAAGAGCGCCGCAAACCAGGTCCAATCCGCCGTCCAGCAAATCGCCGCCCAGGTGGAGCAGACCACCGCTTCCATGGAAGAGCTTGGTTCCCAGACCGAAGAGATTAACAAGTTCAATGGAAAGCTCCTGGAGACAATCGAGCACCAGGCCGAGATCGCCCGGAACCAGGTCGCTCAGGCGAAAGCCGTCATCGAAAAGATTCAGAAGTTAAGCGCGCAACGGGATCAGGCCACGCCTGCCGCCTTAGCCAGGCCAATCTCCTCGTCGGCAAGATAGCAAGCCGGGTCGGACTCCCAGAAATCGCCGGTAACCGCCTCCGCCCGCGCCCGGAAATTGCCGTTGCAGGCGTCAAGCCACTGGCATTTGGCGCAGCGCCCCTTGAGAAGGGGTTTGCGGTTCTTCAGGCCAGCCATGATCGGGTTGGAGGTATCGGTCCAGATCTCGCCGAACTTGCGCTCGCGAACATTGCCGAAGGTGACATGCTGGGTGAACTGATCCGGGTGCACATCCCCCAGGGGATCCACTTCGGCGATGGCGATTCCGGAACGGTTCCCGCCGTTGGTGTTGCGCACCAGCCTCAGTATCTCTTCGGCCCTGACCGGGTCTTTTTTGCGAACCTGAAGGTACATGTAAATGGCGTCGCAATGGTTGTCCACCGTGAGAATCTCCTTGGTGTCGCCGCGGCGGGCAAAATCCATCGTGCGCTCCATGATCAGATCCATGGCCGCGCGGGACTCCTCGCGGGTCACATCCTCCCGGACCATCTCGCTGCCCCGGCCGGAGTAGACCAGGTGGTAGAAGCAGACCCGGTTGATCTTCTTCTCCTCAATGAGATCAAAGATGCCGTCAAGCTGGTCGTAGTTGTGCCGGTTGATGGTGAAGCGCAGGCCCACCTTTTGCCCCGCCGCCACGCAGTTTTCGATCCCGCGCAGCGCGGCGTCAAAAGCCCCATCCTTGCCGCGGAATTTATCGTTGGCCTCTTTCAGCCCGTCCAGGCTGATTCCCACGTAGCCGACGCCGATCTCCTTCAACCGGCCGGCCACCTCGCGGGTAATCAACGTTCCGTTGGTGGAGATCGTCACCCGAATCCCACGACTCATGGTATACTCGGCCAGTTCAAAGAAATCGGGCCTGATCAGCGGTTCCCCGCCCGAAAAGAGCAAGACCGGCACATTAAACTCCGCGAGATCGTCGATAAACTTTTTGGCCTCTACGGTGGTCAGTTCCCCGGTATATTTTTGATTCTTGGCGTCCATGTAGCAGTGGATGCAATTAAGATTACAGGTCCGGGTGGAGTTCCAGACCACCACGGGGCCCTGCCCCGCAATGGCGCCGTTCACCTGGCCTTTGGACCGCTCCGTGTAGCGAAGCGAGTCGCCAAAGTTGTCGGAACCAACCAGAAGGCTTGTTATGCCGATCATCACGTTATCCCCTTATTCTCTATCGCCGAACTTTTTCCGCAGAAGGGCAAACCGCCAGTAAGTATTCTCCCCGGAAAAGCGATTTCCTGCAAGATTAAACGATCCCGCCCGCCTTTTTGTTCCCCGGCAGAAGGACATACTTCTCCAATGCGCTGGCCACGCCGCCCTCATCGTTGGTGCCGCTTACAAAATCGGCGGCGGCCCGCACGGCGGCCACCCCGTTGCCCATCGCCACCCCTATGCCGGCGTATTCCACCATTTCCAGGTCGTTAAAATCGTCGCCCATCGCCAGGATCTCCTCCCGCCGAAAACCGTAACGCCTGGCCACAATCTCGACCCCGTGGGCCTTGGAAGAGTTTTGGTGAAAAACCTCGATCCCCCACCTGGGCGTCGTCTCCTCGCCATAGACGATGATCTTCGTTTCCGCGGCCAACGCCTTTTGCAGGGGTTCAAGCATCCGCCGGATCTTCTCCCGGCTGTCGACAAACATCACCTTCAGCGGCTCCCGAATCTTCAGCGGCAGCAACGATTCCACCCGCCCGATGGCCTTGCTGGCAAAAGCGCTCATCTCCGCATCCTTGGACTCGTCATCATAGAAGAAGTACTCGCTCTCCAGAAAATTATCCGCCACCACTGCGGAAAGCCCGTACTCCCGCCCCAATTCCACGACAAGCTCCGCCTGGGCGGTCTTCAGGGGCAGATGTTCCAGAAGGGCCCCATCCCAGGGGTCCAGAACCACCGCGCCGTTATGGACCACCAGGGGCAGGCAAATCCCGAGTTCTTCCGCAAATGGTTGGGTGGACAAAAGACGGCGGCCGGTGGCGATGGTCACCACCACCCCCTGCTGCCTTGCGGCGCCGATAGTTTCCTTTACCCCCGCGGCAATCTTCCCCCGGCTGTCCAGAATAGTCCCGTCCAGATCCAGGGCCACCAACTTGATCTCCGGTTTAAGCATGAATCCCATCGGTCACCTGCCATCAATAACTATCTTTTGATGTTTCGCCCCCCTGTGCCGGAGTTCCTGCTTTGCCAGGAACATTCCCGGAAGGTTTTCTAAAGCCGTATTACGCAAACCGTATCACCGCCCGGCGATAGGGGCATAATGGCCATAAAAACGGTGACTTTTCATGCGCAAGAATAAGAGCGGAAACCAGCAGCAATTCCTCTACCTTTTCGTCTTCATCGCCGGCGCCAGCACCATGGCCCTGGAAATGGCCGCCTCCAGGCTTCTGGCGCCGAACTTCGGGACATCCTTGATTGTCTGGGCCAATCTGATCGGCCTGATCATGCTGGCCCTTTCGGTGGGATATTATCTGGGCGGACGCCTGGCCGACCGGAGCCCGGATGTTTCCATCCTCTACGGCATCGGCGCGGGAGCCGGGCTGTATTTCAGCATCATTCCCTCCATCACCCGTCTGATCCTTCAGGCGGTAAGCCGGGACATCATGGGCACCCCCTTCTATCTCACGGCCGGTTCCTTTCTGGCCACGCTCCTGGTCTTTTTCCCGCCCGTGGTCCTTCTGGGAATCATCAGCCCGTTCAGCATCCGGATCCTCGCCAACAATCTTGACCGCACCGGAAATACCTCCGGCAACCTTTACGCCGTCTCCACTCTCGGCAGCCTGGTTGGCACCTTTGCCTCCGCCCTGTTTATCATTCCAACGCTGGGCTCCCGGCAAACCGTCTACATCTTCGGGTTCCTGCTGGTGACCGCCAGCGTCCTGGGGTTGGGGAAACGCCGGTTTCTCCTCTTGCCGTTGATACCCCTGGCCATGGCCTGGCTTGGCCCCACGGGCATCAAAACGGAGCCCGCCACCGTCTATGAAAAGGAGACGCCGTACCAGTACGTGCGCATCCTCCGGAATGGGGAGTGGCTGTACCTGGAGACCAACGAGGGCGGGGGCATCCAGTCGTCATACCATCCCACGCAGTTTCTGACCGGCTGGTACTCCGACTACCTGCTCATGCTGCCTTACCTGCGGCCCGCGGACCCCCAGAAGAACGTTTTAGTGGTGGGATTTGCCGGGGGAACCATCGCCCGGCAGTACCACCACCTGTTGCGCGGCGCATTCAAAATAGATCTGGAGGGGGTGGAACTCGATCCAGAGATCGCGCGCCTGGCCGGAAGATATTTCGGCATCACCGGCCGAGAGGGCCGGGTCTTTGTCGCCGACGGGCGCATCTACCTGGCGCAAACCAGGAAGCGCTACGACATCATCATTGTCGACGCTTATTCCAACCAGATCTACATCCCCTTTCACCTGGCCACGCGGGAGTTCTTCGCGCTGACCAGAAAACACCTGCGCCCGGGCGGGATCCTGGCCATCAATGTGAACGCGCTGGAAAGCCGCTCCCGGATTTTACAGAGCATTGCCACCACCATCCGGGCCGTGTATCCATTTACCTACGTGATCTCCACGGGCTGGAGCAGCCTCAACTACCTGGTGGTGGCCAGCGACTCCCCGGTTGACCCGGAAATCCTGGCCTCCCACATGAAAAACCCGTCCCTTGGCGCCGTTTCCCGGCTCTTTCGAGCCAACTTTTCCAGTTTCACCCCTGTTGGTCTCTCGTCCACGGCATTGCCCACGGCCACTGCACCATCCACCCTTCCCGGCTCTCCGGGCGCTGATGCTTCCTTCCCCTCCCGCCCCGCCCTGGTGCTCACCGACAACCGGGCTCCCCTGGAGTTTCTCACGGATGCCATGGTTCTGGGGGAACTGGCGCGGACCCCGGGGGCGCCACACCCCCCGGCGCATCGGTCAAAATAGTGTGATAGTATGGTACCGTTTGGAAAATGGCATGGCCCTATTTTGAGGTCAACGGCAAGCTGGTTGAATCCACCTCCCAGGGCAACCGCCAGATCCGCCTTTATGCTATGGCAAAACCGCAGCCGTAGTGCTTTTACACTTTCTTGCCGCGGCGGTGGGCGCGCGCAAAAGGGCGTTCGTAGACAACAGGCGGCAAAGGGGTTATAATGGTGATATTGTTGAAATAGCACGCGGCAGGCGGGCGGCATGGGAGTGGATCATGGTGGCGGTGGAACGGCTGTTGCGGCAGTTCGGGTTTGATTCCACGGGGGAGGTGCCCCGGCTGGTCTGGATACTGGCGCTCGGCGGGCTGATCTCCAGCACCGGGGCATCCTTTGTCTGGCCGTTGAATACCATCTACATCCACTTTGCCCTGGGAAAGCCGCTGACCATTGCCGGGCTTGTCCTGATGCTTCAGGCCGGCGCCTCATTGGCGGGGCAGCTGGTGGGAGGAGCGCTTTTTGACAGGTTTGGCGGCAAGGTGGTAATGCTGGCGGGGCTCTTTCTGGCGGCAAGCATGCTGACGGTTATCGGGCTGGTCCGGGTGTGGCCGGTATATGTGGTGGCAATGGGCATTCTCGGAGTCAGTTACGGGCTGATTGACCCGGTGACCAACGCCCTGGTGGCGCATGTCTGGCCGGCCGGCGGCCGGCGGGGGTTCAACTTCCTCTACGTGGCCCGCAACGCCGGGGTGGCCATCGGGACAGCCGTCGGCGGTGTGCTGGCCGGGATTTCGTTTAGCCTGGCCTTTCTGGGAAACGCCGGGGCCACGCTGACATATGCGATTCTGGTACTGCGGTTTATCCCGTGGAAACTCCCCGGAGTCCAGGCCACAGGAGGCGAAAACATCTACATCATGGAGCCCGTCATGGGGCCCGAGGAAGATTCCTCCGGGGAACCGAAAGCCACCTCCGCCAAGGAAAATGGCGGAAGCGGCGGAAAGGCATCTTCTGCGCTGGATCACGATTTCGCGAGGAATCGCGGGTTTTCCCTTGTTAACCTGGGGCTCATCACGCTGGGCGTGGTTTTTATCTGGATGTCTTACGCCCAGTGGCAGGCGGTCATCTCGGTGTACATGCGGAGCCTGGGCTACAGTCTGGCCTCCTACAGTTTGCTCTGGACCATCAACGGGGTCCTGATCGTGGTTGGCCAGCCGCTGGTTGCCGCCGTGGTCAGGCGATTCCTGAAGGGACTGCGGGCGGAAATGATCACCGGGACGTTATTGTTTGCGGCAGCGTTTGCCCTGATCTGGCAGCACCCCCGATACGAGTGGTTTATCGCCGGTATGGTCATCCTGACGCTGGGTGAGATGCTGGTACTTCCCGCGCTGCCGGCGGCCGTGGGTGAACTGGCTCCCGCAGGCCGGATGGGGCTCTTCCAGGGAGTTTTGGGCGGGGCCACCTCGGCCGGGCGGATGATCGGCCCGGTGGGCGGGGGCGCCATGTATGACCGCTGGTCGCCGCCCGGCGTCCTGGCGGCCGCCGCGCTCCTGTGCCTGACGGCCGCCGGTTCGTTCGGGCTGTACGGCCTCCGGTTGCGTCTCCGCACCCTTTCACAAAAAGCAAGCCTCGGGCGTGGGTAGGGTTATTCCCCATGAATAAGTGCCGGCAGGCATCTCACACAGACCCATTCGCTCTTGCCCTGGCGGCGGACGGGTAACAATGGGAGGTCCGCCTCGCTGCTCCTGCAACGAAAGCAGAAGATCTCCGATTCCCTGTGGGAGCCGGCGGCCTTTTCCGCTTCCCGCTGCCGCCTGTGCTCTTCCACCGCTTCCTCGTTGAAATCTTCCGCGTCGCGTTCCTCAATGGACAGGGCGCCGGTCGGACAAAGCCCGATGCAGAAACCCGCCCCATCGCAGAGCTCCTCCCGAATCACCCTGGCCTTCCCATCGACAATCTCGATGGCTCCCTCGGCGCATGGTGAAACACAGTTTCCGCAACCAGTGCACAGTTTCTCGTCAATCCGCACGATCTTTCTTCTGGACATTCTGATCCCTCATTTACTCGTGATTTTTGGCTGTCCGGTGGAATAAGGTGATTGGCCGGGTTTTGCCCGGCATGCCGGGCAAAACCCGGGCCTGTACCTCACTTCCCTCTCCCGGATGTTATCGTGGTCGTGGGAGTAGATCTCCGTAAAACCAAACTCCTTGCCGCATGCAGGGCATTTGTGGATCTCCACGATGTTGAAGAGCAGGGCTTTCCCCTCCCGCTTTTTATTACCAGTTTGATAATTATACCTTCTTGTCAGCTTTTCCGCAAGTGCATTGATCACCAGATCAAACCCCCGGTATTTTACCGGGGGTGGATTCAGGGTATACCTGAGATCCTGGATTAATCATACTGCTCCGGGGCAAACCGATCAAGGCGGGGCGCAGGCTGGTAACAGCTGCCAAAGATGACTAATTCTGGCGCCCGTCTGCCGAAGCAAAACCTGTAAACAGCCCTCCGGCCGTCACGGGTATGCGCTTGGATGCTCTCTGGATCTCCAGGCCACCACGCCGGGCGATGTGGCGGGAGAAATTGGTATGGCAGGAAAAATCGGGCGTTTAAAGAACAAGGTAAGGTATTAAACAGGGCTGGTAGAATCATCTCGATGGAATAGAACACATGCAATAGATACAGACATGTCCGTTCAGGGGGAGGTCCACATGGAAAGGCCGTTCGAAGCGCATTGTGGCAGAAGGTCGGTAAAGCTGTCGCCGACTACCGGATGATCGAAGAAGGTGATCGGGTGGCCATCGGCCTTTCCGGAGGCAAAGACAGCCTGACCTTGCTCTACGTGCTGGCTGGACTGCGCAAGATCGCTCCCGTGAAGTTCGACCTCACGGCAATCACTCTGGATCTGGGCTGGGACCGGGATCCGGAAAGCCACGCCGCTCTGGCCCGATTTTGCGAGGAGCACGGAGTCCCCTGGCATGTGGAGGAGACCCGTATCGGCCCCATGATCTTTGAAGAACGGCGGGAACCCAACCCCTGCGCGCTCTGCGCCAGGATGCGGCGCGGTACGCTCCACCACGTGGCCAAACGCCTGGAGTGCAATAAAGTGGCGCTCGGCCACCACGCCGACGACGCCATTGAAACGCTGCTTCTTTCGCTCTTTTACGAGGGAAGAATCAGAAGCTTTCTCCCGTTCACCTACCTCGACCGGCAAAGGCTTATCCTGATCCGGCCGATGGTTTATGTGTTTGAAAAAACCATCAGGGGGGTCGCCGAAACCCTGAACTTCCCGGTGACCTTCAATCCGTGCCCCGCCAGCGGGAAAACAAGGCGCCAGGAGGTGAAGGAGCTCATTGACCGCCTGGAGGCCACGAATCCAAACGTGCGGGAGATCCTTCTGGGCGCGCTCCGGCATGTGGACATAAGCCACCTCTGGTACAAAGCCCCCGGCGGCTGAGCCGGAACCCCCATCAACCCTCCGGCTGCAAAGTGCCCTTTATACCGCGCCTTCCAACCCGAGCAGATAACGCTTCACATCCAGCCCACCCCCGTATCCCACCAGGCCGCCATCGGCGCCGACCACCCGGTGGCAGGGAACGATCACCGGCACCGGGTTGGCATGATTGGCGGAACCTACCGCTCTTGCCGCTTGCGGCTTGCCAATCGCCGCCGCCACCTCCCGGTAACTGGCCGTCCGGCCGAAAGGAATCTTGAGCAGCGCTGCCCATACCTTCCGTTGAAAGTCCGTACCGCGCAGATCCAGAGGGCAGGTGAAGGCGGTAAGGCGCCCGGCGAAGTACCTGTCCAGTTCCTCAAGCGCCGGTGCACTTGGAGAAGGGTCCTCTACCAGTTCATTTTGGCCGAAGATCCGCGCCAGCCACTGGAAAAAGTCGTCGCGCCGATCTTTCTTGAGTTCGATCCGGCAGACTCCCAGGCTCGTCGAAGCCAGATAGCCTGTCCCAAAAGGACTGGCAAAAGTAATGTAGTAAACCTTTCCGGAAGATGGGACCATAGTGTGCTCCCCCCTTTTAACCACTCCACTCAAACCTCCCCGCTTAAAAAACTTGTTTGATCCTTCTAACCGCATTATAATTGAAAAGATGGGCGCAAGCAACGGCCAGATTACCCGCCTTCACCAGCAGAGGAGATGTTCAAAATGCCCGGAAGAAGCGACTCCACCGGATACCAAAAGGCCAGGGAACTCACCGTCTTTTACGGCCTCCTCACCCTGGCATACATGGGCGCCATCTACCACTTCTCTTCATTGCCCGGCAGCCGGATCTCCTTGCCCGCTCCGGACTATGTGATGCATGCCCTGGAGTATCTGGGGCTCGGTGGCCTGTTGGGAATCACTATCAGATCGGCCGGGAGAATGCGGGATTCTTTGCAAAACCCTCCAGGAATCAAGAGCAACGCCCGCGGAAGCTCCTTTCGCGTTTGCGTCTCTCTTCCAGTCTCCATCGGGTTTGCTTACGCTTTGAGCGACGAATTCCACCAGTTCTTTGTGCCCGGCAGAAACGCCAGTATCTCGGATCTGGCGGCGGATCTCTTCGGAATTGTCCTGGCCCAGATTTTTTTGAAGCTATCTTATGACTTCCGCCCCCATGGGCAGATGTAGACGCACCGGCCGCAAAAAGAACCCCTCAGCTCTATTCCCCATTCTTCCTTGCGCCGCCGGCAATATTCCGAGCAGGCCCCGGGGGCGAAACGCGCTTCCCTCGGCTCGTCCGGAGCAAAGGCCGCCCCGGTAAACGCCCCGGCCGGGCATGTTTCCACGCACAGGGTGCAGCTGCCGCACCGGGATCCCAACTGCAACACCGCCGGCCGCAATGGGGCGTCGGTGAGCACGGTGGCAAACCGCACCCGCGGCCCAAATTCCGGCGTAACCAGCAGGCAATTCTTCCCGATCCACCCCAGGCCCGCCAGGTTGGCCACCAGTTTATGGGAGATAATTCCCATGAACCGTTCCTGATCAATGGTTTGCGAAGCTGGCACCGGGTACGCCACATACCCGGCGTTCTGCAGACGGGCTGCCAGCCCGAGCGCGATCTTGTCCAGGAGCAAGTTCACCACTTCGTAGACATGGAAACGGTAGGTGAGGGCCAGCCCCCTGTCGTCGGGATATTCCAGGCCGTCCACCACCGCGTCGCTGAGATGAAGACCCACGGAGAGCCCCCGCTTGAACCGCCCCAGGAAGTTGTTCCCATGGCCCATCAAAGCGTTTCCATATTTTGCCAGGTCGGCCACCCCAAAGAGATCCACGTCCTGGGAAAGGGCAAACCGGCCCAGATCCTTTTGAAGCTCCACAATCTCCAGGTTTTCGGCGGTTTCCACATTGCCACCCCCTTCAAGTTAAAAGGGACGTGTCCCCACACTACCATATGCCGGACCCCGCCATGTTCAAAACCCGTTTCTTAAAAAATTCCCGGCCCAAATGGCAAGCTCTGGGGATTCTGCGGGCTTTTTCGCGGAGAGCCCTCCATATCTGCCGGCTGGAGATTGGCAAAGTAGAACTTCAAGAATTCCCGGGCCGCCTGCGGATGCTTGCTGGCAGCAGCGATGCCAAGAATCTGCCCGAATCGGGGATGAGGAAATCCATACAGAATGTCCCCCACCCTGGCGTATTTGAGCCACTCCGCGGGCGGGTTGCCAGGCGCCGCCTGATCTGGGCCGTCCAGAGAATCAAGCCGCAAGAAGACCCCCCTGGAAGCAAACAGTTCAAACCGATCCGGGGGAAGGGCGAAGACATCCGGGGCATCCTGAGCCGCCAGGAGCACCACCAGCTTTTGCTCATAAGCCCCAAAGGGAACAATGCTCATCTCCACGCGGCTGTCCCTGCTCTGGCGGTTGAACTTCTCCGCAATGCGGGTTAAATCGGGTGATTCGGCGGAGACCGGGAGCAGGACCGTGATGACGGCCCTTTTGTCCGCCGCTTCCCGGCGGGTTCCGAAGGTCCCCAGACCGAAACCGGCAATCATCACCCCGGCGGCGATGACAACGGCCGCGACTGTCAGCCAGGTTCTCCGCCGGCGTACGCCTTCCCGGGCCGCCTGGGCCAGCCTGTCTCCTGCACGGTCGGTCTTCTCCGTCCGAACCGCCTCGGCCACCTGCGGGCAACCAAGGGTGGCGCACCCGGCCTTCTCCTTCCAGCACCGGCTGTGGTGCGGCTTCTTGCAGCGGGGGCAGACCACCGCCAGATCTCCAGCTTGTAGTTCCTTGCCGCAGTAAGCACATTTTGCCCCAACCACCGGCATACCAGCAGTTACGACAATCTCTTGCTCGGTCAAGCTTATCACCCCTCAACCCTCTTCAATGCTCATAACCCTGACACCCTCACCCTAAACACTCCTGCCTTAAAAATAACATAAAATCGTGGCAAAGGCAATTTACACAAATAGTGATCTTCCCGCCCTTTATGCCCTGTTATCTTTGCGAACAAATTTTCTATGGAATGCCAAAAGGCACGGCTGTTTCCGATTATCTCCCCTGTTCGCGGCTTTTTCTCCCATTCTGTAACCCGCCCGGCATTTTACACTATTTGTGTATCGTGATATACTTGGACCAGGGGGAGGGGAAAAAATGGTCATATCTGAACTAGCCTGCGCTTTTCACGAAGAAGCAACAACCAGTGAAGGAGATGATCATGTGGATTGGCCGGAAAAGTATCTGGGCAAGCTTGAAAAGGAGATCGGCGAGGTTAAAACAGAATTGAAGGATGTCAATAAGCGCATTGATGGAGTCAATGAACGCATTGATGGGGTCAATGAACGCATTGATGGGGTCAGTGACCGCATTGATGGGGTCAGTGACCGCATTGATGGGATCAATAAGCGATTTGACGCCACCGACCAAAAGATCGATGGCAATAACCACTGGATTATCGCCCTGGTGATTGGCACCCTTGCCAGCTTTACCGCACTGGTTGTAAGCATGTGGTTCAAAAATTGATTGAAGGAGATGAGCATATGGATAGTCTGGAGAAAACCAATCAACCGATAATAGGTGAGGAAAAAAGCGATTGTAAAAAGCTCGAGGGCCTTATCGCCAGACAATTGGATTTCATGTACAATAGATTTACAACTTTGGAGCAGCGATTCGATCATGTGGATCAACGATTTACAAGCGTACATAAAAACTTTGACATCATGAGCCAGCGGCTCGACACTGTAAATCAAAGCATCGATACTTTTCAGCGGGCTACGGATCGAGGGTTTGACGCCGTCGGACAGAAGTTGGACACCATTGACCAACGGGTTAATTCCGCATACCACATATTTACGGGCATTGATCTACCATTTGGCATGATGATGGCAGCTATAATCAGCTTTTTTATCTTCCTTATAACTATTGTAGCCAAACGGTAAACCGGAGTAGTGCTTACGGAGCTTATTTTTTGCCTTGCTTTCTCACGGAAAAGCCAAAGTGGCCCAGGGGCTTGCCCATCCCGTAGTAGTGGCCATGAACATAGGCAAGGAGCCGGGCCTTGCCGAGATCCAGCCGCCCGGTCTCCTGCACGAGCCCCTCGTCCACGTTGATCGCCACCACTTCCGCCAGAAAGAGTTCGTGCGACCCCAGCGGCAGCGTCTGCCGCACCCGGCATTCGATATTTACCGGGCACTCCTTGATCATGGGAACGCCCACCACAGAAGCTTTTTCCGGCGTGAGCTTCAGATGCGCAAATTTGTCCACATCCCGGCCGGAGCGCACGCCGCAAAAATCGACCGCAAAGGCCAGACGCTCCGTGGGAAGGTTGGCCACAAATTCGCCCGTTTCCTTGAGAAGCTGGTAGGAAAAACGCCGCGGTTGCACGGCAATAGAAAGCATGGGCGGGTCTGAACAGACCGTCCCTGCCCATGCCACCGTGATAATGTTGGGTTTTCCGCCCTTTCCCTGGCATGAAACCATCAGCACCGGCACGGGATACAGGAGGGTGGACGGTTTCCAGACAAGTTTCGGCATCCGTGCTTCCTCCTTCCTCCATGGACCCGTCTCAGGCGCTGGCCGCCTTATCTTTATCCCCGCCGGATTCTTTTGTGGAATCCTGGCTCCGGTAGTCGGTGGTGTAGAAGCCCGAGCCTTTGAAGATCACATTGTTATTTTGGCTGATCAGCCGCTTGACCTTCCCCCCGCAATGCGGGCACTTTTGCAGCGGCTGTTCAGAAATGCGCTGGAAATGCTCAAACCGCCCACACTTTTCGCACCGGTACTCATATGTTGGCATGACGATCTCCCCTTGGCTTCAAGATTCAACGAGATTCAACAAACAGGCTTCAAAGAATGTTATAAAAGAATTCACCGGTTTTGTCAACCCCCAAACCAGTGCTCCAACCAGGCATCAACCGAGTCCATGCGGTCTCACGGCCAGCCTGGTTAATACAGGTGCCCGGCGGGAGCAGGCTGGCACCCGGGGCAAAAGTTCATCTCGTTCAAGCCGTGGGTGCGCCGGACAATCTTTGTGCCGCACACCGGGCACAACTCTCCTTCCCGCCCGCGGACCTTGAAGAAATGGCGCACCTTTCCCCTGAGGTCTTTCGCCAGATGGGATTTGATCTCGACCTCGGCCTCGGCAAAGAGTTCCTTGATCGTCCGGTACACCCTGTCTGCTTCCTCCGTGGACAGGCTGTGCGCCGGCCGCTTGGGATGGATCCTGGCGCAAAAGAGGATCTCGTCGGCATAGGCATTCCCGATGCCCGCCAGAAATTCCTGGTCCGTCAACAAATTCCGGATGTCGCTGTGCCTGGCGCGGACCTTTTTCACAAACTCCCCGGCGCTCACCGCCGCCAGGTTCGCTTCCGGGCCCAGCCCGGCAAAACCGGGGATGATCCTGATATACCCTGGTTCAGGAAGATAGTATACCTTGCCCATCTGCTTTTCATCAATGTAACGCAGGTCATAACCGTTATCCAGGTGAATGGCCAGGCAGGTCCTGGGCGGCTTCTTCTCCCCGGCAGGGCAATACTGAAATGTCCCGGCCAGCATCGGGTTGACCACCAGTTGGGCTCCTGCTGGATCGGGCGGTTGGGTGTCTGACCAAACGGGCAGTTGTGCCCCTGTCCAAGCGGGATCATCGGGACCAGTGGAACCGCCGTTGAGGTGGAAAAGCAGGTATTTCCCACGGTGGTCCGTGCTTCCAAGGACCTTTCCCGCCACCAGCTCTTCAAGAGCGCCTTCCACCGGTATCCTCAGCACAATTGGATTGAATACTTTCGCCCCCGCGATGGTCAGGCCCGGAAGCCGCTCGTTGAACGCTCCGGCCAGCACGTGCAGATCCGGCCACTCAGGCACGTTATCACATCCCCAATCTCCTGTTAACTTGCCGCGATAAACCAACGATATTCAGAAAGGATAAAGGAAGACGGCCGAAACAGTAGTATTTTAACAGAAAGAGAAAACGGAACCCAAACAGGAGGAGGTTAGCCCATGTTTGTTCGAAACCGCATGACCGCCAACCCAGTCTGCGTTACCCCGAACACCCCGATTCCCGAGGCTCTGGAACTGATGATAAAGCGAAAGATCCGGCGGCTCCCCGTTACCGAGGGGCAAAAGCTGGTGGGAATCGTAACCCAGCTTGACCTGATGCGGGTCTCGCCGTCACCGGCCACTTCCCTAAGCATCTTTGAGATTCACTACCTGATCTCCAGGATGACGGTCAAAGAAGCCATGACCAAAGATCCGGCAACCATCTCTCCGGACGCCACCATCGAGGAAGCGGCGCTTCTCATGCGCGAGCGCGGCATCGGGGGTTTGCCGGTGGTGGAAAACGGCAAGGTGGTGGGCATCATCACCGAGACGGATATCTTCGACTCCTTTATCGAGCTTCTGGGCATCCGGCGGGCCGGGTTGCGGCTTACCGTCCAGGCCGAAGATCAGCCAGGCGTTCTGGCGGAGATTACGCAGGTTATCAAGGAAAAGGGCGTGAACATTATCAGCCTGGCGGTCTTCCCCCTTCCTGAAGGAAACAAAGCCAATGTTGTTCTGCGGTTGAAGACCGAGGCTGAGAAACCCATCCTGGCCGAACTGGAGCACCATGGCTTTAAGGTTATCCATATCAGCAAAACCGCGTTAACGGGCTGCGGAGAATAGCCCGGGTATTCCGCGGTTAGGCTATGTCCGGCGCAGTAAGTTGTACCCCGAAGGATGGTGTTACTTGGGTTCGCCGGCAAACCGCCTGAAACCTGCAGGAGGAAAAGCCTCTCCCGAGAAAGTTCTCCGGCAGCCGCTCGGGGTAAGGCTGCAGGTCCTGGCCCTATTTCTGATCTTTACTACCGAGATCATCAGCGGTTTTTATATCTTTCGCCCAACCCCGTACCTGGGCTTTCAGACCATGGACAGCGCCCGGCTGGTTCACTTTACAGCAGCCTATCTTCTGGTGGCGGTCTTTCTATTCCGGCTCTACTACATCCTGGCCACCGGCTACTACTCCGAAGTCTGGTTCCAGATCCAGGACATCAGCGCCATACCCGGGATGATGCTCTACTACCTTTTCCTGGCCAAGACTATGCCGCCCTGCGGAAAGTATAACGCGCTACAAAAGCTCCTCTATTCAAGCTGGATGGTCTTTATCGCCGTCCAGATCATTACAGGGTTTACCGTATATGCTCCGGCCCGGTTTCAAAGGCTGGCGGCGCTCCTGGGCGGCCTGAACCATGTGCGGTACCTCCATTTCCTCACCGCGGTGGCCATCGCCGCCTCCAGCAGCGCGCACATCTACCTGGCCACCACCCAGGACTGGGATAAGCTCGCCGCCATGTTCACCGGGTACATCACCCGCAAAAAGGCTCAAAACTGACGTGAAAAAGGGATCCGGGCATCGTCAAAAGATCTGGAAAGCGGTCAGTCCGCGACCCGGTTCAAAAACATGGGTCCCGCAAGCCAGGCAGGCATCGTAGGATCGGACTACCCTGCCCACCTCCACCGGGTTGGCCGGATCCGCCACCGGCGTGCCGATCAGCGCCTCCTCCACCGGGCCGCGCACCCCCCGGCCGTCCCGGGGCGAAAAGTTCCAGGCTGAGGGCGTGACGATCTGGTAATGCGCGATCCGTCCACCCTCGATCCGCACCCAGTGGCCCAGCGGGCCGCGCATGGCTCCTGTAAGCCCGATCCCCTCCGCATTCTTTGGCACTTCAAAGGGGGTATAGGTGGGCGCATCCGGATGAAGCATCTCCAGCCATTCTTTCATGTGTTCGCTGATCTTCTTCGCATCCTGAGCCCGGGCCATCACCCTGTCCAGGGTGGAAATCCCCCGGCGATAGTCGCCCCGGACCCACAACCTGGCCAGCGGCCCGCACTCCAGGGCCATGCCCCGGTAACGGGGGGCTTTCACCCAGGAGTATCCTTCTTCTTTTTCGAGGTCGGGAACCGTGACTCCTTCCCATGGATTTTCAGGTTTCGGTTGCTCCCTAAACCAGGAATGCTTGATATCCTCCTGGATCGCCTTCTGATCAACCTCCTCCAGCATCCCGTCCTTGGCGATTCCCGGGGGGAAAGTCCAGATGCCGGGGTGGCCGGGTTTCGGAAAGAGTCCGAAAGCGATCAGGTTCCGGTAACCCGTGCCAAGCTGAAAGTCCTCCGGATAATACTCACCCAGCGTCATGGCGTCCGGAAGATACTTTTCGACTATGAACCGGTGTACCTCCTCCAAAGCTGCACCAAAACGGGTCACCCTGTCAATGGTCGGCTTTACCGAGGCCCCACCGGGAACAATCCCGTGCACATGCGGAGCCTTCCCGCCGAAGATCACCGTCATCTCATGGGCCATCTGGCTCGCCCGGAAAGACTCCCGGTAATGCTCCATCATCCGGTCGTTGATCGCCCTGGGCAAGGACGCCCTCTGCGCTCCATGGGGCGTAAATGGCGGGATCTCCGGGGTGTCGATGTAGTCGGGCAGCCCCAGGAAGAAGAAGTGCCGGAGATGGTTTTGCAGAAAGTCGGCCCCAAAGATCAGGTTGCGCAGCAACACCGCATTGTCGCTGACCTGGATCTTGGCGGCGTCCTCCAGGGCCATGGCTGCCGCGGTGGCATGCGCGGTGGAACAGATGCCGCAGATCCGTTCCGCGTAGTACCCGGCGTCCCGGGGATCCCTTCCCTGGAGGATCAACTCGAAACCGCGGAAGAAGATCCCGGAGCAGCGGGCATCCGTCACCTTGCCGCCGGATACCTCCACCTCTACCTTTAAAAGCCCATTGGAACGGGTGACCGGGTTGATGGTGACCAGAGTTTTATCTGGAGCCATCGTCATCCCCCCTGTCCGAGGGCTCGGAAGACCCGTTTGGCTGTCTCGCTTCCCGTCGCTCTTTATCTGGCGTTCCGTCATCTTTGGGCCAGTAATGGAGTGGTCTGGGCCTGATAAATTTGGGCCGGCGGCGCTTTTGACCGGGATATTTGGGTACTTGCGGAACAGATTCTATCTCGGCGGAGTTTAATACGGATGAACGCTTTTTGAGAGCCTTCTTGACGTTTGAGGTAATGTTCGTGAATTGTTCTTCCATGGTCCGGGCCTCTTGCCCGCTGGAATCGCTGGATTCCTTTCCACTTGCGTCTTCGCCAGTTGCTTCACCGGCCCCCACTCCGGCAATGTCCTCGTCGGTTTGGGCGCCCTTGCCCAGGCGCCCGGTAAGCACCGTCCCCGCAAGATGCCCGCCGATAGCCAGGGCCGTCGCCACCGCCACCGCTCCTCCAACCCGGTTGGCGGTGGTGGTAATCCGCGGCAAAGGGGTCGCGGGAAGCGGCACAAAGAAAGGGCCAAGCCCGTCGGTAAATTCCGGGCTGGAGCAGCCGATGCAAGGAGTGTTAGCCTGAACCGGCCAGTTGACATGCTCCCCACTCCAGAGCCGCTTGGGGCAATCCGCATGTGTAACCGGCCCCTTGCACCCGATCTGATACATGCATCCCCCGTCGCCGGGGTATTTGGCGAAGATGCTGTTGTCAAAGTAGGAACGGCGCTGGCAAAGGTTGTGAATGGTCTCCCCGAAGAAGAGCTTCGGGCGGTGGTGGGCATCAAGTTCCGGCCGGCCGTAAAACAGCAGATGGGTAATGGTCCCCATCAACCAGTCGGGATGAGCGGGGCAACCCGGCACGTTGATCACCGGCTGCTTGACCACCTTATGAACCGGCCTGGAGTCCGAGGGATTCGGAGATGCCGCATAAATCCCCCCAAAAGCCGCGCAGGTGCCCGCGGCAATCACCGCCTGCGCTCCCTCGCTCAGCCTGCGGGTGGCCTCCAGTGCCGTCCAGGCATGCCCGTTGCGCTCCCCGATGATATTGTACCGACCGTTATCACGGGTGGGGACGGTCCCCTCCACCACCAGGATGTATTCACCGCGCCGTTTTTCCAGGGCGTTCTCCAGCACTTCGATGGCCTGGGCGCCCTGGGCCTTCATCAAGGTGTTGTTGTAGAGGAGGTCGATGGTCTCGAAGATAAATTTCCCCAGGTCGGGATTAATCGTGTTGGCAAAGGAGAGGATGTCCCCGGTGCAAGTGCAGGCTTCCAGCCAGACTACCGGCGGCTTCTTCGCCCCGGCGAAGGCTTTGGCGATTTCAACAGCCAATGATTGGGATAACGTCAGGGAGGCGGTGGCGCTCAGGCAAAGCTTGATGAATTCCCGCCTGGTGAGCAAATTTTCACCCCCCGAATCTCATCCCCCCATCCCCCCATCAGACAGGATTAGCTTGCACGGGGCGGAAGGGCGTTATGCGGGCATTAGGAATTCAAAGAACCAGATATTTTAAGCCCTCCTTTGGGGAGGGCTCGGCCTTATCGTAAATTTTTAGCTTCTTTCTTCTGTTTATAACGGCTTTGTTTTTTAATGCAAAGCTTCTTCTTCGTCTAAAACCTGTGAAAATGCTTCCACCACTTCAGGATCAAATTGCGTACCTGATTTTGAACGTAATTCAATCAGGGCGTCAGAGGGAGATCGGGCAGGGCGGTAAGGACGTCTTGAAGTCATCGCGTCAAAAGCATCCACAACGGCGATAACTTTGGCCTCAATGCAAATTTCCTCACTTTTGAGCCCTTTTGGGTACCCCTTACCATCGATTCGTTCATGGTGTTGTGACACAATATCGGCAATGTCCGCCAGTGGCGTGTTGAGCAACATATTTCGCCCGGTAATGGGGTGCTTTTTAATTGTTTCCCATTCCTCGGCGGTCAATTTTCCTGGCTTTTGAAGAATCTCGTCCGGAATTTCTATTTTCCCTATGTCGTGGAAGAATGCGCAATCAAGCAAATGATCCATTTCTTGCTGAGAAAGCCTTAGTTTTTCCCCAATCTTGGTTACATATCTTTCCACCCTGTCAGAATGGCCGTAAGTATACGCATCCTTCTTCGCCACTTGCCCGGCAATTTTAGTTAACTCGCGAATTTCCTTGCTCAAGGCGCCAAACACGGGCTGAGAAGACATGTATAACAATTTAACTTCCGTGCTAGCCTTAAAATGCGAAATTTGTGAAATGCTCCGGGCAACAAAATAATCTCCAGGTCCCAGTCTTTTTTCCTCTTGACCATCGAGCCAGCAGAGGGTCCCACTCAAAATGTAAAAAAACTCAAAGCCCTCTTTGGGACCAGGATCAACATGAACCCGTTTACCGGCTCCGATGGTATATTCCATTATTTCAATATCCTTACCTATCGCTAGAAGCGCAAGTTGGGTGGCCACTTTATGAGCGACTTCCAGACACTCGCCCGCTTTAAAAACTTCAACCCGCCCTCTTACCTTGCCTTCCAGCTGTGACTCCCCCTAGCCACCCAAATATTTCAATGCCCGCATACCCTCATTGGATCTACCAACACAATCATGTTCCCGATCTGAACCGGAATGTAAGTAACCTCCAATGGAATGCCTAACCTTTCCGCCTCGCGCTGGATCGCCGCCACTATATATCCAGTACGACTTAGCAAACCATAAGCCAGACGCACTAGCTGCTCTTCGGCATTTCTGAAAGCCGTTCCATCCTTACGGCCCTCCATGATCCGATCCGCACGAGTTACTGTACGTTCAATGTCATCCCCAACTAATGAATTAATCTTTTCCAGCTTCTTTCCGAACCCCGGAGGAACCTGCCCATTGCCTACGGCTAACACTGGCATGGACAATGAAGCAATAAGCAGCATGAAAACCAGAGAAAGGCAAACTCTTTTAACCATTTTACCTGCCTCCTTGTGATTTTGTTTCTTCCCAAGAGACAGATCAATAGGCCCGTCCCAAGGAAGGCCGCTCTTCCCCCAACCTCTATACAAACAACAATGGATCTGTTCGGCAAAGTTTGGTAAAGTCCTTCTTTGCAAAGGAATAAATACCGAAATAGTACCTATATAAAACCGCAAACCATATTTCATTACAGTTCGGATCACGCCCTCACAGCTTCGTCCCGCCGAAAGGGGAATCCGACGAGAGGCGCCGCGCGGTCTCCAGCAGCCACTGGACCTGGTTCTTGCGCGTGAAGAATTCATGGTCGCTGCGAAAGCTAAAACTCACCCGGACCATTTTTGCATTGGGCCCGTCAACCACCGACAGCCGGTAAACCGGGTCCCGGACCAGAAGGTCGACAAACCTGTCGGCCACTGCAAGATCGCTTCTGGCCGATCCCCGCGCACCCGCATCGAAGGTAAAACTCAGGGAAAACTCCTCCGTCTCGCCCCGCCCCCGACCGCCATGCCCCAGGCTCTTCTGGTCCAGCTCCGCGACCCTGCTGCTCAAGACCTCGCACGATCTTAGCAGAAGGTCCAGCACCTGTTCGCGATCCGCCCCATAGCGCAAAAGCCAGTCGTCGGCGAGCTCAAACTCCCCGCTCTTCCGGTCAAAATGGAACAGGTTATCCTTCCAGCCGCGGGTAAGCCGCTCCAAAAGGGCATATTCCTTTTCAGGCAGAACGCTTTTCAGTAGTTCTGGAATGCTCGCCATCACCATTCCCCTTACCCGGCTCTAATCATTAACTTTGACCGAACATCTCACTCAGACCCAATCAAACCGCGCGGTGAAATGCCGCAGGATCTCCGGTTCGTAGGTGAATCGCATCCCTCGTATCGCATCCTTGCGCCCCTCCAGCGCCCCGAAAGCCTCCACCACCACGTCCAGGTGGCGATCGGTGTAGACCCGGCGTGGGATGGCCAGCCGCAGAAATTCAAAGGGGGACTCCAATTGCTCCCCGGTTTCCGGGTCCCGCCCCATCATGAGCGACCCCACCTCGACGCCGCGCACGCCGCCCTCCCGGTAGAGTTCCACGGTCAAAGACTGCGCCGGAAACTGGTGCGGGGGAATGTGCGGCAAAAAGCGCTTGACATCCACAAAGACCGCGTGGCCCCCGACCGGCTGCTGGATGGGGACGCCAATTTCCCGCAATCCCTCGCCCAGGTACCGCACCTGCTCGATCCGGTACCGGAGGTAATCGGGGTCCAGCGCCTCCTCCAGCCCGATGGCCAGCGCTTCCAGGTCGCGGCCCGCCAGGCCGCCGTAAGTTAGAAAACCTTCATAAGGAACCAGAAAACCGCCCGCCTGCCGGGCCAATTCCTCGTCCCGGAAGGCGGCCAGGCCGCCGATGTTCACCAGGCCGTCCTTCTTGGCGCTCATGGTCAGGCCGTCGCCGTACGAGTACATCTCCCGGGCGATCTCCAGCGGGGTCTTGTCCCGATAACCCGGCTCCCGCTGCTGGATGAAGTAGGCGTTCTCCGCGTAGCGGGCGGCGTCAAAGATCAGCGGGATGCCATGCGCCCTGGCAATCCGGCTGGTTTCGCGGATGCTGGCCATGGAGACCGGCTGCCCCCCCGCGGAATTGCAGGTGACCGTCATCACGATGGCCGCAATCTGCTCCCGGCCCTTCTCCCGGATGAAAGCCTCCAGCTTCCCGGTATCCATATCCCCTTTGAATGGCGCATCTACGCTGGTGTCAAAAGCCTCGTCCACCACCAGATCCACGGGGCGCCCCTTGGCCAGCTGGATGTGCGCCCGGGTGGTGTCAAAATGCATGTTGCCCAGCACATACTGCCCAGGCTTCCTGATCAGCACCGGGAAGAGCACCTTTTCCGCCCCCCGGCCCTGGTGGGTTGGCAGCACGTGGGGATATCCGGTGATGCTTTCCACCACTTCCCGCAGGCGGTGGTAGCTGCGGCTGCCGGCGTATGCCTCGTCGCCCTGCATCAGGCCCCCCCACTGCCGGTCGCTCATGGCGCCGGTGCCACTGTCGGTAAGCAGGTCGATGTACACATCCTCCGACCTGAGCATAAAGACATTGTAACCCGCCCCCCGGAGGGCCGCCTCCCGCTGCTCCCTCGGGATGAGGCGGATTGGTTCCACCATCTTGATCTTGAAAGGTTCTGGCTGGCGCAAGTTGAAAACACTCCCACTGAACTCGGCTTCAACCCGGCTCTGCTGTGCTTGGCTTTGCTCCGCTGGTTTAAATCCGGCCTGGAACGATCCGGCTCCAGGCATCGCAGTAAGTGGTTTCGCGATCCATGGTATTTTTCCCTTTGCCGTTTGGAAACTTTCCCAAATACTTTTCGATACTACCATAAGCAAAAGGGCTTCGCGGTTCCAAAACGAAGAACCTTGAAGCCTTTTTGCTTGATAAGCCTGAGCCTGACGCCTAGCCCTTATCACCTTCGCTGAGCCTTGCTCTCTACGCCTGAGCCCTGCTCTCTCTACGCCTGGACCCTGGCCCAGGCTTCCAGCAGCGTGCGCTTGGCGTTGGCGATAATCAGTTCCGGCGACTCATCGCCAATCGGCTTGACCTCAAAAGCCACCACCGGCAACTCTTTCTTGCCCTTGCCCAGGTAGCCCACCTTGAAGAGCTGCTCGAGAAACTCCGCCAGCTCATCCACATCCACCTCGCCGCCCTCGACCCCGAAACGCGGGTGCGCGTCGCCATAGGCCGGATGCGACTTGTCCTTGATCACGCAGTTGCCGATATGGGCGTGCACCAGGTAGTCTTTCACGTTCTTCAAGGCGTCGCCCGCTTTTTCGAATTGCTGCGGCAGGTGCGACAGGTCGATCATCAAGCCGAAGTTGTCGAATTCGGCGCGCACGGCTTTGGTCACCGCCGCCGCCTCGTCGGACGGGCCAATCAGGGCCTTTTTGTCGATGGTCCGGTCAAAGGTCTCCAGGATGATGAAGATCCCCTTGGGCCGAGCATAGGCGCAGATCTCCTTCAGCGACTCCACCAAAGCCGCCGTGGCGCGCTTGCGCTCCGCTTCCCCCGGATCCTTGCCGGACAGGAACGCTAGCTTCTTGATGCCCATCTCGTGGGCCATGTCGATCATGGCCTTGATCTGGTTCACCGCCACCTGCCGTTGCGCGGGGTCCAGGTGATTCAAATCATAGCCGGTGGTAAGCAGCGACGGCTGCGCCCCAAACCCCACCGTGAGCTTGGACTGGCTCAGGATCCGCTGCACCTTCTGGCGCTCCTCGGCATCCTTCACCCAGGTAATTTCGATGGCCTGAAAGAAATCGTCCTCGGCGATCTTGCGAACGGTCTCGGCCACCGGGCCTTCGCCCTTCAAGGTGCTGGGGAAGGCCATGAAATGAACAATTCCCACCTTCATGTAACTGGTTAGCGGTTCACGCAACAGAAACACCCCCACTTCCGTATTTTGGGATTTTCTTCGTAATTTAAACTTTCTCGCGCGCTCAGGGCTTCCGGTATTTTACGTAATCCGGATTCACCAGGTTGGGAATGAGCTCGCCCTTGAGCATCGCCAGGAGGTTGGCGGCAGCCATGGTCCCCATCTTCGTCCGGGTCTCCACGCTGGCGCTGGCGATATGCGGGACAATGGTGACATTGTCCAGTTCCGCCAGGCCCGGCACCATCTCCGGCTCGTATTCAAAGACGTCCAGCCCGGCGCCGGCGATCCTTTTGGCCTTCAGAGCCTCCACCAGGGCCCGCTCATCCACCACCGGCCCACGGGAACTATTCACGAGATGAGCCGTGGGCTTCATCAGGGAGAACTGCTTCGTGCTGAACATATGATGGGTGGTCTCGTCCAGGCTCACATGGATCGAGACAAAGTCCGCCTGTCGGAGCAGATCGTCAAACGGCAGATACTCCACGCCGAGCTTTTTTTCCTCCTCCGGTTTGCGGCGGAAGGCGTCGAAATAGACCACCCGCATGTCAAACCCCTTGGCCCGGCGGGCCACCGCCTCGCCGATCCGCCCGAAGCCCACGATGCCCAGCGTCTTGCCGTAAATATCCTGGCCCAGCAGGAGCATCGGCGCCCAGCCCTTGTACTTGCCCGCCCTCTGGAATCTGTCCGATTCCGCAATCCGGCGGGCGCTGGCCATGAGCAACGTCCAGGCCAGATCCGCGGTGGTCTCGGTGAGGACGCCGGGGGTGTTGGAGACCGGCAGTCCCCGTTTGGTGGCCTCCTCCACCCTGATGTTGTTAAAGCCCACCGCGTAGTTGGCAATCCCCTTCAGGGTGGGCAAGCCAGCGTCCATGACCTCCCCGTCGATGGTCTCGGTGAGAAGGCTGAGCAGCCCGTCCTTGCCCTTGACCCCCTTCAGCAACTCCTCGCGCGTCACCACCCGGTCATGCGGGTTCATCTCCAGGTCGACCTCGGCCCGGAGCATGTCCAGCGCCGGTTTCGGCAGCTCCCGGGTCAAATACACCTTCCATTTGGCCATCTTTGTTTTCCCCTCCCAGATGAAATTTGGCGTCTTTTATGTATGAACACAGGGAGCATCAGCCAAAGTTCTCGCCGCGGCCGCCCCGTGGTTCATCCTTCCCTCGCCGCAGTTTACCTTTTCACCGCTTCCGCCCCTCGTGGGCTCCGCGGCGCCTTGACCTCCATGTCAAATGCACCGCTTCCGCCCCTCGTGGGCTCCGCGGCGCCTTGACCTCCATGTCAAACGCCTGGCCAAAGCCTTCCTGGCAGCGGCCACGATGGCTTCCGCCGTCAGGCCGTACTTCTTGAGGAGCGCATCATAGGCGCCCGACTCCGCGAAGGTGTCCGCCACGCCCACCCGCTCCAGAACCGCCGGCCGGTGTTCGCCAAGGACCTCCGCCACCGCGCCGCCCAGGCCGCCCAGGATATTGTGCTCCTCCGCGGTGACCAGCGCGCCGGTCTGATCCGCGTATTTTACAATCGCCTCGACATCGATGGGCTTTATCGTGTGAATTTCCAGCACGGCCGCGGAAATTCCTTCTTTTGCCAGGAGATCCGCCGCCTCCAACGCCTTGCCCACCATGATCCCGGTGGGGATCAGCGTGACGTCGCTTCCATCCCGGTGCAGCACGGCCTTCCCGATGGTGAAAGGATCCTCTTCGCGGGAAAGATCCGGCGTCTCGTTGCGGTGCAGCCGGAGGTAGACCGGCCCGTCGAACTCCGCCGCCGCCCTGACCGCCCTGGCGGCCATGACATGGTCCGAAAGGGAGAGGACCGTCATGTTGGGCATGGCACGGGTGACGGCGATGTCCATCACGTCCTGGTGCGTCGCCCCGTCAAACGAGTCGGAAAGGCCGATATAGGCGCCCGCCACCTTGACGTTGAGCCTGGGATAGGCAACTCCCGTCCGGAGCTGTTCCCCCGCCCTCAGGGTCAGAAGGAAGCTGAAGGTGTTCACGAAGGGGATCTTCCCGCAGGACGCCAGGCCGCCGGCGATGTTCATCATGTTGCCCTCGGCGATTCCCACGTTGAAGAAGCGCTCCGGGAACCGTTCCAGGAAGACCACCGACCGGGTGGACTTGGAGACGTCGGCGTCCAGCACCACCACTCGTTCATCCCGCTCGCCCAGGCTTGCCAGGGCCCGCCCGTAGGCTTCACGCATGGTTATGCCCATTAATTGTCCCTCCCCGGTTTCGTGGTTTGTTCCGCGGCCGCGGACTGTTTCAACTCCACCATGGCCTGCTGGAACTGTTCCTCGGTGGGAGCAGCCCCATGCCAGGCCGCGTTATTTTCCATGAAAGAAACGCCCTTGCCCTTCACCGTACGCGCCAAAATTACCGTCGGGCCGGACTTTTCCCCTTTAGCCGCGGCGTACGACCCCAGCAACTCCTCCACCGAATGGCCGTCGCACTCGATGACCCTCCAGCCGAAGGCGCGCCATTTCTCCGCCACGGGGTCCATGGCCAGGACCTCCCGGGTCGAGCCGTCCAGTTGCACGTGGTTGAGATCCACGATGGCCGTAATGTTGGTGAGCTTATGAAAGGAAGCGTAGGCCGCCGCCTCCCACACCTGCCCCTCGTCCAGCTCCCCGTCGCCCAGCAGCGCCCAAACGTGGTAGTCCTTCTGGTCCAGGCGGGCCGCCAGGGCCATGCCGATGCCCACCGAAAGCCCCTGGCCCAGGGAACCGGTGGACATATCCACGCCGGGGGTCTTCTTCATATCCGGATGCCCCTGCAGGATGCTGTCGATCTGCCGGAAGCGCTCCAATTCACTTTTCAGAAAGAAACCCCGCTCCGCCAGTTCCACATAAAGCGCCGGCGCCGCGTGGCCCTTGGCCAGCACAAAGCGGTCCCGGTCCGGCCACCGCGGGTTCTTCGGGTCCACGCGCAATTCGTGCTCGTAGAGGGTCACCAGGATCTCCGCCGCCGAAAGCGATCCGCCTGGATGGCCGCTCTGCGCCCTGTAAATCATCTCCAGGACCGAGACGCGCAACCGGCGGGCCCGCTCGGCCAGCCTGCGCACCAGCTCCTGGTCCGTCTTTTGACTCATTTGGTTACATCGCCTCACATCGCCAAAAATCCCTGTTTATCTCCGATCAACACGTTCCCGGGATCAGCCAATCGATCCTATTAACTGGCACATTCTGCTTAATCCACGGGCTGCAAGAAAATCTTGAACCCTTCTTTCGCTTCAAACTTCCGAAAGCCCTCTTTCCATTCGGTAATCGGCAGAATATCCGATTGCAACGGCTTAAGCTGGATCCGGCCGGTGGCCATGAAGCGCAGGGCCTTGTCCCAGGACGTCCAGACGGATCCAATGGAACCGGTGACCTTCAATTCCTTATAGCAAATCCGCTCAAAGTCCAGCTGAATCTTCTTTCCAAAGAGGCCGATCTGGGTGTACCGCCCCTGACGGCGCACCAGTTCCAGGCCCAACGCCGCACCCGCCTCGTTGCCGGAGCATTCCAGAACCACGTCGGCTCCCTTGCCGCCGGTCATCTGGTTTACAATCTCCGGCGCGTTTTCGGTCTGGACATCGATGGTCCGCCTGGCGCCCAGTTTTTTGGCCATCTCCAGCCGGGTGGCGTCCTTGCTGGTGCCAACCACCACCACATCGGCGCCCTCCGCCATGGCCAACTGGGCGGAGATCAGGCCGATGGGACCGGGGCCGATGATCACCACCAGATCGCCACCGCGAATGTTCGTAAGCTCATTCACCGCATGCACGCAACAGGCGGTGGGCTCGGCCATGGCGCCGGTCACAAAGTCGATGTTGTCCGGCAGCCGGTGCACGTTGCGAGCCGGAACCACGATATATTTTGCAAAGGAGCCGTTGACCCAGTAACCGATCAGCCTTCGCTCCGGGCAGAGGTTGTAAAACCCCGTCCGGCAATAGGAGCACGTATCGCAACGGATGGAGGCGGTCTCGGAAGTCACCCGATCGCCCTCCTTCCAGCCGGTCACCCCTTCGCCAAGCGCGGCGATCACCCCGGAAAACTCGTGGCCGGTAATCACCGGCGGGCGCGTGGGGATTGCGATGTCCGAATGATAAATGTGCAGATCCGAACCGCAGATCCCCGACGCTTTAACCTCGATCATCACCTCACCGGGGCCCGGCTTTGGCGCCGCGATCTCACGGACCTCCATATTTCCCGGACCGGAATCGGTCTTGAACAGCCCATGCATCTTTTCCATCTTTGCAGTCATCCTTTCTCCGTCGTTGCAGTTATACTTGCTCAAGCAATCCATCAATCAAGGGTGGTTTGGCACGCCTATGTTTACCCAGGTAAATTGTGATGTCTGACCCACAAACGCCAACTTCCTTAACCTGTATCAAGACCTCATCGCGCCATTTCCCCTCTTCTGACTTACTTGTTACAGCCGGAGCGCGGCCTGCCGGGCGTTGTCAATATGGCGTTGCATCTCCTGGGCGGCTGCCTCCGGCTGGCCCGACCTCAGTACGTTGATGATCATCCCGTGCTCCCTGACGGTCTCGATCAATCGTCCCGGTTGCCTGGTGCTGAGAATCCGGATACGCTGATTCTGATCCGCTACGTTGCGGTAAATCTGCTCGCAACGGTTGTTCCCGGCAAAACTCACCAGGAAGTTATGAAACTCCTGGTCCAGGCTGATCGCGCGCCAATATGCGGTTTCACTCACCTCGTTGATCTCCGTGAGCGAAGCTTCAAACTCATCCAGCTTCTCCGGGGGTACCTTTCCCGCGACCTTGCGCATCACCCAGCATTCAATGGCCTCCCGCAACTCAAAGATCTCGTCGATATCCCGCAAGGACAGTTCCGCCACAAACGCCCCACGGCGCGGCACCACCCTGACCAGCGATTCCTGGGACAGAAGAGCCAGCGCCTCCCGCACCGGGGTGCGGCTCATCGCCATCTCCTCCGCCAATGCCTGCTCCGAAAGGAGCATTCCCGGGAGGTACTCGCAATTTACGATCTTGGATTTGACGAAATCATAAGCCTTGAACTTCAAGACATTGTGTTGCTGGGGCTCCCGCGGGTGAATCGCCATCTTTTTCTTCCTTTCAAATCGATCTAAATCAGATGTGGCGGCCTTGCCAGGACAGATATCGGAATTATAGAACACCAAGATACCTCTGGTATACCATATATATACCATATATATACCATGCCATTTCGCAAATTCCTGCTGTTTCAATGAGGAAAAGCCGGTATGGTGGCGAAAAAATATTATGCCAAGGGGTGACCAGGCCGGCCCCCCTGCGTCTGGAATTGCTCAAGCCTTTTTTACCGAGAGAAATGGGCTGTCCCTGATAACAAACCGCCAGGGTCGATCTTTCCACTCGCCGGCGTAATCCACGTTAATCCGCCTGGTAGCGGCGATCTCCGGGCCGGCAACCGCCCGGCCCGCCGTGATATAGAGCTCATCCCCACAAAAATCCAGGCCATTATGGCTCATATCAATGCCCATGGCGATGGTCAGCTTTCCTGGCCCACTGGCCAGCTTCCTGACGTCCTTTTCGCCGCGGATGGCCACCCCCCGCCGCGCCGCCATCAGGTCAATCCCCTCCAGCGGCTCCAGCGCCCGGATCAACACCGCCTGAGGCTGGTCGGTGGTGGCGGCAACCACATTGAAACAGCAGTACATCCCGTAGATCAGGAAGACATAAGCATGACCGCCTGGGCCAAACATGACGCTCGTCCGCTTGCTGCGCAAGTTCCCGTGCGAATGGGCGGCCCGGTCTTCCGGCCCCCGGTAGGCCTCCGCCTCCACGATGATCCCCCTGGTGACACCCGCGGCATTGGCATGAACCAGAGTCTTCCCCAACAATTCCCGGGCCACGGTAACCACGTCACGCTCGTAAAATTCCCGCGGCAGGTTTTCCGCTGCGGTTTTCGGTAGCTTCCCCGCCGCCATCTTGCCAACCACCTTCGAGATCACCTCCCACATAATACGACGATACTCCGGGAGACACCTTCAACTAGCGCTGGAAAAAAGTTGGCGATGCATCTGGCGGGTGCGTGTGCTATAATTTATCCGGCGTCCTTGTTTATGTAAACTAGGAAGGGATAAAAATGCTGAACACAACGCTGAATGCAAGGAACCTTCCCCGGGTGGCCTACTTTTGCATGGAATACGGCCTCCACGAGGAGTTTAAGATTTATTCCGGCGGGCTGGGCATCCTGGCCGGAGATCACCTGAAGACGGCCGGTGAATTGGGCCTGCCCCTGGTAGGCATCGGCATCCTGTGGCGGCAGGGCTACACGAAGCAGCTGATAGACCAGGACGGGCGGCCTTACGACGTTTTCGAGGATTCCCCTTACGACTTTCTCCAGGACACCGGTGCGACCGTGAAGGTGCGCATCCGTGGCCGCGAGGTCGCCGTAAAGGTGTGGCGGGTGGACAAATACGGCAACGCGCCGCTCTACCTTCTGGACACCAACGTTCCGGGCAACGAGGAATGGTGGATTACCGACCGGCTCTACGGCGGTTCCGGCGATGACCGCATCGCCCAGGAGATGGTGCTCGGCATCGGCGGGGTGCGGGCTTTGCGGGCTCTGAGCATTGGGGTGGACGTCTACCACTTCAACGAAGGCCACGCGGCATTGGCCGGTAGCGAACTCATCAGGGAAAAGATGGCGCAAGGCGCCTCCTTCGAGGAAGCCTGGGCCGTCACCCGGAAGCAGATCGTCTTTACGACGCATACGCCGGTCCTGGCGGGAAACGAGTCGCACCATCACGGAGCGCTCGCTTACGTGGGGGCCTACAACGGGCTTGACTACCATCAGATGGCCCGGATCGGCGGCGACCCGTTCGGCATGACCGTGGCCGGGCTGCGGCTTTCCAGGAACGCCAACGCGGTAGCACAGCTGCATGGCGAGACCGCCCGGCGGATGTGGAAGGACATCCGGGGCGCCGCGCCCATTACCGCCATCACCAACGGCGTTTACCCCGGAACCTGGCAGGATTCCCGGGTCCGGGCAGCCTACGAAAATTGGGCCGATCTCTGGGAGTCGCACCTGGCCGCCAAGCGCGAACTGATCGCCGAAGTCGAAGCCAGAACCGGTGTAAAACTCGACGTTGACTCGCTTTTGATCGGTTTCGCGCGCCGGGCCGCTCCCTACAAGCGCAGCGACCTGATCTTCCGGCGGCCCGAGGTCATCGAGCCTCTGCTCAAGAGTGGCAAGGTCCAGATCATCCTCTCCGGAAAAGCCCATCCGCAGGACGGATTCGGCAAGGAGATCGTCGCCAACATGGTGGCCATGGCCAGGCGCTACCCCGAGAGCGTCGTCTTCCTGGAGAACTACGACATGAAGATCGGACGGCTTCTGACCAGGGGATGCGACGTGTGGCTCAACAACCCGCAGCGCCCGCTGGAAGCCAGTGGCACCTCGGGCATGAAGGCGGCCATGAACGGTGTGCTCAACCTGAGCGTGCTGGACGGCTGGTGGCCGGAGGGCTGCCGGCATGGGATCAACGGCTGGCAGATCGGTGATGCCTTTGAAGGGCCGGGCCAGGACGAACACGATCAGAACTCCCTGTACCAGGTTCTCCTGGATGAGGTGGTCCCCACCTATTACGGCAACCGGGCCAAATGGCTGCAAATGATGCGGGCCAGCATCGATATGTCGCACTGGAACTTTTCCACGCAAAGAATGCTGGAAGAGTATTACACCAGGCTCTACGCGCCGGCGGACGAAGCGGCGGGTGAAGCTGCTATAGCGTAGGAAGCGTAGAAAATGTAGCATAGGAAATATAGCGTACGCGGTACTTGGTTAAGCGGGATCGGTTGAAAACGATTCCGCCTTAATAATCGACGTCCGCTTGTGATAATCCGTCCTCTTTAAACCTCTTACCGAATACTTGTCCAAATTACCCAGTTATGAACTTCAGTAGTAGTTTTCAAAGGCACAATCTCCTGGTAGGATAGTGATGGGTTGCACTAATACCCCCCAGGGTTAGAGGGGGTTATTCCCAGAAATCTTTTGGGCAGAAAGGGAGGGTGGGGTTCTCGGTAAGCCGTAAGAAAGTTGGGCTTACGAGCAACCGGTTTGATGGCCAGAGTAATTGTGATCGGCGGCAGCTTCGCAGGGATCACCAGCGCGTTGGAAGCCAGGCGGAGGCTTGGCAAAGACCATGAGGTGCTCCTGATCTCCAAGACGGACAAATTCACGTTCATTCCCTCGTTAATCTGGGTTCCGTTCGGCCGGAGGAAGGTTTCGGATGTCACTTTACCGGTTGAACCCATCGCGGCCAAAAAAGGCGTGAAGTTCCTGCACGCGGAGGCCACCCAGATCGATCCTGAAAAGAAAGTTGTCACGACGACCAAAGGCGATTTCAACTACGATTACTTGCTTATCGCCACCGGTGTGGACATCCGCTTTGACGCCGTGGAAGGCCTTGGCCCCGACTCCGGCCATACCCAATCCGTCTGCACCCCGAGCCACGCTGAGCATGCCAGGGAAGCCTTTGAAAAGTTTGTGAAGGATCCCGGCCCCGTGGTGATTGGCGCGGTGCAGGGCGCAAGTTGCATGGGCGCCGCCTATGAATTTCTTTTTAATTTTGAGTACTATGCCCGCAAGCAGGGCGTCCGCAAGAAAGTGGACGTCACCTGGCTCTCGCCCGAGCCGTTCCTGGGCCATTTCGGCATCAGCGGCATGCTGGGCGGATCGACAATGCTCAAGGGCTTTATGAAGGTTCTCCGGATCAATCCTGTTTTGAATGCCGATGTGGAAAAGATTGAGCCTGGCCAGATCAAGATGAAGGACGGAAAGGTCCTGCCGTACAAATTTGCCATGCTCATCCCGCCGTTCTGGGGGGCCAAGGTGATCCAGAACTCCCCCGGACTGGGCGACGAGAAAGGGTTCATCCCGACCACCGACTCCTACCAGCACAAGAAGTATCCCAATATCTTTGCGGCCGGCCTGGCGGTGCAGGTTCCGGCGCCGTTCAAGACCAAGGTCGCCATGGGCGTGCCGAAGACCGGTTACCCGGCGGACGAGACGGCCAAGGTCGCGGCCAGAAACATCGCCGCCCTGATCAAGGGCCAGGGTGGGCGCCTGCACGAGAAGGCCTTCGGCAAGATTCCCGGCCTGTGCATGCTGGATGCGGGGCGTAAAGAGGTCCTGATCATCTCCAACCACCTTCTGAAGCCGCGGCAGTTTGCCATCATGCTCCCGAACCCGTTTGGCGATCCGTCCAAGTGGGTGTTTGAAAAGTACTTCCTGTGGAAGACCAGAAATGGCATGTCCTACTTGCCCTGATCTTTTTGATGGTGAGTTTCGCGAAAACAAAACCAGTACCTGTAACAAAGCGGGATCGTTTGAAGCGATCCCGCTTTTATTGCTTTATGGTAAAGAAAAACCTGCCGTGGTATAATTGTAAAAGATCTACGCGGCAAACTTTGGAGGGAGAAGGTTGGCCCCTGACAGGCTGATTCTAACTTCAGAAGCTATTGAAGCCCGGCGGCGCTTGCGCCGCCAATTGTTGTCCGGCGGCAAGGTGCACACTGATGAAGAGGCCGCCAGATACGTGGAGGAAAGGGGCTTTGCCCTTCTGGCCCCGCTGAAGGGGGTCAACCTGCCGAACCTTTCCGATGCGGATTATCGCGAGCCGTGGCCTGGTTATACCATCACTGATGGCGCCTGGCGCTGGAAAGAAATACTGCCGGGCGAAAAGCGGTGCGTCTACGGAAAGTTTCTGCGGGGGCGGGGCACTTTCATCTCCTGGGATCTCTTTCCCCATTTCTACGCTTTGTACGGGCCTGCCGACGATCCGGAAGAGGAGTATCTGGCCGGCCGGTTGGGGCGCAAGGAACGGCTCGTGCTGGAAACAGTTGAAGAGTTTGGCCCCATCGATTCACGTGCGCTGTGGAAAAAGGTGGGCTTTCAATTCGGGGGCGAACGTGCCGGGTTTGTCCATGCCCTGGACTCGCTCCAGACCCGCTTTTTTCTCACTGTATCTGGGGGCTCCCTGGAAGGCTGGTCCCTTCACCAGTGGGATCTGGTGACCAGACAGGTTCCCGAGGGCTTACTGGACAAGCCGCCCTCCCTGGAGGAAGCGCGGGCTACCTTGTTGCACAGGCTGGTGGACAACTGTGTCTCCTGCCGGCCGGCCGAAGCCGCCGGCCTCCTGCGGTGGCCAAGGGCCATCACCGACGCCATTGCGGCCCGCTTGCTGGACGGGAAAGTACTACGCGTAGCCGAAATTCGTGGGTGGCGAGGCCCCCACTGGGTGTTACCCGCCGAATGGCCCTGAAAATCCGTATCCGAGTTAATGCTTCTTGCGCAGAATATGCCGTTTGAGCATGTTCTGGAAGAACTTCGAAGCTCGATGAAGTTGTTGATCGCCTACTGCTCAAAGCCTGAAGCTGTTTTACTCGATCACACTTTATTTACTGCCTTGATTTCGCGCAAGGCTCGTCCAAAAAATCTAAACGCCGCTAACACACCGTATCGATTTCGTAGTCATCAGAGTCGTCCCATTCCCCGGTTATGCACGTAAAACAGCCGTCCCAGCCAACAGTGGCTGAACCAATGCCCCAAATGGGTTGGCCACAGACATTGCACCGGGCGCCAGCTCTTTTCCTTTCCACTGCTGACTTCAGCCGCCGCGACAGATCTGACTCTTTCTCATCAGGATTTACCGCTAAGTGTTTTGCAACGTATTCCTCAAGTCTAATGGGTTTCATTTAATAGCTCCTTTCTATCGGTGGATTTCCCGAATGAACACAAGTTTCTCCGCAAAATCCGGATTTCCCTCCGCTTTTGCAGGAATTTCCATCCCTTGCAGCGAATAGTTTACCCCGGTTTATGCAAACGTTTTCGTTGTCACTGAAGGAATTCGTGATCACTTGAACAAGGGAGAACCGCAATGGACAATAGCACCAGCAACAACACCAGTCATTCCATTACCAATCATTCCATCCCCCGCGTGGCCTATTTCTGCATGGAATACGGCCTGCATGAAGAATTCCGGCTCTACGCCGGGGGCTTAGGCATTCTGGCCGGAGATTACCTGAAATCGGCCCGTGATCTGGGGCTTCCGGTGGTCGGCATCGGCCTGCTCTGGCGGCAGGGGTACACCATGCAGTTGCTCGGAGAAGACGGCCGCCCCTTCGATGCTTATCCAAACTATGCCTACGATTTTCTCGAAGACACCGGCGTAAAAGTCAAGGTGCGCATCAGAGGGCGCAAGGTGGCTTGCAAGGTGTGGCGGGTGCACAAGTACGGCAACGCGCCCTTGTACCTCCTGGACACCAACCTCCCCGAAAACGAGGACAAGTGGATCACCGGCCAGCTTTACGGCTGGTTCGGCGAGGAGCGCATCGCCCAGGAGATGGTGCTGGGCATCGGCGGGGTTCGCGCCCTGCGCGCCCTGGGTATCGGCGTGGACGTCTACCATTTCAACGAGGGTCATGCGGTGCTGGCCGGGGTTGAACTCATCCGCGAGAAGATGGAAGAGGGTATGACGTTTGAGGAGGCCTGGGAAGCCACCCGGCAGGAGATCGTCTTCACCACCCACACCCCCGTCAAAGAAGGCAATGAATCGCATGACCACGAACTGCTGAAATACATGGGGGCCAATAACGGCTTGATCCTGGGGCAGATGCTGCAACTGGGCGGCAGCCCGTTCAACATGACCGTGGCGGGTCTCAGGCTGTCCCGCGTCGCCAACGGGGTCTCCCAGTTGCACGGCGCCACGGCCAGCCGGATGTGGAAGGATGTCTCCGGGGCGGCGCCAATTATCGCCATCACCAACGGTGTCCACCCGGGTACCTGGCAGGATCCGGGAATCCGCAAGGCTTACGAGGAGGGCGCCGATCTCCGGGCTCCGCACCAGGAGTGCAAAAGGGAGCTTCTGGCGCAGGTGGAGGCCCGCACTGGCGCCAGGCTGAATGCGGACCGCCTCTTAATCGGCTTTGCCCGCCGGGCGGTGCCGTACAAGCGCAGCAACCTCATCTTCCGGGATCCGGAGGTCATCGAGCCCTACCTGAAGAGCGGCAAGATCCAGATCATCTTCTCCGGCAAGGCGCACCCCCTGGACGACACCGGCAAGGAGATCGTGACGGACCTGGCCGCGATGGCCAAACGCTACCCAAACGCCGTCGTCTTCCTGGAAAATTACGACATGAAGATCGGACGGCTCATGACCCGCGGCTCGGATGTCTGGCTGAACAACCCGGTGCGCCCCCTGGAGGCCAGCGGCACCTCCGGCATGAAGGCCGCCATGAATGGCGTCCTCAACCTCAGCATCCTTGATGGATGGTGGCCCGAAGGTTGCCGGCACGGCGAAAACGGCTGGCAGATCGGCAACGGCTATGAGGGGCCGGGAGCGGACGAGCACGACCGCCGTTCCCTGTACGAGGTTCTTCTCAAGGAGGTCGTTCCAACCTACTACGAGGACCAGGACAGGTGGCTAAAAATGATGAAAGCCAGCATCAGTATGTCCCGGGATAGGTTCTCCTCGGACCGGATGCTGGAAGAGTACTACGATAAAATGTACCGGCCGGCGGAAATTCCGGAAGAGGTCGCCGGGTCGTTTAGAAAGTAGCTATTCCCGGTAGTGCCCTTGATGGTCATGGCAAGAACATGGACCCACAAGGTCACAGGGGCCATTTAAAATTCCCTTTTCCCGGACTGCCGGTTGGTTCTCCAAGTAAATATCCTTGTCCAAAATCCACTCCGAGGTCGATCACGGCCTTTAGTTCGGCTACCGTCTCGATGCCTTCAGCCACCGTTCGACAAAACCGCATTCCTCCCTGAGCGGCTCCGCGCTAAACTTTGGATAAGAACCGCTTTTCCGCTTTTCATACGTTTTTATTTTCCCACGGCAATGTAACGATTGGGTTGCTGGAAGGTAAAAATAAGGTAAAAATAAGGCAAAAGGCAGGTAAATACAAAACATGGCCTTTGATGCGCACGGCAATTAAAATTTGGTGGAGGCGGCGGGTATCGAACCCCGCGTCCGAAAAGGTGACAACAGCAGCTTCTCCGAGTGCAGTCCGCCCACTAAGGTTTCGCCGCCGCAGCGCCGGCAGACAGGCTCAGGCATTGGCTATCTCGATGAAGATTCCCCCCGCGCCTCCGAGAATTGGCGCCTCGGTAGCCGGTTAAGTGACGCCCAATCCCGTGCCACCGGCGAACTCGGGTTGGACGGCTGCTTTAATTAAGCAGCGTAAGCGTAATTGTCTGCGTTTACTTTAAGTCCCACCGTTTTAACGAGCTGGCAGGCAACTCGACTCGCTACTTCTGTCCCCACTCTCCCCGTCGAATCCTATCGCCCCCAAAATTTTTCCTCAACCCAAACCTTGCGGTATGCCCGGACCTGTCAATACTTCTGGCGCTCCTTCAAGGCCCGGTCCACCTCCCGGGCGGTTTCCCGTTCCACAAGGTCGTCGCGCTTGTCGTACAGCTTCTTGCCCTTGGCCAGCGCCAACTCCAGTTTGGCTTTCCCCTGCGGGTTGAAATAGACCTTGAGCGGCACCAGGGTCAAACCCTTCTCCTTGACCTTGCCCACCAGCCGGGTGATCTCCGACTTGTGCAACAGGAGCTTGCGGTTCCGCAGCGGGTCGTGATTTTCCCGGTTTCCGTATTCGTAAGGGCTGATGTGCATGTTGTAGACCCATATCTCGCCCTTTTCAATCCGGGCGTAACTGTCCTTCAGATTGATCTTGCCGGCCCGGATCGACTTGATCTCGGTACCCTTCAGGACGATCCCGGTCTCCAGGGCCTCGAGAATATGGTAGTCATGCCTCGCCTGGCGGTTGGTGGCCGCCACCTTCTCGCCTTCCTGCCGGGTATCCTTGCCCTTTGCGGCCACGTCACTCACCCCACTGCGCACAGTAAATTATACCACAGGATCGGCCCACTGTCAAAAAAAGGCGCGAATCACAGCTGCCATCAGCCGCATTAATCAGCATGGCCAGGCAATCACCGGCGGTAGCCAGATAATCACTGGTTGGCAGCCCGCAACTCATTCTTCTGAGGATCCCAGGGGTAGACGATCCAGGCGCTGGTCACCCGGGCGTAGTAGTCGGGCCCCTCATCCGGGAAGTGCGAGTGCTCGGGCTTATAATGCAGAACCGCGATCTCCGGAGCCCCGCCCACGGCCTGAATCCTTTCCCGGACCGCCATTGCGGTCCGGCCGCTGTCCCACACATCGTCCACCACTAAAATACGGCGGCCTTGCAGGTACGGATCGGCGGGAAACTGCAAAAAGATCGGCCGGTCCAGGGTCTTCCCCACCCCGGTGTAGAACATCACCGACGCCACCAGGATGTTCCGCATCTCCAGCTTCTCGCTGACCAGGCAGCCGGGAATCATCCCCCCGCGGGTGATGATTAAAAGTGCGTCGTAATCCCGTGGAAGCTTCTCGATCAGGCGATCCACCAGTTCCTCGATCTCCTGCCAGGTTAAAAAGATCTTTTCCATGGCGCCCTCCTGCTGCTCTGTTCCTCAGGCTGCCACTAACTTACTGCCCCCGAATCTTACAGCCCCAGGTCCACGGCAATCCCCTGCATGGCCCTGACCCCGAGGTCCACGAACTCCCTCAAGTCCAGGCCAATCTCCGAACAGGACCTGATCTGTTCCCGGTTCGCCCCTTTGGCAAAGGACTTTTCCCCAAGACGGTTCATGACAAAATCCGCATCGATGGAGTTGATCTTCTTGCCGGGGTGGATCAGCGCCGCCGCCACGATAAGGCCCGTCAGCGGATCCGTGGCGTAGAGTGCCTTGTCCAGCAGTGAATTGCGCGGCAACCCGTGCGCCTCGTTATGTACCTTGACCGCGTAGACGATGTCGGGCGCCACCCCCATCTCTTCCAGCATCCGGGCGCCGATTACGCTGTGCTCCTGGGGCTTGTCCGCCGTGGTATCATAATCCACGTCGTGCAGGAGCCCCGCCAGACCCCATTTGTCCACGTCTTCCCCGAGACGTTCCGCCAGAGCGCGCATTACAACCTCCACCGCCAGCATGTGCTTGATCAGGTTCTTGTTCTTGACATGCTTCTCTACCGCCTCCAGCGCTTCCTGCCTATTCATCGACCACACCTACCTTGATGAATTTGCCCGTGGCCTCCACGGCGGTCTCCCCACCCGGCAAGGCTACAATAGCCCGCATCTCAAAGAGCCGGCCCTTCTCTTCCACCTTCTCGCCGATGATGGTGAGCGTCTGGCCGACGGGGACGGGCTTTTTGAAGCGCATCTGCATCTCCGCGGTGACCGCCTTCAACCCCTTGAGCCACAGGTACTTGCCCATCACCTCGTCGGCCATGGCCGACAGGATTCCCCCATGAGTGACGCCTCTGAAACTCTGGTGTTGGAACTGGGGCGTAAAACGGCCTACCAACCGGTCCCCTTCCCATTCAAAGACCATGTGCAACCCAACGGGATTCTCCGGCCCGCAACCAAAGCACATCCGGTTGGCCGAGTACTCCACTCTGCTTCACTCCCTCGAAACGATCAATAACGGCGCCAAAAGTGACTGGGGACGAACGATACAAAAAATGCGCTTTCGCGCATTGGGTGAAACGACGATCCAGCCGAATCCAGCCGGTTAAGTGAACAAAAACTTTCAAGTGAATAGCGCTTTCAAGAGTACATAAAACTTCTTAGAACGCAAACGCCGCCACGATGATGGAAACGACCATGAAAACCACGGCAACCACAGTGGTCGCCCGGCTTAGAAAACCTTCCAGCCCCTTCTCCTGGGTGAAGAACATCTGCGTGCCGCCGCCGATGGAACCAAGCCCTTCGCCCTTACTGGACTGCAGCAGCACCACCAGAATCATCACCACGGAGACGATGACCTGCAAAACCATGAGAAATGTGGCCATTACCTGACTTCCCCTTCCGCCATGCGATCTCGAGTCATGTGATCTCGCACAAAGCCATGTGATCTCGAAGTCTAGTATAGCACATTTCCCATGGCTTGACAACGGCAAATTACGCCCACCTGTTGCGCAAGTTACGCCTGCTCTTGCAAATTACGCCTGTTGCCTCAGGTTGTAAAATGTGCCCAGGCCGCGATAGACGGAGATCTCATCCAGTTCGTCTTCAATCCGCAGCAACTGGTTGTACTTGGCCACCCGGTCGGTGCGGGAGGGAGCGCCGGTTTTAATCTGGCCAGCATTGGTGGCCACCGCGATGTCGGCGATGGTCACATCTTCCGTCTCGCCTGAGCGGTGGGAGATGATCGCGGTGTAGCCGGCCCGTTTGGCCATCTCGATGGCGTCCAGCGTCTCGGTAAGGGTCCCGATCTGGTTGACCTTGATGAGGATCGCGTTGGCCACCCCCATGCTGATCCCCTTCTCCAGCCGCCCGGTATTGGTCACAAACAGGTCGTCGCCTATTATTTGGACCTTCTTCCCCAGCCGCCTGGTGATCTCCCGCCAGCCTTCCCATTCGTCCTCGCTGAGCGGATCCTCAATGGAAACGATCGGGTATTGCTCCACCAGCTTGGCGTAAAAATCGATCATTTCGCCGGTGGTCCGGGTGACGCCCTCGCCCGCCAGCACATATTTACCATCCTTGAATAGTTCGGTGGAAGCTGCGTCCAGCGCCAGGGAAACATCGCCGCCCGGCTTGTAACCGGCCTTCTGAATCGCTTCCAGGATCACGTTGATCGCTCCCTCATTGGACTTCAGGTTGGGAGCAAAACCGCCTTCATCACCCACCGCCGTGTTCAAGCCCTTCGCCTTCAGCACGCTCTTCAGGGAGTGAAAGACCTCCGCGCCCATCCGCAACGCGGTGGCGAAGGACCCCGCCCCCACCGGCATGATCATGAACTCCTGGATGTCCACGTTGTTGTCGGCGTGCTTGCCGCCGTTTAAGATGTTCATCATCGGGACGGGCAGTTCCTTGGCGTTCGGCCCGCCCAGGTACTGGTATAAAGGCAGGCTCAGCGAGGCCGCCGCCGCCTTGGCCACCGCCAGGGACACCCCCAGGATGGCGTTGGCTCCCAGCTTCCCCTTGTTGGGGGTCGCGTCCAGCTCGATCATCAACTCATCGATATCCACCTGCTGGGTGGCATCCATGCCCTCCACTTCCGGCGCGATGGTGTCGTTGACATTTTCCACGGCCTTCAGCACCCCCTTGCCCAGGTAGCGCTTCTGATCGTCGTCGCGCAGTTCCACCGCTTCAAAGGCGCCGGTGGAAGCCCCGGAAGGCACAGCCGCCCTTCCCACCGCCCCGTCGGCCAGGGTCACCTCCACCTCCACGGTGGGGTTCCCGCGGGAGTCAAGGATCTCGCGTGCATAAACATCCGTAATCGTCGTCATCAAACAGACCTCCCGTAAAATTTAATGTACGATCAGCGAGTGCCCGGTCATCTCCTCCGGCTGGGGAATCCCCATCACTTCCAGCAAGGTGGGGGACACATCGGCCAGGATGCCGGAGCGCAGCCGCACCTTCTCCGGATAGCCGACGAGCACCACCGGGACCGGGTTCAGCGTGTGCGCGGTATAGGGCTCGCCGGTCTCGTAGTCGATCATCTGCTCCACGTTCCCGTGGTCGGCGGTAAGCAGCGCCACGCCTCCTGCAGCCAGGATGGCGTCCACCACCTTCCCCACGCAGGTATCCACGGCCTCCACCGCCTTCACCGCGGCTTCCATCACCCCGGTATGGCCCACCATGTCCAGGTTGGCGTAGTTCAGTATTATGCAGTCCACCGCCCGCTGCCGGATCTTTTCCAGCACCGCGTCGGTGACCTCATAAGCGCTCATTTCGGGCTTCAGATCATAGGTGGCCACCTTTGGCGAAGGGATCAGGATCCGTTCTTCGCCTGGAAAAGGAGTCTCCTCCCCGCCGTTGAAGAAGAAGGTCACATGGGCGTACTTCTCGGTCTCGGCGATGCGCAGTTGCCTGAGACCGTTTTTGGCCAGCACTTCCCCCAGGGTGTTCTTCAATTCCTGCGGCGGGTAGGCCACCGGAGCCTTGATGGTCTCGTCGTAACGGGTCATGCACATAAAGTAGAGGCCGGGAAGGGGCTTCCGGGCAAACGCGGTGAAATTCTCCTCCACGAAGGCCCAGGTGAGTTCCCTGGCCCGGTCGAAGCGAAAGTTGAAGAAGATCACCGCGTCGTTGGGTTCAATCTTGCCCACCGGCTGCCCCCCGGCGTCAACGATCACCGTGGGAACCACAAACTCGTCGGTCTTCCCCTTGCCGTAAGAGGCCTCCACCGCTTCCAGGCCGCTTTCGGCCTTCTGCCCTTCCCCGTAGACCAGCGCCCGGTAGGACTTCTCCACCCGGTCCCACCTTTTGTCGCGGTCCATGGCGTAGTACCGGCCGGAGATGGAGGCCAGCCGGCCAATACCAAGCTCCTTAAACTTCCCTTCCAGACCGGCCACGTACTCTTTGGCGCTGGAGGGCGGCACGTCCCGCCCGTCCAGGAACGCGTGGACATAGACTTGCTTCAACTCCAGCTTTTTGGCCACCTCCAGGAGCGCATAAAGGTGCGCGCTGTGGCTGTGCACCCCGCCCGGGGACAGCAGGCCCATCAGGTGCAGCGCCGTGCCCTTGTCCCGGGCATGCGTCATCGCCGCCCGGATGGACGGGTTGTCGAAAAATTTTTTCTCCCGAACCTCCCGGTTCAGCCGAACCAGGTCCTGGTAAACGATCCGGCCGGCGCCGATGTTGAGGTGGCCCACGTTAGAATCGCCCATCTGACCTTCCATGACCCCCACCGCTTCACCCGACGACTCAAGCCGAGCGCTGGGATAGTTGGCAAAAAACCGGTCCAGGTTAGGGGTCCTGGCGGTCTTGACCGCATTGCCCTCGGTTCTTGGATTGATCCCCCACCCGTCCAGGATGATCAGGGCCACCGGTCCGTTTATTTTTAGCGTGCTCACTTAAAATCACCGCTGTCGTTTAAAAATCCGCTACCACAAAACCCAAATTCACCTTATTTCTGCTCATAGCGCACAATCCTGACAAAGGATTGGGCGTCCAGGCTGGCCCCGCCCACCAGGGCGCCGTCGATCTCCGGCTGCTGCATGAACTCCGCGATATTCTCCGGCTTGACGCTGCCACCGTATTGAATCCGGACGCCGTCCGCCAGCCTTGCGTCAAAGACCCCGGCAATCGTCCGGCGGATGAGCCCGGCGACCTTGTCGGCGTCGGCCGCGCTGGCATTGCGCCCGGTACCGATGGCCCAGATGGGCTCGTAGGCGATAACCACCTTCGCCGCCCCGGCGGCTTCCAGCCCGTCCAGCGCTTTGCGGACCTGACCGCGCACCAGGTCCTCGGTCTTCCCCGCCTCCCGTTGCTCCAGGCTCTCCCCCACGCAGATGATGGGCAGAAGGCCATGCGCCAGAGCGGCCTTGACCTTTTTGTTCACGGTCTCGTCCGTCTCTCCGAAGTACTGCCGGCGCTCCGAATGCCCGACGATCACGTATTTACAACCAATGGAAGCAAGCATCACCGGCGAAACCTCGCCGGTATAGGCGCCCTGCTTCTCCCAGAAGAGATCCTGGGCTCCGAGAGCCATGCTGGTGCCCCGGAGCGCCTCTTCCACCGCATAAAGCGCGGTAAAGGGCGGGCAGAGGACGCTCTCCACCCTGTGTTCACCGGCCAGCGCCGGCTTCAGGTTTTCCACCAGCTCCAACGCCTCGGGAACGGTCTTGAACATCTTCCAGTTCCCGGCGATAATTGGTTTACGCACAGCATCTTACCTCACTTTTTGTCGTTGAGGGCCGCCACACCAGGAAGTTCCTTGCCTTCCAGAAATTCCAGGGAGGCGCCGCCCCCGGTGGAGATATGCGTCATCCTGTCCGCAAACCCCAGAAGTTCCACCGCCGCCGCGGAATCCCCGCCGCCGATGATCGTAATCCCGCGGCACCCGGCCATGGCCTCGGCCACCGCCCGGGTGCCCACCGCAAATGGCGGCATCTCAAAGACCCCCATGGGGCCGTTCCAGACCACCGTCTTTGCCCGGCGGATCTCGTCGGCAAAGGCTTCCCTGGTCTTGGGGCCGATGTCCATGCCCTGCCAGCCCGAAGGAATCTTATCCACCGCCACAATCTGCTGTTTGGCGTCCTCCTTGAACTGATCCGCCACCACCACGTCAATGGGCAAGAGCAGCTTCACCCCTTTTTTGGGGGCCTCGTTGATCATCCGCCTGGCAAAATCCACATTTTCCTCATCCAGGATCGAGTTTCCGATCTCATAACCCCGGGCCTTGAGGAAGGTGTAGGCCATGGCGCCCCCGATGATCAGGGCATTGACCTTGCCCAGCAGGTTTTCGATGACGCCGATCTTGTCGGAGACCTTCTTGCCACCCAGAACCGCCACAAAGGGCCTCTCCGGATTTTGGAGAGCTTTGCCCATGGTCTCGATCTCTTTTTGCATCAGAAAGCCCGCCGCCGCGGGCAGATATTTGGCAATGCCGGCCGTGGAGGCGTGGGCCCGGTGCGCCGCGCCAAAAGCGTCGTTGACGTAGACGTCCGCCAGCTCCGCCAGCGCCCTGGCAAATTCCGGGTCATTCTTCTCCTCCCCCGCGTGGAAGCGGACGTTCTCCAGAAGAAGCACGTCGCCGGGCGCCATCTTGGCGATGGCGGCTTTGGGCTCATCTCCGACGCAGTCGTTGACCTTGACAACTTTCTTGCCCAGGAGCTCTTCCAGCCGCCGGGCCACGTGATCCAGGCGGAAAGCGTCCTCCGGCTTGCCCTTCGGCCGGCCGAAATGCGAGGCCAGAATCGCCTTCCCTCCCTGTTCCACCACGTACCGGATTGTGGGCAGGGCGGCCCGGATCCGGGTGTCGTCGGTGATCTGGTTCTGGTCATCCACCGGGACGTTGAAGTCCACGCGAATGAAGACCCGCTTTCCCTTGAGATCCAGGTCCTTGAGCGTCAACTTTTCCATATAACAGTCCCCTCCAATCGGGCCGCAACCGTGTTACGCCAATATGCAACAAATCTCTTCAATATGCAACAAATCTCTTACTAAAAGCCTTTCTTGGCGAGATAGACCGCCAGGTCCACGCAGCGGTTGGAGTAGCCCCACTCGTTGTCGTACCAGGAGATGACCTTCACCATGTTGTCGCCAATCATCATGGTGCTCAGCCCGTCGATTATTGAAGAGCGCGCGTCGCCCCGGAAGTCCATGGACACCAGCGGCTCCTCGGTGTAGCCTAAAATCCCCTTGAGTTCTTTCTCGGCCGCCGCTTTAAAGGTGGCGTTCACCTCGGCGACGGTGGCCGGCTTCTCCAGTTCGGCCACCAGGTCCACCACCGACACATCCGGGGTGGGCACCCGCATGGAAAACCCGTCGAACTTGCCCTTGAGCTCGGGCAGCACCAGCGCCACCGCCTTGGCCGCCCCGGTGGTGGTGGGGATCATGGACATCCCGGCGGCTCTCGCCCGTCGCAGGTCCTTGTGGGTCATATCCAGAATCCGCTGATCGTTGGTGTACGCATGGACGGTGGTCATCAGCCCCCGCTTGATGCCGAACTTCTGCTGCAGCACCTTGGCGAAGGGCGCCAGGCAGTTGGTGGTGCAGGAGGCGTTGGAGATGATGTGATGCTTCTTCGGGTCGTACTTCTCCTCGTTCACGCCCATGACGATGGTGATATCCTCATTTTTGGCCGGGGCGCTGATGATGACCTTCCTTGCGCCGGCCTCCAGGTGCTTTTTGGCCTTCTCGGCGTCGGTAAACAAGCCGGTGGACTCGATCACGATGTCCACCCCCAGCTTGCCCCAGGGCAGCGCCGCCGGATCCTTCTCCGCCAGGACCTTGACCGCCTTGCCGTTTACCACGATCTCCCCGTCCCGGGCGGAGATGTCGGCGGCCAGGGTGCCGTGGACCGAATCGTATTTCAAGAGGTGCGCGTTTGTCCTGGCGTCGGTAAGGTCGTTAACCGCCACAAACTCCACATTCGGGTTGTTTATTCCCGCCCGAAAGACCAGGCGCCCAATCCGTCCAAACCCGTTGATTCCCACTTTAACTGCCATGCTCTTCTTCCTCCTTGTGCCTTCGCTTTTGTTAATAATTTACCCCACAGAGTTCTCGGTCACCTCGTATTTCCCTTTTAGTTCCGGTTAATCTTCAGGGACCTCTCTTTAATCTTCAGGATCTCTCTAGCCGCGCCCTCGTCGGTAACCAGCATATTCTGGTAGCGGTTGGACATCACCGCCAGGACGGGTTCCGCCTTGCTGCTGCCACCGCCCACCGCGATAACCAGAGGAATATTCTCGAGATCCTCCAGCTGGATTCCCACGCTGCTGGAGGCATAGACACAATCCCCGCGCCTGTTAAAATAGTACCCGAAAGCTTCGCCCACGGCCTCTTTTTGCCGCAAGGCGGCGATCTCCTTGTCGTCCATTCCCCGGCGGCTGGCCATCTCCTCCGCGGTGCCTATCCCGTGGAGCAGCACGTCGGCCCGCTTCAGAAGGGCCAAAATCTCCCGGATCTTGGGCTCGTTGCTGACCGCGGCAATCGCTTCATCCCCCAGATCGTCCGGGACGTGCAGCAGCCGGTAGGCGCCGTCCAATCCCTTGGCAATCTTGGCCGCGATGGTGTTGGACTGGATCTCCACCTCTTCCCCCAGGCCGCCCCGGGCCGGAACCACGGTGACATTCCTCCGGACGAATACGCCGGCCAGGGCGCCAGCCACATCCGCCATGGTGGTCCCGCCGGTCACCGCCAGGACGTTTCCGTCCGCCAACACCTCTTTCAGGAGCTTCGCCGCGGCGCGGCCAATCTCATTCTTCACCGTCTCGTCCTGGTCGGAGTCCCCGGGTACAACCACCGCTTTTTTAAGATTGAGCTTCGCGGCCAGAAGCCCTTCCAGATCCGCCAATCCCCTCAACTGGCTTATGTAATCCTTGAGTTCCCACAGGAGGGCCTCGCCATCAAGGGTGATGCTCACACCTCCGGCGGCGGCCGTGATCAAGCCCTGATCCCGCAAAAAGTCCAACTCCCGCCTCACATAACGTTCCGGCTCCCTGAGCCGTTCCGCCAGGGTACGCCGCCCGATCGGCTGGATAAAGTAGATGTTGCGCAGCAAAATATACCTGTGCTCGATTACCGCCGCCAGTTCAGGCGCAATCTTCTTTTGCAGCGCAATCAGTTTCTCCATTGCGAATTGCTCCTATGCGGATACTGCGAGGTGGGTATCTTTTGTCCCACCACACACCATGATGTCCCAGAGGTCATAAAAAATATTCTTCCCCAACTCAAACTCAACTTCGTTGTTGTAAGCGAAGACCCTTCTCCAGTGCCGGTTCTTTCCATATCAGGCAATCAATCCAGGCATCGGCACAGGCTGTTTTTTTTTCAAGGTTCACCGGATCACGAAAGAGCGGCACTTCCATTCTATCCATATTCTGAGCTTCTGTCAATAAATGAGTTCAGTCAGCTAAAAATGATCGTACCCGCCCGCGGGCAGCGGAGCAGTTTCCCCTCCCGGCGGAACAAGTATGAGCCCTTCATCCAGAGGCCGGATCTCCCCGATGGACGTTACCCTGGTGCCGCTCTCCGGCAGGTATTCCGGCAAATCCCCGGCCTTCGCGGTAAAGAGCAGTTCATAGTCCTCTCCGCCCGTTAGGGCCAACTGATAGGCTTCCTTGCCCAGAAAGCCCGCCACCATCTTCACGCCAGCAGATACCGGCACCCTCTCCGCGTAAACCACCGCCCCCACTCCGCTGGCCTCGCAGATCCGCCGCAGGTCGCCGGCAATCCCGTCGCTGATATCAGCCATCGCACTGGCCCAGACCCTTTGACTTATTTCCCTTGCTTCCGGCACTCGCGGCGTGGGCAGGTAATGACGCAGGATCAATTCTTCGCGTATCGGCGGCGGCAACGGCATTTCTGGATCTAGGATCGCCGCCAGCCCCGCCGCCGACTCCCCGATCACATTGGTGACATAGATGGTATCGCCCGCTCTGGCCGTGCTGCGCAGGACCTGACGGCCCGCTTCCACCTCGCCGAGCAAGGCCACGTTGATTACCAGCCCTCCCTGGCTCTCCACGGTGTCGCCCCCGACGACAGTTGCGCCCCACCGGCCCGCCTCCTCCGCCAACCCCCGGTAAAACTCCTCCACAAATTCCACCGTCAAGTCCGCGGGCAGCCCCAGCGAAACCACCGCAAAGGTGGGATAGCCTCCCATGGCCGCAATGTCGCTCACATTGCAGGCCATGGATTTCCGGCCGAGCTGGTAAGGCAAGACCCGGTCACGTAGGAAGTGCACCCCTTCCGTGAGCATGTCCGTGGTGAGGAGCGTAACATAACCTTCCCTGCCCTCCAGCACCGCCGCATCGTCGCCGATTCCCGCGAGCACCCCGCTACGAACGCTGCCGTACTTTCTAAACCGCTCAATAAGCCCGAACTCCCCGACACTCCTCAAGCTGGTGGACCCCTCCGTCATATTGCCCCTCCTTTAGCGATTCTTCAGGAGCGTCGCCAGGGTGGCCGCCGCATCGTTGATATCCTCCCGGCCGAAGACGGCCGAAACGAGCGCCACCCCGTCCACGCCGGCCAGGACCGCCGGCATATCCTCCTGGCCCACATGGGCGCCGTCCGCGTCCACCGCCAGCATCACATCAATCCGGTCGTTGATGATGAGCGGCACCCCGTATTGCCTGGCAACCGCCAGCACTTCCTGGGCCAGCTTCACAAATTCACGGGTGGATACCGCCTTCTCGCGCAACTGCACGATTGTAGCGCCGCCCAAGATGGCCTGTTCAACCGCCCGGACGAGAGGCCGCCCTCGCAGCAGCCCCCGGTCGCTGACCACGTATAATGAGTAGTCTATCCCTTTCATCGCCGGGCCACCGCCCATTGTAAATTATCGTGGTATTTTAACTATTATTTTTGTTAAGGATGGTCCTTCTTAAGCTGGAAACCAATATTACCCCGATTGCCGCGCCAGATAGTGAACTTATAAAAAAAGAAGGAACGAAAGCCAACGCGCCCACTGCTTTGCCCATAAAAAGAGCTGCATAAGGAACGGAAACCAGGGAAGCGACAATTCCCGTCCCCATAACTTCTCCAACAGCAGCTGCCCAAGGCTTTCCAATCCGTTGATACAGATAACCAGCAAGCAGTGCCCCAATCATTCCACCGGGGAAAGCTAACAAGGAGCCAGTGCCAAATAGATTGCGTAGAAAACCTGTCCCGAAAGCAATTCCCATCGCTGGCAGTGGCCCGAGTGATACGGCGGCAATCACGTTGATCATGTGCTGAACGGGGTAGGCTTTTGCTATTCCAGCGGGGAACCATACAAATTGAGATGCCAACGTTCCAATGGCGACGAGCAGAGCCATCACCGTTAATTCGTAAGTTTTTTTCATCTTTTTCACCTCATTTCCGTATCCTTGCCCCAGCCTCGATCATTTCACTGGAAAGGTGATAGATCTCATCAAAAAGCCGCATCTTGAAAGTCCCGGGGCCGATCTCGCCCGGCCAGGCCGGTAAACCATCCCCGGGAGGCCCTGGCGCCACAGTGTGTCCGGCGGCCCGTTCCCCGGCCAGGCCCATGGCCACCAACCCGGCCGCCGCCGCAAAAGCATGGTCTTGTTCCACCGCGCAGAAAGCGCCGATCAGCGAGGTGGACATGCACCCGGTCCCCACCACGGTGCGCAGCATCGGATCCCCATTGTCCACCAGGTAGGTGATTTGCCCGTCGGTGATCACGTCGGTCTTTCCGGTGATGGCCACCACCATGCCAAGCTGGCGGGCGAAGTCTCTGGCTTGAACTGTAATCTGGGCATCTTCCTCCAGGGACTCCACACCCCGGATCTTGCCTCCCGCCCCGGCCACCGCTTTGATCTCCGCCGCATTTCCCCGGAGGACCGCCACCTTTACCTCCGCCAGGATACGCCTGGCCGCCTCGGTACGCATAACGGTGGCCCCGGCCCCCACCGGATCCAGAACCACCGGTTTGCCAAGCTTGTTGGCCTGGCGCCCGGCGATCACCATCGCCTCCACCTGCTCTCTGGCGAGGGTGCCGATATTCAACACCAGCGCTCCCGCCGCGGAAACCATCTCCGCCACTTCCTCCGGCGCCTGGGCCATCACCGGCAGCGCCCCCAGGCACAGCACGATATTGGCGCTGTCATCGATGGTGACGGCGTTGGTGATGTGGTGGATCAGCGGCCTGGTCCGCCGGATCTTCTCCAGAGCCGCGCCCGCTCTGGCCGCCAGTTCTTTGCTCTCTTGAAAAATCGTCTCCATTACCGATCGCCCCCTTATGCAAATCAACAGTCATCTCCACCTTGCTCCGGGTCGCGGGTCAACCCGCTTGATGCGAGGCCGTTTTTACCCTTTTCCCCCATGGAATCCGCTGGCCGAGGTAGAGAAGCCCGGAGACCGCCACCGCGGGCAAAGTGGCTCCCACCGGAAGATTCCACCGCAAAGCCAGGTAATAGGCCGCCACACCCGCCGCCCAGGCTCCCAGCGCCCAGGGATTGATCCCTTTCCAGTATTCATAGGGGCCGGCTTTGGCAAAGAGCGCCGCATGCTCCAGGCGGCCCCGGCGCAAGAGGAAGTAATCGGCCAGCACCACGGCAAAAAGCGGGGTAAACACGGCCCCCAGGAAATACAGGAAATTCTCGTACCGCTCCATGGGGAAATATAGGGCCAGCACCGTCCCAAGTACACCGGCGATCAGAGTAAGCCACCCCTCCTTCCACCCCGGAAAGATATTGAGCGTGGAAACCGCCGTGGAATACACATCCATAAAGGTGGTGGTCACCGTCGCCAGGACAACCACCGCCAGAGCCGCCAACCCCAGATGCGAAGCCAGCATCATTGGCACCGGATCCGCCGTGCCGGTGGCCAGCGCCGCAGCCAGGCCAACCACAAACATCCAGCTGCTGCCCACAAAATAGCCCAGCCAGCTTCCCCAGGCCGCCCCGCCGGTCCTGCGGGCAAAACGGGTATAATCGGCGATCAGCGGAAGCCAGGAGATCGGCAACACCACCGCCAGCTCCAGACCGGCGCCGAAAGAGAGCTGCCCGGAGGAGGGCGCGCTCAAAACTTTCGGGCTGCCGAAGACCACCCTGGTGACCACCAGAGTGAGGGCAAAGAGCAAGATCACCGCCAGGTTGTTGATCACCTTCCAGCCGCGATTGCCGGCGTAGGCCCACCAGGTTACCGCTATCCCAATCGCCACCACCCAGAAGTTCTGGGAGTCAAAGGAAAATAATCCGGCGGAGATGGTGTTCACCGCCCTGGCGGCGACGATGATCATCACCGCCGTCCAGCCCAAAAGCTGCAAGATGTTCAGGACCGAAGCCAGGTAAGAGCCCCGCCTGCCAAAGGCCGGGCGGGTGGAAACAATCGAGGGGATTCCCTCCCGCGCTCCGATCACTCCTCCCAGGGCAAAAAGGGTGTTGCCCAGCAGATGCCCCGCCAGGATCGCCACCAATCCCAACCCGAACCCCAGCGGGGCAAAGAGCCCGCCGGTGAGAATCTCCGCCATGGACACCGCCGCGCCGAACCATAACAGGGCAAAATCCACGCCGGTCAGGTTGCGCCGGGAGGCCGGAACCTGCAAAAACTCCCCCGAAGTCGTCATCTTCTCTCATCCCTTTCAGTTGAAGTCGCCATCTTTCCCCATTCTTTCATTCTTCCTTCCCTCTTTCGTTGAAATTAAAATTGTAAAAGTGGTTTACTGGTCCAACCCCACGCCCGATGGGAAACGCTTTTTCGATGGCCGCGGTAATGTAGCCTTTGGCCCGCTCCACCGCCTCGGGGACGGGCAGACCCCGGGCCAACCAGGCCGCAATCGCCGCCGAAAAAGTGCAACCGGTGCCATGCGTATGGCGGGTCTCAATCCTGGCCGAACGGTACAGCCGGAATTCCCTGCCGTCAAAGAGCAGATCCGTCGCATCCCCCGGCAAATGCCCTCCCTTTACCAGGACATGCCGGCTGCCCATCTCGCGGATCCGGCGGGCGGCCAGCTTCATCTCCGCCAGCGACTCGATGCGGATCCCGGTGAGCGTCTCGGCTTCCATGAGATTCGGGGTGACCACGCAGGCTATGGGCATAAGTTGCTCAATCAGGGCTTCCCTGGCCTCGGGCGCCAGAAGGTGCGCCCCACTTTTGGCCACCATGACCGGATCCACCACCAGGTTGGCCACCCGGTACTCCCGAACTTTGGCGGCCACTGCCCGGATAATCCCGGCATTGGCGACCATGCCCGTCTTGGCGGCATCCGCCCCGATATCCTGAAAGATCGCGTCCAGTTGCAACCCCACAAACCCGGGCTCCAACTCCCTGACCCCCAGCACCCCCATGGTGTTCTGCGCGGTGACCGCCGTGATCACGCTCATGCCGTAGGTCCCCAGAGCGGAAAAGGTCTTGAGATCCGCCTGAATCCCCGCGCCGCCTCCGGAATCGGAACCAGCAATCGTCAGCACTCTCTTCACAATTGCACCCTTCCTTTGCTTCGATTTGCTTTGATGCTTTGATTCGCTTTGATCTCATCAAATGAAAAAGCCGTACTGCGAAAGGATGCAACACGGCTTAACTCTTCGCTTCCCTTCGCAGGTATTATCCAAACAGGTTCAAGGGTCAGTGGTCATCCCACTTTCTCAGCCGCCGACGCGGCTCCCCTAGCGACTTGTCCTATGAAATTGTTTTATTGTATTCGCGACGTCTCCCGGAATTCCTGCTTGATCGTAAAATCCGGCAAAATTACCGTTCCGCCTCAGACATTTTCGACCGGAATAAAAAGTTCAAAGATCTGATTGACAATGTTTCACTTTGGATTTAAGATGTTAATATGAAGCTTAAATTATTTAATATCCGGCTTAATATCCCGGTGCAAAAGAGGGTGGTTTTGTGCGCCGACAGGTATTGGGGAAGTGCCCGGTGTGCAACCAGACATTGGAAGTCTCCCGGCTCTCCTGCCCGAATTGCGAGACCAATATCGAAGGGCATTTCGAAGTCTGCAAGTTCTGCCAGCTCTCCAATGAGCAAAAACAGTTCATTGAGGTCTTCATCAAGTCCAGGGGCAATATCCGGGAAGTGGAAAGAGAACTTGGCATCTCGTACCCCACGGTCCGGGGGCGGCTCGATGCCGTGATCCAGGCGCTCGGCTACAAGGTGGATTCCCAGGAGTCCCAGGAGATCGAGGAATTGCAGGCCGGCAAGCGCAAGGAGATCCTGGAGTCGCTCCGTAAGGGCGAGATTACCTCGGATGAGGCGATCAAACTTCTTAAACAAAAGTAAATCCTATCGAAACGCGAAGGAGGGTCTTGGATGGAGGAAGAAAGGTTGGCTGTCCTCAGGATGCTCCAGGAAGGCAAGATAACCGTCGAGGAAGCGGCGGCGCTTCTTGAAGCGCTGGCGGAAGGAAGTTCACCTTCAAAAGACGCCCCGGTTGAACCTGGCCCGGCCGGCGGGCCGGGAAATAAGGTCGAGGAGAAGCTGCGGCAGGTGAAGGGCCTGGCTAGAACCGGGGTGATCGAGGAGAATGTGCTCTCCGCCGTCGAGAACGTCCTTCGCACTGTGTCGGAAAGGATCGATGAGACCTTTGACTCGGCCTGGGAGGGCGGCCCCGGTATCTTTGCCCTATGGCCGCATAAACGGGTGGAGCGGACCTTCACCGGCAACTTCTCCGCGGCCGGCGAAGTGAGCATCAACCTGGAGATAAAAAACGGCAGAATCTCGCTTGTCCCCTGGGATCATGAAGGATTTCAGGTCCGGGCCGTGGGATTTGTGCGCGGCCATCAGTCGCACCAGGCCGAAGCCGAGTTTGAGCGGTTGATCGGCTATACGGCGGGTCCCGGCAGTCTGAAGATCGAGGCCACCAACATGCGAGCCATTGTAGCCCTCTCGTTGGAGATTAGCCTGCCCAGACGGCTTACGTACAGGATCTCCGCCGAAACTACCAACGGTTCCATCACCACCGGAGAGTTCACCTGCTCTGAAATCTTTCTGGAATCCACCAACGGTACAGTAAGGGCTGAGCGGACCAGCGGTGAAAAGCTCGGAATCGAAACCACGAACGGATCGATCAGCGCCACCACGATCTCGTCCGATGTGAGTTGCAAGACCGTAAACGGAACCGTCAACGTGAAAGTGCCAGCCGCCATCTCCGGAAAGTACAGGCTGGAAACCACCAACGGCGGCATTCGCGTCAATCTTCCCCGCGACGCCGATCTGGGGGTGTCCTTGGAAACGGAAACCCACTTCGGTCCAATAAGGATCGAGTATCCGGACATGAACATTACCAAGGAGTACCGAAACATCGGCAACCATGAGATGAAAGCCGTTTCGCGGGGCTATGAGACCGCTTCCAGGAAACTGGACCTGGATCTTGAGACCGCCCATGGCAGCATTGTAGTGTCCTGAAACGCACAAGAACCCCGGGGTTTTTACCCTGAGCTGTCACGGGCTCACGCGCGACATCCAAATTTTGTGGGAGGGACAAATAATGATCAGCGAGGAAAAAAAGCAGATTCTCCAGATGGTCCAGGAGGGCAAGATTTCGGTGGATGAGGCCATGAAGCTTCTTGACGCCCTGGAAACGCCCCAAGCTATATCCCGCGCTGGTGAGGCTGCGTGGATCCGGGTAAGAATCGAGGATCGCGGCAAGGCGAAAGTAAACGTGAACGTTCCCCTGGGCCTGGCCAAAGCCCTCGTGAAGTTCGTGCCCAAGGATGCCCTCAAAGAGATGCAGGAACAGAACATAGACCTGGATTCGATCATCCAGGCGATCATGGAAGGCGCCAGCGGCAAACTCGTGGACATCTTGACGGATGAAGGCCAGAAGGTTGAGGTTTTCGTGGAGTAGGCGGGGTGGTTAATTTGATGAAGTGGCTTGGCGGAAAGTTTCGCAGGAAGCTGGCCAGGAGGCCGAGTCTCTTTCTGGTTGTCGCGATCAGGAGCGGGAGATTTCGCCTTTTCATACCGTTTCCGCTCTTTGTGATCACCGACTTTGTAAATTCGGTGGTTACTCTGGCGGCTTTCGGCCTCTGGTTCGTCCCGAGATCCGCCCGCACGTTCTACTGGGCCTGGGGCAGATTTGGAATCACTTCCCGGACGGTATGGGGGCTCAGGCATGCCTGGGAGGTCCTGATCAACCGGGGCTCCTGGACACTGGTCGACATTGAGGATGAGCGGGGCAACATGGTCAAGATCAAACTATATTAGCAAGCTATTAGCAAGCTCATTGAAGCTCATTGCTTTAGCAAGTATTAGCAAACTCTATCGGGTGGGAGGGTGGATGTTGTGCGCAAACTTCTGGTTCGCTGGCTCATAGTTGCGCTGGCGATCTTTATCGTTCCGTATATCGTGCCGGGAATCTCCGTTGACAGCTTTCAGGCGGCTTTGATCGCCGCGCTGGTGCTGGGAATCGTCAATGTGGTGATCCGGCCGGTGCTGGTCATCCTTTCCCTGCCGGTGGAGATCCTCACGCTGGGGCTCTTCACCTTCGTGATCAACGCCCTGATGCTGAGCCTCGCCGCAAGATTCGTGGCCGGGTTCAACATCGCCGGCTTCTGGCAGGCGATACTCGGTTCCATCGTGATCAGCATCGTGAATTCGGTGCTGAACTGGCTGATCTGGGGATGAGGAAGATGAAACTGAGCATTCCCAGCAAACCCGGCATTATCGGGGTCTTTCGCCACCGCGATTATGCGCTGCTATGGGCAGGCCAGTTGGTCAGCAATCTGGGCGACGCCTTCCACAGCCTGGCTCTCTTGTGGTTGGTAAAGGAGCTTACTGGATCGGCTCTCCTGATGGGCACCGTGATGGCTTTTTACACCATACCAATGGTGTTGGTCGGGCCAGTGGCCGGTGTGGTGGCCGACCGCATGGAAAAGCGCCGCCTGATGATCCTTTCCGATGTGATTCGGGCCGTACTGGTCGGTGCTCTGGCCCTGCTATATGGCTTGAGGTTGTTGCCGGTTGAAGTAGTGGTAATTTTTGCCCTCGCTATGGGTACGACGACGGCCTTTTTTGTGCCCGCGGGGCAGGGTAGCCTTGTTTTCCTGGTAGAACCGGATGAGCTTACCCAGGCCAACTCTTTTGCCATGGTTACCCGGCAGATCAGCCAGTTGGTAGGGCCTGTACTGGCGGGGCTCGTGGTGGCTGCCTGGGGGGTTGCTCCTGCCTTCTGGGCCGATGCGGCCTCGTTTATGGTTTCAGTGATTGCACTGGTGGCCATGCGCTTCCGCTCACAGGCCGAAAGCGGCGGAACGACACTCATGGGAGTCTGGCGGGACATGAAGGCCGGCTTTGGCACTGTGGCGCGCCATCCAATTATCAGGTGGATCTTTCCCCTGGGTATTGTTATCAACTTTCTGTTGGGACCGGGGCCGGTTCTACTCCCTATATACGCGGAGCAGATCAGCACCCTGGGAGTTGCCGCCCTGGGATTTATCCAGAGCGCCATGGGTGCGGGGATGCTGGCGGGCTCGATCCTGATCGGAACGGCGGGCGCCAGATGGCCAAAGGGGCATACGGTGATTTTCGGGCTTTTGGGAATAGGGCTGGCCGTTATTGGATCCGGCCTGGCAAGGAACCTTGGCCCTGCAATCATGGCCTTCGGAGTCATGGGGCTCTTCACTGTAACGGTAAACGTACCCATAATGACCCTGATACAGCAGGAAACGCCGCCGGAACAGCAGGGGCGCATCTTCAGCGCGTTGATGGCGGCGGCCACGGCGGCCATGCCGCTCTCCATGACCGTTGGCGGCGCCCTGGGCGACTGGTTCGGAGTCCACGCCGTTTACCTGGGGATGGGCGTGGCGTCTTCCCTGCTGGCGTGCAGCCTTTTCTTCATCCCGCCGCTGCGCCAGGCGCGGTAGGCAAACCATTTCTACGTTAAAGCGGTTATGAGTTCCCTGCAAGCACACTCCTTTGTTCCAGCACTACCTGCCCTCTATAACAATGCGACAGGAAGGGGGTCGGTTCTCGCTGTCGCATTTTGTTTGTAGCTTACCTGTCACCTGACGTACTATTCGCTGAAGAACCCTTCTATTATCCGGGTGTATTCATTCCCGTGAGACTCCGGGTCGCCGGGTGTAAACGGGTCAACCACGCACCGGTATCTTCCGATAAACTGTGCCTTGCTCATTAATCCGTAAGACTGTTCAAGAAGGAAAGCCTTCACCAGTTCGGAATTGTTTGCGGCCGGAACCACACTGTTTAAAATGCTTCCCCTGAAACTCTTCATTATCAGCCATTCAGGTAAATAAGGCAGAAGTGAACCCAGTCTGCCGTTTTTTTCCAGTATAATGTCGTTGGGAGGGAAAGTGTTGGCAAAGACAGCCTTCTTTACAATTTCCGGGTGTTCAGCCACCAGGTACTGGGCCAGGTAACCTCCCAGTGAGGTTCCAAGAACATAAACGGAGTAAATATTCTCTTTTTTAAGTATCTCCGTGATTCCCCGGCTGAGGCCGGCCAGCGAATTTACCGGGGGGTACGTCACTGAAACTATCCTGTACCTGTCTTCAAACGCTTCTATTTGCTGCCACCATATATCGTAAGACCCGCCCATGCCGTGGAGGAACAGTATAACATCCTTTCCTTCTCCGGCATAAAGATATTTCCAGTTTTTCCCGTCAACCTCCAGCGTTTTTACATCCCTCTCCCTGAATTTTTGTATTGATGAAACCGTGTTATCGCCCGAATTGGCGTATATATCACGGTAAGCCCTCCGCTATGTAAAACCTTCAGGGTCTAAAATAGGGTAGGAACTACCCGAATTCACGCCTGTGGAGATCGTGTAAGACTACACGGCAACGGTCAACGAAGCAGGAATCGATGAAACGCTGAAGTCCGGGGTTCCTGAATCCCGCGACTTTCGTCGTGGAGAGGTTCAAAGGCCATCTCTAACAACTCAACGGTGTGCAGGACCCGCTGCGGCATCTGGTGGCGGTTCAAAGCGTCCTCGATCTGCATCCGGCAGGCCGGGCAGCCGGTAACCACCGTCTCCGCGCCGGTCTTTTGGATATCCGCCACCTTGTGGGCGGCGATGTCCATGGATAGATCGTAGTAGCTCAGGCTGAAAGAGCCGGAACCGCCGCAGCACCGGCCCGGGTTGGCCATCTCCCGGAATTCGACGCCGGGAATCGCCCGGAGGATCTCCCTGGGAGCACGGTTAATTCCCAGCCCACGGTTGAGGTGGCAGGGATCATGGTAGGTCACCTTCCCGGTGGTGGGTCCCACCGTTCCCGTCGATCCAACCGTCCCCGTTGATCCCATTGAACTTATCGCTCCTGCCAAACCCGGTTCCCTGGTAATGCCTATGACGTCCACCAGGAACTCCGAGATGTCATAATGCTTTTTGCCCAGTTCGCGGGCTTGCTCAGCCTCCTCGGCCCCCTCCAGAAGCTCCGGGTAGTGATGGCGCCAGGCCTCGCCACAGGTGGCGCAGGCAGTGATGATGGCATCGATTTGGGCTCCCGCGAAGATCCGGACGTTGGAGGCCGCCATAGCCCGGGCGGTACCCATGTCGCCGGAGACAAAGACCGGGATCCCGCAACAATGCTGTTCAGAAGGCAACACCACCTCGATCCCATTGCGGTTCAGGACGTTGACCACCGCTCTGCCGGTTTCCGTGTAGATATAATTGATCATGCAACCGGTGAAGAACGCCACCCGCATTCTCGGTCTGGCTGGCCTACTGGCCGCCCGATCCGGCGTCAGGTTCGCGGCCTGACCCGCCTGGTTTGACACCTGGTTCGGCACCCGATTCAGCACCGGGTCGGAGGGCGGGTTGACCTCCGCCAGCTCCTCCCGAAGAGTCCTGACGGCCAGGGGCGGTACAATTCGGCGCCGGTCGAGACCCAGGGGAAACCGCGGGTAATTGGCCCTCTTCCGGGGGTGCCGCTTGAAGATCAGTGGCTGCAAGAGCCGCCCGGAACGTAACCCGGCCCGGAAGACGATGGGGTGGGATAGGCCGGCAAAGATCACCTTCTTTACCGGGGGGAGGCCGCAGGCTTTGACCGCCGCCGCTCTGGCCGCCAGTAAGATCCGGTCAAAGCGCACGCCGGAAGGACAGTTGGCCACGCAGGCGTTGCAGGTAAGGCACAACGACAGCCTTTCGGCAAAGGCCGGGGTAACGGGGAGTTCCCCCTCCAGCGCCGCCTGGGCCAGGGTGAGCTTGCCGCGCGCCACGCCGAGCTCCTTCTTTGTTTCAAAATAAATCGGGCAGACTGACTGGCAGTTGCCACATTTCATACACTTGTCGATCTCAGCCCGTACCACCGCCAGATCCCGGAGTTTCATCCTAACCCCTCCCTGGCGGCTGGAGTTTGCTCTTTGACGCCAGCCTCCCCCTGGGAAAGAATCTTTCCCTGCGCAGGGGGGAAGATCTTTCCGGGATTCAAGAGCCCGAGCGGATCCAGGGCGTGTTTGATCCGGGCCATCACCTCAACCCCGGCCGGACCAAACTCCTGCTCAAGATATTTGGCCTTGGCCATCCCGATCCCGTGTTCACCTGACAGAGTCCCCCCGAGCTGCAACGCCAGGGTAAAGATCTCATCCACGGCCCTCTCCACCCGCGCCATCTCCTCTTCATCCGATACATCGGTGAGGATGGTGGGATGCAGATTGCCATCGCCGGCATGCCCGAAGGTGCCAATCTTCAGCCGGTACTTGCTGGCAATGTCGTTCAAACCCCGGATCATCTCCGGAATCTTGCTGCGGGGAACCGTGGCGTCCTCCAGTACCATAGTGGGTTTCAACTGGGCCAGAGCCGGCAACGCGGCTCTTCTCGCCGCCCAAAGCTCATCCCGCTCGGCGTCGGTTTCCGCCGCCCGGATCGAAGCGGCACCCTGCCGGCGGCAGACCTCCAGCACCACCGCCGCTTCCTTTTCCACTACCTCCCGGATCCCATCCACCTCGATAAGCAGGATCGCCTCGGCCTCGGTCGGCAATCCAATCCTGGCATGCTCCTCCACCGCCTGAATGGTCACCCGGTCCAGGATCTCCAGGGTAGCGGGTATGACCTTGTGGCTGATGATCTCGGAGATCGTCTTCGCCGCCCGGTCCAGATCGTCGAAGACCGCCATCATGGTCCGGCGGTGCTCCGGCGCCGGGATAAGCTTGACCGTAATCCCGGTGATGATCCCCAGGGTCCCCTCGGAACCGGTAAAGAGCTTTACGAGATCGTAACCGGTGACGTTCTTGACCGTTTTGCCGCCCGCCCGCAAGACATTGCCGTCGGCCAGCACCACCTCCAGCCCCATGACGTAATGCTTGGTCACCCCGTATTTGAGCCCCCGCAGGCCGCCCGAACACTCCGCCACCGTGCCGCCCATGGTGGCCGTGGCCACCGTCCCCGGATCCGGCGGGTAGATCAGGCCGTAGGAGGCCACCGCGTCGTTGAGGGTCTGCACAATCACCCCGGGCTGAACGGTAGCCGTGAGGTTTTCGGCGTCTACTTCCAGGATCGAGTTCATCATCGTGGTAACCAGTACTATCCCGCCTTCCAGGGGAATGGTCCCGCCGCTCAGGTTGGTCCCGGAACCGCGGGGGTAGATCGGGATCCGGCGCCGGCCGGCCAGCTTCACCACCTGCACCACCTCCTCGGTGGAAACAGGCAGCACGACCGCCTCCGGCCTGCGCCGTGGCAGAGCAGCCGTAGCGTCAAAGGAATAGCCGATCAGGTCCTCCGGCTCGGTAAGCACCCTCTCCCGGCCGCAAATACTGACCAGTTCCGTTACAACAGCTTTCGAAAGCATGGTGTTCTCCTTTTTTAGGGTCTAGTACCGCTTGCGACGGGCGGAGGAAGGAATCTTCCGTTCCTCCCGGTACTTGGTGACGGTACGCCGGGAGAGGTAGATCCCTTTGCCCGCCAGAATCTCCCTGAGCTTCTGATCGCTCAGCGGCTGCCGGGGGTCTTCCGCCTGGATCAACTCGGCGATGATGGCCTTCACGCTCTTGGAAGAGGTGGAAGACCCAAAACTGCTCTCCACGCCGCTGGTAAAGAAAAATTTAAGTTCAAAGATCCCTTGAGGGGTCTGGACATATTTGCCCGCCGTGGCGCGGCTGACAGTGGACTCGTGAACCCCCACATCCTCGGCCACATCCCGGAGGGTCATGGGCTGCAGAAACTTTACTCCTTTCTCCAGGAAGGCCCGCTGTTTTTTGACGATGCTCTCCGTCACGCGGTAGATGGTCTGCCGCCTTTGTTCGATGCTCCGGATCAGCCAGAGCGCCGAATTGAATTTATCATGGACAAACCGCAGGGCGGCGTCCTCCGCGGTTTTCCCCGCCAGCATCCCCCGGTAGAAGGGGTTGATGGACAGCCGTGGAGCGGTGACGTCCGACACCATAATGGCATAATCGCCGCCCACCTTTTCCACCACCACATCGGGAATGATGTAGCGAATCTCCTGCCCGCCCCCGAAGTTTCGGCCGGGCTTCGGATCCAGGCTGCGAATCAGATCATAGATCGCCTGGACCTCCTGGCAGGTGCACTCCATCTTCTCCGCGACACGCGCCATCCTGCCCTCCGCCAGTTCCGGCAAAAACTCGTCGATGAGCCGCGCGACACGCTCCTCCAGTTTTCCCCGCCGGCCGAGCTGCAGCTTCAGGCACTCCTGAACGCTCCGCGCCGCCACCCCCGGCGGGTCAAAGCCTTGAACAACCGCCAGAACCCCAACCACTCTTTCTTCGGAGGTTTTGGTGTGCTCCGCCGCCTCCTGGACGGTGCAGCGCAAGTAGCCGTCCTGGTCGATGCTTCCGATCAGGTATGTCCCGATGGTCCGATCCACCCCGTCTGAAAAGGAGAGCCGCAACTGGGACATCAGGTGTTCTGGCAGAGAGGGTTCCCACGCCACGAAATTCTCATAGTTATTGCGCTCGCCGGCGGAAAAGGCTTCACGGGGGATACCCAGATCGCTGCGGTCGGCAAAGTACTCCTGCCACGCCGGATCAAACTCCAGCCTCTCCTCCCGCTCCTTGCGCTCTTTACGCCTCGGGCTTTCCGTAAAGCGGCCGGCTTCCCCCTCGGGAGGCTCGCCACCCGCTCCATCGGCATTGGCGGATTCATCCGTCCCTCCATCAGCCTGGGGCGTTTCCGGGCAAACCGGATCTCCACAATCCAGAACAGGGTTTTCCAGGAGTTCCTTCTCCACCATTTCCGTCAACTCCACCGCGGAAAGCTGCAGGATGGTGATGGCCTGCCGCAATTCAGCAGTCAAGACCAGCTTTTGTGTTTGTTGGAGAGAAAGGCCATGTTCAAGCCGCATCGTGTCACCTCCGTGACCGCAACGCAAGTCATCAACCAACTCGCGACGCTACCCTCGCTCGAGTCTGGCTCCTGTGCGGAGCTGCTCCGCAATCCGGCCGATCCGCCGCAGCCGGTGGTTCACACCCGACTTGCTTGCCGGCGGGACAAGCATTTCACCCAGTTCCTGCAGGCTGGCGTCGGGATGACCCATCCGCAGGCGGGCCACCTCCCTGAGGTTGGCCGGGAGTTTGCTGAGGCCCATCATCTCGTCGATGACCCGGATATTTTCCAGCTGCTGCATTGCCGCATTGACGGTCTTGTCGAGGTTGGCCGTCTCGCAATTGACCCGGCGGTTGACCTGGTTGCGCATGCCCTTTATGACCCGGATGTTCTCAAAATCCAGAAGGGCGGTGTGGGCGCCCATCAACGCGAGGAGCTGCCCGATCTGCTCGCCCTCCTTGATATAAACCACATATTCCTTCTTCCGCTCGCCGACCCTGGCCGGCACACCCTGGCTGTGCAACAGGCGGCTGAGGTCCCCCGCATAAACCGGGTTGTCCACGGTAAATTCCAGGTGATAGGTCTTCTCGGGATCGGTGATTGAACCTTTCCCTAAAAACGCGCCCCGCAGATACGCCCGGCGGCAGCATTTCCTTTTCACCAGGGGGAGACTGATCCCTTGCACAAGGGCGAAATCATCATCCACCAGCCCCAACTTCAGGAGAATCTCCCGCACTCCGGCTCCAGCCGGGATCCGGATCCCATATACGTTGTTCTTGCGCAGGCGCCGCTTCTTGCGCACCAGAATCTCGGTCTCCGAATGAAAAAGGTTCTTCACCAGGTGAAAGATCTTCCGGGCGGCCGCGGCATTCTCGGTCAATATCTCCAGCGCCAGTTCCGCCTGACCGTGGATCTGCAGCGCCCCATCCATGTGAATCAGCGCAGACAATTCAGCCAATTGACAGCATGAATCCTTCGGGATTACCCGGGCCAGCTCTTCCTTTACCCGCAATGAAAAGGCCAAAAGGCTCACCTCATCATCCGCGCTTACTAATATATTCACCGGAACCAGGATAATATCCTGCTTTACCAGTTTGGCGGCCGTTGCCGCGCGAGAAAAAGAGCACCACCAGGCCCGCCAGCAAAAGGACAAACCCGTTCAGGTAGAAAGGGTAGGCTTGTCCCCGGCCGTACAACCAGGTGCCAACCGCGGGCCCCACCACGTTGCCGGCGTCGTTGGCCAGCGCATAATAACCGTAGGCCCGCCCCCGCACGTCGTCCCCCGTTAGATCCGAGACCATGGCCTGTTGAATGGGCAGCGCCATTGTGAGAGCCGCCGCCGCCAGTACCCAGAGCCCGGTCAAAAACCAGAAGGAACCGGCCCGGGGAATCAAGGCGACCACCACCGCCCCTGCCACCAGGCCCGCCACCACAAAGCGTTTCCGGCCGAAGCGGTCGGAAAGCCGGCCGAAGCGCGACGGCAAAAAGCTCCAGACCACGGCGGCAGGTACGTATGAGGCCGCCAGCATGATCAGATTCCCGCTGATCCTCTGGCGCAGGAAGATGATCACGATGGGCGCCAGCATCCCATAGGAGATCGAGGTCAAAAAGGTCACCAGAAGCAGCTTAAAATAGTCCCGGGAGATCTGGCCGGCCGCCTTTTCGCGGCTTGCCACGGGTTTGCCGCAATCCGCCCCCAGAGTCTCGTCGATCCGCCAGCCTTGCCAGAACGCGTACGCGCCGAAGACAAAGTAGATGAGAAAGGCGATCCTGAACCCCAGGAGAAATCTGGACTCCAGGCCCCAGATCAGGATGAATCCCACGATCGCCCCGTTGATCTGCCCCCGATTTTGCGCCTCGATGACCTTGCCGTAGTTAAGCCCGCGCTCCCCATCCAGGCTCAAATCCGAGATGATGGCATAAACCGTGAGCCACAGGAAAGCGAAGGCGATTCCCTGCACCACACGGGCCATCACCAGCCCGGGGTAGCTCTGCAACAGGGCGAAGATGAAGTCTGTCAGCGCATAGGCCGCCACACCCCCGATAAAAAACGGCCGCCGCCCCACCTTGTCCAACAGGTTGCCGAGAATCGGCCGGACCACCAGGGTCATCATGGAAAAAGCCGAAAAGAGCAAACCGATCTGAAAAGGTGTGGCCCCTACCTTCTCCCCATAGATTGGCAGCGAAAAAGCCAAAAAGCCAAAAGGGAACGACAGGTAATAAAGCGTCTCTTTTAAGGTTTTTAACGTTGAATTTCTGTCAATTTTAACGACGTCCGGTTCAAAGTTGGTTGCCAAAGCGCTCCTTGCCGCCATCCCGCCACCTCAACTGTTTTGATGGATACCACCGTTATTATAGCATAGTAGCCGCAGCGGCTCAACCACCCGAAATTTGGGGATCCTCGGGAACCCCGTAGATCTTGATGCTCAACCGTGCGCCATCCGTGACGGCCTTGATCATCACCGGCGTGGTGCGGTCGTTGCGGAACTTGAAATCCGCGTAAGGATACGCCACCGTCGCGTCGCGCCCCGGCGGGACATAGCTTACCGGCAGGCCGTGGGCGTGGCGTTCGACCACTTCCAGCCTCCCCTCCAGAACCACATTGTAGAGCGTGGAAGAGACCTGGCAGATACCCCCGCCCAGACCGGGCACCACCGCCTCGCCAACAAAGATGGGCGCCGGCCTGTATCCTTTCTCCGCCGTCCGCAACCCCACCACGTCGTTGAAGGAGAAGACCTGGCCGGGCAAGATCACCGTGTTGTCAATGGCTTCGGTCGCCAGCCGGACGTTTTCCGCTCGTTCCCAGCTGCCGATCAGCCAGGTCGCGTATGACCCGACCTCCTGGGTCAAACTGGCCAGGAGGGAGGCGGTGATCTCCGGTTCCACCCTGACCCGCACAAAACGCACATCCGTATTCGGGCGGGCCGTCATCACCCGGATCACCGTCTCCTCGATGTCGACCAGGTAGCCCGCCTTTTCCGCCACGATCACGCCGGTTTTCTTGTCAACGCGGGCATTCTCCGGCTTGATGGAAGCCTTTTCCGCCATCTCGCCGGCCATCGCCCGGACCTCATCTGCAAAGAGCCCCTGCATGGGGCGCCCTTCCAGGGTCACCCGGGGCTTGACCCCATAAAAGCGGCGTTCCATGCTTTCAATGCAGCCGGTGATAAATAGCGCCAGCAGGATCCCGACCACCACAAAAATGATCGAGCGTTCTCTGATTGTGTAAAACCGGCATTTACGGCTGCGAATCATGGGAAGCCCCCTCACCCGGCATCTTGGCATGGTGCGCCACCTCGCCCATCCTTGGGCTCATGTGGCCTTTATATGTCTATGCCGGCCCTGGCCACTTTCTGCCAGGTAAAATGAGGAAGCCTGTTGTGTTTATATAAAAAAGGGACCCCGCCGCCGGAGGGCAAGTTCCGTTAACCCGGCCCCCTGAGCGTGGATCCCTTTTTTAGTGTCTGTGCCGCTTCAGTGTCTGTTCCGCGCCTAGCGGCTTCCGTTCCCTCTGGCGTAAGCCTCCTGGCTGTAGCGGCGCAAAAAGGTGGCCGTGCGCTTGTAGAGCACAAAAGTCACCACCGAGTTGATCCCCGCCTTGGCCAGGTTGAAGGGGATAATGGCCGGCGCCAGAAGAGGCAGTACCGCCTCCCGGGGCATCCCGTAAAAGATGGGATCCAGCAGCAAGTTGGCCACCACCATTATTGCCGCCATGGTGAGGCCCCCCGCCAGCATTCCCAGCATTGCGCCGCCCTTTGTCCGGCGGAGACGGTAGACGCTTCCCGCCAGGCCAACCATGGTTCCCGTGGCCAGAAAGTGCATGAAAGCGCCAAAAGGCCCGCCCAACCCCGTAAATAACGCCATGGCCACCGCGACGATCAGGGATGCAACGATCCCCATCGCCGGGCCGAACATAAAGCCCACGATCAAGATGGGCACATCGCCGGGTTCATAGATGAGAAAGTTTGCGAAGAGAGGTACTTTCACAAACATGATCAACAGCAGCGAAAGAGCCACCATCATGGCCAGAATTGCTACCTTGCGGACATTTGTCTGCACCGACACCAGTCTCCTTCTAGCACCTTTTAATCAATCGATCGCCTTTTAATCAATCGATCGTTCGACCCTGGCGAGCTCCCGTTGCTCCTGATCAACAAAGACAAAGGTCAAATTGCCCTTCTGGGCAAGGCCCTTCTTCCCCACCGCCACCAACTGGCCCGGGTAGGTAACCACCATGGTCACAAAGGCGCCCGCCCTGGGTGGCCTGCGTTCAAGGGTTACCGTCACCACGCCGCCGGTCTGGACAAGCCTTTTTACCTGCATCACATAGCCGCCGGTGGGCCGCTCGCCGTAAAAAGCCCCTACCACAAACGACTTTTGAAAGTCGACAACCGGCTGTTCCCAGGCATTCCAGAGCGACTTCCACAGCGAGTCATACTCAGCCTGGCTGGCCGCCACAACGCAGGATTCCTCCTGCCTGCCCACCGCCGCCAGAAGGTCGAAGGGAAGTTCAACCGGTGAAGCCGCACGGCTCTTCACAACACTTATGCCTCCCCATGCTCCAGCCAGCGCCACCAGGATCAGCAGGGGCAAAAGACTGAAAAGGGTCCGTTGCCACCAGAGGCCCCAAATGCGAATTGGCCCCATAAACTCACCTCATCTTATTTTATATCAAAGATCGGCGGCAAGCAAGCGTATCTTATCCTACCGACGCCCTCCCCCCAGCAACTTTGAAAGAAGGGGCTCAAGCCACAACATTCTCTCCGGCCTGGGTCTGGCCTGCAAAATCAGGCGCATGACAGCGCCGGCCAACTTGCGCGAGTCATGCCGCACCAGATCCGTCTCGCTGATGAGACGAGCAGGGATAGGCTGCGGGCCGATCTGGGCGATCTTCGCAACATCGGGTTCCACCGCAAAGGCGCCCTGTTCACGATATTTTTCCGCGAGATGCGCTGGCACCTCCTCGTCATTCACCAGCACATAGTCAATGACCCTCCGGCCCACATGGTCAACGATCGCCTTTGCGTGATCCGAGGCTGTATACCCGTCGGTCTCCCCCGGCTGGGTCATCACGTTGCAGACATAGAGCTTGAGCGCCTTGGTGGCTTCCAGGGCTTCGGCGATCCCCTTGACGAGCAGATTCGGCAAGATGCTGGTGTAAAGGCTCCCCGGACCCAACACCACAATGTCCGCATTGGCGATGGCTTCCACCGCTTCTGAATTGGCGGGTGCATTCTCCGGCTGCAGAAAGACCCGGTTGATCCGCCGGTGCGCACGGGTGATATCGGATTCGCCGGTGATCTCTGTTCCATCGGCCATCTGTGCGTGTAAAACCACGGACTCCAGCGTGCTGGGAAGCACCTGCCCGCGGATGGCCAGAACCTTGCTGGACTCCTTGATAGCCTGTTCAAAGTCGCCGGTGATCTCGGTCATGGTGGCGATAAAGAGGTTGCCGAAGCTGTGGCCCGCCAGCCCTTCAAGATTTTTATAGCGGTACTGAAAGAGCTTTTCCATGAGCGGCTCCGTGTCCGCCAGCGCCACCAGGCAACTCCGGATATCCCCGGGCGGCAGGATGCCCATCTCCGTCCTGAGCCTTCCCGAACTTCCACCATCATCCGCCACGGTGACAATCGCCGTGATGTTGCAGGTATAACGCTTCAAGCCGCGCAACAGGGTGGCCAGACCCGTCCCGCCGCCGATGACCACCACCCTGGCCCCCCGGTGCAATTGCCGGCTCTGGTAGACGATCTCCACCAGGTTGTCGGTCTCCTCCGGGAGAATCACCGAAACAATGGACCGGATCATCTGCCGGACGCCAAGAGTGATCAGGAATACCCCCAGCAAAATAATGATGACGCCGTTCAGCACCGTGACCGGCGTCCGCAATTCCCCGGTGAAAAGATAGACCGAACGCATGAAAGCCTGCTCAAAGACGCTCAGAAGCTTGATATTGATGATCAGGGCCAGCCCCAGGCTCACCAGAAGAACCCCCACCACAGCCAGGAAGAGCCATCTTTTGACCTTCATCCCGGGGTAAAGCCATTTGAGCATATTAAATCCAGTCTTCGAGAAGCCCCCAAAACCCATCTGCCACACCCCTGTCACTCGGATTTCTCGATATCCCGGTGCTCAACCACGACCGGATAACCATTCTGGCGCAGGAAGTCTCCCAGCACGTTGGCCAGCGTCACCGACCGGTGTTTGCCGCCGGTGCAGCCGATGCCGATAATGACCTGCGACTTTCCCTCCTTGGAAAATTGGGGCATGAGAAACTCAAGGAGATCCGACAATTTGGCGATAAAACGCTGGGTGGTGGGCCATTTCAGCACATAATCCGCAACCACGGCCTCATTGCCGTTGTGACTCTTCAGGGAAGCAACATAGTGTGGGTTGGGCAAAAACCGGCAATCAAAGATGAGATCGGCGTCCAGGGGCAACCCGTGCTTGAAGCCGAAGGAGATGACGTTCACGGTCATCCGCGCGTCGTCATCCTTTGCGGCGTAGGTGCGCATGATCTCTTCCTTGAGCTGCCTGCCCGACATGTGAGAGGTGTCGATGATCCGGGTCGCCCGGCCCCGGAGCTGTTCCAGCTTCTTGCGTTCGGCGGTGAGCCCGTCGAGGATGCTTCCCTCCGGCGCCAGCGGATGGCGGCGCCGGGTCTCCTTGAAACGGCGGACCAGCACCTCATCGGTGGCTTCCAGGAAGAGGACGTCATAGCGAAATCCGACCGACTCCAGGTTCTCCAGGGCACCAAAAAGGCTGTCAAAAAATTGACCGCCGCGAATGTCGATGACCAGTGCTATCTTATTGATCTTTCCTTCGGATTGTGCGCATAACTCGGCAAACTTGGGGATGAACGTGGGCGGAAGATTGTCCACGCAAAAATATCCCAGATCTTCAAAGGCCCTTACCGCCTCGCTCTTGCCCGCCCCGGACAGGCCGGTGATGATCACGAACCGGATATCCACCATATTCCTCCCCAAACTCCATTCCGTTCCGGGCTCCATTCCACCCGGACTTCCCGACAATTCTCATATTCTGAGGATATTTCGCCGCCGTGGCACGGGTTTCCTTCCCGGAGAATGCGGAAGATTGCGCCATAACTGGCCGGGAAGATCGTCTTCCGCGTGAACCGCGTTGATAATCCTGTCGGGGGAAAGACCAGCCCGCAAGGCAAGTTCCAGCCCCGCCTCCAGATCGCCCACCCGGGATGGCTGGTGCGCGTCGCTGCCGATGGCGAAATCGACCCCCTCCGCGGCCGCAACCTGTATGAATTCCACGGTAGTCTGGCCGTGGCCGGTGTTGATCTCCATGGCCGTGCCGTTTTGGGCGCAGGCCCTGGCGAGTTCCCGGGTGTCGATGGACAGCCTGAGCCCCGGGTGGGTGACGATATCAATGGGATACCGGTAGACCGCCTCCACCAGGGCTTTGGTGTTCAGGTCGCGGGCCAGCTTGCCCAGCCGGGAATCCAGGCTCCTTAACGCATTTAAAAGGCCGAGCTTGAAACCGTCCGCCAGAGAGGCCGGCATCACCGTCACATGCAGGCCCGCCAGAACAATGTCCAGTTCCTCGAGAACCGGCCCCGGCACATCCAGGGCGCCGTCGGCGCCGATCACATTGGCTTCCACCCCGGTCAGGACGCCGATCTCGGGATATCTGGCGTTGCACTCCCGGACCTCCTCGCGGATCTTGCCGAAGGTCGCCAGGTTTCGCACCCCCACGCCAAAGAGGGAGGCCGGCCCGTGATCGGAGATCGCCACCTGTTTGAGGCCCCTGGCCCGCGCCGCCAGGACATTATCCTCCACCGTGCCTGTCCCGTGGCTGTAACGGGTATGCGTGTGGTAATCGGCAAATAACTTCATCATGGGGTTAGTTTGTCTGGTTTGGCGGCTGGCCATTCCTTTGGGGGCGGCCATTCCCGGTGATAGGTGGTGTGCCCCGGTCTTGTTTAGCAATTCACCGACATCTGGCCGCCGTCCAACTTCAGAAACGCCGCCGCCGCCTTATCGACCAGAAGGGTCACGTTGGGGTGAAGCTGGAGGATGGAAGCCGGCATATCAACCGTAACCGGCCCGGTCACGGTGCGCATGATGGCCTCGGCCTTGTCGGTGCCGCTGGCCAGCAGGATGATCTTCCGGGACTTCATGATCGTCTTGATCCCCATGGAAATGGCTTGCCGGGGCACCTGATCCTCGCTGCCGAAGAACCGGGCATTGGCCTTGACGGTCCGGGGATCAAGGCTCAGCACATGGGTGACGGCGCCGAATTCCGTGCCCGGCTCGTTGAACCCGATATGCCCGTTGGCGCCGATGCCCAGGACCTGCAGGTCAATCGAGCCGGCGGCCTGGATCATCTCTTCGTATCTTTGGCATTCGACCGCCAGATCTCCGGCGGTTCCGTCGGGAACATGCGCCTGATCCGCCGGGAGGTTCACATGCCGGAAGAAATTCTCCTGCATGTAGTGATGATAGCTCTCGGGATGATCCGCCGGCAGCCCGATGTATTCGTCCAGGTTGAAGGTCTTGACCCGGGCGAGGTCAAGTTTGCCCTCCTGGTGCATGCGCTTTAATTCACGATACATCCCCAGCGGTGTGCCGCCTGTGGCCAACCCGAGGACCGAGTCCGGCTTTTCCAGGATCTGGGCGGCCACCGCCTCCGCCGCCCAGCGGCTCAACTCGTCATAGTCCTTTGCCACGATAACCTGCAATTTGTGTCACCCCTGCTAATCTTTCCGGAATCATATTAACTGCCCGGGATCATATATTACCTGCCCGCGGCCGATCGTCAAGCGCACCCGGAACTGGTCATCAAGCACCGCCAGATCCGCGTCCTTGCCCACCGACAGGCTTCCTTTGCGTTTTTCAAGGCCCAGCGCCTCCGCCGGGGTCAGTGAGGCCATCCGAACAGCCTCGTGAACCGGGATTCCCGTGAATTCCATTACATTTTTGACCGCCTTTTCCATGGTCAAGAGGCTCCCCGCCAGGTTCCCCTCCGGAAGCCGCGCCGAAACCTCATCCACTACTATCTCCATCCCGCCGAGTTTGTACCGTCCCGGTGACAGGCCGACGCCCGAGATGGCATCGGTAATCAGCACAATGCGTCGCGCCCCCTTGGCCCGGACCGCCAGCGAGACCACGGCGGGATGAAGATGAATGCCGTCTACAATGAGCTGGGCGTAGAGTTCCGGCGTGGTTAAAACCGCCCCGATCACGCCGGGTTCCCGGTGATGGAGGACCCCCATGGCATTGAAGGTGTGGGTGGCCATGGACAGGCCATTTTGCACGGCGGCCTCGACCTCCTCGTAGCTGGCCGCGGTATGCCCGGCGGAAGCGATCACCCGCCGCTCCCGGAGCGCGGCCACCAGCTCCACCGCTCCGGGCATCTCCGGCGCCAGCGTCACCATCCGCACCGCATCCCCGGATTCACGCCGGAGGTTGTCCAGTTCATCCACGGCAAGGGGCCGGACAAAAGCGGCGTTCTGCGCGCCCCTGGCCACCGGGTTTATAAACGGCCCTTCCAGATGAATTCCCAGCACTTCGGCGCCCAACCGGCCGCTTTCCCGGGCCGTCCGGCAAGCCCGGGCCACCTTCAGCAACTGATCCGCGGGACCGGTGAGGGTGGTCGCCAGAAACGAGGTTGTCCCGTGTTCGGCATGGGCCCTGGCGATTGTGGCCATCGCCTCCGGCGTTCCATCCATGAAATCCGCCCCGCCCCCGCCGTGAACATGCAGATCTATAAAGCCCGGAGAGATAAAACCGCCCCTGGCGTCGACCACCATTTCAGCATCGTCCCGGCCTTTCTCCAGAAACTTTCTCCGGGACCCCACGAAAGTCAAAACCGCCCCCTCGGCCTGAACAACACCGTCCTCGATCAGGCCGCCGGGCGTGATCACGCGCCCGCCCGTCACCGTAATCCTGGCCTTTTGCCTGGCTTTGTCCATCCCGGCCGTTCTACCCAATATTTTCGCCCCTTTCTGCCCGGCCATACGCCAGGCCATCCGACCTTCAAGCTAACGACCGTCGATCCAACTGCTAAAACGCCGCCCGGGCAGGATCTTGCCCATCACCACCGCCCTCCGGGCGCCGGTAACCGCCGGAACGTTGTTGGGGACTCCGTGCAAGGCTTCGTTGGCCAGAATGGCGAAGGCCACCGCCTCCTTGGCGTCGCTGGATAGGCCGAAATCCTCATGCACCCGGACTTGCACCGGCGCCAAACGCCAGCGGAGCATCCCCATCAGGGTCCCGTTGTAGCTCCCGCCACCGCCCACAATCACCTCGGCATCCGGATAACGTCTAAAGACATGCTTCCGGTAGTGCGCCACGATGCTCTCCACCGTAAAGGCCGTGACGGTCGCGACGAGATCGGGGCCGGAGATCTCCCTGACAACCGGGTTTTGCAGGAGTTCCGCCACAAACTGGTCGCCGAACTCCTCCCGCCCGGTGGTCTTCGGCGGATCCTTGGCCAGATAGGGATGGCCAAGCAACGTCTCCAACAACGCCTGGTTGACGGCGCCGGCCGCCGCCAGCCCCCCGTCCCGATCAAACTCCATTTCGCCCCCGGTGATGGCCCGCGCCACCCCATCGATGATCATGTTGCCGGGGCCGGTATCCATGGCAATCACCTTCTCCAGCCCGCCATCAGGCGGCACCAGGGTAAAGTTGCCGATCCCGCCTATGTTCTGGACCACCCTGGCCACCTCGGGATGATGGAAGAGCAGGTAATCCACATAAGGCACCAACGGCGCCCCCTGGCCCCCGGCCGCCACATCCCGGACCCGGAAGTCCGCCACCGTGGTGATCCCGGTACGCTCGGCGATCACCGCCGGTTCCCCGATCTGCAGCGTGGAGGCCGTGGTGATGCCCGCAACCGTGGACGGCGCCGGCAGGTGGTAGATGGTCTGCCCGTGTGAACCCACCGCATCGATCTCCTCCGGCGTCAGGCCGGCTTTCCTGACAATCTTCAGGACGGCGGCGGCAAAGACTTCGCCCAGGACAAAATTTGCCCGGCAGATCCGGTCCACGGTCCCGGTGGCGGGGTTGAACAGGGCAAAGATCTCTTCCTTGAGCCCAGCCGGAAACGGGTAATTTTCAAAAGCCGGGACTGTAAACCTTGTTTCCGCGCCCCAGCCGGATAATTCCACTAAAGCGGCGTCGATGCCGTCAACTGAGGTGCCCGACATCAGGCCCACAATCTTCATCTCCGAGGTCAACTCCTTATCTGGTGGCCAGGCCGTGGCCGTACGGATAAAGGCCGGGAATAGTCACCGGCAGCCGGCCCATCGGTTGAAGGCGGCCGGTGATGGCTTCCGAAACCGCCTGAAGCGCGCAGGGCTGGTAACCGTACGTCGCCAGGTAAGTCTTTACCTCCGGAAAGGCCATAAGATCGTAGGGATTCCGTAACGCCACCGCCAGCACCGGTTTTCCGGAAGCCGCCAGCGCCCGTACCAGCCTGGCCTGGCCCGAATAGACGCCGGCATTCTGGGTGGCGACCAGGATCCGGTCGCAACCGGCGGCGGCGGCCACGGCGGCCTCGATCTCGGCATTGCCGGGATCCAGCCCATGGATCAGGCTCTGGACCGGCCCCCGGTACTGCCTGCCCAGGCTTTCCGCAAAGGGGGCGGCGCCCTGAATCTGATCCTCGGCCCCTGTCAACGCCTTCAAGGCAAATTCCACCACCAGAAGCTTTTCGCGGCTGGCCGGATCCATCGGAAGCTGTCCGGCGTCATTCCGGACCAGCGTAACGGCCTTCCTGGCGATCTGGAGAGCGGCGCCATCGCTCTCCCCGCCTTCCGGCGCCCGCGTCTCCCGTGCAAAGCGCTGCTTGGCCAGAAGGATCCGCTCCACCGAGGCGTCGATCCGTTCCATGGGGATCCCGCCGGCCCGGGCGACCGCCAGAATTGCCTCCAGGGATGCCTGTTGCACCGAAGGAGTGTGGCTCACCAGGACCATGTCCGCGCCGGCCTGGATGGCCATCACCGCCGCCTGCCCGCTGCCGAAGTGGCCGGCAATGGCCTTCATTTCCATGCAATCGGTGAAGATCAGCCCCTCAAACCCCAGCTCATCGCGCAAAAGCCCGGTCAACACCCTCCGGGAAAGAGTCGCCGGCATTCCCGGCGCGGGATCGACGGCCGGGAAGGTCACATGAGCGGTCATGATCGCGCCGACACCTGCCCGGATCGCCTCCCGGAAAGGCCGCAACTCCACCTCGTCGAGCCGCCGCCGGTCGTGCGGCACGGTCGGCAGCGCCAGGTGCGAATCAACGGCGGTATCGCCGTGGCCGGGAAAGTGCTTGCCGGTGGCCATCACTCCACCCTCCTGATAGCCCCGGATCGCCGCCACCCCCAGCCGCGCCACCAGCTCGGGATCTTCTCCAAAAGATCGCACTCCGATCACCGGATTGGCCGCATTCACGTTTACGTCCAGCACCGGGGCGAAGTTCACGTTTATCCCCGCCGCCCGCAAGTCCCGCGCGGTGATCCTGGCGGCCAGATAGGCTTTCTCCGGCTGCCTGGCGGCGCCAAGGGCCATATTTCCCGGAAAAACTTCCACCCCATCGGTCAAACGCACCACCGACCCGCCCTCCTGATCTACGGCGATAAAGAGGGGGATCTTCCGGGGGGTTTGCCCGGCCAGGGCCTGCAATTCCCCGTTTAACCGTGCTAATTGAGCGGTGGTCCCGCAGTTGCGCGCGAAGAGGATCACTCCCCCAATCCGGTTCCGCGCGATAAAATCCCTGATCTCCGGGGAAGGCGCGGCGCCGGGAAATCCGAACATCACCATCTGCCCGATCTTCTCTTCCAGCGTCATCCGCGCCAGCTGTTCCCGCGCCGCCATCTCCAGCGCGCGGCGCACGTAACCGCTTGCCGCATCCAATAACCGTACGGATTCCTTTGGAGACACCTGCCCGAGTTTCATGACCACCGCCGCCTTTACATTGCGCCCCGCGGCCTCCAGGGCCTCTTTCGCTTCATCCCGGCCGCAGCCGGTGGCCAGGCTTACCATCCGGATCGCCCGGTCCACCAGCTTGGAGTTGGAGGGGCGCATATCCACCATCAGATTGCCGTAAACCTTTCCCAGGCGGACCATCGCCGCGGTGGTCAGCATGTTCAGGACCATCTTCTGCGCCGTGCCCGCCTTGAGACGGGTGGAACCCATGATCACTTCCGGGCCGACCACGGGCGTGATGGCCACATCCGCCAGAGCCGCCATCGGGGAACCGCTGTTGCTGGTTACCGCGATGGTGCGGCAACCCAGCGCCCTGGCCTTCTCCAGAGCCCCAATCACATAGGGGGTCCGCCCGCTGGCGGCAATCCCCACCACCACATCCTCTTGCCTGAGCCCCCTGGCCGCCAGATCTCCGGCGCCGGCCGCCGGGTCGTCCTCCGCCCCCTCCACCGCGCTGGTGAGCGCCTTCTCCCCGCCGGCGATCACCGCCTGAACCAGATCCGGATCGGTGCCGAAGGTGGGCGGGCATTCGGAAGCATCCAGGACACCCAGCCGCCCGCTGGTGCCCGCGCCCACATAGAAAAGCCTCCCGCCGCCGCGGATGGCTTCCACCACCAGATCCACCCCGGCCGCGATGTGGCCGATCTCCTTCTCCACCGCATGAGCCACGGTCTTGTCCGTTTCATTCATCAGCCGGATGATGCCCTCCGTGGACAGGGTGTCGATCTGAGCGGATCGCGGGTCCCTTGTTTCCGTGGCCAGTTCCTGCAACGACTGGCCGTGATCTTGATGCTTCATATTCAAAAAGCGTCACCGTCTTTCGATCTTGAATGCCGCGCTGGATGTAGCTTCCAGGCGTCCCTGCAGTGTTGAGAGGGCCTCTTCCCCGATGGTGGCGCCCGCCTGGCGGGCCGCCAGGATCACCGCCCCCACCACCGGCCAATATCTGGGCAAAACCACCGGGGCTCCGGGCGAAAGATCCCCAAGCCTGCTGATCAGGGCTTCGCGCACCCGCCGGCACCCGAGCAAAACGCCGCCGGCGGCGGCCACCGTCCCTTTGGGCATGAATAGCCTGTCCAGAACGGCTTTTGCCAGGAGCGCGAGTTCGCCTCCGGCTTCCGCCAGGATTTCGCCGGCCACCCGATCCCCATCGGCGGCTGATTTATCCACCAGAGGCACCAGCGAGGCAATCTCGCTACGATCCAGAGTCCCGCCGTAAACCCGGTTGATGATCTCTGTGAGCTCGATGAGCCCGAAATGAGCGGTTATTGCGGCGGCCAGCGCGGTGGAAAGCTCTCTCCCGTCCAGAGCCTGCAACGATCGGGATATCGCCGCGCGGCCAATGGCATAGCCACTGCCTTCATCGCCGAGCAGATAGCCCCAACCGCCGGCCCTGGCGGTCACTCCGGCGGCGTTTGCGCCGTAAGCGATGGAGCCGGTCCCGGCGATCACCACGGCGCCCGGCTGCCCGCCCAGCGCTCCGGCCAGGGCCGCTTGCGCGTCGTTGACAACCTCAAACCGCGTTAGCCCGTGCTCGCGCAGCATCTCCTCCACCAATTCCCGGTCGCCGGGTCTTCCAACCCCGGCCAGGCCCAAACAGACCCCCTGCCAGGCCCCCGGATGGCAACCCGTGGCGTTCTCAGCCTGATGGACAATCTCAGCCAGAAGCCGCCGCAGCCGTCCCTCCCCCACCACCTGAAGGTTGGACGGGCTCAAGGCGCCGCTTCCGAAGACCTTGCCCGCCGCATTAGCCACAACCCAGAGGGTTTTTGTCCCGCCCCCGTCCACGCCCAAAAAGACCTGCATCCTCCAACCCCTCTGCCCGAATTCTAACCCCTATTCCATCTCCAGAATTCCAACTCCTATTCCACTTCCACCTGGGGCATACATCCTCCTTTTCACGCCGGTTTCGCGCCGGCCTCTATCCTGCGCCCTTCTGCTGCCGGATGAGTTCCACATAGAATTTGTAGCGATCACCGCGATAGAAAGAACGCACAAACTCCACCGGCACGCCCAGAGTATCCAGGGTGGTGCGCTCCAGAAGCAAAAGCGGCGATCCCTTCTCGACTTCCAGGAGTTCTGCTTCGTGGGTATCCGCCAACACCGGTTCAAGGGTCTGCCGCGCTTTTCCAAGCTGGATCCCCAAACGCTCCTCAAGAAGCCGGTAGAGGGAAGACCCCCCCAGATCCTCCGGCTTCAAATCCCCGCAACGGCTGTATGGCAGGTGGGAGAACTCCAGAGCCATGGGCAACCCGTCCGCCAGGCGCAAACGCTCCACCACCATTACTCTGGCATCCACCCCGAGACTCAGGATCTTGGCCACCCGGCGGGAGGCCTGCTCCACCCGGGTCCCCAGCAGCCTGGTTGACGGGTGCAGACCGCGCTGGAGCATATCCTCGGTAAAGCTGGAAAGGGAGATGAGCCCCTGCTCGATCTTCGGCTCCGCCACAAAGGTGCCCTTCCCCTGCTTGCGAATCAGGAGCCCCTCCTGCACCATCTCGGTGATTGCCTGGCGAACCGTCATCCGGCTGATCTCATACTTCTCGCTGAGTTCGCGCTCCGAAGGGATGCAATCCCCGGATTTCAGTTCGTCATTGTCGATCATCTGGCAGAGGAGGGTCTTCAATTGATAGTAGAGCGGAACCGGGTGCCTCTGGCTGGTCAAAGCGGCCACCTCTCGCATCAGCTCCATCTGTTTAATCGCTCTGGACAGGTCATGTTGTCTAGACCATTCTTGGAAAATATTCTAGTTCCGCCGTCCAAATCCTGCTTGCCAGGAGAATATCAACATGGGGACCAGATCACTAGATAATGAGGTGGTGGGCGAGGTGGCGCCCCGGCCATGCGGACCAGAGGGCGCTACTGAACAATTTCCGCGCGCTGTTTGATGCTGTTCCAGCGTTCCACGTACTTCATGACCGCCAGCACGAAACCGGAATGGGACCAGGTCAGCGGCGCCACCGAGACGGGCTCGGCGGTATAGGGGTTGAGTTGCTCGGGGAGAATCCCGCTGGGAAGCGCATGCTTTACCGTCCAGAGCAAAATTTCCCGCGCCGACTGGATCTCCTCGATGGTGAGCGCCTTTTCAATATACCACTCCGCCAGCCACAGGGTGCAGATGAACCAGGGGTTGCCGGGAACCATGGAAACGTCGCTGCTCTTCTGGAAGTAGTAGTCGTTGGCGTACCGGGCCACGCCGCCGACTTCGGTCTTGACCCAGAGCCCCTGCTGAACCGCCAGCATGGTGGCCACCACCCGCGGATCATTGGCCGGGAAGACACCGAATTCGTATAACCCCATCAGGCTGCTTTCCAGGGTGTAATCCTTCACCATCTCCCCGTCCTCCTTGAGGTAGATGCCGCGCAGGAACCGGCCCAGTTGCGGGTCGAACAGGTACAGGACCAGCCCCTCCTTGACCTCGCCCGCCGCCCGTTCATATCTCTCCGCCGTCTTGGTGTGCCCCAGGAGGAGTGCAAACCGGGCCGCCGCCATCAGCCCGCTGTAAACGGTACAGGCGGTAAAGGTAAAGACGCCTCGGCGCTCCTCCCAGAGATCGTAGCTCTCCCGCGGCAGGTTGGTCCGGGGGTCCCGGTATTTAACCATGAAATCGGCGGCCGGCTTGATCAACGTCTCGTAAAGGGACTCCACATACTCCAGATCCTTTTCCCGCTCATAAAAATGCCACAGGGCAAAGAGGACCAGGGCGGTCTCGTCCTCCTGAATCGGCAACTGCGCCTTGCCGTTGCGCACCCACGGATGCCAGCTTGATCCCACCGAGCCGTCCGGGTTGTACTTGTGCCAGAGGAAGCCATCTGTGCTGATCACCTTTTCGCAAAAGCGGTAGAACTTCGCGGTCAACTCCGGGTAACCCGCCTTGTCCAGGGCATAGGCCACCAGCGCCCCGTCCCGCGGCCAGACGTAGCTGTAATGATCCCGGTTGTACTGCAGGATATCCGAATCGTTGGAAGCCAGGATCCCCCCGCTCTCGTCAATCTGGGTGCGAATCACCAGCAGGCTGCGCTTGAAGAAGTCCACCACCTCCGGCGGCAGGTCCGCGTAGCTCCGGTCGATCTTGTTGACCCAGGACCGCCAGTAGACGGCCGTTTCTCCCATCATCTCCTCCGGCCCCCGGTGCAGGACCAGGTCGTTCAGCTCATAAACCCCCTCGAAGCTCTCGCCCGCCGCAATCCAGTAGTAGAAGACCCGTTCCCCATTGGCGGGAATAAGCAACCGGTAGCTGACGGTGCTGTCCACCGAGCCCTGGGAGATGGGGTTGCCCTCCAGCCGCCCGTCCTCCGCGTCGCGCCAGGTACCCTCCGCCCCACCGAAGCGCTTGCGCCCGGTGGCATACTGGAAGATCTTGAACTCCCCGCCGAACCCGTCATTCTCGCAAAAAGCATTGATCAAAAAACAGCGGTCGCGCTTGTAATGGAGCATGACGCCCGGCACCGGGTCGTAAAGCGCCGTATCGCCGATATCGGTCTGGCAGATGGAGAAGTCATGGGTGAAAAAAAAACGGAACTCCCGCTGGCGATCGGCCAGATTACGCACCAGAAGCCTCTTTAGATAAATATTCTCCCGGAAGTAAACGGCGTCGTTCATCTCAAGCTCAACGCCCCACTCATCATGAACCGCCATGGTCCGGGTCACCAGGGTGTCCCTCTGGTAAGCCAGAGACCGTGTCCAGGACGATTCGTCCAGCCAGCTGAACTTCCCTTCCAGCCAGAGGCCGATGCTGTTCTTATGGCCGTTGATATGGTTCATCATGCCCACAAATGGGTAATATAGATCCCGCATGTTCAACCCGTCGTCAAAATTGACCAAAAGCGTTCCGTTGCCGATTACCAGGTGCCGGGGCATTCTTTGTCCTTTCACCTCGCAGCGATCAGGCTTCCTTTGCCTAGTCTGTCCCCGCCGCAAAAAGTCAATACGACGGTTGGAAAGCGTATAATGCCCGTCGCCGGGCGAGATATTATTATAGTGATGTTTATGCTCCGCACTTGCGTGGATTTATGACACGTGGATTATGGCATGGGTATGGTGATCTAGCATGTTTCACAAAGAACTGGCAGAGATGACAAGATCGGAGCTCCTTCAAGCCGCACAGGAGCTTGATATCGGCGTCCCCGCCAATATAAGCCACGAAGGACTCGTGGAATTGATCCGGAATTTCGCCGGGACTAACCCTGCCCGTGGCAGAAAGCCATTCGGGACGACCAGGATCTGGCCGGCTGTTCCGGCGGAGGGCACCCAACCGGCCATGGCGGGCCCCGGCCCGACCCCCGCAAAAAACCTGGAGTCTGGTTATGAACTTCCCCCCGGTTACGGGGATACCAGAATAGTGGCCATGGTGCGGGATCCCTACTGGATCCATACCTACTGGGAGGTCACCGAACCGGCCATCGCGGGGCTTCGCCGGGAACTCGGCCCCAGCGCCTGGGAAGCGTCCAGAATGATCCTGCGGGTCTACGACATCTCCGGCCTGAATGCCGAGGAGGCCGCGGCGGTGAGCTTCAACCCCTCACTGGCCGCCCGTTATTTCGATATCGTGATCAATCCCTACACGAACAACTGGTACATCGACGTTGGAGCGCCCAATCGCTCCTACTGCATCGATCTTGGCATCCTCACCCAGGATGGAAGATTCATCCGGCTGGCGCGCTCCAACCCCGTGACCACGCCGCGGGCCGGCCTGTCGGAGATCATCGACGAGGAATGGCTCACCCTGGATGAGATCTACGGATTCACGCTGCGGCGGGGGTATGGTTTCGGGCAGAGCTCCATTGAGTTAATGCAGCCTCTGGCACGGCGCCTGGCGCGGGAGATGGGCTCCGGCGCGGTCAGCAGCATCTCGAGCTGGGGCCGCCGGCCGGTGGCGGAACGGCCTTTCTGGCTTACCGTCCACACCGAGCTTATCGTACATGGCGCGACGGAACCCGATGCCAGGGTCTCCGTGGCCGGACAGGAGGTCAAGCTGCGCCCCGACGGCGCCTTCACCCTGCGTTTCGCCCTTCCCGACGGGGAACGGGCGATCCCGGTGGCCGGCACATCGGCCCATACCGGAGAGACCATCGTGATTACCCCCGTGGTCGCCAAACACACCCATTAAAGGGTTTGACACGCGCATCTAATTAATACGTGCATTGAAACGAGAGGTGATCCATTGTGCCCCAGGGCTACCTGGCGATGATCCTGCATGCCCATCTTCCCTATGTCCGCCATCCCGAACACAGCTATTTTCTGGAAGAAAACTGGCTCTACGAAGCCATCACGGAGACCTACATCCCGCTCATCGAGGTCCTGGAAAAGCTGGCCGACGACGGAGTGCCGTTCAGGATGTCCATGTCCATCACTCCCACCCTGATGAGCATGTTTAACGACCCGCTCCTCCAGGATCGTTACCTGCACCATCTGGACAAGCTTATCGAACTGGCGGAGCGCGAGGAGGAAAGGACCCGCTGGCAGCCGGAGTTCCACCGGCTGGCCCACATGTACCGGGACCGGTTTTCCCGGGCCCGGGCGTTGTTCGAAGACCGATACCACCGGAATATCCTGCAAGCTTTCATCAACCTGCAAAACCGCGGCGTGCTGGAGATCCTGGCGTCGGCGGCCACCCATGGTTTTCTCCCGCTGATGGACATCTCGCAGCCGGCGGTGCGGGCCCAGATCAAGATCGGCGTCGACACCTACAAGCGTTTTGTAGGCGCGCAGGCGAAAGGTTTCTGGCTGCCGGAATGCGCCTACCATCCGGGACATGACCGTTTCCTCCGGGAAGCCGGCATCGCCTACTTCATCGTCGACGCCCATGGGATCATCTGCGCCTCGCCGCGGCCCAAATACGCCAACCTGGCGCCCATCTACTGCCCATCGGGCGTGGCGGCGTTCGGGCGGGATCTGGAGTCCTCCAAGCAGGTCTGGAGCGCCACCGAAGGTTATCCGGGCGACTTCGACTACCGGGAGTTCTACCGGGATGTGGGTTATGATCTGGAATATGACTACATCCGGCCGTACATCCAGCCGGATGGAACCCGGATGCAAACCGGGATCAAATATTATCGCATCACGGGCCACACTTACGATAAACAGCCGTACGACCCCGACCGGGCGCGGGAGAAGGCCGCCAACCACGCCGGCAACTTCATGTTCAACCGGGAGAAGCAGGTGGAGTACCTGGCTACCGTGATGGATCGGGCGCCGCTGGTGGTGGCGCCCTACGACGCCGAACTTTTCGGCCACTGGTGGTTTGAGGGGCCGGTGTGGCTGGATTTCCTCTTCCGAAAGCTGGCCTATGATCAGCAGACAGTCAAGGCCATCACCCCCGGCGACTACCTGGCGCTTTACCCGCGCAACCAGCTGAGCACGCCTTCCATGTCCAGCTGGGGCTATAAAGGCTACCACGAAGTCTGGCTGGAAGGCAGCAACGACTGGATCTACCGCCACCTGCACAAGGCCGCGGAACGCATGGCGGAACTGGCCGACACCCACCCGGAGGCCACCGGCGTCATCCGGCGAGCCATTCAGCAGGCCGCCCGGGAGTTCCTGCTGGCGCAAAGCAGCGACTGGGCCTTTATCATGAAGACCGGCACGGTGGTCCCCTACGCCCAGAAAAGGACGAAGGATCACCTTGGCCGCTTCACCAGGCTTTATGAGCAGATCAAAAGGGGCGCGGTGGAAGAGGAGTGGCTGCGGGAGATCGAGTACCTGGACAACATCTTTCCGGACCTTGATTATTCCGTCTATCGCACCGACGCCACCGCCGGGGTGCTCGACGCATCGCCCGAGCCGGCGCTGGCTGCGGTGCAAAGTCCAGCTGGAAGCACCCTGAGCGCGGCGGGAAGATAAATTTTCTGGAAAAGAGGTTCCGGGATCGCCCCGGGGCCACACGGAAAAGCCAGCGCATTGCGCCGGCTTTTTCTCATCTTATTGGCGATCATCTTTTTGACGGATCACCTTATTGGAGGATGTTGAACCCCCCCATCTTTTGCATCTCGCTGATCTTTCGTACATAATCGGCAATCAGGCTGTCCGCCGCCTCTTGCGTCCGCGCCTCGCAGTAAAGGTGAAAGACCGGTTCCTCGGCGTCCGGCAAAACCAGAGCCCAACCCTCGTCGTGAAAGATTTTGACCCCGTCCAGAAGTTCCACCCTACCCTCCTGGCTCTCCTCCAGCAACGAGCGCATCACCCTGCCTTTGGCCTGCCAGGGGCAGGTGACATCCTCCCGGTTCATGTTGATCGACGGCAATGCGGCAACCAGTTCATCCAGCGAAACATGCCCCGCCGCCATGGCTTCCAGCACCTTGCCAAGCGAAAAAAGCGCGTCAAACGCCGGATGGAAGAAGGGCAAAGCCCTTTCCATCACCGAGCGCGGATCGGCCTTCGCCCGGATCACCCGGCCGTTTAACCGTTCCGCCAGCTTTTCCACCGCCTGCGGCGCGGTAACCGGCACCACCACCGAGCGTTCCTCCGATTTTTCCAGAAGCAGCGAGGAGATCAATGTGGTGAGCGCCGCCTCGTTGACCGGTTGGCCCCGGGAGGTAATAAGCAGCAGCTTCTCTCCGTTCCCGTCCACGACCAGCCCCAGGTCGGCGGCCTCAGCTTTAATGGCGCCAGCTACCCTGGCGATTACCTCCGTCAGGCTAGTAAAGCTGTTTCCGGAATCACCCCCGCCGGGCAACCGATCCGGCGCCGGATCAAACATTCCCTGGCCGGACGGTATCGCCGCAGTCACCGGAATCGCCCGGCATCCCAGGGCGTCCAGAAACGCCGGCAAGAGAAACGACAGGTTCCCCGCGTCATAAGAGGCCACCACCTTGCACTGCGCCTTCCGAATCGCCTGCACATCAAACCTTTCCAGAAGCCCGGCCAGGTAAGCCGCCACAACCCTGGGCACAAAAGTCATCTCACCGATCACCTGGCTCTCCGCCCGGTCAAAATCCTCCCGGAAGAAGGTGTTTTCCAGGCTCCGCTGGCGGCTCCTCGCCAGCGGCAGGCCCTTTTCATCCAGGAATTCCAGAAGCATCCGGCCGGTCTCCGGCGACGTCACCCGGACCTGGACGCCCCCCTTGACCCCCAGGCTGGTGATGCCATGCCGGATCACCGGCGTGGTGACCGTCCCCAGGTCGTAGACATCCACGCCCGCGGAAAGGAGGCCCGCCGCCAGCGCCCGCTTGATCATCCGGGATGGCCGCTGGACGTCGGATCCCACCACCACCGCGCTTCCCGGCGCGATGGTACTCCCAAAGGCCGCTCCCAGCTTCGCCGCAAACTCCGGGGTGATCTCCACATTCGTGGTGCCGCCCACCCCCAGCTGGCCGAAGATGGCCTTCGGCAGCCGGTTCCCCCAGACCAGGCTGGTAGTCACGGTGGCGCCGGGTTCCACCACCTTGTTGGGCCAGATCTTAACCTGCGGCTTGACCACCGCCCCCGCCCCGATGTAGCAATCCCGCCCCACGATGGCGCCCTCGAAGACGGCGCTGCGGGGACGCAGGCAGGCATGCCCCGCGACAACCGCTCCGCGGAGTTCCACCTGGGGCTCGACCAGCACATTATTCCACAGGATGGTGCGCTTCAGCGTCGCCCCCGATTTAATGGTGCTGTGGTTCCCCACCACCGTGTAGGGGTGCAGGATCGCTCCCGCTTCAATCCGGCAATGATCGCCGATGACCAGCGGCCCGTACAGCTGAGCTCCGGGGCTTACCTCGGTCCCCTGGCCCACCCAAATCTTCTCCCCGAGCTTGCGCCCGGGAAGCCCGATATTCACCTGGCCGGAGAGCACGTCGTAGTGCGACTGGCGGTATTGCTCGAGATTGCCGATGTCCGACCAGTAACCATCGGCCACGTAACCGAAGAGCGTCTCCTTCTCCCGTAAAAAGATCGGGAAGAGATCCTTGCTGAAATCAAAGGGCTGTCCTTTCCGGAAAAAGTTGAAGATCTCGGGATCCAGGACATAGATCCCGGTGTTGACGGTGTCGCTGAAGACCTCGCTCCACCCTGGCTTTTCGTAAAACTGGCGGATCCGGCCGTCTGCTTCAGTCATCACCACGCCATATTCCAGTGGGGATTCGACCCGGGTGAGGAGCAGGGTGGCCAGCGCCCGGCGCTCCCGGTGGTATTGCACCGCCCTGGTCAGGTCGAAGTCAGTCAAGGCGTCGCCGCTGATCACCAGAAAGGTCTCATCCAGGAAATCGTCGGCGTTGTGCACGCTGCCAGCCGTCCCCAGCGGCGTCTCCTCCAGGTAGTAGCGCAGGTTGACGCCCCACCGCCCGCCGTCGCCAAAATAGTCCTGAATCACCTCCGGCAGGTGGCAGAGGGTCACCGCGATCTCCGTGATCCCATGCTGCCGGAGCAGCAAGATGATGTGCTCCAGCATGGGCCGGTTCATGATGGGAACCATGGGTTTCGGGACGTCGCAGGAGAGCGGCCGGAGCCTGGTTCCCTGCCCCCCGGCCATGATCACGGCTTTCATTGGTATTCACCCCGCTTGGATTCAACCTTCACATAATCTTCATTCACGCGATTTTCCTCAAGGCCATCTTCGTTATCGAAACTGCGTCGATCATCGAAACCGCCATTCACTCCATCCTGTCCAAAACCTTCCCCGCCCAGGCTGGCGTATCTGTCCCGCGCCATCTGCCGGAAGAAGTGGCCAATCCGGCTGATCACCGCCTCCTCCGGCGCCACCGCGGGAGTCGCGTCCCAGCCGCTCCCGTTATACTCGCCCAGCACCCTGGAGTAGACCTCTGCGGTCTGCACCGCCAGCCTCTGCCAGTTGTAAAGTTGCAAAATATCTCCATAAGCCTGTTCCTTGACGGCTCTTGCAAAGGCAGGATCGTGCAACAGGGTGAGGATATTGTTGGCCAGGGAGTCGGCGTTGCCGGGATAAGCCTTCAGCCCGTTTACGCCGTGCTCCACAATCTCCCGCAGCCCTCCGGTATCCGAGACCACCACGGGCACCTGGGCCGCCATCCCCTCCAGGGCCACAATTCCAAAGGGCTCATAAAGGCTGGGAAAGACCGCCACGTCCGAACACATGTAGAGCTTGTTCCGGACCTGGTCGTCGATGAAGCCGGTAAAGATCACCCGGTGATCCACCCGGAGTTGCCGGGCGCGCTCCCGGAGGTGATCGAGCGTCGGCCCCTTCCCGGCGATGATCATCTTTACATCTGGGTAGAAGGTCAGAATCTTTGGAGTGGCCTCCAGCAGCACGCCGGCACCTTTCTCCTGCACCAGGCGGCCGATAAAGAAGACGATCTTCTCGTGCGGCAGGGCGTACTGGCGGCGAAAAGCTTCCAGCCCGGCTTTATCCAGCGCGCCCTGGAAATTTTTGGGGTTGACACCGTTAGGGATAACATCGATCTTGTCGGAGGGAGTTTGAAAGACCCATTGAAGCTCATTTTTCATGTGCTGGCTGCAGCAGATCACCCGCCAGGCCTCGTAAACCAGCCACCACTCCACATCGCTGATATGCCGCTGCAGGTCGTTGTGCAGGCCGTGGTTGCGGCCGTACTCGGTGGCGTGAATGGTGGCCACCATGGGCCTGTGCAACGCGTGTTTGAGCGTGCGGGCCGCGTAGGCCACCAGCCAGTCGTGGGCGTGCACAATTTCGATCCCCGCGCCCGCTTCGGTAAGTTCCATGGCCTTTTGCAGGAGCCCGAAGTTCAACTGCATGACCGACATCACAAAATCTCTCGGCGACGGATAGCCGCCGCTGGTCCGGTAGACACGGACCCCCTGCTCCACCGCATAGTTCGGCCGGCCCTGGCACTCGCCCGTCACCACGTACACCTCGTGCCCCAGCCCCACTAAAGCCTCGGACAGCTCCTGCACGTGCCTGGCCAGCCCCCCCACCACTTTTGGCGGATATTCCCAGGAGAGCATTAAAATGCGCATGACGACATCCCCCCTTTCAGAGGCTAGATGTTAGCATGCGCCGCAGGAGCGGTTCCTATGCATTGTGCCCAATCATTAGTGCCGCGCCAAAATTTTGGTGACGAAGAGCAGCCCCTCCGCCGCAGGTATGAAGATGAGCTGGCCGAGCAGGGTGCCGATGATCTTGCCGGCCACCAGGAGGACCACCATCACCTTCACATCCAGTTCGGGCCGATTTCCGCGCAGGGCCTGGTCGGTAATCACCGCCGCCCTGGGATCCACCAGCATCGCCAGGAGAATGGTGGCCGTGCCGTTCACCAGCCCGGAGAGCTGGCCGGCCGTCAGGCGGAAGTTGGGAATCAGCGCCCCGGCGTAGATCGAGGAGAGGACGCCGATGGTGAGTAGGGAGGTGATCAGCACGTTCAGGATCAGGAAGGTCTTTGGCAGATTGGCCATCCGGAACTTCTTGACCTTCTCGATCTCCAACGGCGGCTTCAGATTCCGCCGCACCGCCTGGTACCCCTGCCGGGAGAAGCATCTCATGAAGAGGCGCGGGATCGAACCCGACTCTTCGAAGATCAGGATGCCGCGGCTGAAGATCCCCACAAAGCTGGGGATGAGCAAGGCCCCGATTATGCTTCCCACGGTGGCCGCGAAGATAATCTCCCGGAAGTCCACGGCCAGCCAGGCGGTCTCCTCCCTGGCTATGGCCAGATCCACGATGCTGCCCAGCAACGGCGCCTGGATGGTGTTGGCCAGCCGGGAGACCAGCACGATCAGGTTAAAGAGGGAAAGCGCAATGGCCAGGCGCTTGGTCTGCACACCGGCGATTCGCACCGAATAAGAGAGGGTGTCCACCGCGTGGATTACTCCTGTCAGAATCAGAACCAGGATCAGCCTCTTCAATGAAATGGATCCTCCGTGCCAATAAATCTATCCACTGCTCACTCCCACTCAATGGTCGAAGGCGGCTTGGAACTGATGTCGTAGACCAGCCGGTTGACGCCGTGGACCTCGTTCATCACCCGGCTGGAGATCTGCTCCAACACCTCGTAGGGCAACCGCGCCCAGTCCGCCGTCATCCCGTCCTCGCTGGTCACCGCCCGCAGGCCAACCACATAGCCGTAGGTCCGCTCATCGCCCATCACGCCCACCGAACGGGCGTTGGTCAGCACCGCAAAGGACTGCCAGATCTCGCGATACAGGCCGGCCCGCCGGATCTCTTCCAGGGCAATCGCGTCCGCCTCCCGCAAAGTATCCAGCTTTTCGCGGGTAACCTCCCCGATAATCCGGATGGCCAGCCCCGGCCCCGGAAACGGCTGCCGCCAGACGATCTCCTCCGGCAAACCCAGTTCCCGGCCCAGCATCCGGACCTCGTCCTTGAAGAGGTTGCGCAGCGGCTCCACCAGGTTGAACTTCATATCCTCCGGAAGCCCTCCCACGTTGTGGTGCGACTTGATCACCGCCGCGTGTTTGGTCCCGCTCTCGATCACGTCCGGGTAGAGGGTGCCCTGCACCAGGAAGTCCACCTTGCCCAGCTTCCTGGCCTCTTCCTCGAAGATCCTGACGAACTCCCGGCCGATGATCTTGCGCTTCTGCTCCGGGTCGGCCACCCCACGAATTGCCAGGCCGGTTCCCGGGGACCTGGC
>JAMCQP010000034.1:4591-5965 GCA_023381695.1 Bacillota bacterium | reverse complement strand
TACCTGCTCGGCCTCGCCCTTGCGCAAAAACCCATGATCCACGAAGATACAGGTCAACCGGTCGCCCACCGCCCGGTGCGCCAGGGTGGCCGCCACCGAGGAATCAACCCCGCCGCTCAGGCCGCAGACCATGTGGCCGTCCCCCACCCGCCGGCGGATCTCCGCCACCGCCTGGTCGGCAAAGGACCCCATGTTCCAGCTGCCGGAACACCCGCAGATCTTGAGCACGAAGTTGCAGATGATCTCCTTGCCCCGCGGGGTGTGCACCACTTCGGGATGGAACTGCACCCCGTACAGCTTGCGCCGCCGGTCCGCCATCGCCGCCACCGGCGTGCTGGAAGTGGCCGCCATCACCTCAAATCCCGGCGGCGGGCTCTGCACCGTATCCCCGTGGCTCATCCAGCAGACCAGGGCCTCGCCTAGATCCCGAGAGCCAGTTGCGCCAGGTTCCCCGGAGTTCGCCTCACCTGGTTCCCCGAGGTCGACTTCGCCAGGTCCCCGGGAACCGGCCTGGCCTGGTTCCCGGGAATCCAGGCCGGTAAACAGATCGCCGTAATCGGAGACCGTGAGGCCGGTCCGGCCGTACTCCCGTTTCCGCGCTGGAAAGACCTCGCCGCCCAGCTGGTGGGCCATCAGTTGCATGCCATAGCAGATCCCCAGCACCGGCACGCCCAGCCCGAAGATCCCCGGATCGCTGACCGGCGCCCCCTGCCCATACACACTTGACGGCCCGCCGGAGAGGATGATCCCGCTGGCCTGCATCGCTCTCAATTCTTCCAGGCTCACGTCAAAGGGCACAATCTCGCTGTAGACATGGCACTCCCGGACGCGACGGGCGATCAGCTGGCTATATTGAGCCCCAAAATCCAGGATGACGATCTTTTCGGTCAATGGAAACTCTCCCCCGGTTTAAACGATAAACTTCTCAGTGATAGTCTCGCTTTGCAACCAGAACCTTAACCTATTTTGAATAAATCTCCGGCTTCAATACCCCGATAAACGGCAGGTTGCGGTAGCGTTCCGCATAATCCAGGCCAAAACCCACCACAAACTTGTCCGGGATCTGGAAACCGGTGTAATCCGGAACGATCTGCACCTCCCGGCGGGCGGGCTTGTCCATCAAGGTGCAAACCTTGATGCTGGCCGGGCGGCGCGAGCTCAGGTTTTCCACCAGGTACTTCAGCGTCAAACCGGTATCCACGATGTCCTCCACGATCAGCAGGTGCTTGCCCTCCACGCTCTCATCAAGGTCCTTGAGAATCCGCACGATCCCCGAAGATCTGGTGGAAGCCCCGTAACTGGAGACCGCCACAAAGTCGGTCTTGACCGGAATGGTGATCTTCCGGATCAGGTCCGACATAAAGAGAATCGCTG
>JAMCQP010000034.1:0-4581 GCA_023381695.1 Bacillota bacterium | reverse complement strand
AGAAGGTCCTTGCCCGCGTAATCTTTCGAGATCCGCTCCCCCAGTTCGGTGATCTTGACCGCGATCTGCTCCTCGGTAAGTAAGATCTCCCCTACATCTTGCGCCAAAATATGTTTGGTCATCCCCATCCCTCCCTTGTTTCGTTCAGCACCCAGAGCACCCGGATATGTACAACCATCCCTGGAAACGCCGGACGCCCCCGCGAGACCTGGTTCAATAGTATCACAATACCACAACAGGCGCCGTTTTTCAACCAAAACCACGGCGCCCCACAACCGGCCAGGCAACAGAAAACGCCCGGCTGCTTCTCGCAAACCGGGCACTGCCAAGCCTCAAATTGGCTGTGTGTTTTCTTACTCACTGGTAAACAACCTCTTTTAAAATTTGCTCTTTCATCTGCGGTTTTAGAGCCCCGGCTGTAACCAGATCCACTTCTCTTTCCAAGACACCTTCAAGATATTCTTTAAGGCTGATAAATTCCCATCCAATTGGCTTGCTAAATTCCACGAGAATTTGAACCTCTCCACGACTAAAGTCGCGGGATTCAGGAACCCCGGACTTCAGCGTTTCATTGATTCCTGCTTCATTGGGCCGAGCCCCCTTACGGAAGGTCTTACCGGCCCCCCAACAGGCCATCCCCGCAGTCCCTGCGGTTCATCTTACCGTTAGTAACTAACCAGCTAATATCCGCTTACCTTCAGCTAAAATGTTTTTGGCTGCGTTTAAGTCCCGATCATGGACCGTTCCGCATTTCGGGCACTGCCACTGGCGGTCTGAAAGTGTCAGCATGGCGTTCTTTGTCCCGCATTTCTCGCATAACTTAGATGACGGGTAAAATGGACCAACTTTCACGAGCGTTCTACCGTACCACCTGGCTTTGTATTCCATCAGGCGCTGAAACTCGCCCCAGGCGGCGTCAGAGATGGCCTTCGCCAGCTTCCGGTTCTTGACCATGTTCTTGATCCGCAACTCCTCCATGCTGATGACTTGGTTCTCGACCACCAGCTTCTTGGAGTGTTTGTGTTGGAAATCCCGGCGCTGGTTTACCACTTTTTCGTGCTGGCGGGCTACCTTTAAACGTGCTTTCTCACGGTTCTTGGAACCTTTTTTCTTTTTCGAAAGAGCACGCTGCAACTTGGCCAGCTTTATCCGCGCTGTGATGTAATATCCGGGGTTTTCGATTACCTCACCGGTCGATAGTATAGCGAACTTTTTCAGACCCATGTCCATGCCGACTTCTTTGCCTCCCGCCGACAGCGATTTCATGGCCACCTCGCACAATATTGAAGCGAAATATTTGCCGGAGGGCGTTCTGCTAACGGTCACATTTATAATACCGTCAGGTATTTCCCGCCCGTCTGCAGCATATTCAACCCAGCCGACCTTCGGCAGTTTGATCTGGTGGCGCACCCTGTCGATGCGGATGTTGCCGTTCGTAAAGTTGGTTTGGTAGGACTGCTTCGGCCCGCGCTTGCTCTTAAACCCGGGATATCCGGCCCGCCCCTCGAAATAGTTTACGAAGGCGGCATCCAGGTCCCGGAGACTGTTCTGCAAAGCGAATTTGTCAGCTTCCACAAGCCACTCGGGGCCAGAAGTGGCCTTGATTTGGGTGAGCATCGCCGAACATGCTTTGTAGCTCAGATAGCGCTTCTCGGATTTATATACCTCAATGCGCCATTCCAAGAAGTGGTTATACACCCACCGGGCACAGCCGATGGTCTTGTTGATCTGCGCTGCTGTACCAAAGTGGGATATAAGCGTACCTTGAACGCCTTGTTCACGGGTTCAGACAATTTCCCCACCTTCTTTTTGCGACTCGATGTATTTTTTGACTGCTTCCTCGGTGTTTTCGCCTACGCTGGCCACGAAGTATGACGGGTTCCAGAGGTGCCCTCCCCACAGCTTCTTCTTGAGGTCGGGGATACTTCCATCGTGACAACTTCAAATTTGTGAAATTTCGCCAGTGACTGAGGCATTTCTTTCAGCCGTTGTGCAGTCCTTGCATCCTTGGCCTTGATGTTAAAGCAGCCAACCCTGTCAGACAGTAAAGGTTCATACTCTGCAACGTGTGGGCCTCTGGAAATAATCTCTTTCAAATCACATACTTGGATAACCAAATGCTCACTATACTTTTCCAACCGTTCGGGATTTCCCTTAAGCGGAAAGAACACAAACATATTTACAGGAGTCCGCTGCAATATGCTCCTAAAATGACCCCACCGATCCTCAAACTGGCCATTCGGATCAGTTAACATGAGTCCCAAGTTATACAAACTTTGAGAGTGCATGCTTGTTAGCAACTCACTCGCAAGCTCTTCCGCTATCCAATGGGCGTTGCGCGCTTCGTCTCTGGCAAATGACTGAACTGAAGCCTTTTATCAGCCACTAATTTTCCAACATCAATTAACTCATTCAAAGCGCCACGTGTGTTCAGTAATTTAACAGCATAAGTTCCAATCGTTAAAGGATGCAACAGTTCCAACCATCGCTGGATAAATACCCGTTGCGCTCTATTTTGCAAACCCGCTTTTCCAAGATACTCGTTGTTTGTCCTGGGTACCATTTTTAACAGCCCGCCGAGGCCTTGATAACATAACACATGACACCTGGCGCGCCACAAAACCGTAATACCGTATTGACACCGTAATAACGTATTGTTATAATGAAATCAGACACAGTAACAATTGATAGAATCGAGAGGCCTTAAACTACGCGATGAGGGTTTGTTGCCCCGGCATAGTGCGAGGTCTCTCTTTATTGCTTTCCTCTACTCCTTTGGTTCACCTTATCCAATATAACTCCTTCACCAGGCCGAGGAACGACAAAAAAAGTAACAACGCCAGCAGTAGCTTTTCCATCTTCTTGCATTTCATAGAACTTTCCCCTCCTTTACTGTGCGACATGTTCTTTGTATGGTTTGATCTTCCTGCTTTTTTCCTTTCCATCTTTTCCCATAAAGTCTTTGGCAACCGCGAACCATGTCGAAATTTGTCGACTCAAAAAAGAAGACCCAGCTTGGAAGCTGGGCCGAACCTGTTAGTCTACTTTTTAGCTTAAAGTCTACTTAATAATTTATTTTTAGGGTTCATCTATCATCCTTACATCATCGGGGGCATGCCGCCGCCGGGAGGCATGCCGGGGACGGCCTTCTCCTCCTCGGGTTTGTCCACGATGAGGGTCTCGGTGGTGAGCAGCATGGACGCGATGCTGGCCGCGTTTTGCAGGGCGCTGCGGGTCACCTTGGCCGGGTCGACGATGCCGGCGCCGATCATGTCCACGTACTGGCCGGTAAGAGCGTTGAATCCGGTGCCGGGCTTCTGGTCTCTCACCTTTTCCACCACCACCGCGCCCTCGGTGCCGGCGTTGATGGCAATCCAGCGGAGGGGCTCCTCCAGAGCCTTCTTGACGATCTCCATGCCGGTCTTCACGTCACCGGTGGCCTCCACCTTGTTCAGAGCCGGGAGCACGTTGATCAGCGCGGTGCCGCCGCCGGGAACGATGCCCTCCTCCACCGCCGCCCGGGTGGCCGCCAGAGCGTCCTCAATGCGGTGCTTCTTCTCCTTCATCTCGGTCTCGGTGGCCGCCCCGACCTTGATCACCGCCACGCCGCCGGCCAGCTTGGCCAGCCGCTCCTGCAGCTTCTCACGGTCGAAGTCGGAGGTGGTCTCCTCGATCTGGGCCCGGATCTGGTTAATCCGTTTCTGGATCTCCTTAGCGTCGCCCTTGCCGTCCACAATGGTGGTCTCTTCCTTGGCGATCCTTATCTGGTGGGCCTGGCCAAGCATCTGAACCGTGGTGTTCTCCAGCTTCAGGCCGACCTCTTCCGAGATCACCTCACCGCCGGTGACCACGGCGATGTCGCTCAGCATGGCCTTGCGGCGGTCGCCGAAGCCGGGCGCCTTCACCGCCACGCAGGTGAAGGTGCCGCGCAGCTTGTTCACCACCAGCGTGGCCAGCGCCTCGCCCTCCACGTCCTCGGCGATGATCACCAGAGATTTGCCCATCTGCACGACCCGCTCCAGCACCGGCAGCAGGTCGTTGATGGCGCTGATCTTCTTATCGGTGAGCAGGATGAACGGATCCTCCAGAACCGCTTCCATCCGCTCGGTATCGGTAATCATGTAGGGGGAGATGTAGCCCCGGTCAAACTGCATGCCGTCCACGACTTCCAGGGCGGTGCCCATGGTCTGGGACTCCTCGACGGTGATCACCCCGTCCTTGCCCACCTTCTCCATGGCCTCGGCAATCAGGTCGCCGATCTCATCATCCGCCGCGGAGATGGACGCCACCTGCGCGATGGCCTCCCGGCTCTCCACCGGCCTGGCGATCTTCTTGATCTCCTCCACCGCCACATCCACGGCCTTGTCGATGCCCTTCTTGAGGATCATCGGATTGGCCCCGGCGGCCACGTTCTTCAACCCTTCCCGGATCATGGCCTGCGCCAGAACCGTGGCCGTGGTGGTTCCGTCGCCGGCCACGTCGTTGGTCTTGGTGGCCACCTCTTTGGCCAGCTGCGCCCCCATATTTTCGAAGGGGTCTTCCAGCTCGATCTCTCGGGCAATGGTCACCCCGTCATTGGTG
>JAMCQP010000083.1 GCA_023381695.1 Bacillota bacterium | reverse complement strand
CCCGCCAGGAGAACCGTGCGCAATGGCGCGTCGAGCAAACCGGATGTGAGTAAAGCCCGGAGATCCTCGGCCGCCGCGACCCCCGCCAGCAAGTCGAAACAGTCCTCCGGCCCGAGCGACGAAAGGCGGTTTAACAATCTTAAGGCAAACAGGCTTCTGGTAAACCCGCTTCCCTCGGCGAGGCGAATCCCTTTCCTCACCAGTTCCGCGCTGGCGGCCCGCCGGTCCGGCATGTGGCGCGGCAACGAACTCGAGAGAATCGTGGCGCTGTTGATCGCCTTGATAAGCTCACCGGATAGCGTGGTCAGGGAGCGAGATATCCGCCCCTGAGCATCCACCACTATGAATTTGGTGTGAGAACCCAGAATCGTCACCAGGACAGGGGTTGACGGGGACCGGTTCACCAGCAGCCCCATGATCTGCGTCTCCTCGCCGCGCATCATATCGGGCGACGCTACTGGATCTTCGGCAAATGGATCACCCGGAATCTTTACCCCCGGAATAAACACAAACGGGCTTGGGGAGATTCCGGCGAATCTGCGCGCCACTACATGGCTGGCCAGATCGTCCAACCCCGCCGGCGCTGCCAGGTGCGGTATCTCGCAGAGCCCGAGCTCGGAGGTGATCATCCCGCTGGCGATGCACATCGAAGGCGCGAGTTCCTCCGGAGTCTTGCCGGTGCGCCGCGCCGCGTCGGCAACCGCCCCGTCGATGCCCTCGCGCAGCGCCGAACTGAACGCGCCCAGCGAGCCTCTAAGGCCACGTCCCTGATCCCGTGCGGCGTCCGGCTCTTCCCGATCACCACCTGGCCGTTGACCAGGTAAACCCGGGTATTGCTGGTGCCGGCATCGATCACAGATGTAATAATGGTTTACGCCCCCTGCAACACCGTGCTCAAGGCAGCACCGTTTCCGTTCCACCGGAGCCGGCCGCCCTGTAAATCGCTTCAAGCACCGCGACATCCACCCTGCCGTCGCGTCCTCCGAGCGATGAAATCTTGCCCTCCAATATGGCCTGGTAGAATTCCTCATGGAACGTGTAGTACATTCCGTGCACCATGCCAGGCGCATCCACCGGCGGCGCCAGGTGATAATGCTCGCCTGGCGTCAGATACTTGATGATCTTTCCGTCAAAAGGCCGTTTGGCCCAGATATGAACACCTTGGGACTTATGATAGTGAAGTTCGCCCTGGTCCCCGTAGATTTCCAGCATGTCTCCACCTGGCTGCACGCAATAGGCGGTTTCGAGCATCCCGATCTGGCCGCTCTTAAACTCCAGGAGCGCGCCGGTGACGTCATCCCCCTCCATGTCGCAGTAGAGCGTCTTGGAGAACGCCTTCACCCTGGCTATTTCGCCGAGATACCACCGGAAAAGGTTGATCCAGTGAACTCCCAGCAGCGCCAGGCATCCGCCGCCGGTGAGCCGCCGGGATCTTCGCCATGAGCCCGGGGAAGCGAGAGCCCCCCCGCCGTGAGCCATCCGCGCGCGGATGGAGGAGATGCGCCCCAGAACGCCGGACTGAAGCAGTGTTTGGATGTCGTGCATCAAATGATTCCCCCGGAACATCATGAAAACCGACAGCATCACGCCCGCCCGATCAGCCGCCTCAATCATGGTGTTGCACTCCTGAACGCTGGTTGCCATGGGCTTTTGGACAAGGATGTGCTTACCGGCGTTCGCCGCGGCCACCGCCAGTTCCACATGGGTGAAATTGGGCGTGGCAATCTCCACCGCATCCACGTCATCATCTTTAAGCACGGAGAAGGGATCGCCCGATGCGCTGGGAATTTTGTATTCAGCCGCCGCCCGCGCCGCCGCCTGTTCGTCGATATCCGCCACGGCGACCAGACGGGCATTCTTCATGTACTGATACGCCGGGAGATTGAACTTTTGGGAATATCCCTTGCAGCCGATCAGAGCTACCCTTACCACGTCTCCATCTTTCATCGATATCCTTCCTTTTTCATCCCTTGAGTGTCATCCTTGAGTATCATCCCTTGAGTGCACCCGCCGCAATTCCCGCGATGAAGTAACGCTGCGCGTAGAGGAAGATGATCACCGCCGGCAGCGTGGCAATCACCGTGGCCGCCATGAAGTTCCCGTAAAACGTCTGCTCCGCGGAAAGCATGATGCGTAGGCCCAAAGTCAACGGCATGAGCTCCCGGGTGTTCACGATGATCAGCGGGATCAGAAACTGATCCCAGAAATTCAGGAACGAAAACACCAGCACCGACCCGAGCGCGGGTTTGGATAGCGGTAAAATGATCCGCCCGAAGACTCCCAGGGCGGAACATCCGTCGATTACCGCCGCTTCCTCGATCTCCTTCGGTATTTCCGCGAAGAAGCGCGTCAGCATGAAGATCAGGAACCCCCAGGGAACGGCGGGCAGGATGATCCCCGCATAGGTGTTGGCCAGATTGAGGTGCAGGAAAGGAATATTCGTAACCACCAGATATAGCGGGATGGCAATCATCTCGTCAGTAATCATCATGGTGGCAAGAAAGGCCGCGATCAGCACCCGCTTGCCGGGAAATTTCATGCGTGCCAGCGGATAAGCCGCCAGCGCGGAAACCGCCACCTGGAGGAACATTCCGATTACGGTGATCACCACGCTGTTTTTGAAGTACAATCCGATGCCGAAGTATTTGAGCGCGTACCGGTAGTTTTCCAGGCTGAGATGGCGAAAATCAAAGAGCACCAGACGCGTGGTGGATATGCCACTCTCCTGCTTGAACGACACCAGCACCATCCAATAGAACGGAAGAAGCATCACCACGGCAATCACGGCCAATCCCAGAAACATCAGGGCCGCCTTGACCCGCTTCGCTTCCTTCAGTTTCGCAACCACGTTCCTACCCCCTTTCCACCCGGCGTTCGACGTCAAGCTGAAATACCGTGAGGATGAGAATGACCAGGAACAGAATAAAGGACATCGCGGCCGCATAGTCCATCTGGTAGTTCATGAACCCTGCCCGGTAGATGTACGTGGCCAGAACTTCAGTTCCGTGGTTGGGGTCGCCGTTGGTCATCACCAGGATGGGCGTAAACACCCGGTACGCGCGCATCACTCCCAGAATCGTCACGATGAAGACCGCAAAGCGTATCGATGGAAATTCTATGTGCCAGAATCTCTGCCACCAGGTTGCCCCGTCGATGGAGGCAGCTTCCAGGATCTCTTTTTCAAGCCCCTGGAGCGCCGCCAGATAGATCACCATGTCGTAGCCGACTCTGGCCCAGATCGCCATCACGATAATGGCGCCAAGCGCAAGTTTGGGATCCGAGAGCCACGTCTGGGCCGGAATTCCCACCAGCCCAAGCACCTGGTTGAAGAGTCCCCTGGGCGAGGGATAATAAAGGTACTTCCACACGATCGAAATCACAACCAGCGAGGTAACCACCGGCAAAAAATAAATAGTCCGAAACGCCTTGATCCCGCGAATCCTTTGATTGACCAGGTAAGCCAGGGCAAGAGAGAGCATGGTGCCGGCGCCCACCACAAACACCACGTAAATCGAAGTGTTCTGCAGGGAGATCCAGAACAAATCGTCATGCATCACGGCCCCATAGTTCGCAAGCCCCACAAATGGCCTGGCTCCCAGCGGTACAAAGCGTTGCAAGCTCATCACAAACGCAAGGATAATCGGGTAAAACTTGAACACGGCAAAGAGCAAGATCGCCGGCAGAGAGAACGCATATGCCAGGGCGATTCGATGGAGGCTGCGCTTCCATTTCTTCGTGCCCGGGAAGGTTCTGGTCATCTTCTTCGGCCCCAGGAAGGATCTTGTCATCACGCCCACCCCTAGCTGGTTCGGGAGAGGCCAGGCCTCTCCCGAATATCCGACATTCTGAAACTCGTTGGCCTACAACTGCGCCTGCCAGTCAAAGAAGGTTCGTTCCGGGTGAATGTCATCCTCGGTATTCGCCACGCGCAACCTGTAGGCGGGGATGGTCCACGGGGAAGGATGCTGGTAACTGGTGGAAGCAGTGTTGGCATAGATCAACAATTCGTCTTCGTCCACAATTACCACGTCTTCCCGGAAGTCTCCCCAGACATCCGTCATATGCGCGAAGATCTTCTGCGCGGTGACATCGGCTGGGGTATACCGGTCCAGGTCGTAGTAGTTTTTCATATATACGGCCTCGGCCGTGTACGGATTATAGAGCATCCCAAAATCGTCCGGGCAGAAAAAGTCGTCTCTCTTCTGCCGATCCCCGTCCCAATCCACCGTGTACCCGTCAAGAATGCGCGGCAACGTTGCCAGCACGACGCCGGTGGCGCTGTAGAGTTTGACCTTGCCATGAAACGCGTTGTCCCATATGATGCTTTCAAAGCCAGCGGTGGACTGGTCGATGGCCCCAACGCCCACGATCTTGGAGTCCCCTCCGCCGGCTTCCTCTCGCAGCAGATTGCCCACGGGATCAAACATGCGGTAATGATAATTCTCGTGGCTCAACAGGATCTCCAGCCCCGGGTGTGAAGGGTCAACGTCACCGGCAAAGGCCCTGTCGATATGGTTGTAGAAGTAGCCGTCAAGGCTCGGGTGGGTAGCCTTCCAGAGCTTTGTTCCATCGTGATCGAACACCCAGGTGCCGATCAGCTCGTCCTTTCCATCCGCGTCAATATCGTACGCCCATGGAAAGTGGGCGTATATGTACTGGTGCGTGTCGCCCGTGGTGTCCCACAAAAGGTTGAGGTTGTTATCGTACGCATAGATCTCGCCGTATGAGTCATTTTCCGTCAGAAACACCACATCCTGGGGCGTGGGCAGGCCGCGAAAATTGGCAACCGTCGCATACAGCCGCCATTCGTAGATATCGTCGCTGCTGGTCGGATTGGGAATCGTAGTTTGCATGGACTTCTCGACCGCTCCTGTTTCGCCATCCAGAATGCGGATCTCCACGTAACCGGAGGAAGAGGCGAAAGGTCCGATTACCTCGTTTCGCCCATCGTTGTCCATGTCCCAAATCGTATACTTGTAGTGATACTTGATCGGCGGATCGGGCAGATTCGGGAAGCTGTGCTCCCAAAGAAGGGTCAGGCTGTTTTTCCCATCGTAAGCAAACGCTCTCATGAGCTTTGAGTTGCTGTAGATCAGGAAGTCCCTGATCCCGTCGTTGTTCAGGTCACCGATCTGCACGTTTGGCCTGTAAAACTTCGGAGAGTAGGACGACAGGTCAATGTGCGCCACCAGAGCCGGCGCCGGCAGTGGGTCCACGGGTTTCCCCGCCAGGCTCGGACCGGAGATCATCAAACACATGGCCACCGATAACCAGAGCCAGCAGACCGTTTTATACGACTTCTTCCTCGTCGCGCGTCGCACTTATGCTCCCTCCCTTTCCTCGTTGTTCAGTCACCGTATACCCCTTGTTTCTTGAGTTCGTCGTTGACCTTTGCGCTGTACTTCTTGACGATTGCCCCCAGGTCCGCGCCGGGGCTCGCGAGCGCCTCCTGGATCATGTCTCCCACAATCAGGCGCACCGCATAAAAATCCGGGATCGCCTCAGGAGCTCGCGCACTGGTTGCAAAAGCTTCCACGAACGGTTCAAAGCGCGGGTCCTTGACCACATCCGCCGTCTTCACGTCCTTGCGGACGGACAACCTCACCACGTTGATGTATTGGTTGGTCATCGCTTTGAGTTGAGCGTCCTTGCTCGTAAGCCAGATCGCAAAGTCCAACGCTTGCTTCTTCTTGCTGGTCTGGGAGCTGATATAGATGGCCTCACCCTCCCCCAGGACGTCCGCATTGGCGGGTCCTCTGGGCACCGGGACCGTCGTGTACTTGTTACCGAGAACCGGGTCATAGATCTTGAACTGATATGGCCCGTGGATAATCATCCCGGCGATGCCATCCTTGAAGGCGTTGTACCCGTCGCGGGAGATCGCGGTGGCAAAACCGGGTTGCGTCACCCCGTACTTGTAACCCAGATCCCTGTAGAAATGCAGAGCTTTCAGAGCTTCGGGCGAATCCAGGGCGCACTTGTACTTGCCGTTGCCCGTGCTTTGGAGAACGCTCCCGCCCGCTTCCCACAAGAAACCCTGCCAGTACCACCAGCCGTATCCCTTGGTGGAGCCGCCCAGGATCACCAAGCCGTAGGTGTCGTTTTTACCGTTGCCGTCCGGGTCGTCATAGGTAAATGCCCTGGCCACGTCCACCAATTCGTCCCACGTGGCGGGAGCCTTCTTCCCCACTTTCTTGAGCCAATCCGTCCTGATGTGCAGCGCATTGGTCTGGACATTGAAAGGAACACCATAGTACTTGCCGTCGGCGCCCTGGACGAAACTCCAGGCGCGATCCATCAGCGGGCCTCGTGGATCCACCACCTTGCGATCAACAGGCGCCGCCATGCCATACTTGGCCCACCTGCCCGTGGTAATGACGCCGGCCACCCACAGGTCGGGGCCCTGATGGCCAATCATGGCCGTGAGAAGCTTATCTTCCACCTCGGGAAAAAGCTCCGGTTTCACGCGCACCCCGCTGACCTTCTGGTATTCGTCCGCCAGATACTGGTAGGCCTTGAGCATCTGTTCATTGCCCCTCAACCAGAAGCTCAGCGTCGTCGCCGCGAATGCGCTCGCCGCCAGGCCGGACCAAACCAACGCCACTATCCCCAACACCCCCAGGATTCGAACCAGTCTCTTCGTCATCATTCGCGCCTCCTCATAATTCCATGTCTCTCGTTTCATATCTGCCGTGATCTCAACCCACCTTCGATGAATCTGCCCAGTGCATACCTCCTTTCAGTTATGCTTTAACAGCCCCGGCAGTCAGCCCCTGGATCAAAAACCGCTGGAGCACGATGTACAGACCGGCCACGGGGAGAGTCGAGATGACTGCCGCCGCCATCATATAATTCCAGTTAACGGTCCCCTCCGTGATAAACAAGCTCAGGGCCACTTGAATGGTGTACATTTTGTCCGTTGTAGTCAGTGTCAAGGCAAAGAGGAAATCGTTCCACGCCCCGAGAAAAACGAATAGGGCGATGGCACTGATGCCAGGCAATGACAACGGCACGATCACCCTCGTGAATACTCCCCACGCGGAACATCCATCCATGATGGCCGCTTCCTCGATCTCCTTCGGGATGCCGCGGAAAAAGCTTGTCACCAGCCATACGGCTAAAGGCAGCGTAATGGTCACGTATACCAGGATCAGCCCATAATAGGTGTTGAGCAGACCAAGCGTCCTGATGATCAGATAGAGGGGCAGGATCATCAGTATTGCCGGGATCATGCGCGCCACCAAGGCAACGAGCAAAAAGATCTTACGTCCCGGAAATGTGAAGCGCGCGAAAGCATATCCACCAACCGATGCAACTATCACGCCAGCCAGCGTCGCTATGGCGGAGACGACAATTGTATTGACGACCGCGCGTACAAACGAACCGGATAAGACCCCGGTGTACGCCCCAAACGACATGTGGCGTGGAAGAAGCGACGTCATGGCAATTTCGTTTGACGGAGTCACCGAGATAGCGATTACAGATACCAGCGGAAAAACGGCGAACCCGACCAACAAGACTACCAGACCTGTGAATGCAATTCCCCGCAGGTGTTTCTTTATCCGTTTTCTCCGAGAACCTGGGTTCATAAACCGTTCTCCACCTCGCTTCGACCGACTGTGCTTAGATAACCGACAATTAACAGCGCAGACAGTGCCAAAATAACAACGCCGACTGTTGCGGCACTTGTCAAATCGCCCCACTTGAACCCGTACATGTAGGTCAGGATTGCCAGCGTTGTGGTCTTTTGTCCTGGTCCTCCTCCAGTGAGTACCTGCAGCAGCGCGAACTGCTGTAAAAAATGAAGCACTCGCAAGATTACGCTGACCGAGATGGCCGGTTTAAGCTGTGGCAAGGTAATATAACGAAATTGCTGCCAGCTCCGCGCACCATCTATCGCCGCTGCTTCGTGCAGCTCTTTCCGGATTCCCTGCAATGAAGCCAGAAGAATTATCATGACGAATCCAAAGCCTTTCCAGATATTGACGAAAATGGCTGCCATTAGCGCGGTGCGGGGATCCCCGAGCCAGGGAAAGCCAGCCGCTGCAAAACCCATCTTTTCGAGAATGGAATTCAATGGTCCGAACTGATCATCCAGTATCCATCGCCACGCTACAGCACCAACAACGTCCGGCATCACCCAGGCTGTAAGAACCAGCCCTCGAATCAAGCCACGCCCCCGAAAACTCTTGTTCAAGACCAGTGCATAAATCAGCCCCAGCGTCAGCTCGCCGGCTAGTGAAGCGAAGATCCAGATCAGAGACACTCCGACGCTGCTGCGAAAGTCCGCGTTTCCAAATAGCCTTACATAGTTGCTTATGCCGGCGAAAGTCAGTTTTAATGATCCATAGGTCTCCGGCGCGTAGAAGCTTAACGTAATGGCACGGAGCAGAGGGTAATAGACAATACCGAAGATGCATATCAATGCGGGCGCCACAAACAAATAAGCAGTGCGATGCTTATGCCACATCTGGGCCCGGCGTACTGCCACTATGCCATCATTGCCTATACTTGCTCGTGGACCAACCACAAAGCTGCACCTCCTATGCCGTCTGAAGCGTCATGGGGGATCTTGGGGCTTGGGTACCTGCTTTCTCACTGGACTTTGGTTTCACTCCTACCGTTGAAGGGCTTCATCAGCTGATCTCACAGCCTCGTCCAGAGCCTGCTTGGCACTTGTGATGCGTGCAGCTGTCTTGTTGACGGCCACTTTGATCAGATCCTCGATTTGCGACCATTGTATGATATTGGGGAAATCCCGGGCATATTGGAGTTCCTGGGTACAAACCCTGTAGATATCGCTGCTGAAGAGCGGGTCGTCATAAGCGTCTTTTCGTGCCGGCAGAAATTGTGCCTCGCTGCAATACTTTGTTTGACCTTCATGGGATGCCAGGAAGGCGATGAGTTTCGCCGCCGCCTCGACGTCAGTATGAGGACTTTTCCAAATAACGAGGTCACTACCGCCCAGGAATCCCGCCTTCTGCTTCTTCATGGGCGTGACCACGAAGCCCAGTTTATCTTTGAGATCCGGGGCCTGAACGATGATACTCATGATGTCGTTAGGCGACTGCCACGACATTCCGACCTTCCCGGCCGCAAACAATTTGATTTCATCGGTACGCGAGTAATTGATGACCCCAGGAGGCGCGACATGGTGCTTCGTAAGAAGCCCTGTATAAAACTCCAGCGCCTCTATACCGGCGGGACTGTTAAAGATGGCTTTCTTCCCGGTCTTATCGAGAAAGTGACCGCCGTTTTGCCCTAACAGCATGCTAAAATTGTGCAAGACCCGGTTATCCAGAGACATGGGGCCGGCAAACCCGAAACGCCCATTGCCATTTATCTTTTGTGCCGCCCGAAGAAAATCATCCCACGTCCACCCGTCGGTCGGCAACGGTAATCCCAGTTCCTGGAACCAGTCCTTGCGATAAACAACTATTCTGGTATCCACTATCCAGGGAACTCCATAAACTCTCTTATCGTAAGTACAGGCATCCCACGTGTTGGTAAACATTTTGTCCCTAAGTCCACTACCATGTACCAGGTCATCCAACGGCAATAACGCTCCGATTCCAGCGAAGAAAGCCATTTTGGTTGTACCCATCTGGGACACATCAGGCGGACTGCCGCCCTGGAATGCTGTAAGAAACTTTTCCTTGTACCCGTTCCAGGGCACCTGTTGTACCTCAACCTTAATATCGGGGTTCTGCTGTTCAAACTGTGCCAGTAACTGCTTGAACGCCTCTATCTGTTGGGGTTGCGTATTCATCGTCCAAAACTGGATGGTTTTAGCTTGGGCCGGGACAAGAGAAAGCAGCTGCATCAACATCCACATGATGCCCATCAACATAAGCTTTTTCCAAACCGGGTGTGTTCCGCACATGGCTATCCCTCCTCACGAATGGGTACGTTAGTAGCGAATACGCTGTCCACTTTACTTGACCGTTCTTTCCATCGGCTGCACCGAAAACCTTTCCCCCTACCACCTCCGGCATGATCCCTCACATTCTCGTTGGGTTCCAATACTGCCAGCCCCCGACTCGGAAGTGTAACGATACATTCGTAATATATGTACTTACTTTGCGGCCATATCGGTATTACGTAGCGGAATATAGTGTAACGTTTTACCAACGCATTCATTGTACCATGCCTGTTAAATACAGTCAAGAGCAAATTTGGTGGAAACTACCAGGCGAGCCTGTGACCGGTCTTTGGGGGTCGCTATCAGTGCGGATGTGGCACGGCGGTAACATGGGAATGGCATAAGGATGGCATGAGGTTGGCCCGTGTGGACGCGGCCCCGCCAGCCGGCGGGAGTTATCCAACCAACATCCCCGCGGAAATATGCCGCGCCATCTGGATGGCCCGGTGCAATCCGTCCTCCGGCGCCTGATACCCGATAATGCTGAACCGCACCGTTGAATGGCCGCGCCAGGTAGTTCGCCCCGTGATATCAGATTCACCCAGTGAATGCCAGATCTTGAGGAGATAACCGTCCCCATTCTCTTCGTATCGTATCAACGGCACACTATATGTTTCCGAGAGGTCCGTAACGATTAACAGGCCTTTTTCGCCATCGTCAATTGCCACCCAGCCTTCCGTGGCTCCAAAACAATGGGGCGCGGTCACCATTTGGTTCACGGCTTCGTCCTGGCACACCCTCTTCCCGGACAGACCGTAACGCTCGAGATCGTAGCCGCCATTAACGGTATACAACGTCAGGGATTTCCGCCGAAAGGCGCCGGCATCCACAACCGGCCCGGCAATGCGGAAGATGTCCGCTTCAACTAAATTCAGGTTGAAATGATATGCCACATCGAGACGGGGTAAACGGGTATAGGCGTAATAAGTCTTCTCCAGCACGCCAAAAGAGAATTCCTGGCGAAAAGAGACCGGCATGCGAATTGGCATGCCCAACCCGGCCGCACCCATTGCCAGTTCAGAGCCGGCCGCCTCCACGGGGATTTCGCTCGTCCGCGCCTCGGCATCGGTTTCCGCGCGGCCGGATGCCTCCCTGAAGACAAACCCGAAGCTTCCCGGCCCCGCCGCTTTCCACATCGCCTCGCGGAATGGGGCTACCTCTTCTCCCTCTCCCACCCTCAAATTGAAGGCCAGGGACTCCACACCACCCGCCATATCGGTTGAAAATCGCAAACCAACGGCGGGTGTCGCTATTTCTCGCGCCGTTCCCTCCGCGAGGCTCAGCCTCGAGACCGCGGCCTGTCCCCCCGCGACCGGCTCGGCAAGCAGACCCGGGACCGTGGTTTTTTGAGCAATCTGAACCCGGCCGTTGACCACGCGCCCCGGCGGAATCCTGGCATCCAGGAGCGCCCGGAGATAACGCAGGCTCCCGTCACGATAATACTCCGCCTTCTCCGGCTGCCAGTCCACCGGTGCGCCGTCAAGAAGCACCCTGAGCGAACCGGGAACCGCGCTTCCCCTGTCGGGCGCCGTCCCAAAACGCAGTTCTCCCGGTTGAAAGCGCAGGTTTACCTCAAAAGGTCCGCCCGCCCAGGCCTCCGCGTGGGGGTTAAAGATGGCAAAATGCGCCCCGGCTTCGGAAATTAACAGCTTCCTCCGCCATTTATCCAGCTCCTGCCGCAACCGCGCATCCAAAGCCCCGATCTGCCGGCGGCAATCCTGGAGCTTTTCATCCGTCGTCCGGGTCCGGTAGTCACTGCTCCATGCCAGATTTAATTGCCGTAATATTTCGGCATCCGTCGCGCCAACACCCTTCGTCTCCGCCGCATCAACCTCGTCGTCTGGCGAAAAAGCCCGGCCGCCGCCCGCCCCCTCTTTAACGACCCAATTTCGGATCGCCTGCCAGCGTTTGAACATTTTATAGAGCCGGTACGACTCCGTGTTCAATTTTACGTCGTCGCGCCCGCTTACCGCCCAGCGCACCACGTTATATTCATCCGGGTTCCAGCACAAAAGCGGATACTCGGCGGAACCAGGGGTCATTTCGTGCCGTGGCGGGATCCTGCTCACAACCTCAGACGGGGTAGCAAAGCAGACCTCCTCATGCCTCATCAACTCTTCCACCAGATTCCTCAGCCGGGCAAAATGATCATGCCGCTTATACCCCGCCGCGGGATTGTAGTTAATGAGTTCCCAGTCGTTGCCGTACAGCATTAACGCCTTGTCGCCATTGGCCGGATCAGAGTCAATCTGTTCGGCCAGCAGCAAACGCGCATATTCGTCCAGGGAAAGCTCTCCGCGCAAATATGCCTTGAAGCGTTCCGACCAGACCATGCTGTTCCAAACAATATTCAGCCGCGCATCCCCGGTCCCGCGGACAAATTGCGGACCGTACCCCCATTGTTCGGGATAATCATGGTGCGCCGCGGCGGCCTCCCACTCCATGACCAGGTTTCGGTACCCAGCCTCGGCGTATAGCCGCGGCAAGCCATCGGAATAGGTCTGCTCGTTGACAAAGGCGGTCACTGGCTGAAACCCGAGGATTTTCAGGTAATCATCATTTCCCGCGGCAAGATTGGCCGCATTTACTTCCGCGGGGATGAGCGGAAAAATGTTTTGCGAATGGCCGGAGCCGACAACCTCACATTTGCCGCTGGCCGCCAGGCGGCGTAAAGCCGTGATGAATTCCGGATCAATCCGGGCAATTTCGCGCAGCGTATAGCCTGGAAACTCCAGGCCAAGGCGGATGGGGAGATCATCCAGCAACTCCAGGGTTGGCCAGTAGCAGCGCTCTATCACCTCGGAAAATTCCGCAAACGGTATGGATGAATACTGCAAGTTGGCATGCCAGCAAGTCACCAGGTACAGCCGCCCCATCATCATTTCCCCCCGCATCTCCCGGATTTACCGCGCAAACGCCCTGACGTCCCGGCGTTCCGACATCTTGGCCGGCTCTATTACCGCCAGCGTATAGTACCGCAACGGCGCCTTAAAGGTAACTTCGCCATGGTGAGCCGAGACCGCCGGCGTATCAACCGCCAAATACCGATCATGATCCGGAGAGACCAGGTAAACTTTGTACCCGGACGCATCCCCATCAACCTTGACCGTCGCCGTCACCTCAACCGGTTTGGGCTCGGGCCGTAATGACTGCACTGTCGTCTCGGAACCGACATAGTTGAAGAAGTGCACCAGATACCTGTGTTTCTCCGGTTCCACATTCGCGCGGACATGCACGGTGTCGGCTTTGGGCAGGTCGTCATACGAAACCCTGGCCCCCGCCAGCGATACGACATCTTCGCCGCTTCTCCCCTCGATATCCGCCGAATTCAGCAAATGTGCAAATTGTGTCTCAAAAGCCCACGTCTTACGGTGTTCGGCCCAGGCCCGCGCCGCGGCGCCGACATTCATCTTCGCCAGCGCATACAGCCTCTCCAGATCATACCGGCCCTGCCCACGCCCCAGTCGTCCACCGACGATATCCGGGCTCAAGGCATGAATCTCAAAGAGCTGCTGCCGGTAGACGTAGGCATAGGCCGGGTTAAAGATAATCTCGTCGGCAACCGGGTCGTCATCCGTCGCCGAATTCACTTCGTAAGTAAAGGCGATGTAGGACAAGAACCGGTAACCCCACTCTTTTTCCTGATCCGTTACCTTCATGCGCAGCAAACTCAACATATCCGCCAGATTCCGCGGCTCGACAAATTCATGCCAGAAGAGATCGACAAGTCGGCCGGCGGGAGCGTCTTCCGGCTGCAGGAGCGAGTTTTTCCCGGCATTGGCCATGATGATAAAACCAGGCCGCCCCAGTTCTTTTTTAATGGCGGGCAGGAGTCTTTCCACAAACCTGTATTTGGTGTACTTCCCATCGCCTTCCGCCATGTTTATCGCTCTTCCGTCCTGCCAGTTGTCAAACCACATGGCGCCAAAACCAAAGTGCTGGATGGCCAGGGTATACTCTTTCAAAAGATAATCAAACCAGCTCCGCGCGCCGTGGGTGTTCGAAGCCATCGTTTTCTGCTCTTTTTCCGATAACGGCCGGTCCATATCCCACTTCAGGCTCATCGCCATGTCCCCGCCGCGATAGGCCTTCGGGTCTTCATTGACCCAGGGGTTGTCTTCACTTATAAATGGCCTTCCCTGATAGCCAACGGGCTTGGCCAGATAGCCCCAGGGATCAAACCAGCCCTGAGGCATGATTCCGAGCGAGTTGGCATAATCGCAGATTTCCTGGATATTCTTTTCACTCATCATTCCTTTTTCATAGCCCTTTTCGTTGCTGTACCACCAAAATGGGCCGCGCTCCTCCCAGGGCGTATAATGCCCGCGAAACTCGCTAAACTGGAACTCCAATACGTTGCGGAACGCCTGATACCGCGCTTCAACGGCATCACGCGGCGTGATCGGCCAATCCGTCTCGGGCGCCCGGCTCGGCTCGCCCCAATAGAAATTTCGCCGGATGTCATCGGTCACCACAAAGGGACGCGCCATCGTCACCCATGGTTTTCCTTCTTCATCGCGAATCGTTCCGACAGCCGCCAGCCCTTGCATGTGCGGAGCAGCAACCGAAAACGTGGCTGATACAGTCCCATAATCACGCGTCGGCTGTACCACTTTTGTCGCCAGGATCCTGTCGTATACCGGTTCCACCAGGGAAATGGCAATATCGCGGGCGGCTCCCAGGCGTTTATAGATCACGGACACGGTAACGGCCGGCGTTAAAGTCTGATAAGTCACCTGGTCCGTGCGCACATCCACGATGACCGGAGCGTCCGTGGCATATGCCGCCCTGGCTATGCCGACTCCGGCGAGCAGACCGGCGCCGTGCAGCGACACCATCGCCGGAACCAGTAGCATCAGTATTCGCACCAGCATTCGCACGCGTCCCAACACTGCTTCGCCACCTTTCTTCGCTCCTTGCCGCCCTCCGAAAATCAGCATGACGGCATCCCCTCTTTATTCCTTGCCCGCGATTCCTTGCTCGCGTTCGCGACCTGGATCTGCCGCCCATAACGTTCCTTGATCACCAGATAGGCCAGCTTGGGATTTCGGGCCGAGTCCAGCATCCCCTTGTTGTTAAACTCCCTGGCCCGTCGTAAAGCCCGGTGCCTTGGCGTCCTGAAATCGCAGAAATTCCACAGGAACGTCCCGTAAACAAAGTCGCGCCGCAAGTATTCGTCCAGGGCAGCGTTAATAAAGTCGCTCTGGTAATCTTCGCTCCATCTGGCTTTTTCCAAACTGCGATATCCAGCCAGCCCTTCGGCGCCGAATTCTCCAATAATGATGGGTTTGTCCGGAAACATCCGGTGCAGGATATCCAGTACTTGACCGCACTGCTGGATGGTGCCGTAGGTCTCTTCCTCATACCAGCCGCCATAAAGATGGACATCCACGTAGTCCACCATGTCGCACGCCCGGTCGTGCACCGCCGGCGCGGCCGGATACACTGATATTCCGCTATAACCGGCGGGCCTGGTGGGGTCAAGACCCTTGACAAGGTCGTAAAGTTCCAGAATAAAGGGGCGCGATTCTTCTGAATCGGTTCCCATCTCATTTCCAAAACTCCACATCAATACCGACGGGTGGTTGCGAAATGTGGCAATCGCTTCCGCCATCTGACGTTTTCCGGATTCCACCGCCGTTCGATTGTTGAAACCCGCATAGTGCTCATCCCGCGCAAATCCGGTGTGAAAAAACGACGCCCCCTCGAGAATGACCGCCAACCCCATTTTGTCCGCCAGTTCAATGGCATCCATGGATGGCGCGTAGTGACTGGTTCGGAAGGCATTGACATTGGCCTGCTTCATCAATACAAAATCCCGCAGATAGACGCTGAGCGGCACCGCCCGCCCGAGGGCCGCGTATTCATCGTGTTTTCCCACCCCGCGGAAGCGAAATTCCTCGCCATTGAGCCAAAAACGCCCATCGCGAATCACAAACTCGCGGAAACCAATTTCACAATAAATCCTGTCCAACACCAGACCGGCGTTCAGCTTCCGGCCTTCACCGGCGCCGCCAGCCGCCTCCGCTCTCCCGGCTTCCCTGGCCGATACTTCAACCGCCAGGGTGTAAAGTTCCGGCGTTTCCGGGGACCACGGCCGAATGCCGTCCACCGGCAAGATCATTCTCACGGCCGTTGTGCCACCAGGAGACAGCTCCACGGCCTTATCCCGTGCAACGTTTTCCGTTGACACCTCCTGGCCATCCTTAAAAAGACGGACCCGGACATGCGCAATGTTCGGTCCCCCGTAATGCCGCACTTGCAAGCCGGTCTTCAATTGCCAGGCGCCGCCTTCCAGCCGGACCGTCTCCACCGCAAGGCTTTCCACCTGAACAGACCCGCCAATCTCCAGCCAGACCGGACGATAAATCCCACCGTAGTTAAACCAATCATAATCCCAGTGCGGCACGCGGTCGGCCGTCCGGCGATTGTCCACCCGCACCAGCAAAGTATTTTCTTCCTGCAATGCCTCCGCGCACGGCAGCGCAAAGGGGGTGAACCCCCCCTCATGACCGCCCAGGTGCTTCCCGTTTAACCACACCTGCGTTTCATAATTAACGCCTTCAAAGATCAGCCTGGCATTGGAGGCGTGCAACGCTTTGACCAATCTCTCCCGCACCCGAAAAACATGCCGGTACCACCCTTCCCCCTCGTGGTACATCAGCTCCGGATAGGATGTGTTCCAGGTTCCTGGCACCGCGATGGGCAGCCACTCGCCTGCATTTATATCGCCAGGCTTGAATTCCCACCATCCCCCCAGATCCAATTTGGTTCGTTCCGAATTACGAAATATCATTGTTTCAGCGCCCCCAACGTTAACCCTTTCATGAAATATCTCTGCAAGGTAAAGAACAGGATCAAAATCGGTGCCATGGTAATGATGACGGCGGCCATCTGTTCATTCAGCGGCGGCAGATTGCCGGTGTCGCTCGTCCCCCCCATCATGTACAATTGCAAGGCATATTGCAACGTGGCTCGCTTCGGGTCGTTGATCACCAGCAACGGCAACATAAAAGCATTCCAATGACCGACAAAGCTAAAGATGACAATTGTCGCCAGGGCAGGCGCCGAAAGCGGCATGATAATCCTGAAGAACGTCCCCACAAAAGAAGACCCATCCATCGTCGCCGCCTCTTCCAGTTCGTGCGGTATTTCTTCAAAGTAGTTTTTTAGCAGAAAAATGAAGAACCCGTTCGCCAAACCAGGAAAAATAAGGCCCCCGTAAGTATCCAGCAGCCGCAAATCCCTGAGTACGATATAGGTGGGGATGGCGATGACCTGAAAGCTAATCATCAGCGTCGATAAGAACGCCACCATGAAGAACCGCGATCCCGGAAAATGCGTCCGCGCCAGAGCGTATGCCGCCAGTGCACAGATCAGCACCTCACCCGCGGTGCTGACCGTGGTGACAAAGAGCGAATTCATAAAGGCCCGCAACAGGTGCGCACTCCGCCAGGCGAGAAGATAATTTTCCCAGTGCCATGAATCAGGTATAAACTGACGCCCAACGCTCCGGTACACCTCCGACATTGATTTGAGGGAGATGGTAAAAGCCCAGAGAAACGGCACTACCATGGCAATTGCCCCGATAGTTATTATCAGAAAAACTGCCACTCTTCCCGGGGTCAGCTGTTTTCGCGCGCCGCCGGAGATGTACGCCAAATTCTCGCTTCGCATCCCCGGAATTCGCATGATCCTTCTAACCGCCCGCACCACCATATCACCCTCCTCGCGGCCCCCGGCGCATTAAATTAAAAGCGGCGGCCCTCATCGTACTTTGTCATCTTCATATTGGCCAGGGTCAAGATCAGGATGATCACAAAGAGCACCAGAGAAATAGCCGAAGCGTAATCCAGCCGCCCCAACCCGATGCCTTTATCATACGCATAGGTCATGACCACATCGGAGGCCCGTTTGACCTCTCCGCCCAAACCGCCGCTGCCACCGCCGGACATGATATAGATCTGGTCGAAACTCTGCAGATTCTTAATCATATTCAGGATAAAGACCACCACAACGGTAGGAGTGATGAGCGGCAAGGTGATGCGCATGGCCTGTTGTAATTTCGTCGCCCCGTCGATCTTCGCCGCCTCATAGATCTGCGGATCGATGCTTTGCAAGGACGCCAGATAAAGAAGCGCGCTATATCCCACCCCGTGCCAGATGCCCATCACCACCAAAACCGGCTTGATCCAGAAGGCCGACGTCAGCCAGTATACCCCTTTGATTCCAACCAGCCCGAGGGCGGAATTTATCAGCCCATTCGGTGACAGCAGCCACAACCAGATGCCTCCGATCACCACCCACGAAAACAGATGGGGTATATAGTAAACGGTGCGAAAAGCGTTCTTAAATGCCACTTCGTGCAATAGCAGCGCCAACAGGATCGGCGTCCAAAATCCCATGACAATGCTGAGCAAAGCCAGTTCAAAAGTGTTGAGGAGGGCGCGCCCAAAGTCCGGGTCGGTTAACAATCGCTGATAGTGGGTCAAGCCCACGAATTTTATCCCGGCAAACGAATATTTGCTCACGCTGAAAACAATGGCCCTGTACATTGGGTAAAACTTGAACAGCGTGAATACCGTCAGGGCCGGCAGCAAGAATAGATAGCGCATCCGCTGTTTATAGATTTCGGCGCCCAGCGTCTGTAACCGTTGCGATAAGACCATGGCCATGCCACTCCTCAACACCGCAATACTCCTCCTGTTTCCCGCGCGCTGGAGGTCGACTAGCTGTTCAGTTCCTTGGTGGCCTCTTCCGCGGCTCGCTTCAGCCCCTCACGCACACCTACCTTGCCAAGCAAGATGTCGGTCACCGCGCCGGCATATTCCTCCCAGGCCAGATTCCACTTCGGATGCACCGGCATGAAATGGCCATAGTGCAAAGACACTTCCTGAAACGGCGCCAGAAGCGGATCGTTCCGCAACCCGGCATAATCGATATCCGTCCGTGGGGCAAAATTGAACCCGCGCCGCGTGTAGTCGCGTTCAAATCCAAAAATGGCATTTAAGGTCGTATCCTTGCTCACGAACCACTGAATATACCGCCAGGCGGCATCCGGGTCTTTGCTGGCCGCGTTGATCACCACATCGTTGGTCTGCACCAGCGTCGCCCGCTGCTTTCCAACCAGCGGCTCCAGGGTCATGAGTTTATCGCCCAAAGCACCTTTAAACCGTTGCAGGGTGTAGTCCGGATAGAAACAGCTTCCGCTTTGACCGGACATAAAAGCCGCATAGAAATCATCCTTGCTGTCGGTTAACGACTCCGGCCGGATCAATTTGGCGTCCCAGAGTTTTTTGAGAAATTCCACCGCCTTCACATGCGCTTCAGAATCAAACGGAGCAATCCAGCGCTTCCCATCGCGGGCAATAAAGTCTCCCCCTTGCTGGAAAACCCAGGGAAGAACGACTCTGGCCGCCGGCGGTCGGAAATTCAAGCCATATGTATCGTCGCGGCCGTTGCCATCAGGATCGTCATGGGTAAAGGCGTAAGCTACTTTGTAGTATTCATCCCAGGTCTTTGGCGGCGTAAGCCCGAGCTTCTTCAACCAGTCCCGGCGAATGTACAACCCGGTGGCATTCAGGTTGAATGGAATCGCCAGCAAATGGCCATCGTAAGTCTTGGCCTTCAACAATTCCCGCGAGAAATTCGCCTTATCCGGCCATCTTTCCACATACTTGTCGAGAGGAATGATGCCACCCAGATCGTACAGCATGGCAAAGTTGTTGCCGAAGGCATCCACCACATCTCCCGCCGTCCGGCCCGCAAAACCGGCAAACATCTTCTTTTCATACCCCTCATGCGGCAGAAAGACGATCTTGGCGTCAAGGTCCGGGTTCTTGGACTTGAAGTCGTTTACAAACTTGGGAAGTTCTTGCACCATGGTGGCATCATAATCCCACCAAACAGTCACTTCATCTTTGGCAGCCGCTGACACGCTTCCGGCGCCACCGGCCAACGCCAATAGCAGCGCCATGCCCGCCAGCCACCATACCGCGCAAACCCCTGACCTGTGTCGAATCCGTCCCAACATTGCTGCTCTCCCTCCATTTTCGTTTGTTATTTTAGAACGTTTGCTCAACCTTTGGACTGTGAGACCGGGCCCGAAGAACCACGCACTATTAAGTTGCACTTGACTCTGATACTCTGCGGTGTGGCACTCCTGCCAGAAATCTCATCCAACAATATCCTGGCCGCCACTTCACCCACCTGCGGCAAGGGAACATCCACGGTGGTCAACGCCGGGTGGACAAAAGTAGATTGGATGCTATTGTCATAGCCAACCACCGAGATGTCTTCCGGCACCCGCCAGCCGGACTCAACAATACAATTGACCGCGCCGATGGCCATATTGTCGTTGGCGGCAAATACCGCCGTGGGTCGCAATTCCAGCAATTGCTGCATGGCTTTGTAACCGCTCTCCACCGAGTACTCCCCCAGCCGGATCAGTTCCCGGTCAACCGGGATCCTTGCTTCATGCAGAGCCTGCTCGTATCCTCTTTGCCGATCACGACTGGATGATCGCCCCGACGGTCCCGAGATGAAACCGATCTTCCGGTGACCCAAATCCACAAGATGTTTTGTGGCGGCATAGCCTCCGGCTTCGTTATCCACAAGCACGCAACTTACCGACTCTCCCGGTTCGTAACGATTAGCGTAGACGATGGGAATTTGCCTTGATTTCAGGTAGGTATGGGTCAGTTCCTCTGTCCGACGGCTCGCCACAATGATCCCCTGCACCTGACGTTCTTCAAGGAGTCGAATGTATTGACTTTCCCTCTCCGACTCATTATGGGTGTTACAAAAGATCACGTTGTAGTTGGCCTTGAACGCCACCTCGTCCACGCCTTTGGCGATGGCAAACGAGAGGTGATGCGCAACATCGGACAAAAGCAGACCGATCAGATACGTGTTCCGGCTTTTCATGCTCCGGGCGACGCCGTTGGGAACATAATTCAGTTCTTTCACCGCCCTGATCACCCGCTGGCGAGTTTCTTCCGTGATCTTCTTGCTATTTGTCAGAACATACGATACCGTGCTCGGCGCTACTCTTGCTTTTTTCGCCACGTCTTTTATTGTTGACATTTGCCCTGCCCCTCGCTGCCCATTTCACCTCAAACAAACTTATTACACAGATGTATACGCTTCGTTTCACCGGCTAATGATCATTGATTATCCTACAATCAGGTTCATGTATGGTGAATCGTTTTTCCAATTACATGCATTTATACTTCGCGCCGGAATCAGAAACTCCTCCCATGTTGACCAAAATTTTTCAACGCATGACCAGGCTTTGCCGCGCAGACTAACCTGAAATCCCGGCAGGGGCGATGCACGGCTCTTCTTTTCAGCCTTTGACCGCCCCGCGCGTCAACCCCGAGACGAACTGCTCCTGCAGGAGCAGGAAAACCACCACAATCGGCAGCGCCCCGAGCACCGAAGCCGCCGCGAAGGTTCCCCACCTGGCCGCGTACTGGTCGGTGATGAAAAACTTCAAGCCCACCGCAAACGTGTAAGTGTGGGCGTCGCTCAAAAGCACGCTGGCCAGCAGGAAATCCGAATAGGTGGCGATGAACTGCAGGATGAAGATCACCGCCAGAATCGGGCGCGCCAGCGGGACCACGATCCGCCAGAAGCTCTGAAAATGGCTGGCGCCGTCCATCATGGCCGACTCATCCAGGGAGCGCGGGATCGTGTCGAAGAAGCCCTTGACAAGCCAGGTGTTGAAGCCCATCGCCCCGCCCAGGTAAACCAGAACCAGCCCGAGATAGCTGTTCAACCCGATCCAGGGCGCCACCTTGCCCAGCCCCAGAAGGAGCAGGTAGATCGCCACCATGGCCAGCATCTGCGGGAAGATCTGCACGATCAGGATCGTGAAGAGCCCCATCCGTCTTCCCTTGAACCGGAAGCGGGAGAAGGAGTAGGCCGCCAGCGCCGTCAAAAATACGGTCAATAGCGCCGTCACCGTGGAGATGCGCACGCTGTTCCAGATCCAGCGGCCAAACGGCAACTCCGGGGAACGGAAGAGATCCCGGTAATGGACCCAGCTCATATTCCCGGGGATCAGCGACTGGCCGATCAGCGTGTTGGACGGGCTCAGCGAGGCCGAAAAGATCCAGAGCACCGGGAAGAGCGCGAAGGCGATAGCCGCCCAGATGAGCAGATGGCGGGCGGCGTTGCCCGCGAAGGTCGTTTTGCTATACATTTTCACTCATCTCCTCCACCGCCCCGGTGAGCTTGAAGTTGATCAGGCTGATCGTCGCCGTGATGATGAAAATTATGATGGAAACCGCCGACGCCAGGCCGTACTGGGTGCCCCGCCCTCCCTCAAAGGCCAGCCGGTACGTGTACGAAATAAGGATATCCGTGGCCCCCGCCGGGGTCTGAGCCCCCACGATCGCCGGGAGACCCTTTGTGACCAGGTAGATCACGTTGAAGTTGTTGAAGTTGAAGGCGAAGGAGCCCACCAGAAGCGGCGCCACGGCGATCATCAGATTCGGCAGCGTGATGCGCCAGAAACGGTGCCAGCCGTTCGCGCCGTCCACCACCGCCGCCTCGTACATTTCGCCGGGGATGCTCTGCAAGGCGCCCAGCGCGATGATCATCATATAGGGGAAGCCCAGCCAGAGGTTGACCACCAGCACCGCCACCCTGGCCCAGAACGGATCCTGAAACCAGGGGATGGTGACGCTCATCGCCGCGCCCAGGATCCTGTTTACAATCCCCACCTCGGTGTTGAAGAAACCGGCCCAGATCAGGGCGGAGATGAATCCCGGAAAGGCATACGGAATGATGAGGAGCATGCGGTAGAACTTCCGCAGGCGCAGCCTGGAATCATTGAGCATGAGCGCCAGACTCAGGCCGAGGCCGAAGGTCATAAAGACGCTCAGAAACGCCCATTCAAAAGTCCAGATAAAGACGCGCAAAAACGGCCCTGAAACGCGGTCATCGGTGAAAAACGCCAGGTAGTTGTCCCAGCCCACCGCGTTCTGGAACCCGGGATCCAGCTTCGTGCCATCGGCGGCGGTGAAGGTCCCTTTTACCGGAACATAGGTCTTCCCGGTCACCAGATCGGTCAAGACCTCGCTTTTGGGATGGTAATCGTACCGCTTCCTGACCTCGGCGAACTTTTCCAGATCCTTCAACCGGAAGACCGATTCGCCGTACGAAAGAGTCGTCTCCTGCAGATCGGAAAGCTTGCTGATCAGCTTGAGCCGCGACAACCTTGCGTAGCCGCCGATGGCGTCGGGGACGCCGTCCCCGTCCTCGTCCTTGAAGCCCGGAGCGCTCAACGAGACCTCCTCAAGCGCCGTGGCCCCGCCGCCCCGGGTCAGCAGCCCCTGATCCCTGGCGGTAATGAGGAGGAATCGCAGGTCGCCGGCGTCGTTTCCGTAGGCATGGAATGGGTACTCTTTCGCTTCGGGCGGGGCGTAGTAGGCGTTTGTGAATTGGTCGACAGCGCCCTCCTGGCTGAGGATGTGCCCGGTGCCGTAATTGGTGAAGGAGATGAACATGGTGTAGAGGATGGGGTAAACCACCATCGCCGCCATGGCGATAAACGCCGGCAAGAGATAGCGCGCCGGCACCGCCTTGGGGTTGAAGACGGCGTAATTTATAAGAGCGGCGCCGATCAAAAGGGCCGCGGCCAGCCCGTAGTTATGCCAGGCCAGGAGGCCGGCCGCCGCCCAGACGGCCAGAGCGTCAAAAACCCCCAGCGCCGCTATTTTCAAGAGTAGTCCGGAAAACCTGAACATCCAGAGAGGGGCCGCCGGGAGCCGTTGACGCCATGCCTGGACTATCGCCTTGAATGACCGCGGCCGGGGATCGGCCCCCCTTCACCTCCTGACTTACGGGCGATTATTTCTTGCCCTCAATCGCCTTGCGGACCTGTGCCGCCAGATCCTTCATCGCCTTGTCCGGGGTCTGCTCGCCGTTGAGAATCAGGCTCAGCTTGTCGTTGTAGGCGCCCCAGACCGCGCTCATCTCCGGAATGCTCGGCATGGGCTGCCCGTCCGAAGCGCTGGCCGCAAATGCCTTGAGGTCGGGGTTGTCGTCCACGGCCTCCAGCGCCGGCTTGTAGGCGGGAATGCGCGGATCTTGCTTGTAGAGCGCCAGCATGACGTCTTTCGTCGCCACAAAGCCCTTCAGGAATTCGTTGGCCAGCACCACATTCTTGCTGTGCGCGCTGACCATGAAGCCCTGCACGCCGACGAACGGCCGGGGCTTCTTGCCTTCGATGGCCGGGATCCTGGCCACGCCGTAGTTGATCCTGGCCGCCCTGGCGTTGGCGATCTCCCAGGGGCCGGTGATCATCATGCCAAGCTTGCCTTCCTTGAACAGGTTGGCCATGGTGTTGTAGTCCGCGCCCCTGGGTTGTACGCCCTCCTTGATCAGCCTCTCGATGAACCGGGCGCCCTTTACCGCGCCCGGGCTGTCGAGGCCGACATCCTTCGGGTTAAAGTTGCCGCCGGCGTCCCGCCCGAAGATATAACCGCCAAACGCGCTGATGATGGGATAGGAATGGTAAGCATCCGCGCCCGGCAGCATGTACCCGTAAGTACCCTGTTTCTTATCCGTCAACTTCCTGGCCATGGCGATGAGCTCTTCGAACGTCTTTGGCGGGGTGGGAACCATCTTCTTGTTGTAGATGAGCGCAATCGCTTCCATGGCGTACGGCAGCCCATAGAGCTTGTTGTTGTAGGTGAACGCCTCCACGGTCACCGGGACGAACTTCGACTTTTCGGAACCCAGATCGATGGGCGCGATAAGCCCGTTGGCCACCAGCTCACCCAGCCAGTCGTGGGGTCCCACGACAATGTCCGGACCCTCGCCGGCGGGCCCGGCCGTGGCCAGCTTCCCGCGAATGTCTCCAAACGGAACCTCCACGATGTCCACCGGAATCTTGTACTCCCTGGTGAAAGATTCCGCCGCCGTCTTTAACACCGGCGTGCGCACGGCGTCCGCCCAGATCAGGAGTTTGCCCGCCTGGGAAGCAGCCGCCGGCAGCGCGGCCGCAACAACCAGCAAAGAGAGAGCTAGAAACAAAACAATCGCCTTTTTCATCTTGATGCTGCTCCTTTCTTCTTTGGAAATCATGGACTGCCCGGCAATGCAAACGTTCGCATAGACTTTGATAAGATATTTCGCCGTTTATGAGTATTTTCCTGCCTATGAACTATTGGCCGGATCTTGAAATGTAATGAATTCTCTTCAAATATTTTGACGATTTCCCGAGTTGACTGAAGACCGCTCGGCCGTCAGGACCCCCAGCCGTTTCCCGGCTTCAGTGAACTTTTCCAGGGCGAAATCCAGATCTTTTTTCTCGTGAACCGCGGAGATCATGCAGCGAATGCGTGCTTTGCCCCTTTCAACCGTGGGGTAAGCTATGGACTGGGCAAAAATTCTCCCGGCAAACAAGGTCTTTGAGAATTCGGAAGCCAGTTTCTCATCTCCCAAAATTACCGGAATGATGGGCGTTTGGCTTTCACCTGTGGCAAATCCCGCGGCTTTCAGCCCCCCCCGGAAATACTCAGCGTTAGCCCACAATTTCTTTACCAGTTTGTCTCCTTGGAGCAAGACATCCACGGCAGCAACGGCCGCGGCAGCATCCGCCGGAGAAAGGCCGGTGCTGAAAAGGAAGGGGCGTCCACGCTGTTTCAGGTAATCGATGAGTACTTGAGGACCGGTAACATAGCCGCCCACAACTCCGAAAGCTTTTGAAAGCGTGCCGACTTCGATCTCCACTTTGCCCTCAAGCCCAAAATGATTCACGATGCCTCTTCCCCCCTCACCCAGAACTCCTTCGCCATGGGCATCATCCACCATCACCATGGCTCCGAATTCGTCAGCCACTTCCACGAGGTCTGGCAGAGGAGCTATATCGCCGTTCATGCTGAACACGCCATCAGTCACGATCAACATCCGCCGGGCATCTTTCATTTCTTCTTTAATCTTTTTCCGGAGATCTTCCGCATTATTATGAAGGTATCTGACAACCCTGGCTTTGGACAACCTGCAACCATCGATAATGCTGGCATGGTTTAATTCGTCCGAGAAAATCAGGTCCCCTTCCCCGGTAATCGTGGGGATGACCGCCAAATTGGCGTTAAACCCTCCCTGCAGGACTATGCTGGCGGGCGCATGCTTAAACTCGGCCAGCTTTTTCTCCAGTTCCAGGTGGATGGTCTGGGTTCCCGCTATGGTCCTTACCGCTCCAGAACCCACGCCATATTTATTTATGGCCTGTTTTGCAGCTTTTTTGAGCAACGGGCTATTGGCGAAACCCAAATAGTTGTTGGAGCAAAGGTTCAAGACTCTTTTTCCGTCGGCTACAAACCACGCACCCTGTGGGCCGTCTATGGTCCGGATGGTGTTGAAAAGACCCTGTTCCCGTAAAAGATCAAGTTCTTTCGCCAAGAAATCAATCTTCGCCATTACCTGGCCCCCCCTGGATAAAGAATAATCTTTCCGGAATTCCCCGATGTCATCAGATCCATCCCCAGCTTATACTCCTCTAAATCCAAGTGATGGGTGATCACGGGACTGAGGTCAAGAGCTCCTGAGGTAAGGAGTTCCCTTCCCGTCAACCAGGTATCCCATACTTTCCTTCCTGTAATACCCTGGATGGTAACACCTTTCATTACCACGTCATCGGAAAAGTTCACCGGCACAGGTTTCGCGGGAAGCCCCAGAAGGGTGACCCTGCCCCCCGCTCTGACCGCCTTGAACATTTGACCATATACGGCAGGGGCTCCGGACATCTCTAAAACCGCATCCATCCCTACACCATGAGTGTAATCCAGGATCATTTCCAGGGGATCCCGGTCTTTGCTATTGATTGCCAGATCGGCGTTCATTTTTTCGGCGATATCCAGCCTGTATTCGTTGACATCGACGGCGGCAACGAAGGAAGCTCCGGCGGCCTTGGCCACTCCTATCGCCATCAAACCTATCGGCCCGCAGCCAAAGATGGCCATGGTTTTCCCCTTGGGTTCCCCGGCCAGAACCGTATGAATCGCATTTCCCAGCGGTTCTTGAATGGAAGCGATATCCGCTGGGATGCTCGAATCATTGTGCCACAGATTGTCTTCCGGCACGACGGCGTATTCGGCGAAACACCCATCGGTATCCACTCCAAGAATTCTTGTATTCTGGCACACGGGTTTTTCGCCCATTAGGCACTGAGGACAGTGCCCACATACTATATGACTCTCCGCCGATACATAGTCTCCCACCTTCGCAGATCTAACCGCCGAGCCCACTTCCACGACTTCCCCGGCAAACTCATGCCCCATGATTTTGGGAGGCTTGATCCGCCTCTGCGCCCATTCATTCCAGATGTAGATGTGGTGATCCGTACCACATATTGAGGTTGCTTTTATTTTCACCAGGACATCTGTCGGACCAGGCTTCGGAACTGCAACCTCGCTGAGAAATGCACCGGGAGCCGATTCAGCTTTTAAAATGGCTTTCATTTAGATCCTCCTGCTCATGCCTGAAACCTTTGAATAACTTGAGTAAGCCTCTTAACCAGATGCTCGTGATAGAGCTTCCCTTTTTCCCTGGAAGATCGGACCGGAGACCCGGACGTGCCTCTGGATACTTCCACCGATTCCCGCATGCGCTCTTTGGTGGATGGCACATAACACAGGGTATCCCCGGCGGCGCGGGGGTCAACATGATACAATTCGATGCTCTCCGGGGGGCAATTCAGTGTTTTATCTTCATGGTACAGCTGAGGGAAGCAGTACCACATATGCGAGGACTCAATTTCCTCGGCATGACCCACCGGCCCGAATTCCAGCTTATCCACGATCTCTTTGGACATATAAGCCGGATCGAAGATGTTGACGCGCACCTGTAAAATACGCTGAGCACGCTCAGCGGCTAGCTGCATCCAGGGAATGTTCACGATTCTGTGGCCATTGATTATTATAAAGTTCCGGCATCCATGTTCAGCCAAAGATTGCAGAACGTCGTAAAGGAGTTCAATAAGCACCTCTGGCCGGATTGTCACAGTACCAGGCAATGCCATGTGATGCGGGCTCCATCCAAACCACAAAGGCGGCGCAATAACCGCCCCCGTTTTAGCGGAAGCATCTTCCGCCAGAGCCATCGCTACCATGGTATCCGTTCCCAGGGGCAGATGGGCCCCGTGTTGCTCGGTGCTGCCAACCACCACCAGCACCACCTTCGTCTCTTGAATACGTTCCTTGAATTCTTCCCAGGTCATATTCTGAAGCCATACTCCCGCCAAGCTATCTCCACCCTTTTGCCATAATTCATTTATAGAAAACATCCCCATCATCAGACGCCCAGATAAGCTGCCTCAACCTCCGGATTATGCAACAAACTCTCGCCCGTTCCTGACAAGACCACGGCACCCAACTCCAGGACATAGGCCTGGTCTGCAATGCTCAACGACATCACCGCATTCTGCTCTACCAGGAGGATGGTCTTTCCCATCTCACGGATGCGCTCGATTACCGAAAAGACTTCCTCCACAAGCAAGGGCGAAAGACCCATGGAAGGTTCATCCAAAAGGAGAAGCTCCGGAGCGGCCATGAGCGCCCTCCCCATGGCAAGCATCTGCTGCTCTCCTCCGGAAAGGGTTCCGGCCGTTTGCTTGAGCCTGGATTTCAGCGCGGGAAAAAGCGAAAGCGCCCACTCGAAATCTTGTTCGATACCCATTTTATCACGGCGGAGATACGCCCCCATCTCGAGGTTTTCCCGCACGGTCATGCGGGGAAACACATGCCGTCCTTCCGGCACCATGGTTACTCCGGAACGGACAATCTCTTTGGAGGGCATTACCGTGAGGTCTTTTCCTTTCCACATGATCTTCCCACGGGACACGGCGAGAAGGCCGGTAATACAGCGCAAGATCGTGGTTTTACCGGCGCCGTTTGCTCCGATCAGGGTGGTTATCCTCCCGGGCGGGACGGTAAAGGAAATGCCATGTAAAACCTCAGTCTCTCCATAACGCGCCACAACCTCCACCAGTTCAAGCACGCAAGGCGCCTCCCTTCCCAAGATACGCCTTGATGACGTCCGGATGATTGCGTACGTTTTTCGGCTCCCCTTCCGCGATCTTTTTTCCGTGGTCCAATACGGAGATGGTGTCGCAGATATTCATGACCAGTTTCATATCGTGCTCGATAAAGATAATCGTATAACCCTTTTCGCGCAAAGTCGCCATGATCTTCAGCAAATTGCTCTTTTCGGCCGGATTGAGGCCCGCCGCCGGTTCATCAAGCAAAACCACTTTTGGTTGAGCCGCCAGGGCGCGCGCAAACTCGACGAGTTTTTGCTGGCCATAAGGAAGGTTTTTTGCCAGTTCATGCGACTTTGATTCAAGCCCCATCATTTGCAGAGCATGGGCGGCCACTTCCCGCGCTTTCCTTTCCCACTCTCTCGCATGCTTGCGCCCGGCAAGAATGGACAGGACGGGAGTAGGCGTGTGTACATGCTGGCCGATCAGCACATTGTCTTCCACGGTCATCTCTTTAAAGACTCTTATATTTTGGAAGGTCCGGCAAATACCTAACGGGACCAGCCGGTGAGGAGCAGAGTACGGCAGGGTTTTCCCTTCAAACCGGATTTCCCCGCGGTCTGGCTTAACAAGGCCGGTGATGACGTTAAAAAGCGTGGTCTTTCCAGCACCATTAGGCCCGATGATGCCGTGGATTTTCCCATGAATTACCGATAAATCCACGTTATCCAGGGCTTGCAGGCCTCCAAATCTTTTGGAAATATCCCGCAGTTGAAGAATGACTTTCTCTGGGTTCACCGATTTTTCACCTCTTTGAGGCTCGCTTTGGTCGAGGCCGCCCGGGTTTTTCTCCTGTAAAACACCACAAAACCCTGCCTTGCCAGACCAGAGAGCCCTTGGGGCACAAATATCACCGTTAAAATTAGAATGATTCCATAAATAATGAGCCGGTACGTCTGAAATACTCGCAAAGCTTCAGAAAGGACGGTGAGAACGAAGGAACCTAAAAGTGCTCCATAAATGGTCCTGTTCCCGCCAATCACGGACATCGATAAAAATCCCACCGAATCCTCAAAGGTGAAGTTGTCGGGGCTGGCCACCCCGGCGAACGACCCGTAAAGAGCTCCGGCTATCCCGGCATACGCCGCGCTCACCACGAAAGCCACCACCTTATATGAGTTCACCGGGACGCCCATGGCCTCAGCCGCCAGCTCATCTTCCCGGATGGCCACAAAAGTCCGCCCCACCTTTGAGCGGGATAACCGCAACGCCGCAATCGTACCGACCAGGACGAGAGCATATATCAGGTAAAAGAAGTCTCTTTCCGAGGTAACCTGAATCCCCAGAAAGGAGGGCAGCGGAATTCCAGTAAGCCCCGCGGCTCCCCTGGTGACAGGTGTCCAGTTGACCAGAACCAGCCTGATTATTTCACCGAACCCGACTGTCGCCATCACCAGATAAGGCCCCGATAATTTCATGGCCGGAATTCCTATGACCATGCCGCTAAAAGAAGCGACGAGCGCCGCTGCCCCAATGGATAACCAGAAAGGAATCTGGAGTTTCATGGTTAAGAGCGCCGAGACGTAGCTGCCAATGGCAAAAAATCCAGCATGGCCCATGGATACCTGCCCGGTATATCCGGAAAGAAGATTTAACCCTATCACGATGAGCGAATAAATTCCAATCAGGTTTGCGATGTGTAAATAATAACTGCTCTGGATCACCCATGATACCATGACCGCCAGAGCGGCCAGCGCAAACCCAATCCAGGCGGATCTCGACTTTCCAGGTTTCACCTGAAGATCACTTCCTATTCCTATCAGCATGGTCGATCCTAAACTTTTTGATGGATCCGCCGGGAAAACAGGCCTGAGGGTTTCAGCCACAAGACAAGGATTAAAAGAACAAACGCTATGACATCCCGGTAACCAGAACTGATCTTGCCTCCCGCCATTGATTCAGTAAGGCCCAGGAAAAATCCGCCGGCGATCGCCCCCGGAATGTTGCCGAGGCCCCCTACAACCGCGGCCACGAAACCCTTCAACCCTATACCGCTCCCCATGTTAAAAGTGACAAAAAACACCGGAGCAATAAGGATCCCCGCAGCCGCTCCCATCATGGAACTGACCGCAAACGCAAGGGCGTCAGAGTTTTTGACGTCGACACCCATGAGGATGGCCGCCGCGCGATCCTGAGCAACAGCCCTCAGGGCTTTCCCTTCCCGCGTGTAACCCAAAAAATACTGCAAAAAGAGCATCACCGCAAGACCCACACTCACGATCAAGATGTCCTGCGGGATAATGCTGAGGCTGCCCATCTGGACAGAGCTTGACCCCACAGGCGATGGAAACGCCTGCGCGTCCGGCCCCCAGATCACCAGAGCAATATTGCGAGAAATGATGGCCACTCCCAAGGTAGCGATTACCATGTTTATGGCTGGAGCTTGTCTTTTGCGTAGGGGGCGTAAGACCGAACGCTCCACCAGCATGCCGATCAGGGCCACTGCGACCATGGAGACTCCCAGCGAAACGACAAAGTTAATGCCTAACAGCCGGTAAAGCAGGTAGCCAATGTAGGCTCCCAGCATGACCATGTCGCCCTGCGACCAGTTTAAAACTCCGGCCGAAGCGTAGATCAGGCTGTACCCTAAGGCCACCAGGGCATAAATTGCCCCAATGGGAAGGCCGTTGAGGAAGTATTGCATTGGGTCCCCTCCTCGAGTTATTGAGGTCCTGCCGGCCCCGCCGGCAGACAGGGTCAGCAGGACTTAAGACAAGCCGGCTTATTCCCCGGCGGTTACCGCTTTAATAAAAACAAACTTTCCGTCCTGGATCTTCGTAATCAGAAGCCGTTTTCCCACATCGTCGCCTCTGCCGTTAAACCTGGGGCTGCCTGTAACCAGTTGCAGCCAGCTGGTTTTGGAAATAGCCTCTCTCAGCTTGGCCGGCGCCATGGACTTGCTCCGCTTGATAGCATCGGCGAGAATGTATACCGTATCATAGGCCTGGGCGGCATGAGGGATAGGATCCTCGTTATATTTCTGCCTGTATTTGGTGACAAAGTCTTTTACTTTAGGATCCCAGGAGTTGGGAAGGAAGGACTGGGTGAGAACCATTCCCTCCACAGCTTGTTCCCCGAGTTCCATCAGTTTCATGGCGGCCATACCAGAGGCGCCAAAGAGCTGGGAATTAACCCCGAGTTGCTGGGCTTGCCTGGCAATCAGCGCCGCCTCCGTGTAAAGCCCCCAAAGGAAGATCCCCTTGGCTCCTTTATCCTTGATGGTCAGAAGCTGAGGCTTGAAATCCTTGTCGCCGTTATTGTAGGTTAGAGTGGCCACCAATTCAAGGCCGTACTTATCAGCGGCGGCCTTCAACAGTTTGGCACCACTCTGCCCGTAGTCATCAGCCGCGGTCAGAGTTGCCACTTTTTTAATACCTAATACATTTACGGCATATTTCACAAGAGCGTTGGCCTGAAATTCATCGTTAACTGCGGTGCGGAAGATCCATTTCTTTCCCTGCCCGGTGATGTCTGCGCCCGTGGAGCCAGCCGTAATCTGGGGGATTCCCGCCCGCTCGGTATAAACCATATCTGCCAGAGTACACGAACTGTTGATGGCGCCAATTATTACATTTACCTCGGATTTTTGCAGGAGCTTGTTGGTGGCGTTCGCTGACTTGGTAGGGTTGCCTTCGTCATCCTCAAAATAGGCTTCTAATTTCCAATCTCCCGCTCCCTTGGAGGCGTTGATCTCCTCAACAGCCATCTGGACCGCCTTGTGCTGGGCCTGCCCAAGCTGGGCCGAGCCTCCAGACTCAGGCCCCACCACACCTATTTTCAAGACCTTTTCGTTCAATGACCGCGTGTAACCAGGCAAGGATAAAACCCCGAAAACCAGCATCGAAATCACCATGGTTGACAACAGTTTTTTGTCACGAACCATCATAATCTCCCCTCCCTAGGAAAATTTGTAGCCTCTACATAACCAAATTCCCGCGAGATGTTTAATGCATACTTTTGAAGCTGTGCCACCAGATTGCCAAGTTCCTCGGCCTTAAAATGCCACTCGGGTCCGGCTAAACTCAGAGCAGCCACCACCTCCTCCCGGTGATTCCTGACAGGTACCGCCACGGCCGCCGTTTCAGGTTCAAGCTCGCCATAAGCCATGCTGTAGCCTTTTGACCGTATTTCGTGTATTCGCGCCCAGAGAGTTTCTGAATCAGCGACAGTAGTAGCGGTAAACTTAACCATTTTTGCAACAGAAAGATATTTTTTTATTTCCTCCTCGCTGCAAAAGGCAAGCAACACCCGTGGACAAGCTGTGACATGGAGGGGAACCCGGCGTCCCACCTGAGTGAACAACCTTACCGGCCGCCTGGACTCTACTTTCTCCACATAAACTGCTTCGTTGCCGTCCCGGACAACCAGATGAACCGCCAGCTCCACTTCGTCTCTAAGCCGCTCCATATAAGGATAAGCCAGTTTCCGCAGCTCCAAAGAATTCCGAACTATTTCCCCCAGTTGCAAGAACCTCAACGAAAGAAAGTATTGGGGCCTCTCTCCCACGCGGCGAACATAACTGTGAGTTTCCAGCGAACCAATCAAACGATAAATGGTTGGCCTCGGTATGGAAAGCTTTTCCGCCAATTCCGTGATTTTTAGAGGTTGTTTTGCTTCTGCCAGCAACTCGATAATGGCCAGGCCCTTCTCCAGCATGGATGAATAACCGCCATATGTCCGCATGATGGACACCTCATCTACATTGTAGACATTTTATTCCACAGAAATAACTGGATTTCCTGCTAATAGTTGGCAAAATCATTTAAAATTTTTGTGTGCTACCATGAGGTTTAAATGCCTTCGGACCATGTAAAATGGAAGAGCTATAAAAAGTCTTAACTTGCGTTTTAACGGGACCGAAAACTTTGAGGTAAAGTAGGATCCTGCTATTGTATCGAGCCGGCCAGACGATAACTTTACCATAAAAATAGCAGCTAAATCAAACTAAGAAAGGAGCCAGTATCGGCGTGAAACTTCGCATCGGCACTAAAATCTTCTCCGGCTATCTGATCGTTTTGCTCCTGATGGGGATGATGATCACCTTTATCTTTCAAATGTTTAAAGGTATCGCAGATCAGGCAAATGAAGTGGTCAACTTTGATTATTCCGGCGTAAAATATGCCCTGGAGAGCAACGTCAGCATGATGAGCGTTCTCGACAGAATCCGCGCGCTGATTATTACGAAAGATGGCAATTACACTGATCAGATCAAGGAAGATCTCAGCAAGGCTTTAGCTGAGACGGATAAGTTGATGGGATATATGCAGACTGCAGAAGAAAAAGAAATGGTCAGGGACCTTCGTAAGATCGAGGAGGCTTTCGGTGAAACTGCAGAGCTTGTTATCAGCCACTTAGCCGCCAACGACGAACCGGCAGCACGTAAAGTGCTTGACGAAGAGTTGCAACCGGCGATCACCAAATATCGGCAGCAGATCGCGGCAGTTGTTGCCCGGAAAGAAAAACAGATCAACGAAAGCGGGTCCCGAGTGCTTGCGGACATTAACGCCGGGCAGCAAGCGATGATCGTTGGCGCACTTCTGGCAGTGATTGCCGGGATTATCGCTGGTCTTGTTCTAACCAGGATGATCACCCGGCCCATTCGCCAGTTGGTTGGACACATGCAAGCGGTCGCCGGCGGCGATCTCTCCAAGGAGGTCAGGCTCAGATCTTCAGACGAAGTCGGGGATGCTGCCAGGGCTTTCTCTGAAATGGTTGGAAATCTTAAAAGGCTGATCAAACAAGTCCAGGACACGGCCGAAGAAGTGGCCACTTCCAGCGAAGAGCTGGCCACCTCCGCCAACGAGGCCGGGAAAGCCACCCAGCAGGTTGCCGATACCATCCAGCAGCTTGCGAAAGGCACCGACGAACAGGCCAGAGCGGCGGAAACCGCCGGTACGGTGGCCGAACAGATGTCCAGCGCCATTCGACAGGTTTCCGCCAGTGCGCAAAGTATGGTGGCAAGTTCCACCGAGGCGACAAGGACAGCTGAAACTGGAAAGGATTCGGTACAGAAGGCTATCGAACAGATGTCGACGATCGAAAAAGTCACCGAAGAATCGGCGACCGTGGTCCAGGGATTGGGAGAACAGTCCGGCCGGATTGGAGAAATTGTGGATGTCATTACCGGAATAGCCGACCAGACCAATCTCTTGGCGTTAAATGCCGCCATTGAAGCCGCCAGGGCTGGTGAGCAGGGCCGAGGTTTTGCGGTAGTCGCTGAAGAAGTCCGTAAACTCGCGGAGCAATCCCGGCAAGCCGCGGAGCAGATCGCAAATCTGATCAAGGAGATACAAAGCACAACCACCCTTGCGGTTCATTCTATGCAAGCCGGTTCAAAAGAAGTGGCGACCGGTATGGATATTGCCAATGCCGCAGGGATAGCCTTTAACGGGATTATGTCTGCGGTGGAAGCCATGGTCCGCCAGATCCAGGAGGTTTCCAGGGCGGCGCAGGAGTTGGCGGCCGGAAGTGAAAAAACTGTGCGATCGGTGGAATCGATTGCTTCTATTACCGAGGAGACTGCTGCAGGGGCGCAGGAGGTATCTGCCAGTTCCGAAGAACAGAACGCCGTGATTCAAGAGATTGCCGCATCAGCCGAATCACTGGCGGAAACGGCACAAGATCTTCAAAAGGCGGCCAGCATTTTTAAACTATAAACCAGGTGAGGACGGCACGGAAAAAAGAATCTCAACAAGAAAAGGACAGCCAGCAACCGCCAAAATTAATTGGCGAAAGCTGGCTGTCCTTTTCTTCTAGCCTGCGTGGTTTAAATAGCGGCCCCATGCTAAAAACGAAAAGGTACTATATATCGGTAAAAAATCTTCTATTTTCATCAATAATAAGCAGGTATTTTGTCGTAAACGGTGAATATGTTCTTATCGCTTTTTCGTAATCGAGCCTCAAAGAGATACTGTGTTGGAATGACACAAATGGCTTGGTATGGGGTATAAGCATTTTCTGACACCGGCTTCAACAAACGCAATTTTAGCAAACGCAATGTAAGGAGGAAAAAAGCAATGCTTGTCAAAAAGAGTCGAATTCTGGTCCTGGTGACGGCCCTGCTACTCATTGCCTCGCTGGCCCTGACCGCTTATGGTGCTGGAAAAAGGCCTTCGAGCCAGAACTCCAACGAGCCCACCTCAAAGTTCGGCGGCACCCTCAAAATCGGCACCATGACCGATCCCGACACCCTGAACGTCCTGGTCTCCAACAGCATTACCACCTCCTGGATTCTCGACCTGATCTACCCGAGTCTCCTCACTTTCAACGAGAAGGGCGAGAAGGTCGGTTATCTGGCTAAAGAGTGGAAGACCAGCCCCGACGGCAGGAGCGTTACCTACAAACTCCGCGACGACATGAAGTGGGACGATGGCAAGCCGGTTACCTCGGCCGATGTCAAGTATACGGCTGAAGTGACGCTGAAGGAAACCATTGGCTATAACGCGTCGCTGTTGAAGGACGCGGTTTCCATTGATACCCCGGACGCCACCACCGTTACCTTCAACCTGAAGAAACCCAGCGCTGTGTTTGCGACCACTGTCGGTTACTGGCTCAAGGTCGTTCCAGCCCATATCTGGTCGACCGTGGGTGAAAACAAGAAGTTCACCAATGATCAGCCGGTCGGCGCCGGTCCTTTCAAGCTGACCAGGTACGAGAAAGGCCAGTACTGGGAACTCGAACCCCAGGGCAAGACCTGGATGGCTCCGGATAAGAAGCCTTACGTCGATAAGATCCAGTTTCGTGTCTACCCGGATATGAACACCATGATCCTGGCGCTAAAGAAAGGCGACATCGACGCCATCGCCAATCCAATTCCGCCGGCCTCGGTGGCCGACCTGAAAGCCACCCCCGGCATCAAGATTGGCCGGACCGCGTCCCTGGGTTACGGCCACCTTACCTTCAATTTCCAGCGCCCGAACGCCAAAGCGCTGGCCAATAAAGCAGTCCGCCAGGCCATCGCCCAGGCGGTCAACAAGGAAGCGATCAAGAACATCGTGCTTCGGGGCAACAGCTTGGACATCCCCACTCCGGTCTCACCGGTATTAGGCGGTTGCTACAACCCAAACGTCAAGGACTATGCCTTCAATCTTGAAGCGGCCAGGAAACAACTTGAGAAAGCCGGTTACAAGGATCAGGGCGGTGTACGGGTTGGCCCCAACGGCAAACTGGAGTTTACCCTGATCTACGACCAGGGTTTCGACCCGATGGCCAAGGCCGTGAAGATGATTGCTGACGACCTGGCCAAGATCGGCGTCAAGATCGATCTCCAGGGGATGGAGCGCAACACCTACCTGGCCAGGGCCAAGGCGCTTGACTTCGACATCTACGCCGGCAAGTGGGGGGTCATGGACGAACCGGCCGATTACCTCGGCCTCCTGTTCCTCTCGGATAACTGGCAGAAGGGCGGGATTAACTACAGCGGCATCAATGATCCCAAGCTGGACGCCATGATCAAGGAAGCCCAGGGAGCCATGGACAGCAAAACCATGAAGAAGAAGCTATTCGCTCTCCAGGAATACCTTCACGACCAGATTCCAGTCATCACCCTGTGGGTTGAGACTTACAATCTGGCCATGTCGGACAAGTGGGCTGGTTGGAAGATATTCCCAAGCGATCTGCGCGGCTTTGTCGACCCGCAATCGCTGGTCGGCGTCTACCGGGTTAAGAGATAGCTGATGAAAGGCCGTTGGGGGTGTCAGGCTGGCATCCCCAACGGTTTCCCGGACGGAGGATTTTTATGTCAAGATATCTCGTGAAACGCATCGGACGCGGCTTCGTGACTGTTCTAATATCAGTAACATTGACGTTTTTGATCTTGCGCCTCATGCCGGGGAATCCGGCCGATGTCATGGCCGATCCGCACATGACCCAGGAACTGCGGGAGAGCATACTCAAAGACTTTGGCCTGGACAAGCCGCTCGCGGTGCAGTATTTGCTCTACCTCAAGCAACTGGCGACTGGCAATCTCGGCATCTCCTTCAGATCGCTACAGCCGATCAGCCGGATCGTCATGGAACGGCTGCCCTGGACGCTGATGCTAACGGGTAGTGCTTTCCTCATTACCATCATGCTGGGTATCCCGCTCGGGGTAATTTCCGCGGTGCGGCGTGGAAGCCTGGTTGACCGGACAATCAACGCTTTCGCCGTCTTTGGCAATTCGGTTTTCATCCCCTGGCTGGCCATTACCATGCTCTATTTCTTCGGATATAAGTGGAATCTCTTCCCGATCGGCGGCGCCAAGGAGATCGATGTCGGGGGATGGGAGATGGTGGCCAGTGTGGTGGAACACCTGGTTTTGCCAGTGGCCACCCTGGTTCTGACCCAACTGGCCCAATATGTGCTGTTCTTGCGCACCAGCATGCTCGATGTCCTGCAGGAGGACTTCATACGGACCGCTCGCTCGAAAGGGCTGACGGGAAAAGTGGTCATCTATAAGCACGCGCTGAAAAACGCTTTCCTGCCCACGATCACGATGATGGGCCTGCAGCTCGGTTACCTGGTGGGTGGTGCTGTTCTCACCGAAACGGTTTATGCTTACCCGGGGCTTGGCCGTTTGATTTACGATTCAGTGCTTCAGCTTGACTATCCAGTCCTTCAAGGGGCCTTCATCCTCCTGGCGACAACCGTTATCACCGCCAACATCGTGATCGACCTGTTTTACGGGCTCCTGGATCCGAGAATTCGTTACGAGTGAGAGGTTAACCGAAATGGCCAACAACTTTCCGGCACCCATCCCCCATGATTGGCACCCGAGTGGCACCGCCGATCTTCGCGCCACCGCGGTTTCTCCCCCAGTTTCGCAGTGGTCCAAGAACTGGCGCCAGTTCCGCAGAAATCCCCTGGCGATGTTCGGCCTGGTCATCCTCCTGAGTTTCATCGTCGTGGCGATTCTGGCACCCGCGATCACCTCTTTTCCCAGGGGCTATGGTCAGCCGGATGAACTGGTCAACCCGCCGACGGGAAAGCATTGGTTTGGTACCGATGACCTCGGCCTGGATCTCTTTGCCGAGGTAGTCTGGGGCTCCCGGGTCACCATGTACGTCGGTATCCTGGCCACTGGCCTGGCGCTTGGCATTGGCGTACCCATCGGCCTGGCTGGCGCCTTCTACAAGGGCCGGATTGATGCAATACTCACGGGCCTGACCGACATCTTTCTCAGTCTGCCGGTATTGCCTCTCATGATCCTGATGGCAGCGGTGATGGGGTCGACGTTGTTCAACGTGGCCATCGTGATCGGGATCTTCTCCTGGCCGCAGATTGCCCGCGTGGTGCGAGGCGTCACTCTGGCCACGGTCGAACAACCCTTCGTTGAGGCGGCAGTGGCCATGGGAAGCAGTAACGCCCACATTCTCTGGCGCCACCTGTTGCCTAACGCGGTGCCGACTCTGGTAGTCAACGCTTTTCTTACTATCTCGCGGGCCGTGCTATCTGAGGCCGGCCTCAGCTTCCTGGGCCTGGGGGACCCGCTCCAATGGTCATGGGGCCGCATCCTTCAGAACGCCCAGCGAAACGGTGCTTTTGTCACCGCCTGGTGGTGGGCGTTCTTCCCGAGTCTGGCGATTTTTCTCCTGGTGATCTCGGTGACGTTCGTGGGTACGGCTCTGAACGAGATCGTGAACCCGCGGCTGAAACGCCGGTGAAGAAGGTGATCATGAAATGCGTTTGGGTGAAGCCTTTTACAGGCGCAAGGTGGCGGCGGCCCAGGAAACTCTAGCCCGCCGGGAGCTGGATGGTCTCTTGATCCTGAATCACCACCAGATCTACTATTTGGTCGGGTTCTTCCACACCCCCACGGAACGGCCAGTGGGGCTCTACGTTCCCCAGAAAGGTAACCCGATCCTGTTCGTGCCCAAGTTGGAGGAAGAGTACGTCCACGAGGGAGCCTGGGCTCCCGAGGTCGAGGTCTACTTTGAGTTTCCGGGCGTCATCCACCCAATCCAGTGGATGGGAGAACGTCTGGCCGCCCAGGGGTTCAGCGCCGCCCGCCTGGGTTTTGAGGGAAGCCTTGGCGTGAGTGCCCACCAGCGTTTGGGCGAAGCCATGCCCGGAGTTGCGTGGGTTGAGGCCGGCGACATCATCGCCAACTTGCGGCTGGTCAAAGACCCCGAGGAGATCGAGCTACACCGCAAAGCTGCCTTTTATTCGGATTGGATGCTGGAGGAAGGCCTGCGCCTGATCCGTTCAGGTGGGCGTCCCTCGGAAATTGAGATCGAGCAGGCCATGGCCAGCGGCGTAATCCGCAAGATGCAGGCTGAACTGAACCCGGTGGTGGTTGTGTCCATGTTGGCCGGCGCCCTGGTGTGTTCCGGGCCACGCTCGGCTTTTCCCCACGGGCTCCCCTCCCCCCGGCGCGTCGCTCCCGACGAGAACCTGATCCTGAGCGTCGGTTGCGCCGTTGGGGGCTATTTCGCCGAAAGCGAACGGACCTTCATTCTCGGCGAGCCAACCCCGGAGCAGCGCAAGCGGTATGAGGCCGCCAGAGCAGCCCAGGAGATCGGCACCCAGGCCCTGGTGCCCGGAGCCCTCTGCTGCGACGTCAATAAGAAATGCCTGAGCAGTATCCGGGAAGCCGGTCTGGGGAAGTACATCAAGCACCGCCAGGGGCACGGCATCGGGATCCAAAACCACGAACCACCGTGGATCGAGGATGGTGACGCCACGGTGCTCAGGCCGGGGATGGTGGTTTCCAGCGAACCAGGCATTTACGTCCCGAACCAGGGCGGTTATCGGATTTCGGACACGGTCCTGATCACCGCCGCCGGTTCGGAACGCCTGACCAGGTTCCCTCGCGACCTGGCATCGGTGACAATCCCAATATAGACGATTTTTAGATCATGGCGCTACCTCCCGGCGGGACGGCAACCGCCAGATCACAAGGTGGTTGTAAACATGATGGACGATGTGTTCAGTTATCTCGAAAAGAACTTCTCGGCTGATCTGGAGGCGGTGCGAACCTTCTTGCGCCAGCCGTCGATCAGTTACACCAGCCAGGGGATCGCCGAGACGGCGGAACTGGTCCGTTCCATGATCGCCGACCTGGGCGGAGCGGCCCAGATCATCCCCACCCCGGGGCACCCGCTGGTCTACGGCCGGTTGGATGAAGGCGCCGATCGAACTTTACTCTACTATAGCATGTACGACGTTATGCCCGCCGATGAACCGGGCTGGTCGGTGGACCCGTTCGCGGCCGAGATCGTGGACCTGCCAAAATACGGGTCGAGCATCGTCGCCCGCGGCGCCGTCAACACTAAAGGCCCCACCGCTGCCTTTTTCCGGGCCCTCAAGGCTTACAAGGCGGTGCGGGGCAAACTGCCGGTCAACCTGATCTTTATCGTCGAGGGCGAGGAAGAGATGGGTTCGCGACACTTCAACGAATTCGTGCCGACCCACAAGCATCTGTTCGCAGGCGCCGAGGCGGCCATCTTCCCGTTTTTCGCGCAGGATGAAGGGTTGCAAACCTTTATGTGGTTGGGCACCAAAGGTCTACTCTACTTCGAACTCACGGCCCGAGGCGGAGAGTGGGGCGGGCCGCGTTCGCGGGGCATTCATGGTTGTTTCGCCGGGTGGGTTCACAACCCGGTCTGGCGGTTGGTGCAGGCGCTCGCGACCATGGTCGGACCCGGCGACCGGATCCTGGTTCAGGGCCTGGCCGATGGCGCCATTGATCTGTCCAAATCGGATCGCCAGGCCATGGCCGACTGCGCTGATCTCTATAACGAGCGGGATTTTCTGGATGCTTACGACGTCAAGCGGTTAAAGTGGCCTGGCCAAGGCGTGGCCGTCTGGGAGAAGCTTTTTTCCCAGCCAACGCTGAACATCGACGGCATCTGGGGCGGTTACACCGGACCGGAGACCAAGACGCTGGTGCCGCACCAGGCCTCGACCAAGATGGACGTCCGGCTTGTCCCCCGGATGGAGCCGGACGCAGTGGTGGCAGCCATCCGCAAGCACCTGGATGACCACGGTTTCTCCGATGTTGAGATGAAAGTGCTGAATAAGTATCACTGGTCCAAGGTTTCCATCGAGGAACCGGTGGTCCAGGCCATGTTGCAGACGTACCAGCAGCTCGGCCGCCGGGTCCAGGTCCAGCCTCTGAATCCCGGTTCCGCTCCCTATTGGATCTTCGAGCGGGTCCTGGGCATTCCTTACATCTCCGGAGGGTTGGGACATGGTTCCCGCCAGCATTCCAGCGACGAATACTGCACGGTGCAAGGCCTTCTGGACTTCGAAAAATCCATGGTCCAATTCCTGGACAACTATCCCAGGATTGCCGCGGCAGCTGGTCAAAACGCTTCACGCTGATTTGCCATGAGGGAGCCGGCCCGGCCGGATCAACTCTCATGATGTTGAACCTCGGAGGGATCGCCAATGTTTGTGGGAATAAATGGCAACCAGTTATACTACGAGGAATTGGGAACCGGGAACCGGCAGGCCATCCTGTGCTTTCACGGTGCTCCCGGCATGGGTAGCCACCAGGAGCCCAAGGCTTCCTGGGGCCGCTTGGCCGACAAGTACCGGGTGATCGTCCAGGATCAGCGGGGCAGCGGCCAGTCGGGGCTCAATCCCCCGTTCACCCATAGACAGTGGGTGGAGGACGCAGAGGCCTTGCGCCGGCGCCTGAATCTGGGCAAGGTCATCGTCGCCGGCGGCTCGTACGGTGGTTACCTCAGCCAGGAGTATGAGCTAGCCTATCCCAAGAACGTCGTGGCCGTAATGCTGCGCGATACCGCCGCGGATCACACCCACGCCAAGGAGGCCGAGGCCAACGCCCTGGCCAGCCCGCGGGTGAAGGGCAAGCTGGATTATGCCAGGTTCCGGAGGATCATGGACGGCAAGTGTCTCTCGGATGAGGACATGCGCGACTGCTATGCGGAGATCCAGCCGCTATATAACGTCAACTGGGATCCGGTCAAAGATGTTGAGCGATTGAAGACCATCCGGTGGCACCACGCCACCCACAATTATGCTTTCAGCTACAACCTGCCCAATTTCGACCTGAAACCGAGGCTCCACGAAATTAAGGTGCCGGTGCTGATCACCCACGGCCGTCACGATTGGATCATTCCGCTTAAGGCAGCCGAGGAGATGGCCTGTCTTTATCCCAAGGCCAGGCTGGTTGTCTTCGAAAACAGCGGCCATTCGCCCCAGATCGAGGAAATGGAGCTTTGGGAAGCGGAGGTGCGCAAGTTCCTGTCTGAAAACGGCCTGTAGTGTCGGTTACTGGGGCTGCCAAGGACCGTGGCATAAGGCCTGTGCTGGAAGCCAACGGGTCATAAAAAGGGGGGGTATCAAAATGGCAGTATCACTGGACAAGCATGAACGACAGATCCTGCTCCTGCTCCAGAAAGATGGCCGGATGTCCATCGTCGACATCGCCCAGGCCATCGGGGTGACGGAGGGAACGGTCCGGCGGAAACTGGCCCGATTATTCGGCGAAGGGATTATCAAGGTGGCAGCGGTGGCCAATCCGCAAGCCATTGGCTTCAACAGCCCGGCCATTATCGGCCTCAAAGTGGACCGGGGTCGGGTGCTCGAGGTGGCTGAGGCGGTTTGCCGGCTAAAGGAGGTGCGTTACGCAGCCTTAACCACCGGGGACAATGACCTGGTCATCGAAGGTTACTGGGCCAATAACGAAGAGCTGTCGCGATTCCTGCTGGATGAATTGCCCAAGGTACAGGGGATTTTGGAAACTCGCACTTCTTTACTTCTTCGGCTCTTGAAGCAGTCCTATGACTGGGGGCTGCCGGTTGAGGAAGAAGCCCAGGCCAAAGGAGCATCGTGATGAAAGAACACCCAGCCCCGGGAGCTGATCCAGGTGGGATCTGCTGAATTCCGGGCGAACCTGATTATAAATCCAAACGTGATTTGAACAAGGAGGCTGCATCAATGCGTCAGAAAAAAACCTATGATGGATATAACTCATTCCAATACCTGGAACCCGGAGCCGACTACAAACCATTTAAACTGGCCAAAGAGATTGGGCGGGTGGAGCCCTACATCGTTCCTGTGACTCCGGAGCAGGAAGAGGAAGCCCAGCGATTGCTCGAAGAAAACATCGTGATTTCCCTGCATGATCACCTGTTTGTCACTCCCGAAGACGTGACCCAAATCTTCGACTATCAACGCCACGGGCGCAACTGGACCGGGTATGAAGGGCTCAGCGTTTCGGGCATCGATATCATTTTCGAAAACTTCATGGACGGGACGGCCATGATCACCTCTCGGGCAGGGTGGAAATGGACCGATATCATCCACGATATCGGCATCCGGTTTTCAGATTTTGCCCACCAGGAAATGATCTACCGGGCGGAGACCTTTGACGACCTGCTGAGAGCAAAGAAAGAAGGCAAGGTCGCGCTGGTGGCCACCCTGGAAGCCGCAACTGCCATCGAAAACGAAATCGACCGGGTCGACGTCCTTTATGGCCTGGGGATCCGGTGCATGGGCATCACCTATTCGGAGTCCAACGCCCTGGGCTCCGGCCTGCGCGAGGCCAAAGACGGGGGCCTGACCAAATTCGGCCAACAAGTGGTCCGCCGAATGAACAAGCTAGGGATGACCATCGACACCGCCCACTGCGGCGATCAGACCACCCACGACACCATCGAAGTCAGCGAAAAACCGGTCTTTATTACTCATTCCGGTGCGCAGGCCCTTTGGAACACTAACCGGATGAAACCGGACTGGGTACTCAAGGCCTGCGCCGAAAAGGGCGGCGTGATCGGCATTGAGGCCGCGCCGCACACCACTTTGACCCAGAAACATAAGGAACATTCCATCGAGTCTTTCATGGAGCACTTTGAATACGTGGCCAATCTGGTCGGCATCGATCACGCGGCCTTCGGGCCCGACACCCTTTTCGGCGATCACGTGGGGCTGCACCATGCTTTCGCTAGCCAGCTTTCCATCTCCGAGACCCATAAGGGCGAGCAATTCGAGGAGGTTGAGTACGTGAAAGGCCTGGAGAACCCGGCCGAAGTATTCCCCAACGTGATCCGCTGGCTGGTCAAGCACGGCTATAGCCGCGAGGACATCGCCAAAGTCTTGGGACTGAACGTCCTGCGCGTGCTCAAAGAGACCTGGGCCCGGTAAGTAAAGGGCCATGACCTGATAAAGAAACTCAAGCCGCCTAATCAAGGAGGAAGATCACTCATGAAAAGCTTGGCTTCTGGTAACTTGAAAAGTTTTGGTTGGAGGAGCAGCACCGTAGCCATGGTCATCGCCCTCCTCATTTTGAGCCTGGTGGCGGTCGGTTACGGCAGGGGCGTCCAGAAGGGAACCGCTCCTGCCGACGTGAAGACGGGAATCGGATCTGGCCACCGGAAGGGTGGCACGGTAACCATTCCCATCGTGGCCGACCCAACCCTCAACCCATGGCATCCCAACTCCTACATCGAATCGTTGCTCATCAATCGCGTCCTTTTCGACGGCTTGACCAAACCGGGTAAGAATCTGGCCCCGGCGCCAGATCTGGCCACCAGTTGGGAGACGTCCAAAGACGGGCTTTCCTGGACATTCCAGTTGAGGAGCGGCGTGACCTGGCATGACGGTAAACCTTTCACCGCCGATGACGTGGCTTACACTTTCAACGAGATCGTCCTGAGGAAGGAACTGGGCGCCAACGGTTCGTCATACTTCAAAGCGGTGGACAAGGTTGAGGTTACCGGCCCGCAGAGGGTGGTTTTCCGCCTGAAGCGGCCATTCGCCGCTCTGCCGGCTTATCTCGCCTATAACGCTGGGATCTTGCCGAAGCACATCTTCGAGGGCAAAGATCCCTGGACGTTGACCTCGTTCAACAAGGAAACCCCGGTCGGAACCGGCCCATTCAAGATCGGCAAGTACACATCAGGGCAAAGCGTCGAACTTGTGGCCAACCCCGACTACTTCGGCGGCGCTCCTTATCTTGACCGCCTGGTGTTCAAAGTGGTGGCCGATCCCAACAGCCAGATCGCCCAGGCCCTGAGTAACGACCTGAGCATCATGATCCTCGATAACAAGGCTGCCGTCGACCGAGTCAAAGGTGCCAAAAATGTCACTGTTTATCCGGTGAGCCTGACCCAGTTTTACTGGCTAGCATTGCACCAGACCAACCCCCTCTTCAACGACGTTAAGGTCCGGCAGGCCATGGCTTACGCTTTGGACCGACAGACCATGATCAACACCATCGACAGAGGTTACGCCACCGTGGCCAACGGGCCCATCTCGCCAGCGCTCAAGGCTTACTACAACCCTGATGTGATCAAATACAAGTATAACGTCCAGAAGGCCAAAGATCTCCTGGCACAAGCCGGCTGGAAAGATACCACCGGTGATGGGATCGTCGAAAAGGATGGGAACCCATTCCAGTTCGTCCTGGACATCGCCAAAAAGGGCAACCTTGAGGCAGTGGGCCAGATGGCCCAGCAGTACCTCAAGGCGATTGGCATGAACGTACAGCTCAATTCCATGGAGTGGAACGCGCTGATTCAAAAGGATATTATCAAGCGGGATTACGATGCCACCATCAACTGGTGGACTTATCCAAACGATCCCGACGTCTTGCCCTACTTCCATTCTTCTACGGTCAAGACCGGCAACAACATTCCGGATTTCAAGGATCCGCAACTGGACAAGCTCCTGGAACTGGGCCAGTCCACCTCTGAGCCGGCCAAGCGCAAGCAGGTCTATGACGATTTGCAGAAATACATGTCGAACACCTTGCCTTATGTCTTCCTCTGGTATCCGCAGGAGCTTCAGGTGCGAAACAATAACTTGCGCGGTGTGCCTGATCTCGGTCTCCGGGATGCGCTCCACTACGTGAACGAATGGTGGATTAAGCAATAAGGATGTATCCTGAAACCATCGCAAAGGAGGGGGTAGCTATTCTTCGCTTCGTCGTCCAACGGCTGGCCCAGAGCCTGATCGTTATCCTGATCGTCACGTTAATTACTTTCTTTCTAGTCAACCTGGCCCCGGGTGGCCCGTCCGCGGTGATGAGAATAGAAGCCACTCAAGCCGAACGGGAGGCTATTTTGGCCCGGATGGGGTTAGACAAGCCGGTGGCCGTCAGATATGTCCAATGGTTGGCCGGGGCCGTTACCGGGAACCTGGGCACTTCCCTTGCGACCAGTCAGCCGGTCGTCAAGCGGATCGCCGAGCGGTTCCCCTTCACGGCACTTCTCACCCTTTGCACGATGATCGTTTCCGTGACCGCCGGAATTGTCCTTGGCGTCGTCTCGGCTGTGCACCGCAACAGCCTTCTGGATTACGCGGCCGGATTCTTAAGCGTGGTAGGCCTCTCAGTGCCGGCGTTTTGGCTGGGGATCATGCTGATCCTCCTGTTTTCTGTCAACCTCCATTGGCTGCCTTCATCCGGGATAGCAGCCGGAGGTAACGGTTTCGACCTGGCGGACCGGGTTTCTCATCTGATCATGCCCGTTTTGGTCCTGTCGACCACCACCTTGCCCAACATCGTGCGTTTCACACGTTCGGCCATGCTCGAGGTGATCTTTCAAGACTTCGTACGCACGGCCCGGGCCAAAGGGGTTTCCGGATTGGGAGTTATTTACCGGCATGCACTGCGCAACGCTTTGATCCCGGTAGTCTCGATGATCGGCGTGATGGTCCCCCGACTGATGGGAGGAGCCGTGATCACCGAAGCGGTCTTTGGCTGGCCGGGAATGGGCCAACTGGTGGTAGAATCCGCCAACGGACGCGACTATCCGCTGGCGATGGGCGTGACCGTGGTAGTGACCATCATCGTCGTCTTGACTAACCTCTTGGTTGATGTGGTCTACTCCCGGATCGATCCCCGGATCCGGATGACCTGAGGGAGGGCAGTATGACACAGTCAATCGAAACCGCCTTCGAGGTGCTGAGCGAAGGGCAACTCGAAATCGTTAGGCCAGGTGGAGAAGGTTACGGGCCAATTCCAGGTGGTTCCACCCGACGCGGAGTATTGGCTAGGCTGGGTAAGAATAAACTGGCTTTTGTGTCGCTCTGTTTCCTGATCCTGCTCCACCTCATCGTCTTCGCCGGTCCACTGTTTTGGAGGGTTCCGCCGGAGAGCATGAACCCCGCCGTTGCCCTGTCCGGCTGGAGTTTGACCCACCCACTGGGTGTCGATGATCTCGGCCGGGACGAGTTGAGCCGGATGCTTTACGGCGGGCGGGTAACGTTGGCCGTAGGGTTCGCCTCCATGGCTTTCTCGGTCATCCTTGGCGTCATCATTGGCACCAGCGCCGCCTTTTTCGGGGGCGTGACCGATGTCCTCTTGATGCGCCTGACCGACGCTATGATGGCCATTCCGAACCTCTTTTTTGTCCTGGTAGCCCTCACCGTCCTGGGCAAAAGCCCACTCATGGTGGTACTGGTGATCGGCTTTTCCTCCTGGATGCAGGTGGCCCGGGTGGTGTACGGCGAAACCCTCAAGTGGAAGGCTTACGAGTTTGTCGAAGCCTCGGTGGCCACGGGTGCGTCACCGTTTAGGACCCTCGTTCGGCATATCCTGCCCCAGACGTACCCCTCGGTCATCGTTTCGGCCACCCTGGGTATCGCCTGGTCCATCCTGACGGAGAGCGCCATCAGTTACCTTGGTCTCGGCATTCAGCCTCCCACGCCAAGTTGGGGGAACATGCTCCAAAATGCGCAACAGTATGTCTGGACGGCTCCCATGTTGGCAGTTCTCCCGGGAATGGGAGTCACCCTGGTCGTCTTGGCTTACAACTTCCTGGGCGACGGGCTCCGGGACGCGCTGGATTCGAGATATTAAGCGAAACAAGCTGATTGCCAGATTCCGCAAGGTGGCCAAGGTCCGTGGACCCGCTCCGGTACGAACTTGGGAACGATCTCGTCAAAGGTTACATCGCGCACCCAATAATATGGTGATCGGAAACATCTAGCGGAGTTGCCATAAGTCTCCATACAGTTCGGGTCTTCTGGCTCTCAGGTAGAAGGTGTCGCGCATGGACCTTCCTTCCTGGCAGCGGATCGTATTGATGAGCCGGGAATCCAGGTCCACCACCAGCATCTCTTCTTTACCGTTAAAGGCCTCCGCAAGGATATTGCCTTTCGGATCAATCACCATGGCACCGCCGCCGAAGTCCTGCGAGGTTCCATTGTCCCCAAACAGGTTGCAGGCCGCCACGAACACCGTGTTGTCATATGCTCGGGCGCACAGGTATTTTATCCACAGATCTCTTCTGTCTGTGGCAGCAGACGGTGAAGCATGGGGCGCAAAAATGATTTCACCGCCTTTCAGTGCGAGGATCGTGGTTACTTCCGGGAAATGCGACTCCCAGCAGATTTGAATCCCGAACCTGGCTTGATCGGTAATAAAGAAGGGGAACTCATCTCCGGCGGCAAAATAGGGTTGTTCATACCGGCCCAGGTGAGTTTTACGGTACTTTTGCAGGGTTCCGTCCGGAAACGCAACCAGTTGGGTAATAAAGGGGTTGCCCTGGTCCGCCTTTTCCGCCATGCCCGCCAGAACAACCATCCCGGCCCTGCGGGCCATCTCGCTCACGGCCAGCGCGCTTTCCCCGGGAATGGGCTCAATAGGCTCAGCGCCGCTTAAGGCTTTGTTCATGTCGTATCCGTGAATGCACAGTTCAGGAAAGCAAATTAGATCGACTTTCTTCTGCCTGGCTTCCTGGGTGAAATGTTCTATCTTATCCAAATTTTTCCGGGTCATTCCGGCCCTTGCCTGCATCTGGACAACGGCGATGCGCACATCCCGCAACCTTCGCCACCCCCAAAGCGGAAAAAATGCACCGCTCCCGCCCCTCCATGGGCTCCGCGGCGCCTCGACCTCCTGTCAAATGTGGCCGCCCGCGCGGCAAAAGCACGTGGCGGGCGGCCGTACGCATGTGAAGAGCAGGAGTCTACTTCAACGGCGAGGCGATGATCCCGCCGAAGAACAGGTTGGCCAGAATAAAGCCCACGATCACGTTCACCACCACCACGGTGGTAAAGGCGATAATGGGTTTGCTGCCCATGGCGCGAACGTCGGTGATCTTGGTGTTCAGCCCGATGCACAGGAAAGTGATGGTAAACAACCAGGTGCGCAGGGCGTTCATCACCCCGATGATGTGCGCGTCGACCACCGGCTTGGTAAACTGCACCACCAGGTAGGTGGCGAAGATGGAGGCGAGCACGAAGGCAATGACGAACTTGGGGAAACGCTCCCAGATCACCACGGCGCCGGGCCGTTTTCCGCCCTCTCCTCTCTCCCACCGGGTGATGGACACCGTGGCAAAGATGAAGGCCAGGAAGGCAATCATCACGTCGCGGTTCAGCTTCACCAGGGAGAAGACCTGCACCGCCTTTTCGCCGACCATGGCCGCCGCGGCCAACCCCGCCGCATCCGCCAGTTCCGACCCGCCGATCCAGGCGCCGGTAACCACCGGATTCAGGCCGAGGGCACGGCCCAGAATGGGAAGCAGGAAGATCAGCACCAGGGCGTAGAGGACCACCAGGGAGATCACGTAACCCACATCTTTTTCCTTCGCCTTGACGCTGCTGCCCACGGCGATGGCGGCCGACACGCCGCAGACCGATGCGCCGGCGCCCAGCACCGCCGCAAACTTGTTGTCAAAACCAAGCCTCCTGGCGATCACGAACGCCACCGTGAAACCAACCGCCACGATGATCAGCGCTTCCAGGAACCCCCACGCGCCGCCGGTGACGATGACCGTGAACGGCAGGTTGGCCCCCAGGAGGATAATGCCCATCTTGATGTAGAACTCGGTGCGGCCCGCCGATACCTTGAACCAGGCCGGCATCTTCCCCAGGTTGCCGATGATCAACCCGATGATCAGCGACCAGAAAGGATACTCCATCCCATACTTCTTGATCGTCTGCTGGCTCCCCAGGATCAGGATCAGCAGCCCCCCGATGAACAGGAGGGTGAACCCGGCGATGTAATGGCTCAACTTGCCCCCCATCGTCCGCACCCCGATCGAGGTCAACACCAGCAACAACAAGTAAACGAAGACATAGTTCCCGATATGGCTGGCCAACCCGGGCAACAAGGGGTTCTGAGGCCATTCCTGCGGCACCGCTCCTTTTATCAGGTCCAGAGGCGCTTGGAGCGAAAAGGCGACGTAGGCTAAGACTAATAGAAACAGTCCCAGGTAAACCGCCCACCAGTCCTCGCTGGTCAGGAGCCAGCTGCGCTTTTTGACCGGCTGGGCTACAGATGGTTGTACGCTAGTTTGACTCACGTTTAGCCCTCCTTTTGGTTTTGGCTCAATTGGCCTGCGGTTAACCCTCCATCCTTGCCATGCTTTTTCCCTCACTCACCTCCTTTACCTCGGAAGCCGCCCTGACAAACGCCTCCGCCCACGAAGGTTCTCCCAGGGCGTGCACGTGAAGATAGGAGGCAAACACATTCTTATAGGTGATCCCGTCGCTTTGCCCATCGAGTCCATGCCCCCGCATGATGCGCAACGCGAGTTTCACCCTGGTTTCATCCAGCCCCTGGACCAGGGAGTGATGAAACTCGTGGCCGCGCACCACCTGGCCGGGAGCCCAGAAGGGATTCGGTTCAACGACCTCCGCCGCCACGTATCCGTGGCCTTGTGGTCCGGCTTCCATGACGACATCCAGAGGCAGCGCTCCGGCCATCTTGTACTGCTTGCCTTGCCAGGCCACGGTGCGCCCCAGATACATCAACCCACCACATTCAGCGTAGACGGGAAGACCAGATTCCGCCGCCCGCCGTACCCTCCGCCGCAAGGAAACGTTGGCCTCCAGCCCGGCGGCCATCACCTCGGGAAATCCCCCACCGATGTACAGCCCATCCACGGGGGGCAGTTCCTTGTCCGCCAGGGAGTCGATGAACACCAGGCGGGCGCCGGCATGTTCCAGAGCTTCGAGGTTCTCCGGGTAGTAAAAGTGGAAGGCCCGGTCGCGGAATACTCCGATGACCACATGTTCCCGGGCAGCGGCTGGATGCGGCCCTCCCTCCTCCGGCACCGCCAGAGGAGCGGCGCTGGCCGCCAGCCGCCAAAGAGCGTCCAGATCCACGTGGCTGGAGATCACCCGCCCCACACCTTCCACCCATTCCCTGCCGCTCTCCCACTCCTGGGGCGGCAACAATCCCAGGTGACGGTCGGGCAATACCATCTCCGGGCAACGGGGAACCGCCCCCAGCACCGGGATGCCGCAATATTTCTCGATGCTTTGCCGGAGCATCTCCTCGTGCCGCGGACGGGCCACCCGGTTCAGGATCACGCCCCCGATGTGTAAGCCGGGGTCGAAGACCTGGAAGCCCATGACCACCGCCGCCACGCTGCGGGTGATCCTGGTGGCGTCCACCACCAGAAGTACCGGAGCCTGAATAATCCTGGCCAGTTCGGCCGTGCTGCCGCTGCCCTCCAGGTCGGCACCATCGTAGAGGCCCATGTTTCCTTCCACCAGGGCCAGATCCATGCCCCTGGCGTGCCGTGCCACCGAGCCGATAATGGATTGCGGCGTCATCAGAAAAGAGTCCAGGTTATGGCAGGGCCGGAGACTGGCCTGCTCGAGCCAGGACGGGTCGATATAGTCAGGCCCTTTCTTGAAAGCCTGGACGGGGATCCCCCTCCCGCGCAGGGCTTGCAACAACCCCACGGTGATCGTGGTCTTCCCGGACTTCCCGTGCGGCGCTCCCACCACCAGCCTGGGCAAACGTAATCCCTTCACTGCGCCTATCCCTCCCCCGTACCAGGGCATTGGCCACCAGCTCGCTGATCCCGGCGATGCGCACCGGCAGGTGATAATAATTGATGATATCGCGGAACTGCCCCTTGCAGTTGGAACAGGCCAGGGCGACCACCCCGGCGCCCGTCTGCCTGATCTGCTCTTCCTTGATCTTGCCGTAGGTCTCCATGCGAAACTTCAGGAAGTCCCCCTTGCTCATGATGGCAAACCCACTGCCGCCGCCGCAGCAGTAGCTCAGCTCCCGGTTGGGCGTCATCTCCCGGAGGTCCAGACAGGCGCTCTTCAAGATCCGCCGAGGCTCTTCGTACAACCCTCCCAGGCGCCCCGCCTTGCAGGAATCGTGATAGACCACCGGCTCGGGGTTTTTGGCCGGGTCGAGCTCGATTCGGCCTTCCCGGATCCACTCATCATAGACCTCCAGGATGCTCTTGACCTCAAAGGGGCGTTCCTCGGCAGGGATCAACCTCTGGATGAGGTATTTCATGGCCTCAAAGGCATGTCCGCACTCCCCGATCACCAGGACCCTTGCCCCCAGCTCCCGGACTGTCCTTACCTGGGCCCGGGCCACCTTTTCAAACTCCGTATCGCTGAAAAAGACCCCGTAGTTGACTACATCGTTAATCCCCGTGTCGGGGGAGTTTACGGTCCAGTCCGCGCCCGCGGCCTGAAAGATCTCCGCGGCCCCCATGACGGTTTCCGAAAACGCCGGGTAATCGCCGGTATTATGCATCACCAGATACTCGGCGCCCTTTTTATCCACGGGGATCTGCACCTGGTATCCCCGGGTGTCCTGAAGATCTTCTTCCATAAATTCCACCATGTCGCGAAAGGCCGGCGTCTTTACCCCGGTGGCGTTCCCCGCCTCCAGCTGCAACCTGGTGCCCTTCTCCTTCAGCTCATCAGGTGCAATGCCGATGGCATCAAAGATCTTCCTTCCCTCCCGGGCCAGGAGGCCGTTATCAATGGCCACCGGGCACACATAGGCGCAGCGGCGGCACACCGTGCACCGGTAAAAGTTCTCCGCCATGGCGTCCAGCTTTTCCTCGGTAAGATCCTCCGCCCCGACCACCTTGGGGAAAAGCTTCCCGGACAGCGTGAAGTACCGCCGGTAGACCTTGCGCAGCATGTCGGAGCGGTAAACCGGGTGGTACAGCGCGTTCCGCCCGCTGGAAAGATACAGTGGGCAAACCTCGGCACAGGTCCCGCATTTCATGCACATGTCCAGGGAAAGCACGTAAGGCAGCCAGAAAGCCCGGTTTTCCCCGGACCGCAGGGATTTCCCCATGGCCTCCAGAAAAGCCGCCCGCCGGGGGGACCTGGCCTGGATCGCCTGATCGGAGAGAGCGCGGTAATCGTCAAAAACCTTTCTCACCTGGCCATCTCCCCCCATTTCACCTTGTGATAGGTAAAGTACTTGGCGGCAAAATGGGCCATCCGGCTGAAGGGAAGATAGAGCAGAAACACCTCCAGGAACAGGATGGGCGCCAGTTGTTCCGCCGCCGGCAACACGGGAGAAAAGCTTGCCAGGCCGATCACATACCGCCGGAAAGCTTCCGGTTGAAGGAACCAGCCGGTAATCAACCCGGAAAGGCCGATGGCCATGACCAGGGCCAGATTCAGGTACTCCACGGGAGCAGTGATTTGCCGGGTTTCCCTGCGGGCGGCACGAATCACCACCAGGGCCGCGGCGCCCGCCACCGCCAGCACGCCTCCCGCCGCCCCCGCGACGGCGGTATCCCTCACCCCCAGCGCGGATAGCCCCATCCACAGGATCACCAGATAGATTCCATAGTGCATGGTAAGAGATGGCAGCCAGAACCGCAGGTTGTAGCTGTACAGACTCCGGAGCGTGAAGACCTCCGCCAGGAGTTCCCCCGTCTGCCCCGCCGGGGTGGACGGGTAGGGAAAGAGCTCCCAGTGCAGGTGTTGCGGCGCGCGCGCCCAGCGCAAAATGCGGCTGATCAGGCCGCCCACGCCCACCAGAAGTGCCAGATAGGGAAGTATGCCTCCGATGACAAACCACAGTCCCAACTTTCTCCCTCCCTGCCGCAATACTAGACGCACCCGGTGGGTTTGGGCAAACCGGCGATCTTGCAGGCGCCCTTGGCCGGTCCGGACGGGAACAACTCATAGATGGTCTTGAGGTCATAGCCTGTTTCCTTGCAGAGTTTCCTGATCATCGGGGCAATCCCGAATTCCAGGTAGTATTTTCGCAGGTAGTTGATGATCTTCCAGTGGTCCTCGGATAATCCGGTGATCCCCTCCGTTTCCGCCAGGGCCTTGGCCACGGCCTCATTCCATTTGCCGGTGTCCTGAATGAAACCGTCCTCGTCAATTTGCACGGCAACTCCGGCCAGATTAATTTCAGACATCGCAGAAGCACCTCCGTTTAGATCGTACCTGAGCCCGCCTTGCTCCATTCCCGTTATCCCGGAGATCTGTGGTTCCCATCCGCCGGACCGCAGATCCCCGGGAAAAACGCCGCTCTTTTGCCCTACCACTTGAACTGGGTGCTGGAACGGAAGGAGGGAACAGAGAAGATGAAGTCGTCCACATGCTTATCCGTAAACGGCAAGCCGGTCAGTTCAAAGAACCGTTCCCAGCCCACCCGGTTGATCCATTCCCCTACGCGCTCGCCCTTTATGGCATGGGCGGCCCAGACGTCGACGATGTTTTTGACCGCGTCCACCACCTCCGGCCAGCGCGGCGGGTTATTGGGCAGGAAGGGGATCGCCAGCTTGGAGAACATGGGCGCCGTGCGGGCGTTGCCCACCTTGCCGCCCACCCAGATGGAGATGCCGTCGTGCTCTCCGTCCATGATCTTCATGGCCGGGCACATGGTGAAACAGTTGCCGCAGTACATGCAGCGTTCCTCCACCACGTCCACGCTCTTCAGCCTGGGATTCGGCCGGAGGGCCGCCGTGGGACAACTGGCAACCACCGTGGGCACCTCGCAACCCCTGGCCAGAGCCTCATGGTCCACCTTTGGCGGCGTGCGATGCACCCCCAGTATGGCGATATCCGAGCAGTGCACGGCGCCGCACATGTTCAGGCAGCAGGCCATGGCCACCTTCAGCTTGGCCGGCAGGTCCATGTGGGTATAGTGTTGAAAGAGTTCATCCATGACCGCCTTCACCACGCCGGAAGCGTCCGTGGCCGGGGTGTGGCAGTGGATCCAGCCCTGGGTGTGCACGATGCTGCTCATGGAGTTGCCGGTGCCGCCCACCGGGATGTTGAACTTCTTCAGCTCCGCCAGCAACGGCTCCACCCTGGACTCGTCGCTTATGAGAAACTCCAGGTTATGCCGGCTGGTGAAGCGTACGTAGCCGTCGCAGTACTTGTCGGCCAGATCGGCGATGCGCCTCACCGAATCGGTGTTCAGCAACCGCGGCGTGCCCGCGCGCACGGTAAACAAAGCTTCACCGCTTTCGGCCACATGTTTGAGCAAGCCCGGTTTCAAGATTTCGTGATAGCGCCATTGCCCGTAGTTGCGCTTGATGACGGGGGGAAGCATGGCATGAAAGTCAGGGGGTCCGAAGTCCAATTTGGGCATGCTATTTCACCTCCTCGGAACGCCAGAAGATATACGGGTTGGCCCGCGGTTCCTTCACCATCTGGGGCACCGCCGGCAGGCCCACGCCATCCAGGAAGGTGCGCATGCCGACGCGGTAGATGAGTTCGCCGATCCGCTCCCTGCTCTTGGCGTTATCCGCCCACCAGTCGGTGATGCGCCGCAACAGGTCAAGCAATTCCGTGTACGGCGGCTCGACCTTTATAAAGGGAACCAGCACCCAGGAAAGAAAGGCCGACCGCAAGATGGTGGCTTTGCCGCCGATGAGCACCGTGGCTCCCTTTTGCACCCCCGGCCGGATGGCCCTGGGCATCTTGTTGATGCAATGCATGCACCGGACGCAGTCCTCCGCCACCAGATTGAGCTGCTTTTGGGCGTCATCCCAGGACAGGGCCCTGGTGGGGCAGTGGTCGCAGACCTCCCCGCGGATGTCCATCCCCTGGGCGGCGTAAGCTTTCACCGCCTCCTGGTCAATGCGCAGGGTATCCCGCCAGGTGCCAATCAGGGAGAAATCGGCCCGCGCCTGGGCGGCCACGCAGTCGTTGGGGCAGCCCGAAATCTTGACCTTGAACTTGTACGGCCACTGCGGGCGGTGAAGTTCATCCTGGAAGGCCATGGTAACCTTCTGGCAGGCGTCCAGCGTGTCAAAGTTGGCAAATTCGCACCGCGCCGGGCCCACGCAGGCGCTCGGCGTACGCAGGTCCCCGCCCGACCCGCCCAGGTCGAAGCCGATGTCGCTCAAATCATCAAAGCAAGCCTGGAGGTTCCCCGTGGGAGCGCCCAAAAGGATGACGTCCCCGGTGGACCCGTGGAAGTTGGTAAGGCCGGAGCCGTGCTTGTCCCAGACATCGCAGAGCTGCCGGAGGGCCTTGCTGGTATAAAACCACCCGCTGGGCTGGTTTACACGCAAAGTATGAAATTCCCGAACACCGGGAAACTCCTCGGGGCTATCCGAATAACGGCCAATAACCCCTCCCCCGTATCCTTTAACGCCCACAATCCCGCCGTGCTTCCAGTGGCCAACCTTCTCGCCATACGATTTTTCCAGTTGCCGCATCAGATCCCTGGCCGCCGGTTTCTTCCCGGCAGCCTCCCGCATCTCGGTGACAAAGCTTGGCCAGGGACCCTTTTCCAATTCGTCAAGACGTGGGGTCTCCGAGTCCGGCATCTCGTGCTTGTTGATTGCCATAACCTACTCACCTCCGGTAAAGATTCAACTCGATTACTGGCTCCTGTATGAGCCGGTGGCCACCTCACCTCCTTTTTCACCCCGGTCAATACTCGGTCACCTTGACGGCGCCCCTGGTGCAGAGAATGGTACAGCTTTCACATCCCAGGCACTCCGCCGGATCTCCCTGCACAAAACTCTTCTTCTCGCCGTCCAGAGCCAGGAGCTTCGCCGGGCAGGCGCCGACGCACTCCCCGCAACCGCTGCAAAGTTCACGGTTCACCTCGACCAGGTACACTACACCACTTCCCTTCGTTTTTGCGCCAGTTCCACCATTCCGGGCTCTTCCTCCTTGACGGAAACGGCGATCTTGTAAAGGATCGTGAGCAACAGTCCACCGGCAGCCCAGATTCCCAGGGCGATCAACAGCTCGGGCACGGTCGGCGCATAGTCGGTCACCCTTTCCACCGCGCTGGGAATGAAACCGCCCACCACCAGGCCGAGCCCCTTTTCAAGCCACAGGGAGATGAACACGGCCGCGCAAGCTATCTGGAGGGTCCTTTCGTTCTCGCGCGTGGCGGGATTGATCAGGAGGACGAGCGCCGTAACCGCCAGCACCGCAGAGATCCACATGAAAGGAACCAGGTTCCGGTGCCCGTCCAGGCCGGCGAAGAGGTACTCAAGACTCTGCATGTGCCCGGGCACCTGGCTGTAGAAAGCGGTGAAGAATTCCAGACCCACGAAGAAGACGCTGATGATCATCGCGTAGGCAACAATTCTGGCGAGCTTCTGGATCACGTCCCCGCCTGGCGCAAAGTTGCTGGACCTCCTGATGATCAGGCCCAAAAGGATGAGCAGCGCCGGGCCGGCAGCAAACGCCGAGGCCAGAAACCTGGCGGCCATGATGGCGGTGAGCCAGTACGGCCTGCCCGGGAGACCGGCGTACAGAAAAGCCGTGACCGTGTGGATGCTGACCGCCCAGGGAACGGAAAGATAGATCAGCGGTTTGACCCACTTCGGGGGCGGCACCGCTTCACGTTCCGATTCAAGCACGTTCCATCCGATCACGATATTCAGCAGGAGATATCCGGTCAGGACGATCATGTCCCAGAACATGATCGAGCCGGGCGTCGGATAGAGCAGGAGGTTCAGGAGGCGCATGGGCTTGCCGAGGTCCACGATGACGAAGAGCAAGGACATGAGCACCGCGGCCACGGCCAGAAACTCGCCAAAGATGGTAATTCCGCCAAACTCCTTGACATGGTGCACGTAATACGGCAAAACCACCATCACCGCCGAGGCGGCCACCCCCACCAGGAAGGTGAACTGGCCGATATAGAGGCCCCAGGAAACGTCCCGGCTCATGCCGGTGATGGCCAGGCCCCGATCAAGCTGCCGGATATAGCAGGCAAGCCCTGTGCCCACCAGCGCCAACAGGAAAAACATCCAGCTCCAGTATCTCTGGCTTCCGCCGAGAGCCCTTTTAAGCACCACAACCCCTCCCGCAGAGCTTCTCACACCACATAATAAACCTTGGGCCGGGTCCCAAGTTCGGGTTTGCGCCGGATCGTGAAACGTGAGCTCAGCACGTCCCGTATCCCCGCATTGGGATCCTCAAGGTCGCCGAAGACCAGCGCCCCGTGGCGGCACGCTTCCACGCACGCCGGTGACAGGCCGGCGGCGAGCCTTTCCACGCAGAAATTGCACTTTTCCACGACCCCTTTCTCCCTGGTGGGAAACTCCCGGTTCAACTTCGGGATATAGGGCCGGGGATCCCGGAAATTAAAGCTCCTTGCCCCGAACGGGCAGGCGGCCATGCAGAACCGGCAGCCGATGCACCGGTGGTCGTCCATCACGACGATCCCGTCTTTGCGCTTAAACGTCGCCTGCGTCGGGCACACCCTCACGCAGGGGGGGTTGTCGCAATGGTTGCAGAGGACGAGAAAAGGCTGGCCTTTCACCGTCTCCTCCAGGTACTCGTGTTCCTGCCCTGGAAATGCGTTGGCAAAAGGCTCCTTCCAGATCCACTTGACCTCTTCCTTGGGGTTGCCGATGTCGGGCACGTTGTGCACCTGGTGGCAGGCGACGACACACTCTTTGCAGCCTTCCGGCCCCTTCTCCCGGCAGACCTTCATATTGATGGCCATGGCCCATTTTTTGCCCGCCAGGGCTTTCGGATCCGGCGAAGCCTTAAGCAGGCCGCTTGCCGCAAACGCCTTCAACCCCGGCAGGGCTGTGAACCCCAGGGCGAAAGTTCCACCCATCTTCAAAAAGCTTCTCCTGCTGATCTTCATGGCTTATTCTCCCCCGGAGCAATGTGGCAGGTCCAGCAGTCCGGCTGCACTCCCGCATAGTCATGGCATTGATCGCAAAACTTGTCCTTGTTCGCATGGCATTTCAGGCAAGTCTTCTGAAGGCTCATCTCATACTTCTTTCCGGCCTGGCCGGCATAGACGGTGCGGCCGTCCCTGACAACTCCGGCGCGCCAGTCGCCGAGAAGTTGCATATGGCGGGCCCGCATGGTCGGCGTGGCCTCCACGCACAACTTTTCCGGCATTTGCTGGATGGCCGGCGTGTCAAGCTCTGGCTCCGGCGCGGGCGCGGCTTTTTCCAGGGCACGCCAGATCGGGAAAGTCGTCAACCCGATGAAGACGGCCAGGCCGATGATTACGGGGCGCGCGTTATACATCCTCCCCTTCCTCCCTTCCGTGCAAGGGGTTGCCGCGCAGATCCGTCGTCCGATCGTTTTCTCCTTGCATCACCAGGGCGTTTCCCACCAGTTCGTGCAAACCGGCGACCCCTACCCCGGGAACCCAGTAGTCCATCAGGGTAGGCAGCACGGCCCTGTCAATCGCGCAAACACAGGCCACCGTGTTCACCCCGTACTTCTCGTGAACGTACCTGACCGCGTTGGCCCTGGGAAAGCCCCCACGCAACCTCATCTCCAGGTATTCGTCCGTGTTCAGGCCGGCCCCGCTGCCGCAGCAGAATGTCTGCTCCCGGATGGTATTCTCCGGCATCTCGCGAAAGTGATTACAGACACTACGCAGGACATACCGCGGCTCTTCGAAGAGCCCCATGGCTCTGGAGGTGTTGCGGGGGTCGTGAAAGGTGACTTTCAGGTGATTGTTCCGGCCGGGGTCCAGCTTCACTTTGTTGTGCCGGATCAGATCCGCCGTAAACTCCGCGATATGGATCATCTTCGTGGATCGGGCGTGCTCGAACCTGGTGCCGGTGATCGGGGAAACCGGCTCCTCCAGGAAATCCGCGGGACCGTTCATGGTGCCCATGTACTGGTGAATAACCCGCCACATATGGCCGCACTCGCCACCCAGGATCCATTTTACCCCCAGCCTTCCGGCCTCGGCGTACATCTTGGCGTTGAGCCTTTTCATCATCTCATGGGAGGTGAAGAGGCCGAAGTTTCCACCGTCGGAGGCGTAGGTGCTGAAAGTGTAGTCCAGTCCGATCTCGTGAAAGAGCATCAGGTATCCCATCAGGGTGTAGGTGCCCGGATCCGCGAAGACATCCCCGGAAGGGGTGATAAAAAGGACTTCGGCGCCCTTCCGGTTGAAGGTGGGCTCGACTTTAACGCCGGTCACCTTCTCAATGTCTTCCGTGCAAAAATCGATCATGTCCTTGAAAGCGTGGGGCTGGATGCCGAGGTGGTTCCCCGTCCGGTAGCAATTGGCCACGGGAGCGGCGATCCAGTCGATATTGCAACCCACCAGGTTGAGCAGCTCCCTGGCGAGGATCGTGATCTCCGCCGTATCGATGCCGAATGGGCAGAAGACCGAACAGCGGCGGCATTCGGTGCATTGAAAGAAGTAGTAGTACCACTCCTTCAGCACTTCCTCCGTGAGATCCCGTGCCCCGGCCAGCTTGCCGAAGATCTTTCCCGCGGTGGTGAAATCCCGGCGATATACCGACCTGAGAAGCTCGGCCCGCAGAACGGGCATATTTCTGGGGTCTCCCGACCCGATGAAGAAGTGGCATTTGTCGGCGCAGGCCCCACAACGCACACAGGCATCCATAAAGATCTGCAACGAACGAAACCTGCCCAGACGTTCTCTGAGCCCTTCCAGGATGATCTCCTTCCAGTTTTCCGGCAGCTTCCAGTCCTGATCTTCCGGCGACCAGTCCCTGGGGTTGGGAAGCCCGACGGCTTCCAGGTTTTTGGGCTTGGCGCCATAGCAATAGGTGCCCCGCCTGAACTCCACAGGCGTATCCCTCCACCCGGTGCGCGGGGGGTTGTAATTGATTCCCGCCAGTTCATCCGGTTTCGGAAGCGACGCCATCCCTACATCCACCTCTTTTCGACGGGCAATCCGGCTTCCGCCATCTTCTTGCCGAATTCCTGCTCGTACATCTCATACGGATGGATCTTCACCGGGTAATCCCAGGGATCGATATGCCGGTTAGCCCGGCTGTCGTTGGGCAGGTTTCTGGTCGGGGTAAGGAAGATCCCCGCCATGTGCACCAGCTTGCTGAAAGGAAAGCAGGCAAACAGGCTGCCGACGAGAAACAAATGGATATAAAAGAGAACGCCGATCCCCTCCGGCACCTTTGGATGGAAGGTAACCAGTCCCATGGCCAGCTCTTTAACGGCGGTCACATCCACCCTGAAGAAATACCGCATCAGAACCCCGGAAAGGGCCAGAGAAAGGATCAACAAGGGCGGAAAGTAGTCGGAGGGAAGGGATATGTACCGCACTTGAGGCAGAACCACTCTTCTCAGGAAAAGGTAGGTGACGGCCACCAGGATCAAGACATCCGTAATAAAGAGCCCCTGCGCCCCGACCCGCAAAAACCCGTCGACGCCGTCAATCAGGCGGATCAGAGAAGGCACGGGCGCGGTGAAAAAGCGCAGATGCCTGAGGAAGATGATCAGGAAGGACCAGTGAAAGGACAACGCCGCCAGCCAGAGCCATTTTTCCCAGCGATAGGCCAGTTTCGGGCCTCCTTGCCAAGAGACCTTCTCGGCCCTGGTGTTCCTGAACAGGGAACGGAAAAGAAGCGCTTCCAGAGCGATCCTTCCCACCACACCAGCTGTGCTGGAAGGATTGTCAAATTTACTGGCCTTGATCCACGGCAAAGACTTCTGCTGGCCACAGGTCGTGGGGATGCGAAACGGCACGGGAGCGCGCGCCCACTTCACCACGCGATAGACCAGGCCGGCGAAGAACGTAATCAGAGCCGCGTAAGGTACAACCACCCCGAAAAAGAAGGACAAGCCTCATCCCTCCACATCTTTTGCCGCGATTTCTACTCCGACGGATCGACAACCAGATTTGCCCTTTGCAAAAGCCTCTCTGACCTTCTTTTTATCTCCTCAACTCTGATCTGGGAAACCTTCTCCCGGCATTGCGTGTAGATGTCAAAGGAGAGGAGCGCCAGATTATCTATCCTGGACTCCAACTCCAACAACTCTTCCACGGAGATCTGGCCACCCCGGATTTCACTCTCCAGTTCCTCGAAGATCACTTTCTTCAAGGCAAAGATAAAAGCGACCGCCCGGGAGGGGGGGAAATCCTGGACAGCCCTGATCCTGACGATGGGATCGAGGAGGGGATACACCCTGTCCAGTTCCATCCCCTGAAGGAGTTCCTGGCACAGGCCCTCTATTCCCTGGTAGACGGAAGATCCCACCGGATTGGCAAACCGGTTCTTCTCCTCGCGCATAAACCTGGCTGTTTCCGCGGGATACGTCTCCAGAAACCACTGGAACCATCTCTCCAGGATTACCGCCTGTTTTTTTGTTAGAAGATCCGCCAGGTTCATGCCGGTGCCCCCCCCGGACAATAAGAAAAGGCGCCCTGCCAGGAGATACCTCCGGGCTGAACGCCTCCGGGATACAAACAAATCCCACCTATGGTATGGAATGGTATGGAAATCCGACCTTTACAGGTTGCCTTTCCCCTTAACTGGAACAATATTACATCTCAAGATGATTATAACAAAAACCCCGCGGTGATGCAAGATGCATTTCAAATCTTCGCGAGAACAACCTTTCCACGGGACCCTTGTCAGGCGGTAACCGCCTCTTCCTTCCGGGAATTTACACTTACCTGCTTGGCTTCCTTGCCCTTCCTCTCGTAACTCACATACCCGTCAATCATGGCAAAGAGCGTGTCGTCCTTCCCGAGGCCGACATTGGCGCCGGGGCGAAACCTGGTCCCCCGCTGGCGCACCAGGATGCTGCCAGCCGTCACAAACTGCCCGTCGTGCCTTTTGAGGCCAAGCCGCTGGGCCTGGCTGTCGCGGCCGTTGCGGGAACTGCCGACCCCCTTCTTATGAGCAAATAATTGAAGGTCGATCCGGAACATTCCGTCCACCTCGCTTTCTTAACTCGTTCCCCGTGAAAAGTCTCTCTCATGGGGAACTATTCGTGACTCTCCAACAAGACCACATGCCGTGGGTATTGCCCGCTGATATCCTTCAAGCCCGCCAGCATCGTCTCCAGGATCAGATCCGCCCCCCGCCTGTCCTCCGGCTTCATCTCCGCCGGCAGGCGGCACGCCAGCAAGCCGTCCTCCTGTCGCACCGCAGCGGCCGCTCCCAGCACCTGGGTCAGGCCCAGCACCGCCGTCTGGGCAAGCACCGAAACCGCGGCACAGACGATATCGCTACCATGCTTTGCAAAACCAGCGTGGCCCTCCACGGAAAAGGCAACGATCTTGCCGCCGCTTTCCCGTTCCACCATCACCCTGGTCATCGGTATCAGGCCTCGATCTTTTCCACCTGAAGCCGGGTGAACGGCTGGCGATGACCATAACGCTTCCGAATATTCTTTTTGGCCTTGTAGTGAAAGACCAGAATCTTCTTGGCCTTATCATGGCGCAAAACCCTGGCAACCACCTTTGCGCCTTCCACCAAAGGCTTGCCAACCTGGACTTGCCCGTCTTTGGCCACCAACAAGACCTTGCCGAGTTCGACGTTATTTCCCACCTCACCATCCAGCTTTTCGACGGTGATGATGTCCCCCTCGGCGACCCGGTACTGCTTGCCGCCTGTCTCTACCACCGCGTACACGATAACTCCACCTCCTCTGCCAACAAACACTTTTTGATTTTATCACATGGCGCCGGCCCTGTCAACATTCCCGCCGCCCCGGGCCGTCTCCGCCTTCCGCTCCAGGACCCATTTCTTTCCCGCCTGGAGCAGGACAAAGTCACCCTTGCCGGTCCTGACCACATACCTGGCCCGCCCCGGCCCCAGGGCCAACCTGGCGTAGATGTGGGAGATGGAATAGACCTCTCCTCCCAGCCAGAAAGAACGCGGCGTACCGTGATCCACATCGAAGCCGACATCCACCCGTTTGTTGGACGGCTCCCCGGCCGGCTTCGGGGCCGGAACCGGCAACGGCGCGTTCCCGCCCGGCAACACGGCAACCCGGTTCTTGCCGGCGGCCTTGGCCTGGTAAAGGGCTTTGTCGGCGCTGAGAATCAGTTCCTCCCTGGCCACGCCGTCCCGGGGGTAGGTGGCGATTCCCGCGCTCACCGTGACATCCACGACAGGTGAACTCTCCACCAGCTGCCTCACCCGTTCCATGATGGTGAACGCCCCATGCTGATCCGTCTCGGGCAGGATCAGCGCGAACTCTTCGCCCCCGTACCTGGCGGCCAGGTCAATGGAGCGAACATTTTCCTTGAGGACGGAGGCGATTTGAGCCAGCATCCTGTCGCCGGCCAGATGGCCGTACGTGTCGTTATACCGCTTGAAGTCGTCAATGTCCAGCATCACCAATGTTAATCCCCGATTGTAACGTTCCGCCCTTTGAATCTCTTCCTGAAGCCTTTGCTCAAAAAGGCGGCGATTTGCCAGGCCGGTCTGCTCATCCGTGATCGCCAGGTTCCACACCTCTTCATAGGATGCGGCAAGTTCGCCCATCATCTCCAGCATCTGCTGGATCAGGTCTTTTGCCCTGTTGTTAAAGCTCATTTCGGGCACCTTCCTTACTTTATCCCTTGGATGGAATGTATCCGACCTCCAGCCGCCCGCCGGGGATCTCCCTATCCACTACCCGGCCCTTGGCATAAGTTCTGAAAACCTTGACAATCTCCACCTGGCGAGTCTGGCCCACAAACTCGCCAGCCCCTTCAATATCCAGCACATAACCTTCCACCCGCGCAATCCCGTTTCGCGGATTGGCGGCATGCGTATCGGCAATCGTCACGGACAGGATCTGGCCCTCCTGAACCGGCAAAGCCTTCTTCTCCACCTCTTCCCTGGTCCCGAAGAGGATGTTGATGCTCTCCATGGGAAGATGATCCGATCCCTTGACGTAGATCGTCTTTTCGGTCAACTGTTCAAGCCGGTGCAGGTTGGTCCCCCCGGTGCCGATCAGGACCGCGCCCACCTGCGGGTGGACATTCACCAGGATCGCCCCGGCCTTCTCCTTGGCCGCCAGGGAGATCAGCTGCCTCTCCACCTTGAGGGCAATGGTCTCCTCCGACAGGATTCTGCCGGTTCCGTCGCAATGGGGACATCTCTTCTGCAAAACTTCGTCGAGATCCGGTCTGACCTTCTTTCTGGTAATCTCCACCAGGCCCAGGCTGGTAAAGCCGACGATATTGGTCTTGACCTTGTCCCTCCGAACCTCCTCCTCCAAAAGCGCCAGGACCTTGGCGCGATCCTCCGCGGAGACCATGTCGATAAAATCCACGATGATGATCCCCGCCATGTTGCGCAACCGCAACTGGCGGGCAATCTCGCTGGCGGCCTCCAGGTTCGTCTGCAACACCGTGTCGGAGAGGTTGGTCGAGCCGGTGAATTTTCCGGTGTTCACGTCGATGCAGACCAGCGCCTCCGTTTCATCGACCACCAGATAACCGCCGCAATCCAGCCAAACCCGGCGCCGGAGGGCCTTTTCAACCTCCAGTTCGATCCCGTAATGGTCAAAGATCGGCTCCTTCGAATTATAGTGTTCGACCCGCGCCTTGAACCCGGGCGAGAGCGATCCCAGCAGATCCCTCATCTTCTCGAACTCCGGCCGGGAATCCACCACCAGCCTGTCGATCTCCTCCGTAAAATAATCCCGCACCAGCCGGTAGATCAGATCGTGATCGCGGTAGAGCAGCGCCGGCGCCCTGACCTTGCGGGCTCTGGCCTGGAGCTTCTCCCAGACCTTGATCAAAAACTTCATATCGCGTTCCAGATCCCGCTCGGGCTGCCCCTCGGCCACCGTGCGGACGATCACCCCCATGGATTTCGGCTTGATCCTGGCAGCCACGCCCTTGAGCCGATCCCTCTCATTGCCGTCCTCGATGCGCCGTGAGACGCCGATATAATTGACCGTGGGCATCAGTACCAGATATCGCCCCGGAATGGTCAGATTGGAGACCACCCGCGCCCCCTTTGTGCCTATCGCTTCCTTGCTGACCTGGACGATGATCTCCTGCCCCACCCGGAGAATCTCATTGATCGCCCGGCGGCGGCGCCGGTCAGCTTTCCCGGTGGCCTCGATCACCGCCTCATGGAGTTCCGCGGAGTCGGCCGCCTCCTCCGGATCCACCTCTTCCCGGGCGGCTATTTCCCGGGCGGCTCCCCCCCGGCCCATCTGCGCCGGCGCATCGTCCACGTAAAGAAAGGCGTTCCGCTCCAGCCCGATATTCACAAAAGCCGCCTGCATGCCGGGCAAAACATTCTCCACCCGGCCCTTGTAGATGTTCCCCGCCACCCGTTCATCCAGAGCACGTTCAATGTATAACTCGAACAAACGCCCATCTTCGCGCAGGGCAGCCCTTTTTTCGCTGCCCAGGGCGCTAACGATAATCTCCCTCGTCACAGTATTCCCCCTCGCTGGCCCTTCGCGGGCCGCGGAAAAAAGATAAACTTTATCTACCTTTAAGCTCCATTGGTGAGAGAAAGGTCTCCCCCCGGGTCACAAACAGGCCGATTCGGTGCACGCCGGACCCGGCCGACGGCAAACCGGAAGACTCCAGAATCTCCTCCGGACGGGCATTTCCGGCGTTGCCCATCCCGAGCCGCATCGTAATTTGCTGGCGGCCATGATCCTCACCCTGCCACGAAATCTCTTTGATCAGCGGCCGCAGATCAATGACCCTGGCGCCTTTCTTTCCCCGGCGTTCCACCGGTATCTCCCGCCGGTCCAGAAGCCTCCCTATGGCTTCTTCCACCCGGTCCCGGCTCAAATCCGGCCATCCAACCACCTCCACCCGGTATTCGGCCAGATCAACCATCGCCATCAAAGCCCCGGCATCCGCCGGAACCCGTGAGGCTTCCAGGATCCGGATCCCCTCCGGCAAAACCGAATTCAGCCGCCGCAATACCTCTTCCGCCTCCACGGGCCGGTTGAATTCAAAATCCGCATACTCCGCTTCGCTGGTGGTCCCCACCGGCAACGCCGAGGCATAGGCAATCTTCGGCATCGGATGAAAGCCCCGTGAAAACGCAATAGGCAATTTGGCCCGCCGTACGGCCCTTTCCATGGCCCGGGTCAGATCCAGGTGGGAGATAAACCGCACCGGATCACCCTTGCTGAATCTTACCCTGATCCTGGTTATCTCATCGATCCTGGCCATCTCGTCCGCCAAGGTTCATCCCCCTGCCCGCCCCGTAAGATCAGGATCCGCCAGCCGGGTATCCACGCCAAGCCGCGGGCAAACCCCGCAGCCGGGGCACGGCCCGAACCGGCAATCGGCGGTGCGCTCGCCTGCCAGGGCTCTGGTTCTTTCCCGCCAGAGGAATTGCCTGGTGACACCCGCATCCACCACTTCCCAGGGAAGCCGTTCTTCAAATGTTCTTTCCCGGTGGGCGTAAAAATCCATGGAAAGGCCCGTTTCGGAAAAAGCCTGCCACCAGCGTTCATGGTGAAAATGATCCGCCCAGCCGTCGAACCGGCATCCCAGCTGCCAGGCCCTCTCCAGGGCTTCACCCACCCGGCGATCCCCCCGGGAAAGAACCGCCTCCATCTGGCTTAAGGGTGCGTCATGCCACTGAAAACTTATCGCCCGGTCCCGCAAGCGTTTTTTGAGAAATTCCTGCCGCTCCAGCAAGGTCTCAAGCCGGGCCTGCGGCTCCCACTGAAACGGGGTGTGCGGCTTGGGAACAAAAGACGAGGCGCTGACCGTCACCGAGATCCGGCCGGGATCCTTGCTGTTCTGTAGTTTTCCCTCCCCGGTAAGCCCCATTCCCCGGCGTCTGGCGGAACGTCCCTCCCTGAGCGCCGCGTAAGCCAGATCCACAATTCCCTGCAGATCCGCCTCGGTTTCGGTGGGGAGGCCGATCATGAAATAAAGCTTCACCGAGGACCATCCGGCTCCGAAGACCGCTCTCACCGTATCGAACAGATTCTCCTCGGCGACCCCCTTGTTGATCACATCCCGCAACCGCTGCGTACCGGCCTCGGGAGCAAAGGTGAGGCTGGTCCTGCGCACCCGCTGGATCTGATCCGCCAGACCCACGGAAAAGGAGTCCACCCGCAGTGACGGCAGGGACAGCGCCACCCCTTCGGGCTCCAGCTGGAGCATCAGATCCCCGATCACCTGCTGGATGCAGCTGTAATCGCTGCTGCTCAAAGAAGTCAGGGACAACTCCTCGTAGCCAGTGCGATCCAGAAGGGTTTTCACCAGCTTCTTCACCGTCTCCGGACGTCTTTCCCGGACCGGCCGGTAGAGGATATCCGCCTGGCAGAAACGGCAGCCCCTGGTGCAACCGCGCATCACCTCCACCATCGCCCGATCATGAACGATATCCATGAATGGAACAGGAAAGGCATCGGGGTAGGGAGCCAGATCAAGCTCCTGCGCCACCCGCTTCTTGACTGGAAAAGCCAGGCCCTCCTCCCTGGGGCGCCATCCCTGGATCAGCCCGCGGGAATCATATTCCACTTCAAAAAGGGAGGGGACATAGACCCCGGGGATATCCGCCATGGCGCGCAACAAAGCCCGCCTGCCCCGGCCGCGCCAGGTTTTGCAGGTGTCAAGGACCTGGTGAATCGCCTCTTCCGCATCGCCGATGACGAAGAGATCCATAAACGCCGCCAGGGGTTCGGGGTTAAAAGCGCACGGCCCGCCGGCGATCACCAGCGGATCCCCTTCCCCCCGCCCGGTGGAACGCAACGGGATTCCCGCCAGATCCAGCATGTTCAGGATGTTTGTGTAGCTCATCTCATACTGAAGAGTGAAGCCCACAATTTCAAAGTCCCTGAGAGGCGTCCACGACTCCATGGAAAATAAGGGAACGCCCTTTTCCCGGAGCAACCGCTCCATGTCCACCCAGGGTGCGTAGACTCGCTCCGCCAGCGCATCCTCTCGCCCGTTGATGATGTAATACAGGATCTTTAACCCGAGGTGGGACATTCCAACTTCATAAAGGTCCGGGAAAGCCAGGGCCACCTTGATCTCCACCGAATCCGGATCTTTATGCACCGCGTTGAGCTCATTTCCCTGATAACGGGTGGGCTTTTCTACCTGCGGCAAGATTTCATGAAGGATTTGCCGGTAATCTTCCGAAGCCGGATCGTGATCATGACGCACTATATTGGCCCTCCCGTGGACATAATCCCCCTTTATAGCCACCTTCTGCTAATTATACCCCTACTTGTTTAAAAAAACAACCCTGGCCAAAGCCAGCTACGGTTTATGGCTTGTCAAATCCCGCAGGGTGGTGGCCGTGCCCCGATCAAATAATGCATTAATTATCTCGATTTCGGTTACCAGGCCGATGATCTCATAATTGTGATCTGTCAGCAAAACGAGGTGGTAGCGCTTCGGGATGAAATATTTGACGATCTCGCGGACCGGGAGATCCGCGGCCGCCACCAGTTGCTCTGTGGGCAATACCCCGCTGCGCCGCAGTTCCTCCTTTTTTTGCGCCAGATAGCGGATAAATGCGTAAGCGGCAAGGTTCTTCTCCTTCCTTGCCGCGTAAAAAACAAAAAAGGCCAGCAAGATCAGGGTGAGGTTCAGGTATCCCAGATAAAGGCCGGCGGCGCCGAAAACCGCAAACAGCGCCGCCAGGATCTGCCCGACGCTTGCCGCCCTCTCGGTCGCCCGGCGGTATCCGATCCTTTTCGCCAGATGGGCGCGGTAGACCCGGCCGCCGTCCAGGGGCAAGGCGGGCAGGCAATTGAATCCGGCCATCAGAAGGTTGTTCTGGATGAGCTGGAGCGCGGTCTCGCGGGGTAATGCCGCGTACCTCAACAGGATAAGGCAAATTCCGGCCAAAAACAGGTTCGTCAGCGGGCCGGCAAGCGCCACGGCCCGCTCCACCGCCGGATCAAATTCGATCATCCCTTCGATCCGGGCCACCCCGCCGAACGGCAAGAGCTCGATCTCCGCCACCGCAAGGCCGTAACCCTTCGCAACCGCCAGGTGCGAAGCCTCGTGGATCAGCACAATTCCAAAAAGGATCAGCGCCTGGGGCAAAAGTCCGGCAACACCGAAACCGAAGAGCATCAGCAGAAAGAAGGGATTCAGCACGATGCTCACGCCGAAGATCTTGCCGATTCGCATTCCGACCTCGCCCCTTGCTCATCCCCCTTTTGTCCGCGGAGCCCTAATCACCGGGTTGACCGGCCGCCGGTTCCTCCGTTTTTGGACTGCGTCCGGTGCGGATCCGTTGCCAGAGGTCCTTCCAGTTCACTCTGCCCGAAAAAGAGCCCAGGTTTTGCGCCTGCTTGAGCATGGCGGAATAGTCGTACTTTGTGGTGAGCGCAAAGGAAACATAGTTTCGCACCAGCCTGGCCGACGGCAGATTTACGGAGCTCAAGGCATTGATGCCCAAAAAGATCAGGATGGAAAAAGAGGTCTTTCTCAGGGTGCGTTCCCATCTCACCGGGTTTTCCTCCCGTGCCGAAGTGTTTGCTCACCGTAATTCTATTGGACCGGCGGACAGTCTATGTCTTTCGGGGCAATAAAAAAAACTTGCCGACCGGTTGGCCAGCAAGTTTTGTATCCACTTTGGTTTCTACTCCGGGTCTTTTTTTGGCAGAAGGGCCAGCTTGGCGTCCACCAGGTCCCGGATGGTGGTGCCTCCCAGCACCTCCAGCATCCGTAATTGCGCTTTCGCCCAAACGCCATGAAGAGGGCATTCAGGCTGCCTGTCACATCCGCCCTCGTCCACGAGGCATTTATTAAGCGCGACGGGGCCCTCGATCAGTTGAATCACATCTTCCACGGATATCCGGGCCGGATCCACGGCCAACCGCAGCCCGCCGCCCGCGCCCCTGATCCCGTGCACCCATCCCTTCTTGCCGAGAATGGCCGCAATCTGGGGCAACAGATTGGATGGAATCCGTTGCCGCTGGGCAATCTGCCTGGACAGGGTGAACCCATCCTCGTGCAAGGCAAGGTCTACCAGCAACGAAATGGCGTATTCCGCTTTGCGAGTAATTCCAAGGGCCATACGGCTTAGCTCCTAAAACAAGATCTTTTGCCGTCGCATATAGATATTCAGCAGGAAACCGATCCCGATCAGATTGGTCACCAGGGAGCTGCTGCCGAAGCTCATAAACGGCAGCGGAATTCCGGTCACCGGCATGATCCCCACGTTCATCCCAATATTGATCAGGATGTGAAAGAGCATCATGGAGATGATCCCGGTGGCCAGAAGCGTTCCAAAATTTTCCCGCGCATGGGAGACCGTCCTGATCCCCCGCCAGATGATGAAGAAATAGCCGCTTAAAAGGAGGATGCTGCCCACAAACCCCAATTCCTCGCCAACCACCGAAAAGATGAAGTCGGTATGATGTTCCGGCACGAAGTTCAACTGGGTCTGGGTGCCCGAAAAGAGCCCCTTGCCAAAAAAACGGCCGGATCCCACGGCAATCATCGCCTGAATGACGTTATAGCCGCTGCCCCTGCTATCCGCATAGGGATTGAAAAAGGTCATGATCCTGGCCTGCTGGTAGTCCTTTAAGACAAAGAAGTAGACCAGGGGAGAGAGCGCCGCAAAAAGAAAAATGATCCCCAGCAAATGCCTCGGTCGGGCCCCGGCGATCAAAAGCATCCCGAAGAGAATCCCCACAAAGACCATCGCCGTCCCGAGATCTGGCTGCAAAAGAATCAGCGCCATGGGAACCCCCACATGAACAAACGGCGACGCCAGTCCTTTCAACTTCTGGAGATCGCGTTTGGCCTCGAGATGCTTGGCCAGGGTGATCACAATGGCGATCTTGGCGATCTCGGAAGGCTGGAAAGAACTCAACGGCCCCAGCGCCAGCCAGCTCTGCGCCCCGGAGACCACCTTGCCCATCACCAGTGTCACCCCGAGGAGGATCAGATTCCCCACATAGATGTACGGGGTGAACTTATCCAGGCCCCGGTAATCGAAATTGATGACAAACGCCATGGCCACCAGCCCCACCGCCGCCCCGACGGCCTGTTTGGTGGCAAAATAATAGGGGTTGCCGCCGTTTTCAACCATGGAGGCATGGGTGGCGCTGTACACCGCCAGAATGCCGAAGGCGGTGATCCCCAGAACCACCCCCAGTAAAGGCAGATCCAGATTTTTTACAAGGCGCTTATCGATCATGGCAACCGCATCCTTTATTGCATGGATCATCCATTGTCGCACATATAAGGAAGGTGCCCGAAGGGCACCATGATCATCGTTCGACGGCAACGTCGAAGGGGCGTTTCATCTTCCGGATCGGGATACTGGCCACCAGGGCCACTGCGCGTTCATTGCGGTCCAGGTTGACCTCCAGGCCTCCCTCGTCGATCTCCAGGTATTTGGAGATCCCGGCGATTAACTCTTCCCGGAGGGTCTCCAGAAGTTGGGGAGAGATGCTGGTCCGGTCATGAACCAGCACCAGCCGTAGACGTTCTTTGGCGGTATCCTTGCTCTTCATCTCGGGATCCTTGCCAAAGATCTGTGACAGGAGATCCATCAGATTGACCCCGTTCATCTCAACGCCCTCCTATTCCCACCAGGCGTTTGAATAGCGACAGAAAGCTGCTGGAACCCTGAAAGCTCATCAACGGGACCTCTTCCCCCTCCAGCCGCCGCACTATGTTACGATAAGCCTGTCCCGCCGGCGAGTTTTGATCCAGCACCACGGGTTCGCCCCGGTTGGTGAAGATGATGATATTCTCGTCCTCCGGCACCACCCCGATGAGCGAGATGGCCAGGATCTCGATCACATCATCGATATCCATCATGTCGCCTTTCTTCACCATATCCGGCCGGAGACGGTTCAAAATCAGTTTGGGGTCCCGTAGCTCAGCCGCTTCCAGAAGTCCGATAATCCTGTCCGCATCCCGCACCGCGGAAACCTCCGGGGTGGTGACAATGATCGCTGAATCGGCGCCGGCAATCGCATTTTTAAATCCCTGTTCAATACCGGCGGGCGAATCGATCAGGATGTAGTCGAATTCTTTCCGGAGCTCATCGCAAATATTCTTCATCTGTTCCGGCGTCACCGCGTTCTTGTCCCGCGTCTGCGCCGCGGGCAGCAAAAACAGATGTTCATACCTCTTGTCCTTGATCAGAGCCTGGCGCAGACGGCAGTTTCCCTCCGCCACATCCACGATGTCATAAACGATCCGGTTCTCCAGACCCATGACCACGTCAAGGTTACGCAACCCAATATCCGCGTCCAAGAGCGCCACCTTGCGGCCCAGCGCCGCCAGGCCGGTCCCCAGGTTGGCGGTGGTTGTGGTTTTGCCCACCCCGCCTTTACCAGAGGTAATCACTATCACTTTCCCCGCCATGGAAACTCCTCCCCCTGCGCCCTGCCGATTTAAGATACGTACTCCTCTACCACCACAAGGTCGTCCTTGATCCGCGCAATCTCCGGGACATTGGGCAGTGGCTGCTTTTCATCGGGAGCCCGGGCGATAAAATGCGCGATTCGGAGCTGGGTGGGCAAGAGGCGGAAGGCCGCCACCATTGCCTGTCTATCCCCCGTCGCGCCTGCGTGGGCAACCCCCCTGAGGCTGCCCATGACAATGATGTCACCGCTGGCGATGATCTCCGAGCCGGGGTTGGCATCCCCCAGCACCACCACATTTCCGTTGTACCTGACGCTTTGGCCGGAGCGCAAGGTCCGTTTCACCATCAAGGTGGCCCGATCCATCATCCGGGAGTCAAAGCCGCCCTGATCCACCAGGCGGGAAGCGGCGCCGCTTGCCTGCCCTTCATTTTCGGAGGGCTCCCAGGCCAGATCCTCGTTCAACTGCTCTATCGCCGAAAGTTTCAGCCCAAACTCTTCTTTCACGATCCGGGCCAGCTCGCCTATCTGTTCCGGCGGCAACTCGCGCCCACCGGTCGATATCCTGACGGACGCGCCTGCAAAAAAGCCGTCCGAGCGGGTGAGTTTCCGCCGGAGTTCACCCGCCACCGCAGAAAACTCCGCTTCCGGGTCAAGCAGCACCTTCAAGCCTTGTCTTGACCCCTTGAAGACAACCAACTCCCGCGGCATTCCAACTTCCCCCATATTCAGCCTCTTCCCGGATGCTGCTCATTTACTTCGCCACGGAACTGTGGATTCCTTCTGGTGAAATGCCAAATTTACCCTATGGGTTGGCGGGCGCGGGCTTTTCTGGCTCTGTCGAACTATTCCCTCCGCCAGCGGAAGGCTGTCCGGCGTTTGTTCCGGGGCTGGGCGCGGAAGGAACTGCCGGGAGCGTCTGGGGCGGCGCCGGAGGGGATCCCACGGTCGGCGCCGGAGATGGCGTGGCGGGAGCCGCCTGGGACGGCGTCGCCTGGGTTTGATTGGGCGCGTCCGCGGGGGGATTTGCCGGCGGGCTCTTGACTTGCTTCTCCTTAGGAACCTCTTTGGGTTTATCCAGTTTATCCAGACCGAAGAACGCCTCCATCACCTTGCGCGCCACGGGGGCCGCCGAAGAGCCGCCATGGCCGCCCCGCTCCACCATGGTTACCACCACAATCTGCGGGTCATCAACCGGCGCGAAGGCGACGAACCAGGCATGTACATCGCGGACTCCCCGGGCGATTTCAGCCGTGCCGGTCTTCCCGGCCACCGGAATCGGGAACCCCTGAAAGGCGTAAGCGGCGGTACCCTCCCCCACCACCTTGGTCAGCCCTTCTTTGATGGTGGCCACGGTCTGGGGTTTTAATCTCACCCGCCGGAGAACCTCCGGCCTGAACCTCTTGATCACCCGGCCATCCCTGGAGGCGATCTCCTTTACCACAAAAGGCCGGTAAGCCGTTCCGCCATTGGCAATCTCGGCGTATAAATTGGCCAGCTGAAGCGGGGTAACCTCCAGAGCCCCCTGGCCGATGGCCACATCCAGGGTCTCGATGGGATACCAGACCTTGTCGTCGGGGCGGCTGAAATGCTTCCTCTTCCATTCCTCATCCGGGACGGTGCCGTACCGTTCGGTGGGCGAAAGCTGGAGGCCCGTAGGCTGGCCCAATCCCAACTCCCTGGCCCAGTACGCCAGCCGGTTGATCCCCACCCTCCGGCCCAGCTCATAAAAGACGATGTTGCAGGAGTTCTGCAACCCCTCGACCATCGTCTGCTTGCCGTGGAAAATGCCCTCAGCCAGGCCCCAGTCGGTCTTCTGCGGGTAAACCGGATCACGCCCGTTCAGATCATAAAAATAATCGCTGGGGGTGGCCTTGCCCTCTTCCAGGGCTGCAATCCCGGTTACCGCCTTGAACGTGGAACCCGGAGGAAGCGCCGCCTGGGTCACCCGGTTGGTAAAAGGATGGAAGGGGTCTTTGGAGAGTTCCCCCCAGTATTCCGCCGGAACCCCGCCGACGAAGCGGTTGGGGTCGAAATCCGGCCGGCTGGCCATGGCCAAAATTTCGCCGGTCTTGGGGTTTAAGGCGATCACCGCGGCGGCCCTGGCATTTTTATAGCCGGTATTCTGGCGGATCCAGGTGAGTTGTTGGTCTAAAGCTTCCTCCGCCACCTGCTGGATGTGGCTGTCCAGCGTCAGAACCAGGTTGTTCCCCGGAATCGGCTCCACTTCGCCCAGGACCCGGATCGGGCGGTTGACCTTGTTGACCTCCACCTGCTGGCCGCCGTCCACCCCGCGCAGATACTGTTCGTAATCGCGCTCCAGCCCCATCTTGCCGATCACGTCCGAGGCCAGGTAGCCGTAGTCCTTGTAATAATTGTATTCCTTCTCGCTGATGTTGCCCAGATACCCGAACAGGTGCGCGGCGTAATGCCCGTAAAGGTAATCCCGCACCGGCAGCTCCTCCACGATTACCCCCGGGAGATCCAGGCGGTTCTCCTCCACCAGGGTGACCGTTCTGGCGTCCACGTCCCGTTTCAGCCGGACGGGGTAGTAGGGCATGTTGTTCGGGTTGGCGACCGCCATCTCGATCTCCCGCGGATCCATCCCCAGGATGCGGCCGAGCTTGCGGTAGGTCTCCCGCGGATCCCCGGGCAACTCCCTGGGGATCACCGAAACCGTAAAGGCCAGCCTGCTGTCCACCAGCCGCTTGCCGTTCCGGTCGTAGAAGATCCCGCGCGGGGCGGTAATGACCACCCTGCGCATGCTGTTAGTCATGGCACGTTCGGCGAAGATCGCGCCCTGCATGATCTGGAGATACCACAGCCTGAAAAAGAGCGCCGTGAAGACCACGATCACAAAGTATGACAAAAATCGCAGCCGCTGCTCCAGTTCCCTGGCGGTCATCCGGGTCACCCCTTAGAATAGCTTTCGCCTTACCTCCCAGCTCACTTTGATCAGGCGGCGGTTCAATCCATAAAGCCTGTTATAGAAGAGCGGCATCAGCATCGCGGTGTAAAGCGCAGTTGGGAGGGCAATTGCAAAGATCCCCGGCCAGACGGGATAATCCAGCCCAAAAGCGTCGCCCAGGATCAAAAAAAGCAACTGATCGGCCAAAGTGCCTGCAAAGGCGGTTACCACCGGTATAATGAAATCATCGTTGAAGACCCGTTCCTCCATGGTTCCCAGCAGAAACCCCACGATCCCTTTGGACAAGGCCGAAAGTCCCAAAAAGTCCCCCCGTAAGAAGTCAATCATCAATCCCCCGCTGATTCCCACCGCCGCGCCCTGGTACCGGCCGCGAAAAAGAGCGAAGGCCACCACCACCAACGAGACCAGATCCGGCTTGATGCCGAAGATCTGCAGGTGCGGCAATACCGTGGCCTGAAGTATCACACTTATAAACAATACCAGCCCGATGACCACAAGATGCATCTAGTTATTGCCCCCTCCATTACCGGGAGCCGGCTGTTCCACCGGTTGTTGGCCCGCAGGAGGATTGTTGCCGGCCTGCGGGGTTGGGCCGGCCTGCGGGGTTGGGCTGGCCTGCGGGGTTGGGCCGGCCGGAGCGGTCTGCCCCGAGGCAGCGGGCGCGCTCTTCTTGCCCGGAAGGCTCTTCCCCCGCGGTTGATCCTTCGGTTGACGGTTTCCAGAGTAAGCCGGGTAGGTCCCCTCATCAAGCAGCGCGGAAGCCCTGGTGATCACAAAAACTTCCTCCAGCCGCGCAAAATTCACGGCCGGGGTTAAAGTACCCTTGGCGGAGAGCCCGAATCTCCCCATGGTCACCTGCTCGATACGCCCAAGGGGCAATCCCTTGGGAAAGAACTCCCCCAACCCCGAGGTAACCACATGATCACCCTTGCGCAGCTTGATATGCGGCCCAAGGGGCTTGACCTCGCCATTTCCCAGGCGGTCGGCGGAGCCCTCCACCAGGACAAAATCCCTTGATTCCTGGATCTGGCCGCCGACGGCGCTTTTGGAGTCCAAAATCAAAAGGACCACCGATGAACGCGGGTTAACCTGGCGAATCTGGCCCACCACCCCTTCGTCGCTGATCACCGGCATCCCTTTTTTGACGCCGTCGGTCGCGCCTCTATTGATCACCAGGGTGCTGAACCAGTTGGAGGTATCCCTGGCCACCACCTGAGCCGCCAGAAGTTTGTGTATGGACTCCTCGCGGAAGTCTAAAAGCAGCTTCCAGCGCTGGTTCTCCCGGCGGTACTCCTCCATGTGGCTGTTGGCGGTTTGCAGCCGCGAGACCTCGGCGCGCAACGCCTGGTTTTCCGCGCGCAGGCGCCCCAGTTCCCGGAACATCGCCAGGTTCTTGGCTATGCCGTAAGTAGTGTTGCTCAAAACGCTCTGCAAAGGCACCAGTGCATCCCGGACCATGCGCTCGATCCAGGTGGCCTGCGGTCTATCCCTCGACGTCACCGCGACCAGGCTTATCAACAGAAAGATCACGACACCTGAGGTGATCAGGCCCCTTCTCTTGTCAAACGTCCTACTCACGGTTCCCACGCCTCCTAGCGTCTTCTGGCCCTGCGGGGGGCCGCGCCCCCGGTTATCCTAACCTCCTTGGGGAAACCAGCACCCTTTGAAGGAGATCAAAGTGCTCGAGGGCAACCCCGGCTCCCATGGCCACGCAGGTAAGGGGATCCTCCGCCAGATTGACGGGCATCCCGGTCTCCTGGCGAAGGTACTTGTCCAGGCCGCGCAAAAGCGAGCCGCCGCCCGCCATCACGATTCCCTTGTCCATGATATCGGCGGCCAGTTCCGGCGGGGTCTTCTCCAGGGTCAACCGGACGGCCTCCGTGATGGCCATCACCGGTTCCGCCAGCGCCTCCCGGATCTCGCCGGAGGTCACGCGAATGGTCTTGGGAAGCCCGGTAACCAGATCCCGCCCGCGGGCCTCCATGGAAGCCTCTTCTTCAAAGCCGTAGGCGGACCCGATCTCTTTTTTGATCTCTTCGGCGGTCCGCTCGCCAATCATTAGATTGTAGGTGCGTTTCACATGCTGAACAATGGCTTCGTCCATCTCGTCCCCGGCCACCCGGATCGAGCGGCTGGCCACAATCCCGCCCAGGGAGATCACCGCCACCTCGGTGGTGCCGCCGCCGATATCCACAATCATGCTGCCGGTGGCCTCCTGGATGGGCAGGCCCGCCCCAATGGCCGCCGCCATCGGTTCCTCGATCAGCCTGGCATCCCGGGCCCCGGCTTGCAGCGTGGCGTCCATCACCGCCCGTTTCTCCACCTCGGTGACCCCGGAAGGAATGGAGACCAGGATTCGCGGCCGGAACATGCTCTTGCGCTTTTGCGTCTTCTGGATGAAGTGGCGCAGCATCTTTTCCGTGGTGTCGAAGTCGGCAATCACCCCGTCCCGCATCGGCCGGATGGCCACGATGTTGCCGGGCGTGCGCCCCACCATCCGCTTGGCATCCGTCCCCACGGCAAAGACCTCATGCGTTTCCTGATCGATGGCGACCACCGAAGGCTCCTGAAGGACAATGCCTTTCCCTTTTGAGATAGACCAGGGTATTTGCCGTCCCCAGGTCGATCCCCATATCTTTGGTAAAACGTTCCCAAAACATTTTTCTGTGGTACCCCTTTCCCCTGTTTCGCTGAAGCAGAAACACACCTGATTTATTCGCCTACATCAGCCCTCTCTCCTTCAAGCTGACGAAGCGGTTATCACCAATGATCACGTGATCCAGCACTTCGATCCCCAAAAGCCTGCCCCCTTCGGCAACCCGGCGGGTCATAGCAAGATCTTCCTGGCTTGGGGTGGGATCCCCGCTTGGGTGGTTATGTGCCAGAATTACCGCCGCCGACCCATACCGGATCGACTCGCGAAACAATTCCCGCGGGTGGACGATGCTGGCGTTCAAACTGCCTATGGAAACAACCTTCTTCCCCAATAGCTGGTTCTTGGTATTCAAAAAGAGTACCTGGAAATGCTCTTTATCCATATAGCGCATCTGGGGCATGAGCATCTTGCTCACATCAGCGGGGGTATTGACGGCCTGTCTAACCTCGGGCGAAAGAACCGCGATTCGCCGGCCAACCTCCAGAGCCGCGCAAATCTGCGCCGCCTTGGCCAGGCCGATACCGCGTATCTCCATCAATTCCGCCGCCCCGGCCTGCAACAGCCCGCGCAACCCGCCAAAGCTTATCAAAAGGCGATCGGCGAGCCCCACGGCCGTCTCCGTGGGCGTGCCGCTGCCGATGACAATCGCCAGCAGCTCGCCGACGGATAGCTGCTCCACCCCGTGCGCTCTCAACTTTTCTCTTGGCCGCTCATCCTCTGGAAGATCCTTGATGGTCAAGCGGTATTCCAAACTCTATCCTCCCCCTGTCTTTTCTACCAAGGAGTTATCCCGAATTTTTTCAGCAGGCCGGCCAAAGTGGGCAGCGGCAGGCCGACAACATTGAAATAGCAACCTTCAATCCTGGTGATATTGATGGCGCCCAGCCCCTGGATGCCGTAGGCTCCCGCCTTGTCCATCGGTTCACCCGTTTTGACGTACCGGCGGATCTCCGCGTCGGCCATGGCCCGGAAGGTCACCAGCGTCCGGCCGGCGTCGATCTCCCGAGACCCGGTGTCGGCATCAATCACCGCCACGCCGGTGATCACCTCATGCGTCCGGCCGGTGAGCTTTTTGAGCATGGACTCCGCTTCCCGTTCATCGGCGGGCTTGCCAAGAACTTCACCGTCGATGATTACGATGGTATCCGCTCCAATAATCAGTTTGGAGCTTCCCTGATAGCGATCCGCCACATCCCCGGCCTTGAGATCGGCCAATTTCTTTGCGTATTCGGCGGGTTCCTCCCCGGAAAAGGCCGGCTCCTTGACCAGGCTTGGTTCCACGGTAAATTTGAGCCCGATCAGGGCCAGCAACTCCTCGCGGCGTGGGCTGGCCGAGGCCAGGATCAGGGATTTGGGCATGCAGGTCCCCTCCTTGGCAAACTTGACAAGTGACGCCGTGGCGAATGCCGCGCCAATAAACACCGGCAACCGAGCATAAACCAGCCCGGTTGACGAGATGCGCAAAAGGCGGTGATATTCCCTTCAGCAGGAGCGCCCAACCTCATACAAGTTTACCATTTCCGATGTGCAAAGACAAGAAGATCTTTACAGAAAATGGCTCGGGTATTTAATGGCAACCTATCAATTGATAAAAAATGAGGGAGGCTGGCCATCAGGGCCCGCCTCCCGCCAAACTCGTCCTTCGCTCTGCCCGGAGAGCATCGCCCGCCCCAGAGCACAGCCACAACCGGCAGTTTCCCATTCCTTGCGTTCAGGACCGCCGCAAGAGCGACGCTCCGGCAATGCCCGGCTCCGTCATTTCCAGCGGGGAGAGGATCACCTCCAGTTCCTCCGGAGTCAAAAGCCCCCGCTCCAGCACGATGGAACGCACGGATCGTCCCGTGGCCAGCGCCTCCTTGGCGATCTGGGACGCCACCTCGTACCCGACATGCGGGTTGATGGCGGTGACCACGCCGATGCTCCTGTCCAGAAGTTCCCGGCACCGTTCCACATTGGCCCTGATCCCGTCGATGCAGCGATGCTTGAAGACCACCGTCACATTGCGCAGGATATCCAGCGATTGCAGGAGGTTGTGGACCAAAACCGGCTCCATGACGTTGAGCTCCAGTTGCCCCGCCTGGGCGGCCAGAGTCACCGTGAGGTCGTTCCCCATGATCTGAAACGCCGCCTGGTTGACCACCTCGGCGATCACCGGGTTGACCTTTCCAGGCATGATCGAAGACCCCGGCTGCATGGGCGGCAAGGAGATCTCCCCCAGTCCCGCTCTGGGTCCGGAGGCCATCAGCCGCAGGTCGTTGGCCATCTTCGTCAGGTTCACGGCGGCGGTCTTCAACGTACTGGAGACCTCCACCAGGGGATCCACGTTCTGGGTGGCATCCACCAGGCTCTCCGCCGCCCGGAGATCAAATCCGGCGAGATCCCGGAGCCGGGCCACCACCACCTTGATGTACGCAGGGTCGGCGTTGAGCCCGGTCCCCACCGCCGTGGCGCCCATATTTACCACCAGGAGGCTCTCCTCGGTCCGGGCCAGCCGCCTGGCGTCCCGCGCCACCACCCTGGCGTACGCCCCAAACTCCTGGCCCAACCGGATAGGAAAGCATCGCTGCAGGTGGGTGCGCCCCATCTTCACCACCTGGTCAAACTCCTTCTCCTTTCGGCGCAAGGCGTCCGCCAGTTCTTCCACGTCCCGCACCGCCCCCTTGAGCAGGGTGATGGCCGCAATCCGCACCGCCGTGGGAAAGACGTCGTTGGTGGACTGCGCCATGTTCACGTGGGTATTGGGGTGAAGGATCAGGTACTCGCCCTTCTTGCCCCCCAGGATCTCGATGGCCCGGTTGGCAATCACCTCGTTGGCGTTCATGTTGATGGAGGTGCCGGCGCCGCCCTGGATGGGATCCACCACGAACTGGTCGTGCCACTGCCCGGCGATGATCTCCTCGGCCGCCCGGACAATGGCCTTGCCGATTCGCGCGTTCAAGTAGCCGCACTCCATGTTGGCCAGCGCGGCCGCCTTTTTGACCAAGGCCAGAGCCCTGATGAGCGAGGAGTGAATCCGCTGGCCGGTGATTGGAAAGTTCTCCACCGCGCGCACGGTTTGAATGCCGTAATAGACTTCGTCGGCGATCTCCTTGCAGCCTATGAGGTCCTCTTCAGTTCTGCCCATCTTTCACTCCACCTCTGCCCGGTTTGCACTATGTATACAATATACTTCGCCATCCGACAGCAGAACCCTTCGTCTAGCTCAGCAAAATCCTGGCTCCCAGAGCCAAAAAGACCAGGCCGAGCAGCTTGAAGGCGCTGAAAGCCAGCTTCTCCACGCCGAACAAGCCGAAGTGATCGATGACCATCGCGGCCAAAACCTGCCCCACGATGATCGAGGTGGTGGCGTAGGTCATCCCCACTTTTTTTATGGCGATCACCACTCCCAGCGTGATGGCCACCCCGATTGGGCCGCCCAGAAAGCTGAACCAGGGCGCCCGGCCGAATCGCATCAGTTCCCCTGTCCCGACCCCGCCCAGGAAGAGTAACGCCGCAACGGTTCCCGTCGCCAGGAGGTGCACGATAAAGGTGGCTTCCCATAAGCCGACGGTCTTGTTCAGAAGGGTGTTCAGGCTGCCCTGGAGAGCCATGGCCAGGCCGGCCAGCGCCGCCACCACCAACGGAAGAATCTCCGACTGGATCATCTCTTCTTCTCCTATCTCGAATTTTTCATGAGGTTCCTTTAGATCTTCTGCAGTCAGATCTTTTGGCGATCGCCCTAATAAAAAGAGAGGGCTAACCCTCTCCGTCTGAACCGCCGGTTCTAGCTTGCGTCATTTCACGGCCATTTATTCCCGGGCCTACTTGATGAACTTCATGATCACTTCCATGACCTCGTCGATGGCTTCATCACCCCGGTCCTCCTTGACCGCCCGCGCCACGCATCCCCTGGTATGGCTCTCCAGAAGGTTCAACCCCACCTTGGTCAGGGCGGCCCGGACGGCGGCCACCTGGACCAGGATATCCACGCAGTACACATCCTCGCCGATCATCCGCTGGAGCCCCCGCACCTGGCCTTCGATCCGTTTCAGGCGCTGCATGAGATCCATCTTGTCGCGTGAATAGACGCTTATCTTTTCCGTCACGACGCACACTCCCTTTGGCGCAACGATCCTCCTGGCGTTGCGCAATGATCTTCTCGGTCACATTGCGCGGTGGCGCTCTTTTTCCGGCAATTGCTCGTTCATGCTGCCCGTCCGGTATCCCTGCAGGTCCAGGGCGACGTAAGTAAAGCCGAGTCGTTTGAACTCCGCCACAATGGCATCCGCCATGGCCAGCACCTTCTCCCGGTCGCGCCGGGCCACCTCAATTCTGGCGACCTCCTGGTGATAGCGCACCCTCAGTTCGCGAAAGCCCAGCCCGCGCAGGAACCGTTCCGCGTCCCCCACCTGCCGGAGCCGTTCGGCGGTGATGGCCGTGCCGTAGGGGAAGCGGGAGGAAAGGCAAGCCAAAGACGGCTTGTCCCAGGTGGGAAGGTCCAGCCGCCTGGACAGCTCCCGGATCTCTTCCTTCCCCAGCCCAGCTTCACGCAAGGGGCTGCGCACCCCAAGTTCACGCCCGGCCCTGAGCCCGGGCCGGAAGTCCAGAGCATCGTCGGCATTGGCCCCGTCCAGCACAAACCGGCACCCGTTGGCCTTTGCCACCCCGGCCAGCCTGGAAAAGAGTTCGTGCTTGCAGTAGTAGCAGCGATCCGGCGGGTTCTCGGCAAAACCGGCAATACCAAGCTCCGAAGTCTCGATCACCAGATGTCTGGCCCCGAACCGGGCGGCAAGCTCCCTGGCCTCGGCCAGCTCCTCGGACGGGTAAGTTTCGGAAGCGGCGGTAACGGCCAGCGCCCGCTCGCCAAGCTCCTCGGCGGCCACCTTGAGCAAGAAGGTGCTGTCCACCCCTCCCGAAAAGGCAATAACCACGCTCCCCATCTCCCGGAGTCCGGCGCGCAGGGCCGCCATCTTCGTTTCCAGTGGATCAGCCGCCTCTGCGATTACCGGGCCGTTTCCGGTAGAATCGATATTCAAGCCAATATTCTCGTCCATCTTTACTCCCCCTGCAAAGACTTCAAATTTAGAATTTACATGCCCACATACTTGGCATAAAAGCTTCTGGCGACCGCCTCGTCGTCGGTCCCCTTGATCACCGCCCGGCCGTCCCCGAAAAGCACCATTTCACGGCCGTCCGCCCGAAATTTGAGCAAAAACGGGTTGCGGGCCACCTCCCCCAACTGGCCAAGGCGCTCGGCAATCTCAACCAGGTCCACCTTCCCTCCGGGAGGAGGCGACACCTGGATGGAGTCGCGCCCGCACATGGACAGAAGAAGCCAGCCGGTCCTGGCCTCCAGAAAATCGAACCGCCTCTCCCCGCAGGCGGGGCAATCCGGGCGCCGGGCATTGGAAAGGTCGACCCGCTCAAAGCTATTCTCCCAGACATCCACGCTCGCCAGATCCCGGCTCAGGTGCTCGCGGTCGCCCACCAGGAGCTTCAGGGCCTCTGCGGACTGGATGGAGGCGATGATATTTACAATCGGCGCGATAACCCCCGCCGTGTCGCAGGTCGGCGCGGCCCCCGGCGGCGGAGGGTCCTGATAGATGCACCGAAAACAGGGCGTTTCCCCCGGAAGAATGTTGAAGGACAGGCCCTGGCTCCCCACGCAGGCGCCGTGAATCCAGGGGACGCCCTGTTTCACGCAGGCGTCATTGATAAGCATCCGCACCTCAAAATTGTCGGTGCCGTCCAGCACCAGGTCAACTCCCGCCATGAGTTCCCGCACATTGCCGGGATTCACATCGGCCACCACGGGCTCATAATCCACCTCGGAGTTGATCTTCCGCAGCTTCTCCACCGCGGCCACCGCCTTGGGAAGGGTCCTGGCCGCATCCTCCTCGTCATAGAGGATCTGCCGTTGCAGGTTGCTCTCCTCCACGAAATCACGGTCCACGATGCGCAGCCGCCTCACCCCGGCCCGGGCCATATTGTTGGCCAGCACCGTGCCAAGGGCGCCCGCCCCCACCACCAGAACGGAACTCCGCCCGATCCGTTTCTGCCCCTCCTCGCCAATGGGCGGAAAGAAGATCTGGCGGGAATATCGCTGCCACATGTCAAAATTCCTCCTCTAACCCGCCATGAGGCAGAAGCTCCCCGCCATTGAAGCGGAAGCCCCCCTTGGCAGGCGGCGGTTCACAGGATATGCAGCAAAGCCTTTACAGCGTAGACCGTTCCGATGGAACCCAGCACGGTCACAATGATATTGCGGGTCGCCAGCGACAGGACCACCGCTACAAGACCGCCCACCGCTCCCACCACAGGATGCCCCTTCTGCACCGCGAGAATACCGGGGAAGATCAGCGCCCCCAGGGCGGCGTATGGCACATTCTGCAACCAGCGGCGAAGCCTGGGCGGCAGCGCGGACGCCTGAAGGCCGACCAGCGGCAGCATCCGCGGGAGATAGGTGACCAGGGCCATTCCGGCGATCAACCATACCCACCTGCTCACAGAAGGTCACCTTCTTCCACGCCCTTGATACCGGCCCCGTCCTGTTCCAGGGCTGGAGGCCCTTCCGGCGCTTCCGCGCGCTCCGGAAGCCACATCCCAATGCTTGAAGCGGCAATGGTGGCCGCCACAATCGGCCACGACCCCGGCAGGAAGAATCCCAGGACGTAGTTGAGCACCGCGGCCGACAACGCGATGATTCCCACCCCCCGCGCCGCTTTTACCTGAGGCATCAGGAGGCCGATAAACATGGCATAGAGCGCCACCGTGAGACCCGAAACCAGGCGAACCGGAAGCAGCCCCGCCATCAGGACCCCCAGCGCCGTCCCGCCGGTCCAGGCGAAGTAGGAAAAGAAGTTGAGGCCGAGGAGAAAACGCGCGTCCAGCAGTTGTGCAGGATCCTCCTTTATTCCACCGGAACGGGCCATGGCCACCACAAAGGTTTCATCGGTCACCCCAAATGCGATCAAGCCGGCCGCCACCCGCCGAAACCGCCTCGCCCTGGTGGCCAGCGAGGCGCTCATCAACAGATGCCTGATGTTTACCACCATGGTGGTCAGGATGATCTGGGGAACCGACGCCCCCAGCGCCACCAGGTTGGCCGCGATGAACTGGCTGGCGCCGGCGTAGACCAGGACTGACATGGCGATCACCGCCCAGCCGGGAAGGCCGGAGGAGAGCCCCAGAAGGCCGAAAGTCACCGCAATGGGGAGATAGCCTATGGCAATCGGGATCGCGGCGTTAAGCCCTTTAAAAAAATCCTTCATCTCGGTGTTTGGTATCCCTTCATTCCGGTACTTCGCATCTCTTCATTCAGGATTGTCCGGATTGCCCGAATTGTCCTGCTTCTTCACCGTTGTCTCACCGGCGGCATGGTAGCTCAGCGGAACCTCCCGGGCCATATTGGCCCCCAGGAGAGCCAGAAAGCCCCCGGCGATCAGAAAGAGCAGCGCCACCCACCGCCCCACGGCCAAAAACACCAGGGCCACCACCACCAGCTGGAGTATGGAAAACCCCGGGTTTGCCAGCACCTCCCAGGCGGCAGCTCTGGCGGCCCACCACAACCCCTTGCCCCCGGCGGTCATCCACCAGAGCCAGTAGGGCTGCATCATAAGAAAGAAGAGCAAAAGATAGAACCAAAGCCCACCGGCCAAGGCCGCCACCCATTTCAACGAGAAATTCCGGTAAAAGAGCACGTTGGAGTAGATGACCAGTAAAAGAAAAGCCCAGACGGCCATAACCCCCAGCCCCCGCCGGAAAAACCTCACCAGGGCCGTCCAGAAATCCAGGATACGATATTGTTTTTCGCCGGCCATCTGCGTTGTCAGGTGGAAGATCGCCAGAAGGCCCGGGCCAGCGGTCACCACCAGCATGGTGGAGAGCAGCCAGAGCAGGTTGACCAGAATCAACTCCCAGAGATTCTCCCAGGTGCCAACCAGCGTCTTTTTCAGGGCGCCAATAAAAGCCTGCATTTACCCCACCCAGTTTAACCGCGCCATCTAAACCTGCGCCAATCGCTTTTCGCTCAAGATCCTCGATCTTCTTCTTTCATTCACCAGCCGGCGGTCAAACTCCTGCTGACAGTACATCAAAAAAGTCCCCGGTTGAGCGCCCGCACCTGATCGGGCCAGCGCTGCGCCAACGGGGACCTTCCAAAGCCCTGGGAATTTATCAGCCTGTGGACTTACGGCGGTTTTCTACCCAACCACCTCATACCCGGCCTCTTCCACCGCTCGCTTGAAGTCGGGGATCCCCACCTGGTCGGCGTCATACGCAACCTGCAACGAACCCCCGGCCAGATCCACGGAAGCTTTTTCCACGCCTTTGAGGCTCTTGACCGCCTTTTCCACGGTTCCCGCGCAGTGGCCACAGGTCATCCCCTCCACCTTGAGGGTGCTCTCCTGTTTATGCACCTGATGCACCTCCTTTTCACCTGAGAAGTTGCCATGGGCTGGCTCCTACAACCGCGAGATGATAAATGAGGTCAAAAACCCGGCCACGGTGGCCAGCGATACCAGGCGCCCGGCATCCGCAAAAGCCTCCGGCAGCATGGTATCCGAGATCATGGCCAGCACCGCCCCCGCGGCGAATGCCATCACGCCGCCCAGAAGATCCCCGGGGATAATCTCCGCAAATGAATAGCCGGCCAGCGTGGCCAGCGTGGAGATGGCCCCGATCAAAAGCCAGAGCCTGATGAGCACAAAGGGGGACGCGTTGCCAACCAGGTTCTTGGTGGCGGCGATGGATTCCGGAAGGTTGCTGAGGAGGACCGCCGCCATTACCAGCAACCCCAGGTTTGAACCGACTTTGATGCCAAAACCAATGGCAAATTGTTCGGGAAGCCCGTCCAAAAGCGCTCCCAGGACGATGGCCGTGCCCGTATTTTTGCCGGAATCCTTCCCGTGAGCATGGGAGCCCTTGTGCCCGGGATGGTGGCTCAAAAATTGGTGCATCCCGTAGTAAAGCAAGGCCCCGGCCGCCAGGCCGATAATGGCCGCATCGAACCCGCCATGCTTGAACGCTTCTTCCATCAACCCAAATGTCAGGCTGCTGATCAGCACCCCGGCTCCGAAAGCCAGGATTGCCGCCAGGGTCCTCCTGGTCATCTCCACCGTCAGAGCCAACAGGCTGCCGAAAAAGAGCGAAAAACCCGCCGCCGCTCCGTAAACGACCACCAGCGTATGTTCCGCCACCGGAGTCCCTCCCCGACCGACCTCTCGTCTGGGTTAGTCTTTGCCAGGCCGCGGGCGAGTATACTTTCAAGGCCCACCCAGATGGGGGCAGGCCCTGGCCATCGATTACTTATACCGCTATCTTATCTGTTACGCTCCACGATCACGGCAATCCCTTGCCCGCCGCCGATGCACAGGGTGGCCAGGCCTTTTTTGGCATTACGGCGCTTCATCTCGTACAACAGGGTAATCAGGATCCGGGCGCCGCTGGCTCCAATGGGATGCCCCAGAGCAATCGCGCCACCGTTGACATTAACCTTGGCCCGGTCAAGCCCCAGGTCCTTGGCCACCGCCAGCGACTGGGCCGCAAACGCCTCGTTGGCCTCGATGAGTTCGAGGTCGCCCACCTTTAATCCAGCCCGTTCCAGCGCCTTGCGGGTGGCCGGAACCGGCCCGATCCCCATAATCTTGGGATCCACGCCGGCGGCCCCCCAGGACTTGATGGTGGCCAGGGGTTCCATCCCCAACTCAGCAGCCTTCCTGGCGGTCATCAGCACCACCGCCGCCGCCCCATCGTTAATTCCGGAGGCGTTTCCGGCGGTTACCGTGCCATCCTTCTTGAAAGCCGGTTTGAGCCTGGCCAGGCTCTCCATCGTGGTCCCCGGCCGTGGAAACTCATCCTGCGTGAAGATCACTGGATCCCCCTTGCGCTGGGGAATCTCCACCGGCACGATCTCCTCCACAAATTTGCCTTCTTTGATGGCCTTCTCGGCCTTCTGCTGGCTCCAGGCGGCAAACTCGTCCTGCATCTGGCGGGTGAGACCGTACTGTTCGGCGATGTTCTCCGCGGTAACCCCCATGTGGACGTTATCAAAGGCATCGATCAGCCCGTCCCGGAGCATGGAGTCCACCATTTTGCCGTCACCCATCCGGTAACCGGTCCGGGCCTCCTCCAGAAGGTACGACGCCCGGCTCATGCTCTCCATGCCGCCGGCCACCACCACCTCGGCGTCGCCCAGCAGAATGGCCTGGGCCCCAAGCACCACCGACTTTAACCCAGAACCGCATACCTTATTGACGGTGTATGATGGGACCTCCTGGGGCAGGCCCGCGGCCATCGCCGCCTGCCGGGTGGGATTTTGACCCAGGCCGGCCTGCAAAACGTTGCCCATGATTACTTCGTCCACAGCGCCTGGCCCCACCTTGGCCCGCTTCACGGCCTCTTTGATCACGGCCGCCCCCAGTTGGGTGACCGGAATCGTGCTCAGGCTGCCCCCAAAGTTGCCGATAGCGGTCCGCGCCGCTCCCGCAATTACAACTTCCCGCATGAAACCGCCCCCTATTGCCCCAAGAATCCCACGGCTTCAGCCGTGCGGAGTGTCAATTGCCCAGCTTGATCCACCCGGAGATAGTCACGTAGTTATTATTCTCGCCCTTCAGAAAGTACATGGAGGTCTTCCCAGACCGCTCATTGGGCCCATAGGTGATATCCTTGGCCATGATGCCATCCCAACTGTTGAGCGTCTCCAGGGCCGCGATGAGCTTGTCCCGGGTCAGGTCCTTGCCGGCCCGTTTGAGGCCCTCGACAAAGATCTCGCCGGCGATGAACCCGGCAGCCACATAGCCGCTGGGGAGCTCCTTCGGGTAGTACTTGTTGAAGATGCCGAGGAACTTCCTGGCATCTGGATCCTTCTCGTCCAGGATGGGCACCCAACCCGGAATGATGACCCCGTTCCACGCCGGCCCCGCCAGGTTGAACATCGCCAGGTCCGCGTTGGGATAGGTGGTCAGGAACTGGGGCGCAAAGCCCATCTTCTGGGACTCCTTGACAACAGCCGCCGCCGGCTTGGCCAGGCAGTACAGAATGACCACGTCGGGGTTGGCGGCCTGCAACTTCAGCACATAGGAACTGAAATCCATCTCGCTTGGGGCAAAACCCACCGCCAGGTCCACCGCGCGGCCCAACTTTTTGAGTTGCCTGGTCATCCCGGCCAGCCCTTCCTTGCCGATATCGTCGTTTTGATAGATCACGGCGATCTTCCTGGCCTTGAGCTCTTTTACCGCATACTGGGCCAGGAGAGCGCCTTCATTGGTGTAGTTGGGCTGCACGGGGAAATAGTACTTCTTGGGTGGATCGGCCCACACGCTGGCGCCGCTGCCCTGATAGACAAACGGCACCTGCTTCTCCAGGACATAATCCATCACGGCCAGGCCCGTCGGCGTGCCAAGACCGCCCACGATGGCAAAGATCCCATCCTGCTCCACCATCTTCTTTACCGCGGCCACGGTACGGGAGGGCTGAAAACCGTCATCTTCCACAATCAACTTGATCTTGCGGCCATGGACGCCACCCTGCTCATTGACATAATTGAGGTAGGATTCCAGGCCCTTCTTGACGCCGACGCCAATCGGCGCCGCCGGGCCGGAGAGGGCCTGAAAGGTCCCGATCAGGATGGTGTCATCGGTAACCCCCGGTGTCCTGGCCGCCGCCAGACCCCCGGTAATAGCGTCAGCGCCCGGCATAACCCCCAAGGCCAGGACGAAAATTCCTGCCAGGCAGGCCAGAAGCACCCGACGCAATCCATTACGACGCGATGATCTTGAAAACATGCTCTTTCCTCCCATCTGATTAAGCGATCTTCTCAGCCATTCCCGGATGCCGCGCTTCCGGCCCGTTCCCCCAGGTACGACCGCCTCACCTCCTCGTTATTCATCAGATCCGTACCCTTACCGGCAAGAACAACCTTGCCGGTCTCAAGGATATAGGCATAATCGGCGATAGCCAGGGCTTGCCGGGCGTTCTGTTCCACTAAAAGGACGGTCATTCCCCCGGCGTTGATCGCTTTGATAATTTGAAAGATCTCCCGGGTAACCAGCGGCGCCAGGCCCAGGGAAGGCTCATCCAGAAGAAGCAACCGGGGGGCTCCCATCAAGGCCCGGGCGATGGCCAGCATCTGCTGTTCGCCGCCGCTGAGCGTTCCGGCGGTCTGGGACGCCCGTTGCGCCAGAACCGGGAAGTACTGATAGACCCGCTCCAGGTCCTGCCTGATTCCCGCGCGATCCCGCCGCGTGTAAGCGCCAATCCGGAGGTTTTCCGCCACCGTAAGCTCCGGGAAGACCTGGCGTCCCTCCGGCGATTGCACGATCCCCCGGCGCACAATCTCTTCCGCGGGCCGGCCGTCGATCCGCCGGCCCAGAAATTCGACAGCCCCTGAGCGCGGGGAAAGGAGTCCCGACACGGTCCGGAGGGTGGTGGTCTTGCCCGCGCCGTTGGCGCCCAGAAGCGCTACGGTTGAGCCCTGCCGGACATCAAGGGAGATGCCTTTCAAGGCGTGGACCCTGCCGTAATAAACGTGGATGCCGGTGAGCTTAAGCACGCTGAGCCCCCCTCTCAGGCCGGTCCTCCCCTTGGGCATCCCTGAAATGGGCCTCTCCGGGACCGGCTTCCTCCCCCAGATAAGCCTCAATGACCGCCTGGTTTTGCTGGATTTCGCGCGGTCTTCCCTCGGCAATCTTCCTGCCGAAGTTCACCACGGTAATCTGCTCGCAGAGGCTCATGACCAGGGACATGTCGTGCTCAACCAGCAGTACCGTGGCCCCGAAAGACTGCCGGATCTGGCGGATGAGGCCGCCCAGTTCAGCGGTCTCCTGGTTGTTCATTCCCGCCGCCGGTTCATCCAGGAGCAATAGCTTTGGCTGGGAGACCAGGGCGCGTCCAAGCTCCACCAGCTTCTGCTGCCCGTAGGGCAAGCCCGCCGCCGACTGGTTGGCTAGATGCCCGATTCCCAGAAAATCCAGAACCTCCATGGCCCGAGCGCGAGCCTGCCGTTCCTCCCGGCGAACCCCTGGCAGGAGGAAGGCCCCGGAGACCACACCCCCTCCGGTTCGGCTGTGCAAGCCAATCAGGAGGTTATCCAGGACGGTCAGCCTGCGGAACAGCTCCACATTCTGAAAGGTCCGGGCGATCCCCAGGCCGATAATCTGGTGGGGTTCGAGACCTGCCAGATTCCGGCCGTCAAAATGCATCGTACCCGCAGACGGCTTGTAAAACCGGCTGATACAGTTGAAGACCGTGCTTTTGCCCGCGCCGTTGGGGCCGATCAACCCGTGGATGGCGCCCTGTTCCACCGCCAGGGACAGGTCGTTGACGGCCACCAGCCCTCCAAATTTGACCGTCAGCCCTTCAATCGCCAGCAGAGACATCCAGCCCCTCACCTCCTGCACCCGCGCTCGTGCCTGCGGCGACACCTGCGCCTGGACCTGCACCCGTACCTGCCCTGGCGATTATCCTGAGTTTAACCCGCCTCACCAGATCCGCCAGGCCGGATGGCAAAAAGAGCACCACCAGAATCAGGACCACCCCGGTCAGGACCGACGGCAGGTTCTTCACCCGGCTGAAGAGTTGCGGCAGAAGGGTGATGAAGATTCCCCCAAACACCGAACCCTCGATGGAGCCCAGGCCCCCCACCACAATGGCGGCCAGCAGCATGAGCGAGACCGACAGGTTGAAATCAAACGGGCTGATGAATCCCACCAGATGGCCGTAAAGACTTCCCGCCACCCCGGCGTAAAAGGCGCTGGTGGCAAAGGCCGCCGTCTTGAATTCAGGCAGCGAGATACCCATGGCCTGAGCCGCAATCTCACTATCGCGGGTGGCCATGAAAGCCCGGCCGGCGCGCGTGCGCAGGAGATTTACCGCCAGCCAGACCAAAAGGACCACCACCGCCAGTTCCAGGTAGTAATACTTTATCTCGTTGTTAAACAAAATCCCGAAGAGCGACGGTTTTGGAGGCTTCAATCCTTGAAACCCGCCGGTAACCGGCTCCCAGGCGGCCGCCAGTTGGGAGATGGCCACCCCGAAGCCCAGCGTGGCAATGGCCAGATAATGCCCGGATAGGCGCAAGGCCGTGATTCCGAGAAAACCGCCCACCGCCGCGGCGATTAGACCGGCTACAGGCATTGCCAGCCAGAAAGGCGCCCCCAGCTTCAGGGTCAACAAGGCGGAGGTGTAGGCCCCGATGGCCATGAAGGCCGCGTGCCCGATGGAGATCTGCCCGGCATACCCCGTAAGAATGTTGAGTCCCAGGGTCAACACCACATAAACCCCGGCCAGATCCACCAGATAAACCAGGTAGCCGCGCCCGCTCAGCAAAAACGGAAGCGCCAGCAGGAGAACCCCTCCAACCACAAACCTTAATCGGGACCGGTTCATCCGCTTACACCTTCTTTCGGTGGTGGGCGCCCAAAAGACCATGGGGCCGCAGCCACAGAACGATAATGATCAGGCCGAAGGCAAAGGTGCTCTTAAATTCCGTGGAGATGTAACCCGCCACCAGATTTTCCAGCACCCCGAGCAACAGCCCCCCCGCCACCGCCCCCGGCAGGCTGGAGAAGCCGCCGAGAACCGCGGCGGTAAAGGCCTTGATATTCATCTCCGCCATCATGTTGGGATCCAGAAAGGTGGTGGGCGCGATCAGGATCCCGGCCACCGCCCCCAGGACAGCGCTGATCCCCCAGGCCCAGGAGTGGACGCGCTTCACCGGAACACCCATCAGGCGTGCCATTACCGCGTTTTGCGCCGTAGCCCGCATGGCGATGCCGGCCAGGCTGAACCTCAACACCAGGTAGAGCGCCAGCGTCAAAAACAGGGTTACGCCCATGACCAGCAGGCTGTCCCGGCTGATGATCACCTTGCCCACCACCAGCGGCCCGCCAACCACGGCATACGGAAAGCTCCGCGGGTCGTAACCCCAGATCCAGCCCGCTATGCCGTTAAAGATCAGGTACAGGCCCAGGGTGACAATCATCAGAGTGATCACCGGGGCATTCTGAATCGGACGCAGGAAGGCCCGCTCCACCGCCAGCCCGAAGAGGCCGGCAAAGATCACCGCCAGGACGAAGGCCGCCGCCAAGGGCAGGCCGGCCACCGATAGGAAGGTATAAGCCACAAAGGTGCTGATCATCGACATCTCGCCCTGGGCAAAGTTCACCATGTCCGAGGTTTTGTAGATCAAGACCAGCCCCAGGGCGGCCAGCGCGTAAAGACAGCCCATCGCCAGCCCGCTTGCCACTTGTTGTGCCAACAACCGTTTCCCCCCTATCAGCCCTTTGCCCCTTTTACCCTACCTGCTTCGAAGCTCATGCCCTTCGAAACTTACGCCGCCGGAGCTTCCGCCACGAACTTTTCAAAGATCGACAGGAATTCTTCCGGCTTGTCGAGGAACGGCGCGTGGGCGGCGCCCGCGACAATCTTCAATTGCGCGTTGTCGCCAATGGCCTTGACCGTCTCGTCGGCCATCTGCTGGTTGATGATCGCGTCGCTCTCGCCCCGGATCACCAGCACCGGCATGGTGAGCCTGTCAGCTAGTCCGTTGCCGTCCACGACACCGTTATGCTCGCGGGAGATGTTGAAGTTGTGCATGGCCCAGGCCGAATCCGGGAAGAACCGGCAGGTCAGCACATCCTCCACAAGCTCCTTGTAAAAGCTTTCCTCGGGTTTGATCACGTTGAATACCGCCACGTCCCACACCGCCTTGAAACCGTCGAAACTCTTCTGGGCCAGAAGCGCCGCCAGATCCCCGGCGCCTTTGGTCAGGACTTCTTCTCTGGTCTTGAGGAATTGGCCGGTGCTCGGGTCGGGATAAGGGAATCCCTTGGATGAAACCGAATCCACCAGGACGAGCTTCTCCACCCTGGCGGGATCTTCGGCGGCAAAGAGCTGGGCCACGCCTCCACCCATGGACCAGCCGACCAGGATAAACCGGTCCAGATTCATGGTGTCCACGAACTGCCGCACATCCTCCGCAAAGTCCTTTATGGAATTGACGGGCTTATGATACGAAGACAGCCCTACACCCCGCAGATCCACCGCATACACCTTGTACCCGGCCGGAAGATCGGCCATCAGCCTTTCCCAGTACTTGGAGGAGACCAGATTGCCATGAATCAGGAGAACATTCCTCTTCCCTTCGCCAACCACCCGGTAACCCATCGTCTCGCCGTTTGCCAGTTTCACCGTCTTCAACTCAGGCTTTCCCATCTTTTCAGTCCCCCTTTTTGTTTTAGATCCTTATGAAAGCTCTATCAGCAGGCCTTCTTACGGAAGCAACTCCGCGGACATCCTGGCGCCGTACTTCCGCCAGAGGCTCTTCTGCCAGAAAGCAAGACGTTCCTCGGCTAGATCAATCTCCTGGCACTGGCCGTTCAACTTTTGACGAAATACCTGCCGCTGGTGCTGAAGGTAGAGTTGAGCAATAGTTACCCTTCTCCGGTAATCGTAAGCCGCCCGGAAATCCGGAAGTTCGTCCAGCTTTCGCTCCTTCCCCTCCAGATAGTAGATCAGCGGGCTGATAAAGTAGATCTGGATAAACCGCTCCGCGTTTTGCCGGTTGGCCGGATCCACAAAGTACGTAGCGCCTATCTGCCCCACCGTGGGGATCTTCATCTGATTAACCCTTTCCAGAAATTCGTAGACGTCAATCCGGTAAAAATCCCCCAATCCGATCAACGTCTCGCCGTACTTGCGCCGATCATAAAGGTTATCCGGATTAAAGGCAATCCTGGCCATGTGTCTTTCAAACATCCGCTGGTAATCCTGCTGGAGCAGCATACTGGCCTTCCCGCCGGCGATCCGGGCCTGAAGGAGCCGGTCGCTTCCGGCCTCCCGGGCTGAAAGTTTCCGGCGTTCCTTGAGCCGAAAGACCATGTACCTGGCGCCGGAGCGTATGACCCGGGAAACATCGCCGTCTTTAAGCTTCTGGATCTCCGCGCCCAGAACCGGGGGAAGGTCCGGCGCCGCCAGCCATCCGGCATACTTTTCGGCAAGAAAGCCTGCCTGGCTGGCAGCCAACCGTTGCTCGAGGTAGGCGCCAACCACTTGATCGAATTCTGCGGCGCCATCCGCCAGCAACTTTCGGATCTCCTCCGCCGCCCGCCGTGCCCGCTTTTCTTCATCCGGTATCCCGGGATTAAACGAGATCCCTACCAGCTCCACCAGATAATTAGTGCCAAAAGCCGCCAGGTCTTCATCGGAAATGGTTACCTGCTTTTGCGCCTCCGCCTGCAGGCTGGCCCTGAAATATTCAATCGTAAAGCTTCTCATGGTTACCGCCAGATCCGCCGCAACTTCCGGAGCAGCGGGAAAACCGTTGTGGACTGCTTCCCGGTAGAGGACTTCGTTTGTAAGATACTCTTCCAAATGCCGCTTCAACTCCGGCCGGCCCTCCGGGGCCGGCGCAAACTCCGGCCTGGCACTCCTCTCGAAGGCACGAAGCGGATCGTGGCGCAAGGCCTCTTTGAAACTTTCCAGGGTGATTGGCGCTCCCTCGATTTCTCCCAGGAGAACCTTCTCCCCGGGAAGGGCTCCTTCACCGATCCCCGGGAGCAACAGCAATATCGCGGCAACCATGGCACCAATACCGATCACGCCAACAGGTCCGGGACTATTAGTAGTAGAGCATCTGAGCGATAACATACAACGGCTCCCACCAGCTGTAAAAGTAGGCGAACGGGCGGTAGTCATCCCCGTTGTAGCCGCTAAAAGCCATGCCGGACAAGATCTCGATATGATTGGCGTAGATCGAACGGATCCCGGTCAGGTTGTCCACCCAATCTGAATTGGCCGCGCTATTTTCAAACAAAACCGCGTCCGACGGGCCGTCCTTTTCCGGGAAAATACCGGGCAGGCTGTTCTGGCTGGTGCCGTAGACAATGTACGTCTGGTCGCTGAGAACCTTTTTATATCGCATCCGGTCAATCAGGGAACCATCGATGGCCTGGGCCGCGGCAATCCCGCCGGAGGTAAAGAAATATTGCGGTGAATATCCATCTGCGCTTGCCGTATAGTCTCCGCCATAGAAGTTAATGTGCCTGAGTTTGAGCCGATCGGCGGTGTTTATGGTGTAACCGCCGAAATACTTATCCTGCAAAATTCCAAGGAACTTCCCATCCTGCTCCGGAATGTCCAGAATGGATGGATCGTCCACGCTATACTCGGTATGCGGATAGGCAATCTGATGTTGGCCAGGGTAGCAGGCGCTGTAAATGGTGAGATTGCCGATGTCTCCGGCCCCGATATCCGAACTGGTGGCCAGCGTCCGGTTCACATCGGTCCAGGCCAGCGGCCCGTTGGCGCCTTGTGAAGCAGGATCAAGCGTAACCAGTTGGTAATTATTGTACGGATGCCGGAAATTAAAGTCGATACCCAGATTCGGCCCGGCGACACTGGCGTACTTCCTCACCTCGTTACCATACAATGGAACAAAGGAACCCCGGCCATCCCAGGTTGCCACATTGGAGAGATAGAGCCGGGCGGGGATCGAGCCCTTGCTCCAGGAGATCACATCCACCTTGTCGGCGCCGGTAAGATACTTCACGCGGTCGATGGCCGCCGCAAGTTCGGCGGCCTGATTGTAATTGTCGCCGTGCGGGTGCGAAAAGGTAACCGCAAAAACCTTTTTGTTGTAATAGTAGTAGAGAAACGATGAAAAGCCCCAATAGCCCGACCCATAGGTGTGAATCCAGTCCTGCCCGGTCTGCATTGCGCCGTGGACTAAAAGAACGGGCACCGAATCCAATGTTGACCAATCCCAGCCCTTATGCTTGTGTAGCAGGAAGTAACCCGGTTCGGGCTTTCCGCCGGTACTCACCTTGTCCCAGGCCGCCCGAATCTCCCTGGACTTCTCCACCACCTCGTAGTAGAGATCATTGCTGACCTTGAAGGCGGTCCGTTCGTTGTGGTACTGGGGTCTGAAGCCACCGAAATTGGCCTGCAGGATCTCGATCCCGCCGTCCCAGAAACTGGAAGGCTGAAAGCCCTTGTAGATCCATAAATTTCTCGTAGCCGCCTCCGCGGTCCGCATACCGGTGTCGATGGGCCCCCACGCAAGAACCATAAAGAAGAGCAGGCCGAAAACTGACGCATTGATTGCCGCTCTTCTCCATCGCCGGTCTACCGGATTGCCATGAAAGATCACTCTGGCCACCCCCTGTATTGATCTTGTTATGTTGCCGATCTGTTTCCAAACGCCTGATTCTTTGTGGCCGCCGCTCCCCGCCGCGCCAGGAAATCCAGAACAATCTGGTTGAACTCCGCGGCCTTTTCGAGGCACGACGCGTGGCCGGCATCTTTGATAATTGCCAGTTCCACGCCGGCCACCCGGTCCTGGATCGCCCGGGAGTACTTCACCGGGGTGAGAATATCCTCTTCTCCCACCACCAGCAAGACCGGCGCCTTGATCTCGCCCAGCCTGTCCAGGCAATCGTGAACCATGGCCCCCTGGATCAGGTTTTTGGCAGGCGTGATCGGAAGGTTGCGGCCCTTCTCGCGGAAGGTGCTGAGCGTCTCCAGATTTCTTTCCAGAAAGGAGCCTCCCCAGACGTAGGGAGTGGCCACATCAAAGCGCAACGGGCTCCCGCCGGCTTCCATGGCCGCCACCCAGCTCTGCAATTTCGCCTTTAGAATCGCATCCACCCGGGCGTAGGCGTCCACCAGCACCAGGCTGTTTGCCCGCTCGGGGTTATCCACGGCAAATTGCAGGACCGCCGCCCCGCCGTTGGAAAGTCCCACCAGGTGCGCCCGGTCGATTTCCAGCGCATCCATCAGCCCAAGGAGATCCTGGGCATGCAGGCTGGTATAGTAGGTCTGGTCCGGTTTGTCGGACTGCCCCTGGCCGCGGCAGTCGTAGGTCACCACCCTGTAACCTTTGGAAAAGGCCGGTACATGCTGGGCCCAACTGGCGGCGTCGGTCAAGAGGCCGTTGACAAAGACCACCGTCTCCCCCTGCGCGTTGCCCTGGATCTGGTAAAATAATCCCACGTTGTTGACCTTCACCATTGGCATGCTAAACTACCTCGTTTCAGACTTTCCTCGTTTCAGACTTTAAATTAGCCTGGCAAACTCCTCAGAATGGGAGCGCCTTGACAATCGCCTCAAGTGTGGGATCCATCTGGCCACCTCCCTGTTGGTGGTTTGGCTACCAAAGCCATGGCGTTTAGCTACCACGGCCATGGGGGGCTAAGCTACCACAGCCGCAGCCGTTCCGCTTCTTTTCTCAACCCCCCCCGGAAATCCGGATGCGCGATGCTGATCAGGGCCTTCGCCCGGTCTCGCACGCAACGGCCCTTGAGGTGGGCCACCCCGTGCTCGGTCACCACGTAATCCACATCCATCCGGTTGAGGGTGACGTACGCGCCCGGCGTGAGCTGGGGTACAATGGTGGAGACCGTGCCTTTCCTGGCGGTGGACCTCAGGGCAATGAAGGCTTTGCCTCCCGGCGACATCTGGGCTCCCCGCTGGGTGTCGCTCTGCCCGCCCGCGCCGCTGTACTGGATGGCGCCCAGAGACTCCGAGCAGCATTGCCCGGTGAGATCGATCTGCAGGGAGGTATTGATGCTCACCATCTTGTGGTTTTTGGCGATGATCTCCGGACTGTTGGTGATGTAGCCTTGCTGGAACTCCACCGCCAGGTTGTCGTCGATAAAGTCGTAGAGCTTTTTGGTCCCCAGCGCAAAGGTGCCCACCATCTTCTCCGGCCAGAGGGTCTTCTGCCTCCCGGTGATCACCCCGGCGTGATACAGATCCACCATGCCGTCGGTGAACATCTCCGTATGGACACCCAGGTCCTTCTTGTCCATGAGCGATCTGGTGATGGCGTTGGGAATCCCGCCAATCCCAAGCTGGATGGTGGAACCGTCCTCGATGAGATCCGCGATGTAATTGCCGACGGCGATATCTTCCGGGGAGGGCTCCACCACTGGAAGCTCCACCAGCGGGCAGGTATTCTCCACCACGTAATCCACCTCGGAGATGTGCACCATGGTGTCGCCCAAAGTCCGCGGCAGGTTTTCGTTAATCTCCAGCACCACCATTTTGGCGCTCCGTAGAAGGATCTTCTCGTAGGTCACACCCAGGGAGAGCGAGAAGTAACCGAATTTATCCATGGGCGTGGCTGTACCCCAGAAGATATCCGGCGGGTTAAACTGCGCCCGCTTCCTACCGGCCTCTCCCAGGTTGGACGGGATCAGCGAGACCGTGCCGTACTGATGGGCGGCCCGGGCCGGCTCCCCGTAAAACCAGGTTTCCATCAGGAAATGCCCCCGCATCTCGGGCTTGGAAAAGAAATCGTAGGGTTTCAGGGTGAGGGTGGTAATCACCGAGACACTCTCCACCTCATCCTTGCGGCTCCCCAGAGCCCCTAAAAGCCCCGGCGGTTCGGAACCGGCCATGGCGACCCCGATGCCTTGATTGGACTTGACCAGTTTCACAGCCTCCGGTATGGAGAGCAGCTTCTTGTTGTACAGATCCTTTACGTCCAAGGTATCCCCTCCAACGATATCTCAGTGACCACTGCGCCCTCCCGGCGCGCTGGCCACTTTCACTTTCACTCTCGCTCTCAGAGCACCAACCCGCCATCCACGCTCAATATCGCGCCGTTCACGTAGTCCGCCTCGTCCGAGGCCAGGAAAAGGTAGGCATTGGCGATATCCTTCGGCTGCCCCAGCCGGCCAAGCGGCGTTTTCTCCTTCATCAGATCCAGCACCTTCTCCGGAACCTTGCTGGTCATATCGGTGACGATAAACCCGGGCGCCACGGCGTTCACGTTAATCCCTTTCTTGCCCAGTTCTTTCGCCCAGCTCCGGGTCATCCCGATGACGCCGGCCTTGGTGGCCGCATAGTTGGTCTGGCCGATGTTGCCATAGACTCCCACCACCGAAGAAGCATTGATGATCTTGCCGCGCCCCTGGTTCAGCATCACCTGCGCCACAGCCTGGGAGCAGTTGAAGACCCCCTTGAGATTGATGTCGACCACCCTGTCCCACTGCTCCTCGGTCAGCTTGGTAAGAAAGCCGTCCTGGGTGATCCCGGCGTTGTTGATCAGAATGTCAATCCGGCCGAATTTCTGCACGGCGCCGTCCACCATGGCCGCCACCTCGGCACGGTTCGTGACATCGACCTTGTAGAAGAGGGCGCCGGCTCCACAGGCCTTGATCTCTTCCAGGGCCGCCTGACCCGTCTGCGCATCCACATCGCAGATGACCACCCTGCCGCCTTCCCGGGCGAAGAGAAGCGCCGTCTCCTTGCCGATACCCCTTGCACCGCCGGTGATAACCGCCACTTTGTCTTTTAGTCGCATTCTGTCTGGCCCCCCATTTTGGTTTCGCATTTTCCTAAAGTTAAGCACCATTCTCCTCAAATCTCTTAGCCTGCTAGTCCCGCTAGACAGCCGGCCCCCACTTGATGACGGTGGCCGCCCAGGTATAGCCGATCCCGGCGCTGGCCAACACCACCAGATCCCCGTCCTTGACCTTGCCCTGCCGGCTGGCCAATTCCAGGGAAAGCACCTGATCAGGCGCCCCAATATGCCCGTAGTCGTCCAGGTAGATGGATTGGGATTGGTTGAGCCCCAACTCGCTCAAAATGTAATCATGGGCGGAACGTTTCATGTGGAGCAGGGCCAGATAATCGATATCTTCAACCTTGTACCCGCTCTTTTCCACCGCCTCCTGGATGACTTTTACAAAATTGCGCATGGACGACTTGTCCAGCCGTTCCTTCATCCCTTGCGGATCCGGCACATCGAAAAAGTGCAGCCCCCGTTCGATGGTCTCGCGGCTGGTGGGCATCCGGGTCCCGCCGGCCGGGATGATCACATCCTCGGAAAAGGCGCCGTCGGTGATGATCGAGGTGCCCAAAACCAGGTTTGCGGGGTGGCTCTTCTTCAGAAGAATGGCGCTTCCCCCGTCGCTGAGGTTGATCAGGAAACGGGCCCGCTCGTTCTTGTAATTGATCAGATCACAGGTCCGGTGCCCGCCGGCCAACAGCACCGTATTGATGGCCGGATCGGATTGCATGATATCCTTGACCAGCTTCAAGGCCACGATGTTCGTGGAACAACGGGCCGCCACATCGATGGCCCAGGCGTTTTGAGCCCCGATTTCATGCTGTACCTTGATCCCCGCCGACCAGACGTAAAAGTCCTTGTGCTCACTGCCCGTCCAGATCAATAGATCAATTTCTTTGGGATCGTGGCCGTCCAGAGCCTTTTGCGCCGCCTTGACCGCCATGTAGGCCGATTGATCCTTGTCGCCGGCCCGCGGTTTCCTCTTGATCCCGAACTTCTTTTCAATGACCTCGATTGGGATTCCGGTTTCCTGAGCAATATAGGCGCTGTCATGACAATTCTCCGGCAGGTAGATGCCGGTGCTCACAATCCCCACGCTAAAGTCCTTCATCAACGATGCCCCCAATTTACCGTTGGAACAGATACCCCGGTTTGTCGCGAGAAATCCTCAATTCATCGCAAGGAAGCATAGGAAACATCCATGTTACCGCAAGAAATCCAGGACCTTCCGGTTGAATTCCGCGGCTTTTTCGATAAAGAACAGGTGCCCGGCGCCGGGAAAGAGTTCCAGCCTGGCCCCCGCGATCTTTGCCGTCAGAAGGCGGGCATTTTCGGCCGGAACCACCTGATCATCCTCACCGGCCATGACCAGGGTTGGCGCCGTGATCCGGCCGACCCGCTCCTCGGCGTCAAAACCCGCGCCGGCATGGAACTGCCGCATATAGGCATACCTGGGCTGAATATTGGCCAGGCGCCAGCCGATGATCATCTCCATTTCATCTGCCTTCTTTTGCAGATAATTCCCTCCCACCGCCACCGAAAGGCCAACCCGGAAGGTCTCTTCCGGCGTCCGACCCCCCTGGGCCATGATCTGCAAAGTGCGCTCAGGAATCGGAATCATATGCGGCCCACCGAAGGAGGTTGAACACAGGATGAGCTTTTTGGCCATCTCCGGGTAAGCAAGAGCAAACTCCTGCGCGATAAAACCTCCCATGGAAACGCCGAGGATGTATGCCCGGGGAATGCCAAGCGCTTTGAGGAGCCCGGCCGTGTCCTCGGCAAACATTTTGATGGAATACTCCATATCCGGTTTATCCGTGTTGCCGACCCCACGGTTGTCAAAGATGATCACCTGAAAGTGCTTCGACAACTCGGGAACCTGCTTGAACCACATCCAGGCGGCATAGCCCAGCCCTTCGATGAGGACCAGCGGTTCCCCACTCCCGTGAATTTCGTAGTGGATGTCGATGTCCCCCACGTGCACCTTGCCCAAGCGCCACATCCCCTTTCGACCCACCGAGGATATCACAAATTCAAAAACAGGATGCTACTTGATCCACGATGGCAGATTATACACGCCGGTGGCATACTCCTGCGGGTAGACCGCCACGCGCTTGCCGCCCTCCTGGAACTGATACCAGACAAACCTGGCATACTTGCCGCCGTATTTCAGGTCGTGATCTTTCGTGAAGGCTATCGGCGCCACCCCCACAAAATCCGTTTTTTCCAGGGCGGCGATCAAAGCTTCCGTCTCCAGGCTCTTAGCCCGCTCGGCGGCATCTTTGAGTACATAAAGAGTATCATAGGCCGGATAAGCGATGTAACCCGGAGAATGTCTATAGCGCGCCTTGAAACGGGCCACGAAATCGAGGGTGTTGGGGGTGATCCTGGCCGGCCCGCTGTTGGGACTGGACGACGCTTCAAAGAGCGACTTGCCGTCGGTTTCCTGGAAAAATTCGTCCTTCAGCGCCAGCGCGATGGCTCCCACGATGGGCAGCGGCACCTTCTTGTCGCTCCATTGCTTGACATAGGTGATGCCCTCATTGCCGGGAATCACGTTGACGATGAACTGCGCCCCGCTGTTCTGGGCCTTGGTGAAATTCGGCGAGAAATCGGTGGTATCCGGGTTGAAATACTCCTTGTAGACTACCTTCAAACCGGCCTTCTCGATCTTCTCTTTTACCGCCTCACTGATATCCTGCGCGTACTTCACGTTGGTGGACAGGATGGCCGCCCGGGTAAAACCATGCTTTTTGTTGAGCATATCCACGATGAAATCCGCGATGGCATCGGCCTGGTAGTCGGCACCCAGCGTCCCCACCCGGAAATAATACTTGTATTGATGGTAGTTGTTCCTGATCCGTTCGATGATCACCGGAGAGGCTGCCCCGGTGCCCAGCCAGATCTTCTTATACTGGGCCATGACGTCAAAGATGCCGGAGACCACCCCGCTGGAGAACCCCCCGACGATGAAATCCACGTTATCCAGGGCCAAGAGCTTCCGCAGGGAGGTATTGCCCTTTACCACCGAGTTTTCGTCGTCGGCGTAGTAAAGTTCGATCTTCCGACCGAGGATCCCGCCTTTGGCGTTGATCTCGTCCGCCGCCATTTGCACCGCCTCGCGGATGAAAACACCGTGATCAATCTGGAAGGGGCCGATTACCCCCACCTTGATGGGTTCCGCGGCAAGCGCCACGGAAGCGAAAGGCGTGGAAAGCCCCAAACCGGCGTTCATGCCGGCACCGGTCAGCACCATGACCACCAGGGCAATCACGATCCCCCTGCGCATTATCCTGCCTGCCCTTTGATCTTGTCCGTTCACTCTAATACACCTCCAAATTTTTTTGCTACCCCATCCCCAGGTAAAGATCCTTGATACGGGTATCCCGGAAAAGCTCTTCCAGCGCCCCGGAAGCGGCTATCCTACCCTGCTTCAGAATATATACCTGGTCGGCGATACCCAAAGCCATGGTGGTATCCTGCTCCACCAGCAGAAGGGTGACCCCCAGCCCTTTGATCTCCCGGACCGCCTGAAAGATCTGCTCCTTGACCACCTGTGCCAGCCCGATGGATGGTTCATCCAGCAACAACAGCCTGGGCTTGCCCATCATGGCCCGGGCAATGGCCAGCATCTGCTGTTCACCGCCGCTCATCGTCCCGGCAAGCTGCCCTTTTCTTTTGGCCAGGACCGGAAAGATCCGGAAACATCGCTCCAGGTCCTCTCCCATCGCCTTCTTATCCCTTCTTGTAAAAGCCCCCATCTCCAGGTTTTCCATTACCGTAAACTCCGGAAACAGATGCCTGTTCTCCGGGCAATGAACAACCCCCATGCCCGGCAGTCGGTGCGGGCTTGTCGAGGTAATCTCCTTCCCGTCATACCGGATCGAACCGCGGGAGGGCACCATGCGGGAGATCGCCCGTAAAAGCGTGGTCTTGCCGGCTCCGTTGGGGCCCAGCACCGCTACGCACTGGCTGAATTCCACCTCCAGGCTTACCTCGTCAAGAATGAGCGCGCTGCCGTATGAAACCGATAGCCCACCGACCTCAAGAATTGGCAAGGGCCGTCCCTCCTTTCCCCAGATAAGCCTCGACGACCAGGGGATTTTGCACAATCTCCTCCGGGGTACCCTCGGCGATCTTTTCACCGTAATTTAGAGCTACAATCCGCTTGACAAGCCTCATGAACTCCCGCAGCTTGTGTTCAATGATCAGCACGGTAACGCCATTTTCCGCGTTCAAACGGCGGATTACCTCCGCCACCGGCGCAATCTCCTGGTATCCCAGGCCGGCAAAGGGTTCATCAAGAAGGATGATCTCCGGGCGCATGGCCAGCGCTCTGGCCACTTCAAGTTTTTTCAGTTCACCATGGGTCAACAGCCCCGCCGCCAGATGCATCTTGGGAGCCAGTTCCACCATCTCCAGGACTTCCGTAACCCAACGCCTGAGGCCGCCTTGGCCGAGGTTGCCAATGAGCCCGCGTCCCCGGTGAGAAAGGCAGGGAATGGTCACATTTTCCGCCACCGTCAACTCCCGAAAAGGCCGCACAATCTGGAAGGTCCTCACGATACCCCGGTTTGCAATCTGGTAGGGCTTAAGGCCGGTGATCTCCCAGCCCTTGAAGAGAATCCGTCCGGAGGTCGGAGGGAAAGCCCCCGAAAGTTGGTTGAAGAGAGTGGTCTTTCCGGCGCCGTTCGGCCCCAGGATGCCGAGGAGTTCCCCGGCCTTCACCCGAAAACTCACATACCTGGTGGCTTCCAGACCACCAAACCTCTTATACAGATCCTGGACCTCCAGAATATAATCCTGGGTCACTGCCGCCCACCCGCCCTTCCCGGGCCAACCTGGCCGCTATGCCCGCCAGGCCCGGACACCGGCCGAGACACAGGTTCGGACCCTGGCCCGGGCAATTTCAAAGCCAGGCTGTTGATCATGCCTTTAGGCATAAAAAGCACCACCAGAACGAGAAGCGCCGTATAGAAAAGGAGATGAAAATCCCCGAACCGCTTGAGAAACTCGCCCAGGAGGGTTAGAAGGTACGCCCCGCCGGCCGCCCCCAGGATAGAACCGGTTCCGCCCACCACCGCCATGATGATCACCGTTAGAGAAATAGTGGAGTTCAAAACCGCGTCCGGCCCCACATATCCCATGTAATGGGCGTTAAAGGCCCCCGCTGCCCCGCCGAAGAAAGCGCTAACCACAAACGCCAGCACCTTGTGAAAGGTGGTGTTGATCCCGGCCGCCTCCGCCGCTGTCTCATCCTGCTTGATGGACTTGAGGAGCAACCCCTCCGGCAGGTGGCCGATCAGATACAGGATCCCGATGGACACCGCCATGAAGATCACCGAGTAATAATAGCTGTTCAGCGGTTCGAAGGAAAGTGGGGCGATGCCGATCATCCCTTCCTCACCCCCGGTCACCCCGGAAAAGATCATCACCACCCGTTCTGCGATGGCCGCCGCCGCCAGGGTAGCCAACGCCAGATAAGGCCCTTTCAGCCGCAAACAGGGGATGCCGATCAGCAAGCCGAACGCCGCCGCGGTGAGCCCCCCAACCGGTAGCGACAACCAGGCTTGAACCGGGAAGACCTTGCTGATAAACCCGACGGCGTAGGCTCCTGCCCCGATAAACAGGGCATATCCGAAGTTTTCCCGCCCGGTGTAGCCAGAGAGGAGGTCCCAGCCTGCCGCGTAAACCGCATAGATATTGGCCAGGATCAACACCCCGAGCAGGTAACTATTTTTGGTGAGTAAAGGCATGGCCAGGAGCAACACCAGGAGAACCACTACCACATTTAAGGGTTTGAACAGCTTCACCACCGGATACCGCCTTTCGTCCAAATCGGGCCGTCATCGGCCAATCTGGCCTTGGGTTCACATCAGGCTGTCAACGACTTGCCCAACAAACCCGATGGTTTAATGATCAGCACCAGCAAGACCACCGCCAAAAACACGATCTCCCGGACATTGGTGGAAAGCAGGAGGGAGACACCCGTTTCGAGATATCCCAATAAGAAGGCTGCCAGTACGCTCCCCCAGAGGCTTCCAAGGCCCCCAAGGATTACGATGGCAAATGCCTTGATCAGCGGCAAAAGCCACATCCCCGGATCCACCGACAAAAACGGCGCGACCACGGTCCCCGCCACGCCGGCCAAAAAAGCGGATATCCCGGTAGCCATCGTGAATGCCGCCGCAGTATTGATGCCCATATAGGTGGCGGCCTCCGGATCCTGCGCCACGGCCATAATCGACCTGCCGGCCCTGGTTTTGCCGATAAATGCCCACAACGCCAGGATCAAACCAATCCCCACCCCAAAGGCCAACAGCCTGGTGGAAGGGATCACGACCCCCAGAATACCTGCATTTCCCGAGACAAAGGCCGGGATGCTCAGGTAGCGGGGGCCAAAGAGAATTCTGACGAGGTACTGGGTAAAATAGGCCAGGCCCAGCGTGCAGATCATGACGGCGATGGAAGATTGCCTGACCCGGTTGACACAAACCCGATCCACGAGGATCGCCACCGCCACCACCCCGCTCAGGGATGCCGCAACGGCAAGCAGCAGCGGCCAGCGCAGCAAAACGGCAAACAGATAGGTAAAATAGGCGGCCAGCATATAGTAGGATCCGTGGTAGAGGTTGACCAGCCTGGCCACCCCGAACATCAGGCAGAAGCCCAGCGCCAAAAGCGCATAAAAGGCGCCATTGATGCTTCCGTTGATCAGAATATCATAGCCCATCTTCTTCTCCCTCACACTCTTCTTTATTGGCCCCAAATTCAAAATCAAGAACCTCTTCTCCGGTCTCGTCTTTTGCCAGGTATTCCTCCAAAAAACCGAAAGCCGCTTGTAGAGTCGCAAAATATTGTTCTTTGCCGCTCTGGATGTGCCGGAGATAAACGCGCCACCGGCTCCCGGCGCCGGCCGCTTCACCCTCGCCTTTCTCTTTCACGAATCTCAACATAAAAGAAGCGATGACCATCTGTCCTGGCATCCGGAATGTAAACCCCTTTCCCGCCCTGGCCATACCCCGAAAATAGCCTGCAGCATCCAAGCAGCCACCCTGTACCTGAAAACAGAAAGGCGCCACAGCCCCCGCCAGCTTTATCCTAACAGGCGGTTGTCGCAAACCGGTTACAAATCGGTTACAAGCCCGGCAAAAGTTCAAATTAAATTATTCAAAAAATGTGGGTAGCTGTTGCGGTGTATATTTTTGTATGCTATACTGGGTTGAGAAAGGTAAGAGATACCAGGAGGAGGTGGCCTGGATGGAATTACGCAAAAAGATTAACAACGGGAAAAAACGCATGAAGCGGCTCCAATTTTATCTCGAACCGAGGGTTGACGCGCAACTGGAACGCCTGGCGGCAAAATTGAAGGTGTCCAAGGCCCAGCTGATCCGGGAAGGGATACGGTTGGTGATCATCAAAAAAACCCCACTTGAGGAAGATCCGGCCTTCAAGTTAATTGGATTGCTGAAGGGTGAAGATTTTCCAAAAGACGCGTCCGTAAATCACGACAAGTATATCTATGTTGAAGACTGGAAGGAGGGGAAGAAAAAGTTATGACCCAGCCGCCGCGCGGGGTCTTTGTGGACACCAGCGCCTGGTTCGCCATCCTTAACCCGGAAGATGAAAGGCACCAAATCATGTCCGCGGCCTATTCAGAACTTTTGCAATTGGAAACGGAAATAGTCACCTCCAACACCGTTGTCGGCGAGTCCTTCACCATGCTCCGGAGCGGGGCAAAAAGAATCCCTGATTTAGCCTTTCAATTCCTGGCGACGATCCAGAGCACTCAGCATATCCAGGTTCTCTTTGTGGATCGGGATCTGGAGGAACGGGCCTACCGGTGGCTTATTCAATATCGAGATCATTTGCTCAGCTTCGTGGACGCCACTTCTTTTGCCTGCATGGAGTCTTACGGGATAGATGCGGTATTTACCCTGGATAAGGACTTTGTGACAGCCGGATTTCAGATCTATCCTTTCTACCTCTACCAGCATCTTCCGGGCCAGGGCAAAGTACATGAGGATTCTGTTCAATATCTGAAAGTACCTGAGGGGTCTGTTTCTATGCCTTGATCTGCCGGTACAGCTCCGTCGTCCGCGCGGTGGGCGCCACGCCCATCTCGTCCTCCAGACGCTGCGCGCAACGCTCGTAAGCCCGCAGAGCCAGATGGCGCCTCCCCTGCTGGTGATAACAGTGCATCAAGAGGCGGTAGGCCTCCTCCCAGCAGTTGTCCCTGGACAGAATCCGCTCGCAAAGCGGAATGCACTCCTCATAATTCCCATCGTCCGCCAGCAGCTGAGCCAGCTTCGACGCCGTCCGGAAGTAGAGCGACAGCAGCCGTTCCCGTTCGGTGCTGGACCAATCCTCATATAAACAATCCTGCAGGTAATCACCTTCATAGAGTCCCAGCGCCCGCCGGTAAAGCTCCATCGCCTCTTCCCGGTTCTTTTCGGCCAGCAGGCCGCCCTTGGCGATCAGGCTCTCAAACTCGTCCACATCCAGCCAGTATCCCGCCGACAGGTTCAGCCCGTACAAGGAACCCTGCCGGAAGATGTAAAACGGCGTGGAACGGGCGGGCCGCCCCGGTTCAAGTACGTTGTTCAACGCATTCATGGCCACCTTGAAATCCCGTGCCGCCGATTCCGGGTCCAGATCCGGCCAGAGAACCTCCATGATTTGCTCCCGAGGAAGCAATTGCCGGCGGTTGGTAAGCAGGAGCTGGAATAACTGCCGGGCTTTCTCCCGTTGCCATTCCTTTGAAGCCACCTCCTCCTTCCCCCGCCAGAGCCGGAACGTCCCGAGAGTCTGGACGTAGAGCGAATACCCTGGATGGACCTCCGCTTTCGGCAGGCCAAGTACCGCCAGCAGCCAGGAAGCATAATCAGCCCTGATTCCCCGGCTTCGCGCTTCAAGCAAGATGGGGACCGCCACCTTGAGGTCCCGCGGGCCAAAGAGGGTGATCTGCGTAAAAAGGCAATCATACCCATGGGTTTGCGTGAGAGCCAGCAGAGGCTGGACCTGCGCGGCAAACTCCTCCCATTCCCCCCGGCGATGGGCAAGAAGCGCCAGCCACAACCGGGCCACCGTCAGCCCATAACTGTCCCCGCAGGCGCTGAAGGTCGTGGCCGCACCGGTGAGCAGCTCATGCGCCCGCGCATCACCCTCGTTGATCACATAAGAAGCCCCCAGGGCAATGCGATTGTATCCGGCCAGCCATTGGTCCCCGGCCCGCTCGGCAATCATCATCCCTTCCCGCCCGGCCTTTTCCGCCAGAACCATGTCGCCGTCAAAGCCGTGCAATAAACACAGCCCCATCAGTGGCTCGGCCCTTCCCCGGGCGATCCTCAGGGAATCCGTAAGCTCCAGCGCCCGGTGGTAATATCCGGCCGTTTCCTCCTGTTGCGGCCGCAACTGGAGTTGCTGGGCATGGCCCAGCCTCATGTAAGCCACCGCTTCCACGAATGGCGACCCAAGCTGATGGCCCAGGCGTACCCCGGCTTTCGCGCATTCCCTGGCCTTCTGGGCTTCCCCGAGAAAAGCATAAACCAGTGAAAGCACCAGCCTGGTCTCCCGGTGTGAACGGGGCGCCCTGCTGGTGGCATCGCCGCTTTCCTCTTCAAGAGCGCGCCTTTCCAGGGCGGCCTGTGCCGCGGCTAACCGGCCGGTACGCAGATAGATCCGCACGTCGAGTTCATCTTCCAGAGCCGCGTGGGACAGGCGCCGGTAGGCTCTCCAAAGCCTCTCCGCCAGGACCACCTGTCCCTGATTCGTCTTGTTTTCCGCCATCAGTTTGAGGAGCGCCGCCCGGGCCCACCTGTCCTCCCGGCCGAGAAGCCGGACCGCCGCCCGCAGCAAGGTTTCCGCCTGCACCGGTTGGACGGTGTCCAGGTAAACCAGCGCCTTCCCCTGCAAAGCCCGGCTGAGGCCGGGTTTGTCCTGCCGGCGGGTGAAACATTCCTCCGCCAGCGTGTACCACCGCAAAGCTTCTTCAAAAGCGCTGGCCAGCCGGCAGGCATCGCCGCGGTTCAACAACAGCAAGGGATGTTCCACCAGGATCTGCTCCGGTAGCCGATCGATCAAGGGTATCAGTGGGTTCGGCTTTCCCGAGCGAAAAAGTTCCTCGGTGATTTCTTCCAGGAGGGCCGCCGCCGCGTGCCATTCTCCTCCGGCAAGCAGGTAGTAAACCGCCTCCTCCCGGTTGCCGCCCTGCAAATAAAAGGCCACTGCCCGGTGGTGGTATTCCCGCCACATCTTTTCATCTTTTCCGGCCGTCCTTCTCAGAAAATCCTGAAACAAATGGTGGTAACGATACTGGCCGTCGCCGACGCTTACGGTAAACAGCCCTTGAAGCTCCAGTCGGCCCAGCACCTCCGCACTGTCGCCTATTTCGCACAGATCATCGCAAGCCGCAGGCTCCAATTGCTTAAAAATCGCCGTCGCCAGGAGAAACTTCTGCACCCTGAGTTCCTGCTTGGCCAAAACCTCCTGGGCCAGGTATTCGAAGAGCGCCCGGAGGGAAGCCGGGGGTTCATCCCACATCCTGGCCAGAGTGGCGCCGCTTTGCAGGGCCTGCCATGCCATCTCCAGCGCAATGATCCATCCTTCGGTCCGGCGCAAAAGAATCTCCAATTGTTCCCCGGTCAGACCGAACCCATAGTAATCCTGAAAAAAGGAGGCAATCTCCTCCTGATTGAACGCCAGATCCTCCTGGGATAGCTCCAGAACCTCGCCTTTGGCGCGCCACCTGGGCAGGGAGTCCCATTGTACCCTGCGGCGAGTGGAAACGACCACATGCAACCGTGCGGGCAAATGCTCCACAAAGTACTCGGAGATCTTGTGGATCTGCTGGTGGTCTCCCAGGAGATGAAAATCGTCAAGTACCAGGACGGCTTCTTCATTGAGATGGTCAAGAATTTCATTAATCAGGGCGTCCACCGCGGGCTGCCAGGGTCTAGCCGCGCCGGAGGTCTCGTCCAGCACCGCCAGGGACTTTATGCCCACCGCCGGCCGGCTGGTTCGAAAGGCATGAATCAGGTGGAAGATGAAGAGATAGGAGTCCGCGTCCTCTTCAGAGAGGCTGTACCAGAAGCAAGATTGTTGCTTGCCGGCCAACAGCGCAACCAGGGCGGTACTTTTCCCGTAACCCGGCCCGGCCTGAACAACCGTAAGCGGATAGTCCCAGAGGCGGGAAAGCCTGGCAGCCAAACGTGGCCGTGCAAAGAGTTGACGCCGGGCCCGCGGCAGGTTAAATCTGGTTCGCAGCACAAGCTTGTCGACCGCCAAACCGTTCTCCCCCCAGGCACCAGCCCGGATACCCGAACTGGTGCCACTCACTGGCGCCGTCGATCTTCAAAAATCCTTTACTGTTCTCCAGCCGGCGGGGTCTTGAAGAGGACCCCCTCATAACGTTTCCATTTGATGTCCAGCCTGGCTTTTTCGCGGAGTTCCTTGACCACCTGGTCCGGCGACTTGGCCCGCGCGTTGACAAGCTCGCTCCGGATCTTGTCCTTGACGTCCGCATATGCCGCCGGTTTGGCCTCAATCCGCTCCTCCACCTTGATGATATGGTAGCCGAACTGCGTCTGGACCGGATCGCTCAACTGCCCGGTTTTGAGAGCAAAGGCCACCTCGGCGAACTCCGGCACCATCTGGTCCTTTTCAAAGAAGCCGAGATCCCCGCCCTTCTCCTTGGAGCCCGGATCCTTCGACTTCTCCTGCGCCAGCTTGGCAAAATCGGCGCCGTCCTTGAGAGACTTCAGAATCGCCGCCGCTTCTTCCCGGGTGTCCACCAGGATATGACGAGCCCGGACCTTGGCCGGTTCTCCGAGTTGTTCCTTGTGCTGTTCGTAATACTTTTGGACGTCGTCCTCCGTAACCTTGACGTCTTTTTCGCCGAGCTTCTTCAGGAGCAAGTTAATGCTGACCTGGCCGTTCAACTCCTGCTCGGTCAGGCCATACTTGACCAGGGCGGCCTGGTATTCCTGATCGGTGGGAAAGTTGGCTTTCAGCCTTTCCACTTCCTCCTTGACCTCGTTGTCTGTTACGCTGAGCTTGGCCTCCTTGGCCGCCTGCCGGATCAGAAGTTCCAGAACCATCTGCTCCAATACCTGGCGGCCGGCTCTCTTGTCCAGCTGCTGGTAAAAATCGCTGCCCAGGATTGCTTCCCCGTTTACCGTAAGCACCACAGGCCCTTCGTCCGCCGCCAGCGCCCGGCCGGCCCGCCCCCATAGAGACAGCGCCGCCCCTAGCGCCAACGCCAGCGACAAAACCGCCACCAGCGCTGGAAAGCCTGTCCATCGTCTGATTTCAGTCATTCAAAAAACTCCCCCTGACCTCCGCCAAATATGAATACTATTCTATTTTGGCCTTGTCGCGGCAAACCGCCGCGCACCACAAAACCACCCTTATTCTACGGGAAGACAGGCCGGTTGTCAATAAATACCTCGCATAGCTTTGAACAGCTTTGAATAGCTTTTTCTTCACAAAAACTTCACAATGTCTTCACGGGTTCTTCACCAAAATCTCCTATAATGAGGGCAAAACCGGCAAAGATGAACCGGGGCCTTCCCATGAAGGCCAAATATAAGGAGGAGTTTACCATGATGTGGGGCGGATACGGTTACGGCATGCCCTGGGGATTTGGCTTTGGATGGATCGGGTTCCTTTTCATGATCCTGTTCTGGGGAACTCTGATCTTCCTGGCCATTCGGGTCATCGGGGGATTGTTCCCGCCGACGGCGGCTTCCGGCCGGGGGAAAAGCCAGACAGCCAGAAACATTCTCGATGAAAGGTACGCCCGCGGGGAGATCACGCAGGACGAGCACCGGCGCATGCTCAAAGACATCCAGCAATAAAGGAGTTGAAAGACCTCGCCTAGATCACCAGACCGCCGTCATGGGTCACCTTGAGGGTTCAACCGGTCTGCCGCAGCGCCCAGGCCGACTTCAGCCCCATGGGGTGGTCGTGGAAGATCCGGGAATCCATGATCTTCAGGTCTGCCGAAATCTGTGGCCGGAAGGCCATCTTCGCCAGCACGTCCCTTTCCAGGTTCACCCCGGGAGCGATTTCGATCAGCCACAGGCCGTCGGACCGCATTTCAAAGACCGCCCTTTCCGTGAGGTAGAGAACTTTTTGACCCACTTCCCTGGCGTATTCCCCGCTGAAGGTGATGTGCTCCACCTCCGGCACCAGTTTCAGGTGTTTGCCCTCGGTGACAATGTTCAAGCGGCCCTCGCCCGCCCGGACCTCCAGGCCGCCCGCGGTAAATGTACCGCAGAAAACCACCTTCTTGGCGTTCTGGCTGATATTTATGAAGCCTCCGCTTCCGGCGATGCGGGGTCCGAATTTGCTGACGTTCACATTGCCCGCGGCGTCCATCTGGGCCATGCCCAGAAAAGCGATATCCAACCCGCCGCCGTCATAGAAGTCAAACTGGTAAGGCTGGTCGATAATGCACTCGGGATTGGCGGACGCCCCGAAGCTCAGGCCTCCGGCCGGAACACCCCCGATGGGTCCCGACTCCAGGGTGAGGGTCATGAAATCCTCCACCCCCTCTTCGGCGGCCACGGCCCCAATGGCTTCCGGTAGGCCAATGCCCAGGTTGACCACGGTATCGGGGACGAGTTCCATGAGCGCCCGGCGGGCCACCACTTTGCGTTCGTCCATGGGAATGGGCGCCAGCCGGCCGGCGGGTATCTTCACTTCTCCGGTGTAAGCCGGGTTATATGCCTCGGCAAAGGTCTGCCGGTGGTTTTCGGGTCTGGCGACCACCACCCGGTCCACCAGGATGCCCGGGATCTTGACCAGTTTTGGATCCAGGGTACCCGCCCGGACGACACGTTCCACCTGCACAATGACCACCCCGTCCGAGTTCCGCGCCGCCTGGGCGATAGACAACGTCTCCAGGGTGACGGCCTCTTTTTCCATGCTGATGTTCCCTTTTTCGTCCGCCGTGGTGCCGCGAAGAAAGGCCGCCTGGATGGGAAAGGTATGGTAAAGAAGCAGCTCCCGCCCACGGATGTTGACGACTTCGACGATCTCCTCGGCGGTGCGGCTGTTGAGCTTCCCCCCCTGCACGCGGGGATCGACAAAGGTTTTGAGGCCCACATGGGTGATGGTGGCCGGTTTCCCGGCGGCGATGTCGCGGAACATGTGGGTAATGATTCCCTGAGGGAGGTTGTATGCCTCGATCAAATTTTCCACGGCCAGGCGGCCGAGCTTCGGCGCCAGGTTCCAGTGGCCGCCCACCACCCGTTTCACCAGTCCCTCATGGCCCAGGTGGTTGAGCCCTCGTTCTTTTCCGTCTCCCTGCCCGGCGGCGTAAACCAGGGTAAGTTCCCGGGGCTTGCCGGCCTCCAGGAAACGCTCCTCCAGGGCCGCCGTCAATTCCTCCGGGTGGCCGTTCCCCACAAACCCCCCGAAGGCCACGGTGTCACCGTCCCGGACAAGTTTGACCGCTTCTCTGGCCGTAACGAACTGTACAGGCACGAAAAGCCCCTCCTTTGGCTTGTTCCATATTTCACCAGGAGCCCGTTTGACAGGGGGTCGGCCACATGTGCCGCCCCCTGTTGTTTGATATCCCTATACAATCCCAAGGAGCGTGGTTAGCAGGATAAGCAGGAGCGTGCTGACCACGGGAACGACCAGGGACACCATGCCGATATCGATGTAAGATTGCCGGTGGGTCAACCCGGTGATGGCCAGCAAGGTGATCACCGCGCCGTTGTGGGGCAGAGTGTCAAAGCCGCCGGAGGACATGGAAGCAATCCGGTGCAGGAGTTCAGGATTCAGCCCCACCCGGTTGGCCCACTGCAGGTATTGAGTGCCCATGGTCTCCAGGGCGATGCTCATCCCGCCGGAGGCGGACCCGGTGATGCCCGCCAGGATGTTGACGGTCACGGTTTCGGAAAGAAGGGGCGTCCCCTTGATGCCCAGGAGGGCCGCCGCAATGGCCTTGAAACCCGGCAGAGTACTGATGACATTGCCGTAGCCCACCTCGGAGGCCGTATTCATGATGGCCAGCAGAGAGCCGATGGTGCCAGCGTTGAGGCTGTTCACATATTTGGTCTTCATCTCCTTCCAATTGAGGAGAACGGCGACAACGATCCCCAGAACCAGCGCCACGATCAGCGCCCAGGTCGGAGCTACGCTGGCAAGAGCGGCGGTCCCGAAGGGCTTCAGGATGTCGGGGTTCCAGCCGTTAATAAGCCTGGTGAGCAGATAGTTTAAGACCAGAACGATGACCAGGGGCAGGATGGCCAACCCGAAACGCGGCATGTAGGCATCGGCTTCCACCACCGGTTCGTTTTTGGTGTGGCTCCCATAACCCTCTCCAGCGTACGTGGCCCTGCGTTTACGCCACTCCAGCCAGGCCAGGCCGCCGGCGAACATCATCAGCGCGCCCACAATACCAACCAGCGGAGCGGCATAAGCGTTTGTCCCGAAGTATTTGGTGGGAATTATGTTCTGGATCTGGGGGGTGCCGGGAACGGCGGTCATGGTGAAGGTAAAGGCCCCCAGAGCAATAGCTCCGGGGACAAGGCGTTTGGGGATGTTCGCTTCCTTGAACATGGCCGCGGCCAGGGGATAGACGGCGAAGGCCACCACAAAGAGGCTCACCCCGCCATAGGTCAGGATGGCGCAGGACAGCACGGTAGCCACGATGGCCCGTTCCTTGCCAAGCTTCTTGATAATGAAGTGAGCCACCGCGCGGGCCGCGCCTGAATCCTCCATGATCTTGCCGAAGACGGCGCCGAGCATGAAGATCGGGAAAAAGTTCTTGATGTACCCCACCATCTTTACCATGAACAGTTCCGTATAGGTGGGCAGAACGTTCATCCCGGCCGTCAGGGCGGCCAGCAGGGCAAAGATCGGCGCCATGAAGATGACCGAGTAACCACGGTAGGCAAAGAAGATGAGCAATCCAAGACTGAGGATGATGCCGATAACCAATTTAACGTCGCTCCTTTCTGTTTTCCGGCCGGCCATGGATCTTCCACCCCATATAGCCGGTCGAGATCCATTTAGTTGCCACAGGTTCAATTGCAAGTTGCGTGCCAACCGTGAGAAGCCCAAATACTCGCGAGCCTTCAGAAAACTTTCCGAAATTCCGGAAGACCTTTCGACAAAAAGAAAAACCGGTCTCCCGTTTCGTTGGGGGTCCCGGCTTTTCCGGATTTTCGGAAGGCATTCCGGATGTCTGGAAAACACCTTCGTTCGCCCGCCAGATTCACCGCCCATCCAACAGCAACCGGTATTTGCCCGCCTTCTCGTAAAAGGTGGATTTGCTCACCTGAAGCAGTCGTGCGGCCTTCAGGGCATTACCACCCGTCGCTTTCAGAGCCTGCCGCATGATATCGGCCTCCGCGGCCCAGAGAGCCTCCTTGAGAGGCGTCAAACCACTGGCGCCGGCACTTCCACGTTGCAGGTAATACGGGAGATGCGCGGGCAAAATGACCTCCTCCTCCACGAGGTTGAGCGCCCGCTCCAGCACGTTTTCCAGTTCCCGTACATTCCCGGGCCAGCGGTGCGTCCTGAGAATCTGCATGGTGGAGGGCTCCACCTGCTTTTTCCCGCACCCGAGGTTCCGGGCAAGTTTTCCCACCAGATGGTCCACCAGCAAGGGAATATCCTCCGGTCGTTCCCTGAGGGGCGGGATATCCAGGGTGATGACGTTGAGCCGGTAGAAGAGATCCTCCCGAAACTGCCCGGCCGACACCATCTCCTCCAGGTTGCGGTGGGTGGCCGCCACCACCCGCACATCGATCTTCAGGGGCCGGGTGCCGCCGAGGCGCTCGATTTCCCTCTCCTGCAAGACCCGCAGCAACTTGGCCTGCATGTTGGGCGGCATTTCCGCTATCTCGTCAAGAAAAATGGTTCCCCCGTTGGCCAGTTCAAACTTCCCCACCTTGCCCCCCTTGCGGGCGCCGGTGAAGGCCCCTTCCTGGTAACCGAAAAGCTCTGATTCAAGGAGATTCTCCGGGAGCGCGGCGCAGTTCACATTGATGAAGGGGCCGGAAGCCCGGGAACTGGCGTTATGAATGGCATGAGCGAAGAGTTCCTTGCCGGTGCCGCTCTCCCCGCGCAAAAGGATGGTGGAGTTTGACCACGCCACGCGCTGGGCCAGCTCCTTTAAAGTCCGCATGGTTTGGCCATCGCCGATGATGTTTTCCAGGCTGTACCGGGTACCCTGGTGGCGCTTTAACTCCTCTTTGTAGTACTCAAGTTCGGATTGCAGGCGGCGGGTCTGCTGGAGCATGGCGTCCAGTTCCGACACGTCCCGAAACAGCACCTTGCCCACGGCGGCCACCACCCGGTCCCCTTTTTTAATGGGAATGCGGTCACAGACCATGTCATGGCCTTTAATGCGCTGCACCTGCCTGATTTCCGCCTGTCCGGTTTGGACGACGATGTGCATCCGGGTGTTTTCAATGACTTCCTGGACCCGGCGGCCGATCACCTCTTCCGCCGGCACACCCAGAAAATCGCTGTAGGCCTGGTTGAACATGGTGACCATCCCCTGTTCATCCACCACCACAATTCCTTCATAGGCGTTATCCAGCACGGAAGCCAGAATGTTCTTCAGGCGATTGGCCTCGTCTCGCTCGGCCAGAGCATTCTCCAGGGCGGTGATATCCTGGAGGACGGCCACGGCGCCCATTAGCAGGCCGTTGCGGTACACCGGTGTGCGATTGCTGAGGTACGTCCGCCCGTTAATGGTGATCTGGCTGCCGATGCGCGGTTCCCCGGTTTGCAACACCTCTCCCATGCCGGTATGCGGGATGAATTCGCGGATCGAGCGCCCCCAGGCCTCGGCCAGGGGATAGCCCAGGATCTTTTCCATGGCGGTGTTGGCCGCCACTATCCTGGCCTCGCGGTCCACCACTAAAATGGCGTTATAGGCCGAATTGAGCCCCACCATCAGTTCTTCCAGGCGTTCCGTCGCCCGCTTCAATCCCACCTCGCGGAATAGAGAAAGGGACAGCCACCCAACGGGGCGGTGCGCGTCGTCCACAACCACCGTCTCTGCGGAAAAGGCGGTCCCTGCATCGACTTCATCGCCCAGGCGTACCCAGGATACCGGGCGGGCCAGCCGGCCAACAGGCTCGCGACTCTTCCCTTCCACCAGGGCCACGCCTGCATCCGGCCAGGACACCATGCCGACCAGCTGGCCTTTACCATCCACAAGAATCATTCCATGGGCCGGCTCGGCAAGCGTAAACTTTTTGGCCAGCAATACCGCCTCGGCCAGGGGCCGGGTCTCTTCCACTAAAACCTCACTATTCACCAGATGATGATCCATCTTGAGGCGCACGCTTTGATCCCCCCTTGTTAGTAAGGAAATTCGGAATTTGTCGCTGATCTCCTGTCAGAGAGGGATCAAAAGGAGATCAAAAGGAAAAGAGGGGTCTTCCCCTCTTTGTCGTGCTCAGCCAATGATTTCAATTTCCTCTCCATCCGGTCCCGGGAAGATGGCCCTCTTCCTCCCTCCACCGACGTCCACCGGCGGCATCCCCACTTTTACGCCCGCATTGGCGAGCTGGGTAAAGTCGCCGTTAAAGTCGTCGGTGTTTAAGGAGATATGGCAGCCGGAGATAGCAGGAGGATGGCTGACCTGCAATAATTCCAGTTCAGTATCCCCAAGGGTGAGAAAGATGATCTTCTCCAGCCCCGGAGCCGGCGAGTCAATTTCCACTCGCTTTACAAAGCCGAAATATTGTTGGTAAAACCGCGCCGATGCAACGCCATCTTTAACCTCAAAAGCTGCATGGCTGATACGGGTAAACACTCTTAAATCCCCCCTTCCATCAGGCCAGGTCGCACAGCGTCCCGCCCGTAATCTCCAGAAGTTGCGCCACCGATACCGGCACCGCCGAACGAGGGGTGCCGGCGGCGGCGTAGACCACCGGGAAACGCTCCATGCTCCGGTCGATCAGTACCGGTATCGCTTGCTTCAAGGCAAACGGGCAAACTCCTCCCGGCGGAAACCCGGTCAGTTCGAGAGTAGTCTCCGGATCCGCCAGTTTTACCTTGCCGCTTGCACCCAGCAGTTGTTTGAGTTTACTCTGACTTACCTTCATGTCTCCGCTGGTCACCACCAAAACTGGTTGGTCCCCGACAATAAACAAGACGCTCTTGGCGATCTGCCCGACCTCAACCCCAACCGCCCGGGCCGCCAGTTCGGAAGTATGAGTGCTTTCATCAAACTCGATAATCTCCGGCCGGTAGGGCGTTTGCTCCAGGAATTGCCGCACTCTTGCTATGGCCTCCATTTTACTATGCTTCCACCTCCAGGATCACCTTTTGACACTCACCGGGGATCTCCTGCATCAAAAAAGAGGGGTTAAGTCTAATTCTCCTTCGAAAAAAATATGCAAAATGCAAAAAAGACGCCCGGGCAGCAAGATAGACTTGCTGGTCCGGGCGTGCCTATTCGTTTTTTACACAGCGTTCTTCGGATTGCTTAGGTCCCTTGAGTTCTTCTTCGGGCTGTCAATCCCCGTCTTCAGGCTTTTCCAGCCTGGCCATCACGGCAAGCTTGCCGTAATGCTCTGTCCGTATGGTTAACCTGCCGCTTGCCAGGTCGACGACACTTCCCTCATATCCGTCCGGGCCGTCATCAATTCCTTCAAACGGACGCCAGACTTCCTTGCCGGTTGTCCCCTCTGTGGCATCGTATTTTGCCGTAAAGATCCCCAGATCCTCAAAGCCCAACCCGTTCAAAGCCGCGGCGTCAAAACCAATGCTGATGGTCACCGGGACCCGGAATTTCTTGACCCCGGCCGACACCACGTAACTTCTGCTGAGCCGCTTGAGATTTTCCGGGTGGAGCGGCCCGTTTTCATCGATCACCTCGAGAACCAGGCTGGTATCGGCCTTCACCGCCCCCACCGGGATCTCGATTTTGAGCTTCTTGTCGAAGATCTCCACGCTGGCGCCGGCGGGCGTCACCACAAGCTCCACCCTGGTCTGATAGGTCACCTTACGCGTGACGGTAATCGTGTTGGCGTCGGTGCCCGCCACCACCGAAATCGTGTTCAGACCCGGAAGAAGCCTGACCGTGGTCCCGAAATCCCCACCCGCCGCCGGTTGCACCGCTTGCCCGTTCACGCTCAGCGCTTCGCCGGGCAGGACGTTTCCTGTGACCTCCACCACGGAGTCCGTGGTCACCAGGTCTTCCGCCGGCGATGCCACGACCAGCCGCAGATCGGCCCACCTGGCCACGGTATCGCTGATGGCCATCCTGCCGTTTGCCCCATAGGCCACCACGGCCTGGCGGTTGCCCATCTCCGACCCGTCGGGGTTCTTCTCCACCTTGCCCCAGTTGCCGCGGGTGTATTTGTATTCGATCCTGGTGCCTTCATCCATCATCATCGTAATCGCCCAATGGGTCTCATCCACCCGGGTCATCGGGCGGTTGCCCGGATTCCAGTAGTAGGGCGCCGGAAAGTTGCCGGCCAGGTAGATGGTGTCGCCGGCCGGGGTATACCAGGGCGCCTCCGCCTGGAAGGTCACCTCCACCTTGCGGGGCCGGGGCATGGCCATAAGCTCCGGACCTGGCGCCGAGGCGTTGAATGAGGTGTCCACCGCCCGGACCACATAGAAGTAGCTGGTATCCTTGTCCAGGCCGCCGTCGGTGTAGCTGGCGGCCGTCTTATCCACCGAAGCCACCCTCAGGTAGCCCGAACCGCTGGTGGTGGAACGGTAGACGTCGTACCGGAAGAGATCCGCTTCCACATTGGCCTGCCACAGCAGGGTGATCTGGCCCAGAGTGGTGGCCGCCACCAGGCCCTGCGGCGGCGCTGGTGCCGTGGTATCCCCGGAGGGACTCACGGTCAGGGAGCCCTGGGTGTCGGTGTACCGCCAGGTCTTGCCGCCGTCGGAACTGAACCGGGCCTGGTAGACGAACTGTCCGGTCTGCTCCGGCAAGAGCGACCCCAGGTACTCATCGTTATTACCTTTGTCCAGGTTGAACTTCATCGTGACCCAGGTGTTCCACAGCGCCGGATCACTGCCCGCCGGACCGTAGCCCACCTGCGCCAGCATGCCCACGCCCTGCCCCGGGAAGGTGGTCAGGCCGTCGGCCCAGACCTGGGCATAGATGGTCTCGGTGGGGATCAGAGCGCTGATGGTGTGACCGATGCTCTGCGGCCAGAGGTTGCCAGCCCACCCGATGGGCACCGTCGGGGTGGCGGAGGCCGTTTCTGAAGGCTCGCTCTCATTTCCAGCCTGGTCCACGGCTTTGACCATGTAGTAGTAGGTGACCGAATTTTGCACCGTGGTGTCCTGGTATCCCGTGCTGGCTGCCGGCGCGGCGTTGAGCCGGGTGTAGTAGCCGCCGGGAACGGTGCTCCGGTAGACGTTGTAACCGGCCAGATCAGGTTCGGAGTTTGCAGTCCAGGTCAGATTCACCTGGCTCTTGCCGGCCGTGGCGGCAAGCCCCACTGGTGCCGCCGGAGCCAGGAGATCCTGTCCGGGCTGGGTGATGAGCACGCTGCCCCATTTGGCCGGGACATTTACCACGACCTGGCCACCGGTTACGGTATAGGCCGCGCCACCGTTCAACTGGTCGATGAGCACCGTGCCGTCCGGGATGAGTCCGTCCACCTTCACCGTGATTGCGCCAGCAGCGGCGCCGTTGTTGATCAGCACCACCGCGGCATTCTGCGCATCCTTGCGCCCGAAGACGTAATACCCGTTGGCGCTGTCCGCCAGCAGGGGCTCAATGCTGCCTGTCCGCAAGACCGGGTTGGCGTTGCGGAGCGCGACGAGCTTCTGATAGTGGGCCAGAAGGTCCTGGTCCTCGCCCCCCCCAGGGGAAGGTCCGCCGGGAATCCGGATCCGATCCGCCGGTAATCCCCGCCTCATCGCCATAATAGATGGTGGGCGCCCCCGGATAGGTCATCTGGAAGATCGCCACCAGCTTCAACAAAGCCTTGTCCTCGTGCAACTGCCGGAGGATCCGCGCCGTGTCATGGGAATCCACCAGGTTCATGGCGGCGTAGAACGCCTCCGCCGGGTAATCCTCCCGGATGGCCTCCAGGGTGTTGTTGAAGGCCCCCGCATCCAGCGTCCCGTCGGCAAAGAAGCCCAGCACCGCGTTGCGGAAGCGGTAGTTCATGGTGCTGTCGAATTCGTCGCCCAGAAGCCACGATGAAGCATCCTCCCACAACTCGCCGATGATCACCGCGTCGGGTTGCGTAGCCTTCACCGCCGGCCGGAATTTCTGCCAGAAGGGATGTGCCACCTCGTTGGCCACATCCAGCCGCCAGCCGTTCGATCCTTGATTCAGCCAGTATCTGGCCACGCTGTCCGGCGCGCCGAAGATGAAGTTCTGGACCGCCGGGTTGTCGGTGCGCAGCTTGGGCAGCGTGTCGAAGTTCCACCAGCTCTCGTAGTCGTTGGGCCAGAGCCGGAAAGTATACCAGTCAAAGTACGGCGAACTCTGCGACTCGTAGGCCCCCAGGGTATTGTAGCGGCTGTACTTGTCAAAGTACAGGCTGTCGCTGCCGGTATGGTTGAAGACCCCGTCCAGGATCAGCCGGATGCCGCGTTTGCCGGCCTCCGCCGCCAGGCGCTGAAAGGTGGCCAGATCGCCGAAGTAAGGATCAATGGTCTTGTAATCGGTCGTATCGTAGAGGTGGTTGGAAGCCGCCTGGAAGATGGGGTTGAAGTAGATCGCCTTGATCCCCAGGCTCTGCAGGTAGTCCAGCTTGCTTATGACCCCCTCAAGGTCGCCGCCGAAGAAGTCCCGCCCATGCGGCGGCTGCTCCGGGAGATCATTCCACTGCTTGAAGACCACCGGCCACCCGTGCACATCGGGATCCGACGGTTTGGGATCGTTGGTGGGATCCCCGTTGTTAAACCGGTCCGGGAAGATCTGGTAGACCACCGAATTCTTCATCCAGTTCGGGGTGGTGAATCCGGCCTGGTAGACGGTGATCTGGTAGTCATAATCCGTTGGATAGTCGGTCACCGCGCCCACACCGCCGTCCCGGCTGCTGTCGTCGCCGTAGTAGGCCCGTCTGGTGCCGTCCACCAGGGTGAAACGGTACCAGAGGATGGTGGGCTGGGTGCGCGCCGGGATCACCGCCTGCCAGTAGTCGAACCGCCCGTCTGGATCGGTGCCGGCCGGCTGCATCGAATAGATCTCCTCGCGCGCCTGGATCTGGTCCCAGACCCGGACCTGCGCGCCGGTGAGATCCCCTCTGGCAGTCTGAACCCTGAGCGTCACCGGCTGCCCGGTCGGGACCGCCCCGAAGGGCGACCGGTAGAGAGCCTGGCGGCTGTCATGCTTGAGCTCGTTCCACCAGATATCGTTGTCGTGAGAGGCCACCGCCGGGTTGTTGATGGAATCCTTGACCACATGGGTCTTCGCGTCGTATGTAAAGATCACCATGGTCCCGTCCGCCGGGACGTTCAGCACCACGTTTGAACCAGGATAGGACTCGCTCCAGGCGCCGTGGAGAGCCACCTTGTACTGCCAGCTTCCCTTCGGCAGGTCCGCCTGGTAGGTGTAGACGCCGTCCCCGTCGCTGTCGGTCATCTGGGTGGTCATGTCCGCGGGGTTCCAGTCGCTGGCCGCGCCCAGTTCCTGCTGGACGTCGCTGGCCACCACCGCCGTGACCACATCCGGGTCGTTGAACGAATCCTTGACTACATGGGATTTACTAAAATAGAGGAAAGTGACCTGGCGGCCGCCGGCCGGCACGGTCAAGATCCGGTTCATTCCCGGGTAGGATTCGTTCCAGGCGCCGCCCAGGGCCACCTTGTACTCCCAGGCGCCGGCGGGGATGTTGGCGGTGAAGGTGTAGAGCCCGTCGCCGTCCGGATCGGATAGGCGGGTGGTGGTGTCCGCCGGGTTCCAATCGCCGGCCGCGCCCAGTTCGCTCTGGAAGGAGCCGGCCACCACCGCCAGAAGGCCGGGGTTGTTGACCGAATCCTCCACGGCATGCGTGGCCGCGTTGTAACGGAAGGTAACTGTGAGCCCGCCCGCCGGAACGCTCAGCGTCACGTTACTGGCCGGATACGATTCCGTCCAGTTCCCGTTTAAGGCCACCTTGTACTCCCAGTTGCCGGCCGGGACAAACCCCATAAAGGTGTAGATCCCGTCGGCATTGGGATCTTTCATCAGGGTGGTGTTGTTGGCAGGATCCCAGTCGCCGGGCGCCCCCAGCTCGGTCTGCAGGTTGCCGGCCAAGACCGCATGGATAGAAGCCGCCTGGGCTGCTCCGGCGGCGGGCAGTGGTAAAATTGGCAAGGCCGCCGCCAGAAGGATCGCCAGCATCAGCGCCAGGGAATTGCGGCGCCCCAGGGAATTGAGGCAGCGCCGGCCCGCATGTGTGGCAAAACTGTTCATCTCTTCTCCTCCCCCAATCTTTTTCTGTAAAAGCCCTGACCTTTGTTTGCCACCCCCTTCTAAGAAACGCAGTTTTGGCCAATCGGTTCCTCCATGACCGGAAACACGGGGAAGACCGCAGCCTATCGTCAACCCATCGCCAAACTTAATTTGAGCAATCGTTTGCACAACTTAGCATGTTATCCACTTTTTAGTCCGGCGCACTTTAATATAGATTTGCTGTCTGAACCTCCTCCAGCATCCCCTGTCCTGGGTTGTGATTCCATTATATCAAAATTATGGGGATAAGCAATAGATGAAACGACGTCTCCTCCCGTCTTATCGTTTTGCTTTCAGCCGCCGGTAAACCAGATAGGCCATGATTAGAACCATCAACCCGGCGGCCGCCAACAGGCCAAAGCGGTGGAGCAGTCCGACGGCCTCGCGCCAGTGAGCGCCCACACTTCTTCCGATCAGAATCAACGGAATCGTCCATAGGACCGACCCCACCAGGTCATACATAAGAAACTTGAAGGTGGGCAGGTTGGCCAGACCGGCCAGGTAGGGAGTAAGGTGTCGAACACCGATGATATACCGGCTCCCCAGGAGCAGGGGCACACTGTAGCGGTCGTAGAGGGATTGGGCCTTGTGCCACTCCGCCTCCTTGATGCGGACGTACCGCCCGTATCTGATCAAACGCTCAATCCCAACGCGTTTCCCAATCTCATAGGCCAGCCAGTACCCGGCAAATGAGCCGGCCGTGGCAAACAGAATCAGGGGCAGCAACCCCGGCCGCCCGGTGGCGGCAAGGCCGCCGGCAAAGAGCAGGACTTCTTCGCCGGGAACCGGCAACCCGAAAAATTCCAGCACGAGCCCGGCAAATACAGCGGGCAACCCGTAGGCCAGCACAAGGTCAACTGTCTTCATCGCTCAATCCTGTTCCGAAAGAAATAAGGATCCAATTATTCAACAAAATCATCAAAGGCCAAAATACGCACCCCACCCACCTTCTTGAGGCGGAGATCGTTGGTGACGAAGGCGGTTGCCCCCTGGCTCATGGCTGAAGCGATATGTATTGCGTCGGGGGTGGCCAGCCTGTACATGGCGCTAATTGAGGCCGCATCTTCCGCGACTTTTTTGCCAACGTCCATCAAGGTCAGGTTGGGAAAGGAATCGAAGAAGATCTTGTAAGCTGCAACTATGTCCTCATTGGAAATTTCAATTTGGCCCTTGATACCTATGTTCATGTTTATGACAGCCTATCTTTGCCGCAGCCGCCCGTACAGATCCACCCGGCGGTCGTCAAAGACATGGTTGTATTTTGTGGCTTTCTTATCCAGAGCAAGGGCGGGATCGATCTCGACGACCCGCAATGCTTCCTCGGTTTCGCCAAGCCGGAAGAGTACCTGCCCTTTCGGATCCACCACCTGGCTCATCCCGGTAAACCGGAGCTCCTCATCGGCCTGCCGGTGCTCGTTCCCCACCCGGTTGGCGGTGACGGTGAAGACCCGGTTTTCGATGGCCCTGGTGACCATGGCCCCCTGGCAGTAGGGCAGAACCAGGTTGGCGGGCTGGCAAATGACCTGGGCGCCCTGCAAGGCGAGGATGCGCGAGACCTCGGGGAAGATCCAGTCGAAGCAGATCATCAGGCCGATCTTCGCCGGGCCGATGTCGAATACCGGGAATTCGCCGTCGCCTGGATCGAACCAGAGCTTCTCCTCGTAGAAGAGGTGCGCCTTGCGGTAGACGCCCACAAAACCCCGCGGGCCCACCAGCACGGCGGAATTGTAGACCCGATCCCCGTCCCGTTCCGCCAGGCCAGCCACGATAAAGAGCCCATTTTTCTGGGCCATCTCCACCAGGCGCTGCGTGGTAAATCCATTCGGAACGGGCTCAGCAAGCTCACCGACTTCTTCCTTGGTCACAAACTGATAGCCAGTGTTGAATAATTCCGGCAAAACCACGAGATCTGCTTGAATCTGGCTGATAGTCTTCTGTACTGTGAAAATATTTCCTGGTACCTGCCCGAAAATCGGGGTAAATTGAAGAATCCCCACCTTCATATCTTTCACCCCCCAAAAACTGCATTCCGGAGCCCCAAAATCCCCTAACGTAAATTCTCACAAACCAGCCAAACCAACTCACAGCCTTCCAGCCTTTAGCTCTTGCGAGATGAAGTCCGCCAGGGCCGCGGGCTGCCCGAGATCAAACCAGGGCACGCCAAATCCCGGCCTCGGCCGGTCGCTGGCAATGGCAATCAGCCGGTCCGCCGGCCCGCAGAGGGGTTTCTTCTCCTCATCGCCGCGCCAGACCTCAATCTTGGGCTTATCCGCCCTCTTATAGCCCTCCGTGATGATCAGATCCACCCCGCTGATGGTTGAGGCAATCTCATCGAGGCTCCACTCCCTGTCCAGCGCCCGGAAACTGGTCAGCCGGTCGGGCGCCGCGAGCACCACCACCTCCGCCCCCGCCCGGGCATGCTTCCAGGTGTCCTTTCCCGGGCAGTCCGTCTCGTAGGAATGGACATCGTGCTTGATGGTGGCGATCCGCAAACCTCGCCCTCGCAGCTCGGGAATGATTCGCTCCAAAAGGGTGGTCTTGCCGCTGTTGGACCGGCCCACAAAGGATATGACGGGGGCATGTTTCACCGGCGCCGGAGCCGTCCGTGCCGCCGTCCTCGCCTTCATCGCTTTCACCGTCTTCACCGTCTTCCTCCCCTTCTGATCCGTTCCTGGAGCGTTTGTTCCTGAAGCGCCGCCAGTTGCTCGGCCGTCTCCAGGTCCGCCCGGGTGTTGACATTCATGAAGCACATCCCCAGATCCAGCTCGGCGCTCAGGAGGGAGACATCCACCGTCTCCACCTTCACCTCGGGGTAGAAGTCCACCACCCGGTGCCGGCCCCGGGCAAGCGTCCTTTCTATGGGCTGCACGCAACGCCTGGAGTAAATGGCGTGCATCGGTTCAAGGCCGGCCGCCCAACTTGGGACGATCACATCCGGATCGGTCGCCGCCGCCATCAACGGCCTGATGATCCTTTCATCGAGAAAGGGTAGATCGCAGGCCACAAAGAAGTTGTAATAGGAAGCTGAGGCGGTCAGGCCCGCATGAATGCCGCTTAACGGGCCCTCCCCCGGAATGACATCCGCCGCCATCCTCAGGCCGAGGTGCTCATATGCCGCAAAATTATTGGTAACGATGAGGATCTGGTCAAAGAGCCGGCCTAAAACCGCAATGCCGCGCTCGATAATCGGAACCCCGCCGATTGGAAGCAGCGCCTTATTGGTCTGGATCCGCGAATTGCGGCCCCCGGCCAGTATTACAGCATTCATGGCTCTCCCCCGATCACATAAACCGCCTGCCTGGGCAACCACGCCACTCCATCCTTCAATTCCTCCAGGCCAAGTTCGTGATAAGTATGAAAGGGAATTTCAATTTGCAGGTCATAGCCACCGGGGCCGAAAAGCCCGTTCTGGAGGGCGAAAAAAAGGGTATAAGCGCTGCCGCGGGCGATCTCCCCCGTAATCCGGCCGGCCAGCCGGTTTTCCCCAACCAACTGGTTTTCTGCGGCCGGGCGATCCGCTTGGGGCAGCTGGCCTTCCCCGACCGGCGGCTTGCCTTCCCCGGCCGGAACCAGAATAATCTCCTCCGGCCGGATGCAAAAGGCAACGGTATCCCCCACCCGGTAAGGATAATAGGGCGCATGTACCGAAAAATGCCCCTCATTGAGGGTAAGGAAACCTTCGGTCCCGCCCGGGGACCCGGGCGTTACAACCTCGTCCACCACCGCCGTGAAGATATTCTTGGCGCCGGTAAACCGGGCCACCGTCCGGCTGGCGGGACGGCGCAGGATCTCCTCCCGGCTGCCGGCCTGGAGCACCTTTCCGGCGTCATAGACCACCATTTCCCGGCTGAGAGTGTAGGCCTCTTCCAGGTTGTGCGTCACCAGGAGCATCCCCACCCCCAGTTCCTCCCGGATCTGCAGGAGTTCCCGGTGCAGCTTGCCCCGGATCGCACTGTCCAGGGCCGAAAAAGGCTCGTCCAACAAGAGAAGCCGCGGCTCCACCGCCAGCGCCCGCGCGATAGCCACCCGTTGCTGCTGTCCGCCGGAAAGCTCGCCGGGAAACCGGTCGCCCAGGCCGTTCAGACGCATGAGCTTCATCAGCATCCCCGTCTTCTCCCGCTTTTCGCCGGGAGGAAGCCGGTGGATGCCGTAACAGATATTCTGTTCCACGGTAAGGTGTGGAAAGAGCGCGTAATTTTGGAAGACATAACCGATCCGCCGCCGCTGGGGAGGGAGATCGACCCCTTGCCGGCTGTCATGGAGCACCCGGCCGTCCAGCGCCACGCGCCCCCGGTCCGGCCGCACCAGGCCGGCGATGCACTGCAAGGTGAGGCTCTTCCCGGAGCCAGATGGGCCGAATAAAGCCACCAGAGGGGCGTCGGCCCGGAATTTCGCGGCAAGCTGGAAACCGTCCAGGCGCTTTTCCAGGTCAACCTCCAGCATCGGGTCAACTTCCTGCATCAGGCCAACTTCCCGCATCGAATCACCCTCCCGCATGCCGGTTCCGCTGAAAAGCCGACCTCTCCAGCCGGTTCAGGGCGATCAGGACCGCCGCCGCCGCCACGGTGGTAACCAGCACCAGAAGATTGGCCAGCGGCATGTTATCCCCCAGCACCGCATCATAGACGGCAATCGGCATGGTCTGGGTCTTCCCGGGAATATTGCCCGCCACCATGATGGTGGCCCCAAAATCCCCCAGAGCCCGTGCAAAAGCCAGCACCGTTCCGGCCATGATCCCCCGCCAGGCCAGCGGGACGGTGACCGTCAAAAAGATGCCCATTTCGGACCGGCCGAGAGTCCTGGCGGCGTCCTCGACGCGCCGATCCACCCCTTCAAATGCGGCCCGGGCCGCTTTGATCAGCAGGGGAGCGGACGCCACCGCCGCCGCAATCACCGCCGCCTGCCACGTGAAGACCAGGGTGATCCCGAAAGTCTCTTCCAGAAGCCGGCCTATCGGTCCCCGCCGCCCGATGATCACCAGAAGATAATAACCAAGGACCGTCGGCGGCAAGACCATGGGCAAGGTCACCAGAGCGTCCAGCAGATCTTTGCCCGGAAACCGGCGCCGGGCCAGCAACCAGGCAATCCCGATCCCCAGCGCCAGCGAGATTACCGTGGCCAGCGTGGCCACCTTGAATGAAAGAAACAGAGGAAAAAGATCGGGCATGAGCTCCGCACCTTCCGCCGTTGCCTTGATCGGTTCCACCGCGTGCAATATCCATCCCCACCGCGTGCAATACCCACCTGTGCTCAATTATATCCATTTTCACCGGCCGGGGCAATAGTTCCAAGGAATACCCCGGGAAATCGCGAATTATATAATAAGTATTGAGGATTGTTAAAGGTTGCCAGAAAGGTGGTTGATGGCCTTGTTCCCCAGCCTTGATCCCCGAGGGAGTCAATTTCGGATCTGGATTCTGGCCCTGCTGGTCATGATGGCCTCAATCCTGGGTTACCACTTACTGGAGGAGGTTCAGATCGCCGGCTCCCCCCCTTCCCCCGACTGGAGCAAGCACCTGACGGTGGGAATGGGTGATCTCAACACCCAGGTAGCCATCGATCTCCTCCCGGACGGAACCGTCCTCATGGCCTGGCCCCGGAGCGAGGGGCTGCAGGTGGCGATGGTGGGCAAGGACGGCAAGTTGAAGAAGACCGCCCTACTGCCTTTCCCCCTGGCAAGCAACGCCCGGATCATCGCCGGCGACCCGTCCTACCTCCTCTGGATCGACGGCAAGACCAGGATGCTCCACCGGGGATTGCTCGATCTGAACAACCTCCAGTTGCAGCAACGGGAGGTCCTGGCGGCAGGCGTCCCGGCTTTTGCCACCGCGGTCAATCCACGTGCCAAAAAGGCTTACATTCTCATCGGCACGGGTAACGGCGTTTCCGTTTACACCAACGCGCCGCGCCTCGAACAAGCCGCCGGCATCAAAATCCCGGCCGTTGCATCCCTCGACGCCAGGTTCGACTTGAGCGGGCGGCTTCACCTGGTCGCCGCTTCCAAGGGCGGGCTCTTCCACTACGATCTTTACTACGCCAGCCTGCCGGTAACCGGGCCGGCCCCCAAAGACCAGGCCGGTTCCTCCCGCAAGGAAAAGCCCAAAGAGCCCAAAGAGGAGGTTCAGGTGGCCAGGGTCTCCACCATAAGCACCCTCGGCAGCGTCGTCCTTGGAAATATCCAGCTCGGGCTGGATGAGAAGAACGCCTACCTATTCTTCGGCAAGGAGACCTTCAGCCGGTACATCCCGGCAACCAACGTCTTCTTCCTTTCCTTCCCGCTCGACCGGCCGCCCGCCACGGCAGTGACCCCCGCGAAATTGCCTTTCGACTGGCGGCTGGTACAGACGGCCAGCCAGATGGTGGTGAAATCCATCGCCAATCCCTCCCCCGCCGGCGGGCAGGGCAAGGTGTTGAAGGTCGCTCTGGCCGCCAACGTCTTCAAGACCAGATCAAAAACAGGGATGGAGATCGTGGTGGTGGATTTTGCCGGTGGAAAGCCCATAAAGGCCTGCCTGGCCAGCAAGGCCACGGGAGCTTCGTTTCAGCCACGGATTATCCGCGGCGGGGAAGAATTCTACCTCGGCTGGGTGGAAACCGCCGGTTTTGGGCAGTACAAGATCAATATGGCGGCCACCTCCGCCGGCTTCAAGCGCACGCTGAACTCCTTCGCCCGCGGCGATTTTGCCAACGCCGCGTTAAACTCGCTCCTCAACCTGTTTTCCATCTTTTTTGCGCTCTTTTACATTGTTGGCGCCTGGTTGCCAACCTTCATCTGGATCTTTGGTTGCTACTTCTTCGCCCTGAACTGGGCGGAAAGGAACCAGGGAATTGTTCTGGGCGTCGCCATGGCCGTCTATCTGGTTTCCAAGCTCTGGAGCATGCAATATTTTATCTACACCCCTCCGGTGCGGGCCATGATGCCCGGCTGGATGGCCACGCCGCTGGCCTCTTACCTGATCCCGGCGTTTTTTGTGGCCCTGGCGGCCGCCGGGGTGGCCTTTCTCCGAGGCCAGAATCGGCTGGCCTCCATCCCGCCGACGATGGCCTTTCTGGCGGTGATCGACACCCTTCTCACCCTGATGCTCTACGCTCCTTACATGCGGTGAGGCCCTGGTGATAAGGTTCCCGCGATAAGGCGCCGGCGACGAGGCATTCGACGCTTCACGATTTTTTCAAGATCTTTTCATAATCTGGACATAATTGGATGTTACGATCAAGAAGGTTAATAAAGCGGCGTCAAAGAATTCTGGCTTAAACGAGCATTATTGTGAGGGATCGTGGTGCGAAACAGTTGCCGTTATCGCCGCGGCTTGATCTGGGGTCTGATCTTCAGCGCCGCGGCAGCGTCCACCAGCTGGCCGGCGTGGGCCGGAACGCCATTGGAACTGAGGGAGTCCATCCGGATTGCGGTGCGGCAGAGCCCCGCCGCTCTTCTGGCCCGGCAAAAGCTCCAGCTTGCCGAGGCCAGGTTGCAGCAGGGTCAAGCAACATTGTTTCCTTCGCTTGATGTGGGAGCCAGCAAGTCCTACGGCGGGAGGTTGCCAGACACCTCCTCCCATCAATCCTGGGTGCAAACCGACGAATACGCGCTCTCGCTCAAGATCCAGCAAAGCCTGAGCCCGCTGATCTCCGGGCTGGGCGTCGAGCCGGGATTATCGGGCCAGGCGGGCGTGAGCAGCGCTCTAGCCCGGTTCGACCTGCGCTCCGCCGAAGCTCAATTTCAAAAAGATCTGGAGACCCTGGTGATGGACGTAATCTCCAGGTACATAGAAGTTCTGAAAGCCGAAAACGACCTGTCCCTCGGCCAAAAGTCGGTGGAAAAAGCGCAGACGTATCTTTCACAGGCCCAGGCCAAATTTGAACAGGGAACGATCCTCAAAGTCGATCTTCTCAAGATGCAGACCCAACTGGCCACTGCCAGGTACAACCTCCTCCGGGCCGAAAACGCCTTGAAAGAGGCCCGAGTCGGGTTCAACCTTCTCCTGGGTTACCCGGCGGATCAGCCCCTGGAGCTGGCGCCCAACCTGTCGCCCGGGTTTTTTGCCGGCAATACCGGTGGCGCCGGCGCTCAGGCCTCTTTGGACCTGCAAAAGGAGACGGCCTCCGCCCTGGACAAACGCCGCGAGATCGCCCTGGGCAAGATCGCCTGGCAGCAGGCCAAAATCAAGGCCAGCCAGGCAAGGGCGCAGGCCTGGCCGGGATTCACCCTGACCGGTAAATATGACAACCTCGATGGCCTGAATGGCAGCCTTTCCCTGGAAACGAAAGACTGGAACCTGAACACCGACCTTTCCAAAGGGAGCAACCTCTCCGGCACCGGAAGTACCAGGGCTCCCCAGGACCCCCAGGATTGGGCGGTGACCCTGGGAGTAAGCTGGAACCTCTTCGACGGGGGATCTGCCAGGAGCGGCCTGCGAGAAGCGGATCTGGCTGTATCCCAATCAGAAACAAACCTGCACCAGACGGAAGACACTGTGGCGCAAGATGTTCGCCGGAACCACGACGCCCTTTTGGAAGCCCAGAGCCACCTGCCCGCGCTGGAGGCAGCCAGAACCGAGGCCGAAGAGAACCTCAAGGTGGTCTCCGCCCAATATCGCGTGGGGGAAAAGACCGCCTCGGACCTGTTTGACGCCGAGCTGGCCCTGCTTACCGCCCAAAACGACTATAAAGACGCCCAACTGGATGAATTGGCGGCTGAGGCCGCTTTCCGGCGAGCAACGGGCAATTTGGACATTTCAAGAAATTTCGGGGTGGAACTCCCGCAAGTTGAACTCCCGAAAAATGTGGGGGATGGCTCATGAATATCAAAAAGCAGTGGAAAGTAACCAGTCTTGTGCTATTATTGGCGCTGATTGCGGCTGGCTGGGGCTTCACGCGCCTCCAGGCCGCCAAAGATCAGAGTGCGGCCACCAAGGAAACCGAGGTGATCCGCTTCGTCAAGGTTTCGAAAGGGCAAATTGTGGAGGCGGTTTCGGCACTGGGGGTGATGGCGCCGGAGGCCAAACTGGAAGTGCGCACCCGGTATGGCGGCAAAGTGGAAAGGGTTCCGGTTGAACCCGGCGCCACGGTGAAAGCCGGCGATCTCCTGGTAAAGCTGGATCCCGGCGACGCGCAACTTAAAGTCAGGCAGGCCCAGACCGCCCTGCTGCAGGCGGAGGCCAAGCTGGCCAAATTGGAAGATCCCACCACCCCCCAGGAGATCAACCAGGCCGAGGCAGCCATGCGCCAGGCGGAGATCAACTGGGAGAGCGCCAAAACCGATCTGGCCGACAAACAGCAACTGTTCTCCGCGGGCGCCGCCACCAAACAACAACTTGATCAAGCCTCCGAGCAGGCACGGATCGCCGAGCTTCAGTATACCTCCGCCAGGGAGAAGCTCGCCCAATTGAAGATGCCTTCGCGGTCGGAGGATGTCCAGGCCGCCAGGGCGGAGGTCGAAGGAGCCAGGGCAGAGCTTGTGGACGCCCGGCGGCAACTTGAGGAAACAGCCATTACGGCCCCCATGACCGGCACCGTGATCAGCCTTAACGTCCAGCCGTACGAACTGGTGAACGCCAACAGCATTATGGCGACCCTTGCGGATTTGCGCCAAATGAAGGCCCTGGTCAACATCAACGAAGTGGACATCGCCAGGACCCGGGTGGGGCAGCAGGCGCTGGTGTCATTGGACGCTCTTCCCGGCAAGTTCTTCCCGGGAAAGGTGGTACAGATCGCCGAAGATGCCACAGTCCAGGACAATATCGTCACCTACCAGGTCACCGTGGAACTGGACAATGCCAGGAAGTTTCTCAAATCGGGGATGACCGCGGACGTGCGCATCCTCGTGGCCAAGAAGGACGATGCCTTGCTGGTTCCCGTGGAGGCCATCCAGGACCAAGGAAACCGTGCTTTTGTCAAAGTCAAGGCCGGCGATAAGACCACCCTTCGCCCCGTGGAAGCAGGGCTGCGCAATGAAAGGGTCGTAGAGATCACCAGCGGGCTGAAAGAAGGCGAGGAGGTGGCGTTCCTTCTGCCGGCCAATTCCGGCCTCAACGGCGCAGAGCCAACGCGAAGGTTCTACCAGAACGGCAACAGCATGGGCAAGCTCGGCGGCAACCTGCTACCGGGAGGCGGCAACCCGCAACGCCCCAGGCGAACGAGCGGGGGCGGTGGGGCCAGCAGAGGCGCCGGGAGCGCCAGGGGCAATCGTTAGAAGATGGGACTTCTCAGGGGAAACCCGATTTGAGGTGGAATCAGCATGTCCGATCTAAACCTGGTGGAGAGCATCAAAATGGCCTTTTCCAGCCTGAGAGCCAACAAACTTCGTTCCTTCCTCACCATGCTGGGGGTGATCATCGGCGTCTCCGCCGTGGTGGCCATGGTCTCCGTGGGGCAGGGCGCGCAGGCCTCGGTGGAGGACCGGATCGGCCAACTTGGTTCGAATATGCTCATCGTCACGCCGGGACGGGCGGCCGGCCGGCCGGGAGGCGCCGCCACCGCCCGGGGCGCGGGAGACCTTTTGAGCTACGCCGACGCGGAGGCCATCCAGGAGGCCAACCTGCCGGATGTGGACAAACTCACGGTGGAAGCCACCCGCGCCGGGGTGATCCGCTTCGGGCCGAACAATACCACCACCACCATCGTGGGCACCACGCCCGAGTATCCCGAGGTCCGCAGCTTTCACGTCAAGGAGGGTCGCTTCATCTCGGCCTATGATCTCCAGAATATGACCCGGGTGGCGGTGCTGGGGCAGACCGTGGCCTCCGATCTCTTCGGGGGGCAAGATCCTCTCGGCCAGGAGATCCGGATCGGCATCGTCACCTTTACGGTGATCGGTGTCATGGAAGAGAAGACCCAGGGAATGAACGATCTGGGCGACCAGGTTTTTGTGCCGTTCACCACCGCGCAAAAGCGCCTCACCGGGAAAGACACCATCCGGGCCATCTATATCCAGGCCAAGGCCGCGGAGGTCACGGATCTGGCCGCGCGCGAGGTGGAAGCGGTGCTATTGCCCCGAAAGGATTCCCCGGATAAGTTCATGATCCGCAACCAGCAGGAGATCCTCTCCACCCTGGAGGGAACCACCCGGACCTTCACCCTTCTTCTGGCGGGGATTACCGGCATTTCGCTCCTGGTGGGCGGGATCGGGATCATGAACATCATGCTGGTCTCCGTGACGGAGCGAACCCGTGAAATCGGGGTGCGAAAGGCCGTCGGGGCCCGGCGGGTTCACATCCTGACCCAGTTTCTCATCGAATCTGTTACTCTGAGCACCTCGGGAGGCCTGGTGGGCATCCTGGCGGGAATCACTGGCTCGATGCTCCTCTCCAGGGTCGGCCAGTGGCGGACCCTGATCTCTCCAGCCGCCATCGCGATTGCCTTTGGCTTTGCGGCAGGCGTCGGGATCTTCTTTGGAATTTACCCGGCCAACAAGGCCGCGCGGCTGGATCCCATTGAATCCCTCCGCTTCGAATAAGAAGGAAGCTGTTCCGCAACGGCGAATTAGTCTTTGAGGTGCCTTTGAAATGACCGAACGGAACAGCGAGGCTTTGTACCAGCACCTGACCACCAATGTCAAGTACAGCTGTTACAACGGCGTCTGCGCCATTGTCGCCAACAACCTGATCACCCCGTTTATCCCGCTCTTTGCCATCGAGGTGCTGAAAGCCACCCATCAGCAGGTGGCTTTACTCTCGTCCTTGCCCGCTTTGATGGGAATTCTGGCCCTCCTGCCCGGCGCCAGGATCATCGACCGGCTGGCCCGGAAGAAACACTTTACCGGCATGAGCATCCTGTCCGGACGGTTGTTCTACCTGCTGATCGCGCTGGTCCCCTTCCTGCCCGTCCGGGATCAGGCCGCCTGGCTGGTAATCCTGGTGGCGCTCATGAACTTCCCGACCTCGGTGGCGGTGCTGGCCTGGCAGGCCTTTATCGCCTCACTGATCCCCGAACCGGAACGGAACCGGTTCTTCGGAGATCGCAACCGGATCACGACCTTTGCGGGCCTGATCACCACCCTGTTTTCCGGCATAATCCTGGAGCAGTTCCCGAAGGACAGCCCCGGCCCTTACCAGGCCTTCTTCACGCTGGCCTTCTTCCTTGCGTTGCTGGAGGTCTACTACATCTACCTGCATGTGGAGCCGGATCTTTCGGGGAAAACCTTGTCCCGGCCCGTCATTTCCACCGTTATTCCGAACCGTTCCGCCGTGCCGAACCGTTCCGCCATGCCAACCGGGGAACGAAGCACCCGGCTCGCCGCCGCCAGGGAGATCCTGGGCAACCGCCCCTTCATCTATTTCCTGGTGAGCTCGTTTGCCTTTCATTTCGGATGGCAGATGGCCTGGCCGCTCTTCAACATCTACCAGATCGAGAACGCCCACGCCACCGCCATGTGGATCAGCATCTTCACCCTGTGCAACAGCCTGATGTCCATGGCCACCTTCCGCCTGTGGAGCCGATGGTCCGAAACCAGGGGCACGGCCTACACCCTGATCTTTGCGGCCCTGGCCATCGCCTCGGCGACGCTGATCTATACCTTTTCGATGAATCTCTACTACCTGGCGGCGGCCAACCTGTGGATCGGCGTCGCCGTGGCGGGGATCACCCTGCTCCTCTTCAACCGGATGCTGGAAGTAACCCCCGAGACCCGCCGCGCCACCTACATGGCGATCTACCAGACCGCCATCGGCATCTCAGGCTTCATCGCCCCCCAGGTGGGCGTCTGGATCATGAACGTGTCCAGCATCTACGTCTCTTTCTACGTGGCAACCGCCCTGCGGTCGCTGGGGGCGGGCGCCTTCGCCGTGGTCTGGCTGCTCGGAAAGACCAAAGCCGGCGCGGGGCAGGCGGAATCCTTTAACGCCTGAGAATTTGCGCCGGAGATCAGTGCCTGACGATTACATATACCCCCGTGGCCAGTTCGTGGACCATCGCTCGCAAGATCCGGCTGAGCGTCAGGGCCACCTGCTCCTTTTCCGCCTCGTCCCGGGCAAAAAAGATCGGCACGTCGCCGCCGACATAGTCCTTGTCGGTGGTCACCACCGCCATAATCTCTTCCTCAAATGGGCCCCCCAATTCTTCAGCCCCCTTTGTACGTTCTTTGTGCTCTATCCCCGGATTCATCGCCGCGGTCCGATACAAGGCCAGAACCTACCTGGCCCGTTTATAGGCTTCCTTGCCGGCAATGGCCTCCAACGGCCGGCGCTTGGCGCTTTCGATCACCGGCACCCGCTGGATCGCCATTTTAAGGGCCTCCTCATCCCTGGCCATCGGGACGATCACCACGCCGATGTGCCCGTTTTCGTGGTTCAGCCGGGCGATGGGCGTAAATTCCGGCTCGTCCAGGTCCTTGCGCACCCCAAGAATGGTCGCCAGATCGTGCACGATGGCTTGCCTTTGCCCGATGTTGGAAAGGGTGGCCCGGGCGTTGGGGTCCACGGGTTCAATAATGGCTCCCAGGCCGTGTTTGAGTATGATCTCCCTGGACTCCCGCAAGCCCACGTTCATCACAAAAGTATCCTCCACAAAAAGCTGCGGTCCTCTAAACTCGAGCGGCGCCGGGTTGATCCTGGCGAGGGAGCTCACCACACCCCCCTCCATGGACTTTTCCAGTAAAAAGATGGTCACCAGCCCCCCCGCCGCCGCAATTGCACCCCGGGCGAGGGCGCCAAACGGCAGGAAGAAGGCCAGGCCGCTGGCCACTAAAGCCGTGAGAACCGCCAGGTAATTGCGCGCCTCAAACACCTTGGCGATCCCCTCCACGTACGCCGTCCCCCGGGGGACAAGCTCGGTCTCCTCCAGCTTCTCCAGGGTCTCGCGTTCCACCCGCCGCACCTCCCGGAATTGCTGCAGGGCCAGCGCCAGGAAGGTCACCGCCTCGTAATGTTTGGCCACCAGGGCCGGAATGGCCACCGCTCCCATGGAGGCCGCCACAAACCCCAGAAACAGGTGGACGGTGTACCCCTGCGGGTAGCTTGGATACTGGCGGAAGTCCACCCGCAGCAGATGAAGGCGCGCGTAGGTGCCCAGAAATACCCCCAGCACCACCGGCATCACAAATTTGTCCATAAAATACCCATCCCCGCACCTGCGAAATTCCGCGCGTCATCCCGAAGAGGTGCGGGGATAGTCTTTCCGTTTTTGCCAAAGCTTAAAATCCCTGGATGAAATCAGATGGCCCGGCGCCAGAAGTCCCTGTCGCCGGGTTGAATCTTCACCGGCACCGGGTGTCCAAGGCTGATCCCGCCCGAATCCAGGCGGCAAGTGTAGGCATATGCCTCAACTCCAGCCTCCAGGGCGCTTCGGAAGGCCTCGCCGAAATCGGGATCCGTCTCCACGTGCGGCGCGAAAGACACCGGATCGTCCCGCTGGATTACAAAGAGCACCGCCGCCCGGCAACCCTCCCGGCGGGCCCGGGCCAGTTCCGCCAGATGCCGGGCTCCCCTCAGGGTGGGCGCATCGGGAAAACGGGCTTCCCGCCCCACCACCAGGTTGACGGACTTCACCTCCAGAAAGCAGGATGGCATCCGAAATCGGAAGCGCGCCGCGGCATTTGCGCCCGGCGGGTCATCGGCCAAAGGGATTCCCTGGCCCGTCGTGCGATCCAGCCGGAAGTCAAACCGGCTCTGCCCGAACTTGACCTCTTTGGCGATCAGATCGTACTCTGCAAACTCCGGAATGGCCCGCGCTCGTAACAGAGAGTATACCAGCCGGTTGGGCAGGTTGGAATCCACGGAAATCAGTCCCACCCCCCGGTGGTCCACCAGCGCAAGTTGAAACCTGGTCTTGCGCGGCTTTGCGGCTTTCCCGGCCTTGCCGGCCTTTCCTTCCGTCGCGTCCTTTCCTCCGCTTTCCACCTTCTCCGCGAGCCAGATCGGGGCGCCGGGAACCAGAAGCTCCGTCATCCGGCCCGGGTTGGCCACATGCACGATCTCCTCCTGGCCACCTACCGCCACCCTGGCGACAAACCGGTTGGGGCGTTCGAGAAAGATCCCCTGGCAAAGGCGCCCGCCATATTCCACCCTGACCCCGTTTTCCTTCTCGCGCACGTTTTCCCCTTTCTCCGCTGGAACGCTCCCAACAGGAACGCTTACAACAGGAACGCTCATATCGGGAACGCTCATACCAGAGCCTCCTTCCAGCGGCCGGTCCGATAGCGATAGCTGATCAGCAACGACCTGCTGAACTGGTCGATGGCGATCGCCACCCAGGCTCCCTCCAGCCCCAGGTGAAGGCCGAAGATCAGCAGGTGCGCCAGGCTCAGCCGGATCCCCCAGATGCCGACGGCCGTCGCCATGAGCGGCCAGCGGGTGTCCCCCGCCCCCCGGAGGCCGCCTGCCAGGATGAATTGCGAGGACTGCGCCGGCTGCACCACCCCGATGATCTTCAAAGCCATGGCCCCCTGGCGGATGACCTCCGGATCGGCGGTGTAGAGCCGGACGATGTAAGAACCGAAAAAGATGAAGACCAACCCCATGATGCTGCAGAGAGCCGTTCCAAGCCGCCTGGTCTCGTACCCACATTGCTCCGCCCAGTCCGGCCGGTTGGCGCCCAGATTCTGCCCCACCAGCGCGGTGGCGGCAATCCCAAAAGCCTGGCCCGGCGTAAATGACAGCGAGAGCACATTCAACGCGATCTGGTGCGCCGCGTATGTCGTGGTCCCCAGCCCCGCCACCACCCGCACGAAGACAATCAGCCCGCCCTGCAGAATCAATTGTTCCAGCGCCGAGGGAAAGCCGATATTCACGATCTGGCGGATCACCGGCAGGTTCAGGCGGCAAGGGCCGCCCAGGTTGATTCGGACGCCGCCTGGGCCCCCGACGGGACGCTCCTGCACAACCGCGAAGATAAACAACGCGGCCGCCACAATCCGGGCCGCGGCTGTCGCCCATCCAGCTCCGGCCACGCCCAGAGCGGGAAAGCCGAACTTCCCGTAAATCAACAGGTAGTCGCCGGCGATCACCAGGAGGTTGGCCAGCATGTTGACCTTCATGGGGGTCCTGGTGTCGCCGCAACCCCTGAGAACCGCGGAAGCGCTGGTGGAGATGGTGCTGAAGATCAGGCTGAAGCTGATGATCCTGAAAAACACCGTCCCCAACGGCAGGACCTCGGGGCGGGCGCCCATGAAAAGCATGACCTTCTCCGCGAAGATCATCCCCAGCACAGCCACCACCAGCCCGAAGGCGGAGGTGATGATCAGGGTCTGCCTGGCCACCTCGCTGGCTTTTTCAGGCTCCCTGGCCCCCGCGTACCGGGCGACCAGGGCCATGGTTCCCACGTTGAGCGCCACAAAGATCGCCAGAGAAAAAAAGATCGGCTGGTTGGTCAGCCCAACAGCGGCGATGGCGGGAGCTCCCAGCCTGCCCACCATGATCATGTCGATCATCTGGACGGTGGTTAAAAGCAGCATCTCCATCAGGGCCGGCCCCGCCAGTTTGATCACCCTGGAACGTATATCAGCCGGGCTTGCCCCGGCAAGTTCTTCGGAATCTACAGCAGACAACACGGGTTCTCCTTTCACGACGTTGGAAAATTTCAAGACATCCGGCATATTTTCACGCCGCTGGCAACCTTCCGATCCTGGACTGGCATATCTCTTATTTTACAACCGCTGGTCGGACCAGTCAAACCTCCCTATCGTCTGGATTTGGCCGGTTCCGCGCTCCTGTCCCGAAAGCTTGCGGTTGGTGAACCGTTAGTGGGCCAAAATTTCCATGGGCCATCGATCACCCGGACGTGGCAACCTGCTTGATCGCCTACTTCCTTCTCTTCCAGGAAAGCTTATTGATATTCGGCAGGAACTCCTGTTCCCATGTAGAACCATTGTTCTTGAATGAGGGACGTTGGCCGCCGGTCTGTAATCAAGAGATCCTTGCCCGCAATCTACAAGGAGCAAGCATGTTCACGCATCTGCACGTACACACCGAATACAGCCTGTTGGACGGCATCTGCCGCCTGGAGGATCTCCTCCGGCGGACGGCCGAACTCGGGATGACGGCGCTGGCCATCACCGATCACGGCGTCATGCACGGCGTGGTTCCCTTCTACAGGCTCGCCAAAAAGTACGGCATCAAGCCCATCATCGGCTGCGAGGTCTACGTGGCGCCGGAAGGGCGTGCTACGCGGCCCGGGGCTAGACCCGGCACTGAGGCCGGAGCCGGGCCGGGGTCCCGATCCGTATCCGAGCCTGATCCCGAACCGGGTCTGCGGTATCACCACCTCACCCTGCTTGCCGAAGACGAAACGGGTTACCGCAACCTGCTCAAACTGGCCAGCAAAGGCTTTCTGGAAGGCTTCTACTACAAACCGCGCGTGGACAAGGAACTGCTGGCCGAACACAGCCGGGGGCTGATCGCTCTCAGCGGCTGCCTCTCCGGCGAGATCTCCCGGCACCTCCTCTCCGGCCGGCCGGAGGCCGCCAAACAGGCCCTCCGGGAATATGCCGGGATCTTTGGGCCGGAGAACTTCTTCCTCGAACTTCAAGACCACGGCCTCTTCGAGGAACGCCGGATCAACCCGGCCTTGGTGAGCCTCGGCGCGGAGTCCGGCATCCCGCTGGCGGCCACCAACGACGTGCATTACTGCTCCCGGAGCGACGCGCCGGTCCACGATCTGGCGGTCTGCATCCAGACTCTCAAACGCATCGACGAATCCACCCCGCTGCGCTTCGCCAACCAGGAGTATTACCTCAAATCTCCGGCGGAGATGGCCGACAGCCTGGGTTATGCCCCGCAAGCCCTGGCCAATACCGCCGTTATTGCCGGGCGCTGCAACGTGGACCTTGGCCTGGGCAAGGTCCGCCTGCCCCATTATTCCGTTCCCGGGGGCTCCACCCCGGAAAGCTTCCTCCGGGAGCTTTGCCACGCCGGGGCCACGCGCCGGTACGGCCCGGCCGGGGTTACGCCGAAGGTCACCGCCCGGCTGGAACACGAACTGGAGGTGATCACCAACAAGGGTTTCCCGGGGTACTTCCTCATTGTCTGGGATATCGTCAAATACGCCCGCGAGAATAATATCCCGGTGGGGCCGGGGCGGGGATCGGCCGCAGGCAGCCTGGTCTCCTACCTCCTCGGAATCACCGACGTGGATCCGCTGCGTTACAACCTGTTCTTCGAACGCTTCCTCAACCCCGAGCGGGTGGACATGCCGGATATCGACATCGACCTGTGCCAGAGGCGGCGGGACGAGGTTCTGGCCTACGTGACCCGGAAGTACGGCGAAGAGCGCGTGGCGATGATCGGCACCTTCAGCACCCTGGGCGCGAGAGCCGCCATCCGGGATGTCGGGAAGGCTCTGCGGGTTCCCTATGGGTTGATCGACAAGATCGCCAAAAGTTTTCCTTCCTATGGGCACCGGCTTGGTAACGGGGGAATCGCCCAGGCCCTGGCCACAGCGCCAGAATTCCAGGGGATCCCGCTTTTGGAAGAACCGGTCAAAACCCTCCTGGCGGCGGCTCAGGCCCTGGAAGGCATGCCCCGCCACATGTCCATCCACGCCGCGGGCGTGCTCATCTCGCAGGAGCCGCTGACCGAGGTGGTCCCCTTGCAGCGCGCGCCCAAGGGCGGGGTGATCACCCAGTACGACATGGATGCCGTGGAAGCTCTCGGCCTCCTGAAGATCGACCTTCTGGGCCTGCGCAACCTTACGATTATCCAGGATACCATCGATTCCATCGGCGAGCCGGCCGACCGGGGGGCATCCAGCCCTGTCCAGGAGTCACCCACCCCTGTCAAGGAGGCGCTCGCCCCTGACGCGGAGACGCCCGCCCCGTACTTCCCGCCCGATGACCCGGCCGCCTTCGCCCTCCTGCAAAAGGCCGACACCCTGGGGTGTTTTCAGCTGGAGAGCGCCGGGATGCGCAATGTCCTCAAAAGGCTGAAACCGGAGAACCTGGATGACATCATCGCCGTCCTATCGCTTTACCGGCCCGGCCCCCGGGAGAGCGGGGCTCTGGACGCTTTCATCCGGAGGCGGCACGGCGCGGAGCCGGCCACCTGCCTGCATCCGGCGCTGGAGCCCATATTGGCGGACACCTACGGGGTGATCCTCTACCAGGAACAGGTGATGCGGATCGCCCACCAGATCGGCGGGCTCAGCCTGGGGGAAGCGGATCTGCTGCGCCGGGTTTTGGGTTCGCGCCAGGCGGAGAGCGAGCGCGAGAAGTTTCGCAGGCGCTTTGCGGCAGGCGCCCTTAAAAACGGCATTCCCGCCCCGGTGGCGGAGCAGATCTTTGAGATGCTGGGCAACTTTGCCGGCTACAGCTTTAACAAGGCTCACAGCACAGCCTACGGAACGGTCTCCTACCAGACCGCGTTTCTCAAGGCCCACCACCCGGCGCATTACCTGGCGGCGCTTTTGAGCACCCAGATGGGGTATTACGGGATGTCCGTGTACGTTGAGGAGGCCAAGCGGCACGGCGTCCAACTTCTCCCCCCGGATATCAACAGGAGCCAGGCCCGCTTCACCGTGGCAGAAGCGGAAGAAGCCGCAGGCGGCCCCGCCATCCGGGTGGGCCTTTCTCTGGTCAAGGAACTGGGGTCTGGAGCCGTCCGGGAGATCCTGAAAACCCGGCTTGAGCACGGGCCGTTCATGTCCCTTGAGGACTTCTGCGCCGCCGTGCCCCGGACGGCGATCCGGAGACCCGCCCTGGAAAACTTGATCAAGGTGGGCGCCTTCGCCTCGCTCGGCGAAAGCCGCCGGGAACTCCTGAGCGGGTTGGATCGGGCCTTGCGGGCCACCCTGCCGCGCCGCAAGAAAGTTCCCGGGCAACTGGAACTCTTTGAACCAACGGCTTTGGCCCAACCTCTCGCTTCTCCCGGCCAAAACCAGGCCGGGCGGCCCGCGGATCAAACCTCCGCCCCTGAATACCTTCCCGCACAGATCCAGGCCTGGGAGAGGGAGATCCTGGGGATCAGCCTGGGTGACCACCCTCTGCTGCCTTTCCGCGGCGTGTTCAACCGGATTGGGGCGGTCTCCAGCAAAGATCTGGAGCTCCTCCCGGACGGCAGCCGGGTGAAGATCGCCGGAATAGTGATCAACGCCCGGCGGCAGACCACAAAAAAGAAAGAACAGATGCTCTTTCTCCTCCTGGAAGATATGGAGGGGCTCTTCGAGGTGATCCTTTTTCCGAGGACCTACCAGCAATACGCGACCCGTCTTGACTACGCCGGCATGCTGATCACCGGCAAACTCAGCCTGGAAGAGGAGGAGATCAAGATCATCGCCCAGGAGATAACACCGCTCAGGGAACTGGCCCCCTGACCGCAATAAAGGTTGCGATCCAGCATATCCGGTCCATCTGGTCAAGAAGGTCATATCCCCGGATAAAGATCACCATACTATAACCGCACCCGCGGTACACAGGCAGTGTCAATCAGCGCCAATCCATAACTGCGGCGGCAATGCGATAGTGGAGGCATAAGGCCATGAGTGAGCGTTTTTATTCCGTGGATGTTGGAGAGGGAGTGTGGGTCTACCATCTGGAGCTGGATGAATACGAAGCCCCGGTCCAGGTAACCGGGGTGCTGGTCAAGGACGGCCACTCCATGGTGGGACCACACCCGGTGTCGCCCGACGATTTCGTCCACAACGTGGCCAATAACGGGCTGCGCGAGGCCACGAAAGAGGAGAAGCACTGGCTGGAGCAGGAAGCCCCCGAGGAGGAAGACGACATCTTCACTTGGAATCCGCCCGACGACCTGGACGAGGTCGGGATCCCGTATGACGAGGTCTAAGTTAAAGGTCGGAGCGTTAAGTAATTTCTATGCCTGTTATCACGATCTCCCTGACAAAAGGGTCATCTTGATAATTTTTGTACGCTTCAAACGGGTAACCAATGGGTTCAATATCATACCTGTAATCAGCAACCCGTGCAAGTAGAAAACTCGTTGCTTCAACTCTCCGCTTCCCCTTGAAGAAGTCGGAAAATATAGCCAGATCAACATCGCTATCCTTGTGATATGTCCCTTTGGCATATGAACCGAAAAGCAACGCCTTGTCGACGGGTATTTCCTTGCGCAGTTTGTCAATATAACTCTTTACAACACTAAAGAGTTCCAAAGGGATTTCAGCCATGCAAAGACCTCCTTTGTCCTGGCAAGTGTTTTTTCGGCCGTATTTCCATCGACAAGCGTTGAAAATCGCCTCATTAACTCTTTTCAGCCTTCTCCAGCCACGAAAACATCGCCAGCCCCAATAGCGCAAAGAGCGCTGAAACCGCGTACATGCCTCCATAACCAATCCACTGGGCGACCAGGCCCAAAAAGATCGATCCCAGGCTGATCCCAAGGTCAAAGGCGGAAAAGAAGGTCGCATTGGCCACCCCTCGCCTGGCAGGCGGCGCCAGTTGCACGGTCAGGGCCTGCAAGGTCGGCTGGACGGCGCCAAAGCCGATGCCGTAAAGGGCCGCCGCCAGAAAAAGGCCCGCCAGATTTCCGGCCAATCCCAGCGTTAACATTCCCGCCCCCACCATCAAAAGGCCGGGGATCAGAACCGTCCGGAACCCCCTTTTATCAGCCAGGACGCCAGCAAACGGCCGGGTGGCCATCAGAACCACCGCAAAGACCGTGAAAAACGCGCCGACATTCCGGATCCCCCGCTGGGCCGCAAACAGGGTCACAAAGGTGACCACCCCGCCATAAGTGATGGTGACCAGCAAGACCACCAGCGACGGCAAAAGAGCGCTGCGTTCGAAGAAGGCTGTTTTTCCGCGCGGCGCCTGGCCGCCCGCCCCACCTGGAATCGCCGCGCCCACTGTGATGGCTGTATTGTTTGCTGCTTGAAGCCGGATCCCGGCGGCCAGGAAGATCGCCAGGAACGCCAGCGTGGCCGAGGTCCAGAACAAACTGCCAAACCCGTAGCGGTTGGCGATAAACAGGCCTAACACTGGCGCCACGGCCATCGCCAGGTTGCCGGAGAGTCCATAGTAACCCATTCCCTCTCCGCGCCGCGCCGCCGGAATCACATCCGCCGCTATGGTGCCGGAGGAGGTGGTGTATGCCCCCCAGCCGAAGCCATGTACCAGCCGCAACCCTAATAACACTGGAATGGCGCCGGCCAGATTGTAGGAGAGAACTGAAAGGATAAACACCCCCAGACCGAGGAAGAGAAAACCCATCCGGCCCCACCTGTCCAACCCCACCCCCACCAGCGGCCGCATGGCAACCGCCGAGATGGTAAAGACCCCGACCACGATCCCGATGGCCGAAGCCTGCCCTCCCAGCTTTGCCACATAAAGCGGCAGGGTGGGCATCAACATCTGGAAACCAAGAAAGACCAGAAGGTTCGCCAGGCTGATCAAAACAAAATTTCTGGTCCACAGCGGCGGTTTTGCCTGTTGCCGCGCTCCCCCGTCCATCCCATGCGTCAACGTCTCGTGCGTCCCGCCCATCATCGTCCCCCTGCATTTAATTGTCGCCAAGAGATTACATCAGGCCATAAAAGCACGACGGGGCGGCACAAAGACCGCCCCGCGCTGATCACCAGTGTCTAGTCGCCGTTGACAGCCCGAACATGGACTGCCTGGGCCTGCTCTTCAGCTTCCCCGTTGCCTGGGAAGGTAACCAGCAGGTCGGAGAGCGGGCCGGCCGTTGAACTCACGGTGGCGCTGGTTCCGGCTTTTCCATAAGCCGGGACCACCAGGTCGGGATCCGCCACGGTAATCGCTGGATTGGCAAGGTTAATGGCCGGCGCGTTGCCAACCAGTTCGTCGGTATTCTCGCGGCCGAAGGCGTCCACCGCCAACACCTTCAGCGAGCCGGTTCCGCTCAGGCCCAGATCGGCCGCGTCGGCGTAAAGGCTGGCCACCGAGGTGTTGTAGCTGGCGCCGGCGTTGCCAAGGTAGTATTCCAGCCTGATCTTTCTGGTGGCAAGGTTGTAGACCGCGCTCACCACCTGCCCGCTGGGACTGCTCTGCCCGGTCAGCAAGCCAAGGTCGTAGTTGAAGACGATGTAATCGGCTTTTCCGTCACCGTTGGTATCCACCAGGAAGTCAAACTCGTTGGTCTGGAGCGTCGACCAGGCGCCGTGAGTCTTCGCGGTAAACTCAAGCACCTCGTTGTTGGCGCCGGGCACGGCCCGCACACCCGCGTACTGCAGATCGCTCTCGGCCGGAGTCCCGGGGTCGCGTGGGCTGAAGCCCACCAGGCTGTAGAAGGAGGCCGTACCCGCATTGGCGGCGCCATTCTCCAACTCCAGGGCCTGCGTGGGACGGATCGCGCTGAAAATCAAGCGTTCAGCTTCCAATTCAACGTCGGAAGCAGGCGCCGGGAGCACCTGGAAGGGCACGCGCAGCGTGTCGCCGGCGGCCTCGGCCAGGGTGATGTAACCGTCGTACTCGTTGAGGCCCTTATCGTAGGAACTGCCCGGATTGGGACCGTGCAACGCCGCCGGAGTGATGGTCAGTTGCACCTCCACCTCACCCTTCCGGCGGGCGGGAACCGTCACCTGGGTCGGGATGTCCAGGTTCACGCCCTTGTTATAATCCGACGGCTGCAAGAAGCTCCAGGAGATGTTGTAAGTCTTGCTGGCGTTGGACTTGTTCAGGACGATGATCTTCCTGGTCACCGTCCTGATGTCCCTGGTTATCGCCCGGTAGCCAAAGGCCAGCGCTCCTGGCAGAGCGACCGACTGTATCCTGGCCGCCACGGCAACCTGCACCCGCCCCGCGCCCTGGAGGCTGAGCGGGTAGGGAGCGCCGCTCGGCTGTTGATGCGCGGTGGTGGCGGTATTCATGAGGAGCGCCTTGATCTCTGCCACGGACCAGCCGGGATAAAGTTGCCGCATTAGTGCCGCAACACCCGACAGATGCGGGGCCGCCATTGAGGTACCGCTCATGAGCACCGCGCCGGAGCCGCTACCCATCGCCACGGAACGAATGTCCTGGCCGGGAGCGGCGATCTCGGGCTTGAATCTGCTTTCAAAGCGCCCGGGGCCGCGGGAAGTAAAGGAGGAAAGTGTATCCGCCAGATCCGGGCGGGGAATAATGATCTCCGCCGCAAGAGTGACGTTTACCGGCCCCAATAGCAGAGCATTCTTGATTGCCACGCCATCCGCCTGGCTGATCATCACGCCGGGGATGTCTATGCCGGTGGAACTGCCACCCATCACAATCGGCGGATCCGGATTGTTGTTGGCCACAATGACCGCGATGGCGCCTTTGGCCTGGGCGTTCCATATCTTGGTCGCAAAGGTGACCGCGCCGCGATCGATCAGCGCGATCTTGCCGGCCACGGTGTCCGGAATGCTGGCCAGCGTGGCGCCGGTGCCTCCCACGTTGACAACATCGGCCGTGATTGGCCCGGTCACGGCAAGCGGCTTGCTGATTGCACCCTCGGCAGCCTGCATCAACCCGACAAGGTTTGCGGGGCTGTTTACCCGGATCGCTCCGAAGACGATCCCGTTGTCCAGCGAGGAGGCGACGCTGATCGCCCCCGGCGCCACGGCGGGAGAGCCAGTAACGTACGGCACATTGCCGGAGTTGCCGGCGGAAGCCACGACAATCACGCCGGCCCGCACCGCCTTCTGGGTGGCCACGGCCGACGGATCATCCGGCGAGCCAAACGTTGATCCGAGCGACATGTTGATTACGTCCACATGATCGGAGAGATCCCCGTCCTGATTGGGGTCCATCGCCCGTTCGATGGCCTCCGCCACCACATCGGTGGAACCTTCCCTGCCGAAGACCTTGTAGGCGTAAAGCAGGGTGTCGGGAGCCACACCGGGACCGATCCTCCAGGAACCGTCGGCGTTCTTCACCCCGAAACCGGCGATGGTTCCGGCCACATGGCTGCCATGTCCGCCCTCATCGAGCGGATCCGGATCGGGATGCGGCACCTGTTTGGCCGGATCGTCGGAACTGGCGTCATAATCGGTGCCGACAAAGTCGTAACCGTCCACCACCTTGGCGGTGGGGAAGGTGCCCGGCTCGATCAGGTTGGGATTGTTGCTCTTATACGCCTCGGCAACGCCGGGGCCGCCAAAATCGGCGTGCGTATAGTCGATGCCGGTGTCGATGACCGCCACGCGGATGCCGCGCCCGGTTACGGGAACACCGCCTTTGACGATCTGCCAGACTTGAGTCGCCCCGATAAAGGGCACGCTGGTCTCGTTATCGGGTTTCACCAGGTGAACCGCATGGATTGCGGCCACGCCGGGCTGCCTCAGTAAAGACGGCAGCTCCCGCCTGGCAACGCGTACCGCAAGGCCGTTGTAGACGCGCTGGTATTTGGCGATCACCTGGCCGCCATGCCTTTCAACTTCCTGCTCGACCAGATCCTGCGCATCCTTCAGCTTTTTGACGATCGCTTTCTGCTGCTCGGCGGAAAGCGGGGCGCCCAATTGTTTGGCGTCCTCCACCTCGTCGACCAGGGGTTTTCCCTGCATCTCGACAACCACCCGGACTGCGGCGTCAGGGTTTGCCGCCTGGGGAACATACTCGATTTGCGCCCCTTCAAGGTCGAGTGGCTCGACCCGTTCGGGAACGGCGCCGGCCGCCTGCGCAGGAATCGCGGCAAGGGCCAGTGCAAAGATAATAAATAACACCAGCAAACGTTTACTCACCAAAATTTGACCTCCCTCCGTGATCTCGGATGTCTTTGGAGCCTGATACCAGATGGTCTCTCTATTATAATTTGTTTGTTTCTATTTCACCCCCTTTTGAGACTACTATCGACAGATTCAGCTAATTTGAATTTATTCTGTATGCCCCAGGAAAAATCCTCCTGATATTAATACTTGCTGGTATGTGAGCCAAATAATAACAAAAAAGGCCGCAGCCAGAGCTACAACCTTGATTTGTTCGCCTGTTCCGTGCATATTGCATATTCCGTCATATTGGCCCGGAATAACCGGCTCAGAGATAACCGAGCTGTGAAAGGCCGGCCTTGAGCTTATTATACTCCTCTTCATTCATCTCGCGCATCGGCGCCTTGGCGCCGCGGAAATCGCAGCCGCGCATTCTGAGGGCAGCCTTGTATGAAGCAAGATACGGCCCTTCCTGTAACAATGAACGAAGTTTGTCGAGCTTTTGCTGCCACTCCCGGGCCACGGCCAGATCTCCCTTTTTAAAGGCGTTGAAGACGGCGAGGACCGGTTCGGGGAAGCTGTTGGCCACCGCGGAGATCACCCCGGCCCCCCCCACCGCCAGGGCCGCCAGAACCAGGGCGTCTGAACCAACCAGCACCGCGTATTTCGGGCCGAGCTTTTCGACATAGCTCTGCAACTTGCCAAGATCCTTGCTGGAATCCTTCACCCCGACCACATTCGGGCTGCGATCCGCAATGGTTTTGGCAATATCCGCGGTCACGTCATTTCTCGCATATCCCGGGATGTTGTAAATATAGACCGGCATCTCCGGGACGGCTTCCGCCACCCGGGTGTAATGTTCCACAAGGCCCACCTTGTCCACGGGGTAATAGTATGGGGCAACCACGCCAATCGCTTGCGCCCCGATCTGGTGGGCATGCCGGGCCAGCTCGACGGTCTCGGCGGTGGAGATCGCCCCCACCTGGACCATCACCGGCGTCCGGCCGTGGGCCTCATCCACCACGATCTCCGCCACCTTCTTGCGCTCGCTGGTGGAAAGAAGCAAACCCTCTCCGCTGGTGCCGCAGGGATACAACCCGTGTACGCCCTTGTCGCACAGGAACCTTACCAGGGTGCGCAACGCCTTCTCGTCAACGTCCCCGTTCCGGTACGGGGTCAGCACCGCTGGAATGACGCCCTCAAAACGCATGATCTTCCCTCCCTGTTGATTCTTCTGGCCCCGCATTTCCTGGTGCAACTTTCTAATCGTTGACGATCCGCACCCCCTGGTACCCCTTGGCCTGCAACTCCTTGGCCAGGATCTGCGCCTTGTTCTGCAAGCCGAAAGCTCCCACCTGGGCGGTATAAGGCGCCTCTTTGGTGACGAACGGCTGGTAGCCGTCCTTTTCAAGCTTTTTGGCAAATTGCAGCGCATCCTCCCGGCTCTTGAAACTCCCCACCTGCACCTTGAAGAGTTTCACCTTCGGCCCACCAGTCGTCCCGCCGGGAGAACTGGTGAGATTCCCTCCGGAAACAGCCTGGCTGTTTCCGGAGGACTTGGCGTAAGATGCATCCTCCAGGGTGGTCAAAAGAGGCGCCTCTTGCTTGACCACGCCCTGGCCTGCCTTCTCTGAGCCCGTCGAGCCCGTTCCCGGACTGGCCTTCTCCGCTCCTTTTCCCTGGCTTGACTGCGGCGAAGCGCCATTTCCAGGAAGCTGGCCCTGATCGCTCCGCCCCGCTTCAGCCGGTTGCCCGGTCCTGGCCTGTCCATTTACCGGTGCCTCTGAAGTTGACAAGGCCTCCATAACCGCCTTCTGCCCTGGCGCGGTAACCTGCCGCAAAAAATAGGTCCCAAGCGCATAGCCGATCAGCAACGCCGCAACCAGCCCGGCTATCAGGGAGAGAATCTCCGCAAGCCTCCCCCGCCTTCCCGCCATTGCCATCCCTCCCGTCTCTGTGGACAATAATTAACCTTCCCTGCGGAAAATCCTTCTTTATCTCCGACCGGCATCTCCTGACCACCGCCTGGCTCGTCCGGTCACTACGCCCAGGGCATTTGCATGTAAAGCTTCAAGGGGAAAACAGGGAGCCCGTTGAGCCAGGCCCCATCGGAACCCGCGTGGGAACCTGTCATCTCCCCCGCCAACCTTTCCATCACTACCAGGAAAGCCATGGGGATCCCCATCCTTTCCGCGCAGGCCCGCACCGCCTTGTGGCCGGACTTGACGTCCTCAAGGGTTGTTTCTCCGGAAAGGTTGGGGTTGCTGACCAACCTCGTGATCTTCAGGCGGGAGGCCTGTTCAATCTCCGCCGCCAGGACGGCTACATCGTCCGGCCGCGCGGTAAAGGGCCGGTAAGGATTGACGACCATGAAAAATTCGTAGCCCCGCTGCTTCAAATACGGGTTGTACCTCCCGAGCACCGTGGCCCCCACCGGGTCGCCCCCCACATCCACCACCACCGCCTGGCCCCGATCCTGCAACGTCGCGCTGATCGCCGGGGAGAGGGAAGGCACATCGGCCATTTCGAACTTTTCCACCGAGGAGATCACCTTGATGCCGCGCTGGGCAAAGGAGCCCCGGACTTCCCGGGAACGAAAATAGAGGTTGACGATGTCCAGATCGATAAGCGAGGTCGGAGCGGGCGGAGAAGACTCCCCCTCTGCCACATGGGCCGCGTAGTTGATCGCCACTTCGGTCTTTCCGCTCCCGTAACCGCCGGTAAAGATGTAGACGCCTTTTTCCGCCAATTCTTCACCCTTCCCTTGACTCTTGACTTGTTCCATAAGAGAAATTGCCCCGTGATCGGCTCCCCTCACCCGCTAAATAAGCCCGTGCTTCTCCCACGAGGTAAAGCGAGCCGCAAACGCATACCAGATCCTCGGCGCCGGCAAGTGCCAACGCCTGATCCACCGCCGCGGAGATCCGGGGCTCTTCCCGCACCTCGCGCCACCCCCCCCGGCTCCGGAAGTGAGCGGCCACCTGCGCCGGTTTAGCCGCTCGCGGGCTGTTTGGCCTGGTAACCACGGCCACATCCACCAGCGGGGCCAGAAGTTCCACCATCTCGGCCACCGATTTATCCGCCAGGATGCCGATCACGCAGATCAGTCGCCGGTATTTGAAGACATCCCGCAGCGCCGCGCACAGCCGCCGCATCCCGTCCGGGTTGTGGGCGCCGTCCAGGAGGACCGTCGGTTGGCGCCGGATCACCTCCAGCCGCGCCGGCCATCTGGTCTGTTCCAGGCCCCGCCGGATAGCGGATTCGGGGACCTCGATCCCCCGCCACCGAAGGGCGAAGACCGCTGCCACCGCCGTGGCCGCGTTGACAATCTGGTGTTCCCCCAACAGCGGCGTGTGCAGGGCGCGGTAGACAACCTCCTTGCGTCCGGCCTCCCCGCCCTGGCTAGCCGGTCCATTTTGGGAGGCAGGGATGTTTTGGCCGACAAGCCCATCTTGAGCCCCATTTCCCGGCAGCCGAAGATGAAAGGTACCGCCGTTTTCGTCCCATCCCACCGGTTCAAGCAAGGGTTCCACCAGAAGCAGCCTGGCCTGCGCCTGTCGCATTACCTCCAGTACCTCCGGATACTGGGGGGCGATCACCGCAATACCGGCCGGCTTGATGATCGCGGCTTTTTCCCGGGCAATCTCCGCCAGCGTCCCACCCAGCTTATCCATGTGATCCAGGTCGATGTGGGCGATGACCGAGACCAGGGGATTGACCACGTTGGTGGCATCCAGCCTCCCGCCCAGCCCCACCTCCAGCACCAGGAAATCCACGACTTCGGCGGCGAAATACACGAAAGCGGCGGCCGTGCCCACCTCAAACTCGGTGGGTTGGCCCAGCTCCGTCTCCCGGACGATGTGGTCCAGATGGGGTTTGAGATCCGTCATGATCGCCGCAAACCTGTCCTCCCGGATCTCCCGGATCTCCCGGATCTCCCGGCCCTCGCCGCCCCTGCGACTCTCGCTCTCACGGTTCTCGCCACTCTCACGACTCTCAGGGCTGTCACCGTTCGCCGCCCCGGCTCCCGATCGGCCGTCAAGGATCTGGATCCGCTCCGTATAGCGCACCAGATGCGGCGAGATGTAAAGACCAACCTTATACCCGGCCGCCTGCAGGATGGCGGCGATGGAAACCGCCGTCGAGCCTTTGCCGTTCGTCCCGGCGACGTGGATCACCGGCACCTTGAGATGCGGGTTTCCCAGCCTTTCCAGCAGGTAGCTTATCCGTTCCAGCCCAAAATTCATGCCGAACTTGGTCAGGCTCTGAATATAGTCGAGCGCTTCCTGGTAGTTCACGATCTCCCCTGCCTTGCAATCCGTTTTCTAGTTTTATTTCCACCAGAGCTTGCTAAATCCTGCCCACGATTTTTATGAAATACTGGTGGAAGTGACCAGACAAACCGGTCCGACCCCCAGGTTATGGATTGCAGGAGGTTATTGGCAAGGTACGCATAGAACGCCGGCACGCCCTTGAGATCCACCGCCTCCTGATGGTTCCCCGCCAGATCATAACGGTAGGTGGTGACCCGCTGCGCGCCGTTCAACAGGATCGCCTGGATGAGCCGATTCAGATCATCATAGCGGTACCAGGTGGTATAATCCTTTGCTCCCTCGGAAGTGGCGTTCCCCCGCGGGTCGGTGGTGCGGATCTTGTTCCCGGCCTTATCATAGGCGTAGGTCACGGTATTCCCCAGGGTGTCAGTCTCCGCCGTCAGGCGGTTCCGGGCATCATAGGCGTAAGTGGTGGCATGGCCGTTGCCGTCCACGCCTGCACCTTGTTCCCGGCAGGATCATAGTAGGTTTTGGTCACCCGCTGGTAAAGTTGGGGAGTGCCCGGATCG
>JAMCQP010000119.1 GCA_023381695.1 Bacillota bacterium | reverse complement strand
GGACAGGAATCCACGGGTTTGCCCGCTGGCGACGATGGGGGTTCGAAATTCGTGCAACTCCGGCCGCGACGGCAACAGTGGCTGCGGCGACGGTAAGGGCTGTACCGGTGGTGACGGCTGCCCTGGCGGCGATGCTGGCTCCTCGGTAGTTGCGGTGAAAGTTGTTTTTGTGTACTTGACGCCGGAGTCCAGCGGGTCCACGACCACTGCGGGGAGGTCGCCGCGTCTCCGGTTGCAACGGTCAAAACTTTCGTCGTCCCAGAAAAAGAGGCTTTTGGCCAGGACCGCCTCGGCCTCGTCCAGGATCACCACGGAATTTTCGACAAGTTTGGCCAGGGTGTTGGCAATCTCCGCGATCTTTCCCCCTTTCAGAACGACTTCCATAAACAGCCGGTGGGCCTCTTCGGATTTGCGGAAATACCCGGTCTGGATCTGCAGGATTTCGCTCAAGATGGGGTTGATGATCTCGGAAAATGAGGTTTCGACGGGCATTTCGAGCAGAGGGAAGTCCAGCCGGTCGGCTTGCTCAATCATCTCCAGGGGGATGCTCTCCAGGTAGCGCTTGGGTTTGACGGCCAGCCCCGCCAGGCCTTTGGCCACCAGCTGCGGCACCAGATGAGCCAGAGCATCCGCGTCATTGCGGATGGGATAGGCGGTGGTGAGGAGGAAGTCCCCGGCCGAGACCCAGTTGAAGATGTCGGGGACCTCCATCACGTTCACGTTGGTCACGATTCTCCCCAGGCCCCCGTGCCCCGCCACGACCTGCACCGGCTTCATGCATTCCAGTTGCAAGAGATCCTGCACGGTGACGCCGCTCTTGCTGACCATGAATCCACCCCCTCAGGTTGATTACCAGTCTGACTTATTAAATATTTCTAGATTCTCGGGCGTCTTCCTCTGCATTTTTTGTTACATTTTTACAACTGGAGCCATTTTGATTTGTGCTCCATTTACGATGAAAACCCTCCCGGCCCATGTTACAATGATCACAAAGGCATCTTCCAAATACTGGGGTAATTCCGACATCCTGGGCTAATCCTGCTGCACCGGGCATACATATTTCTGTGGAGACAACCCTGTAATCCTCTGTTGCGGGTCGTTTGGAGCTGAGGGAGATTGAGGGAGGAAGGAGCCGTGTTGGGTAATTTTGATTATGTAAAGCCCAAAACTCTTACGGAAGCCCTGGAATACCTGGACCGGCACGGACCCGAGAGCAAGCTCATGGCGGGCGGGACCGACCTGCTGGTGCTGGTGCGCCGCAATCTGGCAATGCCCGCCCATCTGGTGGACGTCAAAGGGATTGCGGAGACGGGGCGTCTGGAATTCATCCCCGGGCAGGGGCTCTTTATCGGGGCTTCGGTAACCGTGAACGAAGTAGCCGGGTCGGAGGCGGTCAAGGAAAGGTATCCGGCTCTGGCGCAAGCCGCCGGTTCGCTCGCCTCCCACCAGTTGCGCAACCGGGCCACGCTGGTGGGGAACATCTGCAACGCCTCGCCGGGGGCGGATCTGGCCCCGCCCCTGCTGGTCTTTGAGGCCGTGGTGCACATGGTTTCCCTGCTCGGGAGCCGGATGGTTCCGGTCGCGGAATTCTTCACCGGCGTAAAAAAGACCGTTCTCCGGCCGGAAGAGATGGTGATCGGCGTTTCCCTGCCGGAGCCCCCGCCGGGGGATCGCAGCCTGTACCTGAAACAGGCCCGCATCAAGGGGCACGACCTGGGGATCGTCGGCGTGGCCGCCCGGTTGACGGGGGAGAAGAGGTTTTGCCTGGCCATGTCCGCCGTGGCGCCCACTCCCATCCGGCTCTTCCAGCTGGAACAGACGCTCAACGCCCAGCCGTTGTCGCCCGCTCTGGCGGAAAGGGCGGGGGAGGAGGCTCGCCGGTGGATTCACCCCATCTCGGATGTGCGTTCCTCGGCGGAATATCGCACTCATGTGGCCGGTGTACTGGTGAAACGGGCCGTGGCCCGGCTCATCTCAGGGGAGGGAACTTATGATGCGTGAGATGGAATCCAGGATGTTTGAGATGGAATCCACCGCGCCCAGGGTCCAGTTGAATTGCATCGTCAACGGAGAGGCCGTCTCGGCGATGGTCGATCCCGCCATGACCCTGTTGAATTTCCTGCGCAAGGAACTGAAGCTCTTCGGGACCAAGGAGGGATGCGGGGAGGGCGAATGCGGCGCCTGCACCGTGATTATGAACGGGCTGGCCGTGAATTCCTGCCTGGTCCTGGCGGTGGAGGCCGGGGGAGCGCGCATCACCACCGTGGAGGGTCTGGGCGCCGGCGGGGATCTCTCCATCCTGCAGAGGGAGTTCATGAAGCATGACGCCTTGCAGTGCGGTTTCTGCACCCCCGGAATGCTCATGTCCGCCCGGGCCTTGCTCGACCGCAATCCGGATCCCACAATGGAAGAGGTCAAAGAGGCCATCGCCGGGAACCTGTGCCGTTGCACGGGCTATGTGCCCATTGTCGAGGCGGTTTTATCCGCGGCCAGGCTGGAAAGGGAGGCGGGGCGATCATGATGGTGGATCCGTATTACCGGCACGTCGGCCGGCCGGAGATCCGGGTGGACGCCAGGGATAAGGTTACAGGCCGGGCGCTGTACGTGCATGACCTGGAATTGCCGGGGATGCTCTACGCCAGGGTCCTCCACTCTCCCCACGCCCACGCCGAGATCGTCTCCATCGACAAATCCGCCGCCGAGGCTTTGCCGGGCGTCAAGGCGGTGCTGACCGGGCAGGAGCTCCCTTATCTGCTCGGGCTGTATATGATTGACAAACCGATTCTGGCCAGGCGCAAGGTTCGCTATCAGGGGGAATCCGTGGCCGCCGTGGCCGCCGTGGACGAACGAACCGCGGAAAAGGCGCTCTCCCTGATCAGGGTGGAGTACCGGCCGTTGCCGGCGGTCCTCTCCGTGGACGAGGCCCTGGAGGCCAGGGTGCTTGTTCATGAGGATATTAACGAACTGGACTATGTGAAAGGCGTCTTCTTCCCCGGGCCGGATTCCAACATCGCCAGCTGGAACAGGACCATCAAGGGGGATCTCCGAAAAGGTTTCGCGGCGGCGGATCTGGTGGTGGAAAACGAACTGACGCTTCCCCAGGTGGCCCATGTCCCGCTGGAGACCCACGTGGCCATCGCCCAGGCCGATCCGTATACCGATAGAGTCACTATTTGGACCTCGACCCAATCGCCATTTGCGGTGAGAAACCTGGTCGCCAGGGCTTTTGGCGTCTCCAGGCGCGACATCACGGTGATGGTGCCCTATGTGGGAGGCGGCTTCGGCGGCAAGGCGGGAATCCATCTGGAGCCGCTGGCCATGGTGCTCTCCCGGGCCTGCAAGGGCCGGCCGGTCAAGGTCCAGGCGACCCGCGAGGAGGAGTTCAACCAGTTGCCGGTCCGGGCCGGGATGCGCGGCCGGGTCAAAACGGGGGTTACGAAGGACGGCAAGATCACCGCCATGGAGATCTACTTCGACTGGGACGGCGGGGCCTATGCGGATTACGGGGTGAACGTGGGGCGGGCGGCGACCTATTCCGGGGCGGGCCCTTATGAAATCCCGAATATCGAGCTGCATTCCCGCACCCTCTACACCAACAAGGTCTACAGCACCGCCTACCGGGGGTTCGGCCACCTGGAGACCCACTGGATCGTGGAACGCCAGATGGATCTGGTGGCCCAGAGACTGGGGATGGACCCCTACGAATTTCGCATGAAGAATATCCTGCGGGACGGCTCCATCACCATCAGCGGGGAGCGGATCAACGCCTGGTCCGGCCGGGTGGATCACTGCCTGGAGGCGGTGGCCAGGGAGATCGGCTGGACGGGGTACCGGTCGGAAGCGGAGAGGCAGGCGGCTTTCCAGACCGGCAAGGCCCGGGGAAAGGGAATCGCCTGCCTGCATAAGGCGCCGGCCATGCCCACCAATACCGCCACCGCCGCGATCATGCAGCTGGACGAGGAAGGAAACGTCCGCGTGCTGCTGGGCGCGGTGGACATGGGGCAGGGCGTCTATACCATCATGGGGCAGGTCGCGGCGGAGATCCTGGATATGCCGCTGGAAAAGGTGAAGGTGATCTGCGAGAGCAACACCGACGCAAACCCCTACGACTGGCAGACAGTAGCCTCCAAGTACGCCTTCATGGGCGGCAACGCCGTGATCCGCTGCGCGGAGGATCTCCTGCGCCAGTTGAAAGAGGTGGCGTCCCGGGCGCTGCATTGCCCGGTGGAAGAGCTGACCCACGGGGAAGAGAAGATCTACCATATCCAGCACCGCGACAAGGCCCTTACCTACCGGCAACTGGCCCTGGGATACGCTTTTGGGAACGGCAACGCCATCGGCGGGCCGATCATCGCCCACGGCCACTACATCGCCGAGGGGTTGACCAATTTGGACGCCGACGGCCAGGGACTGCCCGCCCTGGATTGGACATACGGCGCGCACGGCGTGGAGATCGAGATTGACGTGGAGACCGGCGAGATCCGGGTCCTGAAGATGGCTTCGGCGTTTGACGTGGGCAAGGCGCTCAACCGGAAGCTTTGCGAGGGGCAGATCATCGGAGGAGCGGTCCAGGGGCTGGGATCCGCGCTGGTGGAGGGCTACAAGTTCACCCCGGACGGGCGCCTCTTGAATCCCTCGTTTACGGACAACAAGATTCCCACGGCGAAGGATATTCCCGACCAGATCGTGCCCATTCTCGTGGAAAACCCGCAGGTGGACGGCCCCTTCGGCGCCCGGGGCCTGGGGGAGCACCCGATGATCTCCGTGCCTTCCGTGGTTGCCAACGCGGTCTACGACGCCCTGGGGATCAATTTCTACGAACTGCCGCTCTCGCCGGAGAGGGTCGCCCTGGCCATCGCCAGGCACAGCGACCCGGCCAACGCTGGGTGCAACGATCCGTCTAACGCTAGCGCCGGGCGTGACAACCCGGATGCCAGTGGCCGTCATGCCGCCAGCCCTCGCGGTGAAACGGCGTGAGCCGATGGGCGGGCAGGGCCTGGGGGGCCGACTTCGCCGGGCGGATCCGGCGCGAGAGTTTCCGGGTGCACAGCGTCTTTCGCTCGGTCTGCAATTTGCAGGCGGATCCGGCAAAAACGGCGGCTCCGGCAAGGCCGGGGGAGCCAGCCAAGCCGGGGGAGCCAGCCAAGCCCCTGCTCAGCCTGGTGGCGGCGCCGGAGGCGATGGGCCCCAACGCATTGTGGGTGGAGAGCCCCGGTTTTGCGGGCTTCCTTCGACCCGGCCAGCCCGTAATCTTTGAGGGCCATGTTCTTCGCTGCGGAGACGTGGAAATTGATTGCACAGATCCCTCAAACTGGCGGCTGCCGGCGCGGCCAGGGCCGTCAGCACCGTTAGCGCCGCCCGCGCTACCGGCTTTGAAGGTCGGTGGGGCCGGCGAGAACGGTGGAACCGGCGCAGAAGCCGGAGATGACCTGAAATTGAGCAACCAGGCGCTTGAAGAAGTAAGAAGTTGGCTGGAAATACAGGCGCCCGGTCTGGCGCCCGGCCTTACGCCCAGCCCGGCGCTCGGTGCGGCATCCAGTCTGGAGTCCGGTGCGGCGTCCAGCCCATTGCTTGGCACGATTTCCGGCCCTGGCGCCGGTGGCGGGCTGGTCCAGGAGATCGCCCGGGGTTTGCTGGCGGAAGATGAGTTCCTGCTTCAATCCGCCCTGCATGGGCTTGTGGGGGCCGGGGAAGGATTAACCCCCTCGGGAGACGACTTTGTGGCGGGGGTGTTGCTGGCCTTTGTGAGAGGCCACCACTGGATCCGCCGCCGCCTGGGCCGCCGCGCGGCGACAAGCGGCGCCTTCGTCTCCCGGCTTCCCGGGCTGGTGGAGGCTTTATTGCCGGGGACGAATGCGATCAGCCGGACGATGCTGTGGTATGCGGCCAGGGGAGAGGGGGCGGCTTACCTGGCGGGAACGGCGGAGGCGATCTATGCCGGCAGTCCCGCCGCCGTAAATTGCGCTTCCCGTTTGTGGCAGGTCGGGGCCTCGTCGGGCCGGTACCTTCTCGCCGGCGTTATTCTGGGAAGTGAAATTTTTTTGACGGGCGCCCAAAACAGGTTGGCGCGTGAGCACGCAAAGCCGGAATTGGGTGCGGGAAGAAAAAAATCAGGGAGCGGAACAACAAATGGAAGAGAAGATGGTAGTCAGGTCCAATGTGTATTTTGATTCCGTCACCTTGATGTCGGTCTCCCAGCGGGCGCAGCGCCTTGAAGGGATCGACGCGGTGATGATCGGGATGGGAACCCCTTTGAATCTGGATTTGCTTGGCACGCTCGGCTTTAAAACTTCTGTGGAGGCCGGCCCGAACGATCTGATCTTCGCCCTGCGAGGGGCGGGCGCTCAGGTTATTGATGCGGCCATGGCGCAGGCCGAAGAGCTGCTGAGCAAGGGGCTCAGGAAGGCGGCGGGGGATCGCGGGCGGGGGCCGGCAAGATCCCTGGCCCAGGCGCTGGAACGGCAGCCGTCCAGCAACCTGGCGCTCATCTCCGTGCCGGGGGCTTACGCCGCTCGCGAGGCGCGCAAGGCCCTGGAGGCGGGCTGGCATGTGATGCTGTTCAGTGACAATGTCGCGGTGGAGGAAGAGGTTTCGCTGAAGCGATCGGCTCACCAGAAAGGCCTCCTCCTAATGGGGCCGGATTGCGGCACCGCGATCATCAACGGCGTTCCGCTGGCTTTTGCCAATGTGGTCCGCAAGGGTGCCATCGGGATTGTGGGAGCGTCCGGGACGGGCACCCAGGAGGTCTGTGTCCAGATCGACCGCCTGGGGCAAGGAGTTTCCCAGGTGATCGGGACGGGTGGCCGTGATCTATCCCGGGCCGTGGGAGGGATCATGATGCTGGACGGCATAGAGGCGTTGAAACAGGATTCAGAAACGAAGGTGATCGTCGTGGTCTCCAAGCCCGCCGCTCCGGAAGTCGCGGAGAAGGTCCACGCCGCCCTGCGCTGGTGCGGCAAGCCGGCAGTTTACTGCTTGATCGGCGCCGAAAGAAGAACCGGCGCCGGAAGCGGAACCGGCGCTGGAAGCAGGATGGGCGCCGGGAGGGAAACGCCGGAAGACTCTCAGGTGAAATCGGCCGGCAACCTGCTCGAAGCCGCCCGGCTGGCGGTGGAAGCGGCCGGCGGGCAGTTTGCCGAGACCGGGGACGCTCCCGAGGTTGCGGACACTCCCGGGGCCGGTCTCCCTGGAGCCAGCCTCCCTGCCACCGTCGGAGAAGCCGTCCAAGAAGCCATCAAGGGGCTGAAAAACGGCCAGAGATATTTGCGCGGGCTCTTCTCGGGCGGGACGCTTGGCGATGAAGCCATGGCGATCCTGGCTCCCGAGCTGGGGACCATCCATTCCAACGTTCCCCTGGCGGCGGAAGGCCAGCTGTCCGATCCCGCCAGGAGTTTCAAACATACCGTGCTGGATCTGGGCGACGATCGCTTCACCGCCGGCCGGCCCCACCCCATGATCGATCTGAGCCTGCGCATCGCCAGGCTGCTGGGGGAAGCCAGGGATCCCGAAGTGGCGGTCATCTTGCTGGATGTCGTCCTGGGTTATGGTTCCCACCCCGATCCGGCCTCCGAACTGGTTCCGGCCATCCGCAAAGCCCGGGAGATCGCCGCCGGGGAGGGAAGAAATCTGGTCTTTGCCGCCTATGTGTGCGGCACGGATCAGGATCCGCAGGGTTATCAGGCTCAGGTGGCCGCCTTCCGCCAGGTGGGCGTGGCCGTTTTTCCTTCCAATGTGGAAGCGGCGGAATTCGCGGGGGCGGTGGCCAGAGCCAGGGCCATGGCCATGGCGGACGGCGCGTTGGCCGCCGGCTCCGCGGAAGGAGGCGACTGACTGATGGGGATTTCAGAACTGTTCCGGGAGAAGCTGGCGGTGGTCAACATCGGGGTGCCGTTGTTCTTTAACGACCTGGAAAAACAAGGGCATGAGGCTGTCCAGGTCGACTGGACGCCGCCCGCGGGAGGAGACCCCCGGTTGATCGCCGCCCTGGAAAGGCTCGAGGCCGTCTCCGGCAGGATTGAAGAGGCGAACCGCCAGACCTTTGAGATCATCAACGCGGCGCACCCCTACCTGGAGGGGATCGGAACCGCCCGTGACGTGATTCCGGGCCTGGAAGGCCGCATGCTGCTCCATGCCGGCCCGCCCATCGCATGGCCCCGGATGAGCGGCCCCTTGCGCGGGGCGATGATCGGCGCCATACTGTACGAGGGCTGGGCCAGGGATGCCAGCGAGGCGGAAAGGCTGGCCGCTTCGGGCGAGATCGCTTACAGCCCCTGCCATGAACATGGCGCCGTCGGCCCGATGGCCGGAGTGGTCTCTCCCTCGATGCCGGTTTTTATCATTCACAACCGGACTCATGGCAATTACACTTATTGCACCATCAACGAGGGTCTCGGCAAGGTTCTCCGCTTCGGCGCCTACGGCCCGGAGGTTTTGCAGCGGCTGAAATGGATTGAGACGGAGCTGGCTCCCACGCTCAAGAAGGCCCTGGAACTCTCCGGCGGCATCGACCTGAAAAGCATCATCGCCCAGATCCTGCACATGGGGGACGAGGGGCATAACCGGAACAAGGCCGGGACGTCGCTGGCGTTCAGGGCCCTGGCGCCGTTCATGGTCCAGACCGGCGTGGATCGCGAGATCATCCGGAAGTGCCTCGTGTTCATCGACAAAAACGATCATTTCTTCCTGAACCTTTCCATGCCGGCTTGCAAGGCGGTGCTGGACGCCGCCAGCGGCGTGCCGTACAGCACCCTGGTCACCACCATGAGCCGGAACGGGACGGAGTTTGGCGTCCGGGTCAGCGGGACCGGTCAAGCATGGTTTACCGGCCCGGCCAACATTGTGGAGGGGCTGCTCTTCCCGGGGTACACGGCCGCGGATGCCAACCCGGATCTGGGAGACAGCGCCATCACCGAAACGGCGGGGATCGGCGGGTTCGCCATGGCGGCGGCTCCGGCCATCGTCCAGTTTGTGGGCGGGAGCGCCCCGGACGCCCTGGAATACAGCAAGCTCATGTACCAGATCACTTACGGCGAGAACGGCATGTACACCATTCCCGCTCTGGACTTCCGGGGGACCCCCACGGGCATCGACGTCCGCAAGGTGGTGGAATCGGGGATCCTGCCCAACATCAATACCGGCATCGCGCACAAGGATCCCGGCGTGGGGCAGGTGGGGGCCGGCCTGGTCAAACCCCCGCGGGAATGCTTTGAAAAGGCGCTGCTGGCCCTGGCGGAAGCGCTTTGATGCCAAAACACATAAGGGGGAGATTGTTATGCTGAAAAACTGGGAAAAGGTGCGGATGTATGATTTGACCCAGAAGTTGAGCCACCTCACGCCGCCCTGGCCCACCTACGAGCCATTGCAGGTCAAATTCTTCAAGCGGCTGAGCTCCAACGGCGCCAACGGGCAGTTGATCACCACTTCCAACCACGTGGGAACCCACCTGGACGGTTCCTTGCATTTCTGCACCCACGGGCGGGATATTGCCTCCATTCCCCTTGAAGATCTGATCGGCGAGCCCCATGTGCAGGATCTGGGCGACATCGCCGAGGATTACGGCGTTTACACCTCCAAGGACATCATGGACCGGGTGGAGGTGAAGAAAGGGGATATCTTGATCATCAACACCGGCTATCACCGGTATGGATGGGATCAACCGGAGGCCGACGAAGTGCGCTACATGGTCAAACATCCCGGGCCCACCCGTGAATTTTCCCGCTGGTGCCGGGAAATGGAATTCAAATGGCTGGGCGTGGATTGCGGTTCCGCCGATCACCCCATGAACACCAAGATTCGCGAATGGGCGCCGCGGCAGGCGGCGGAATGCGAGAAGTACTTCCGGGAGAAGTTCGGGAAGTCCACCGACGAGATCTTCCCGCCGGACCATTACCAGCTGATGCATGTGGATCTCTTCCCGCACGATATCATCCATGCCGAAAACGTGGGCGGCGAGATCGACAGGGTGCTCAACAAGCGGCTGGTCATCGGCTGCTACCCGTGGCGCTTCGAGGGCGGCGAATCCTCCATCTGCCGGATTGTGGCCTATGATGAAAAATAGCGGCAAAACCATCGTGCTGGCCTTCGGCGGCAACGCCATAACCAGGGAGGGCCAGAAGGGCACTTTTCCCGAGCAACTGGCCAACATCGAGGTGAGTTGCCGCGACGTCGTCGGCCTGGCGCGGGCCGGATACCGCCTGGCCATTACCCACGGCAACGGCCCGCAGGTGGGAAGTTTGCTGATCAAGAACGAGCTGGCCAAAGATGTGGTGCCTCCCATGCCCCTGGACGTGTGTGTGGCCAATACCCAGGGCTCCCTTGGTTTCGGGATCCAGCAGACCCTGCAGAACATGTTCACAAAGGCCGGTGTCCACCGGGAGACGGCTGCGATCATCACCCGGACGGAGGTTGACCCTCATGATGAGGCATTCAGCCGCCCCACCAAGCCGGTCGGGCCGTTCTTCAGCCAGGAGGAGGCCCGGGAGCTCATGGCCGAAAAGGGGTATGCCATGCGCGAGGATAGCGGCAGGGGGTGGCGGCGGGTGGTCCCCTCCCCGCGCCCGCTGGCCATCCTGGAAAAGCAGGTGATTAAAAGGCTGGTGGAAGATGCAGTGATCGTGGTGGCGGTGGGGGGCGGCGGGATTCCGGTGGTTTCGGGCCCGGAGGGTTATTCCGGGGTGGAGGCGGTGATCGACAAGGACCTGGCGGCGCAGCGGCTGGCTCTGGATATCGGGGCGGACATGCTGGCGATTCTCACCGGGGTGCCGGTGGTCTACCTCGATTTCCGCAAGCCTGCCCAGAGGGCGTTGGAGAGGCTCACGGCCTCCGCGGCAAGGAAGTTGCTGGGCGCGGGGCAGTTCCCCCCGGGGAGCATGGGCCCCAAGATCGAGGCCGCCGCCGGCTTTGTGGAGCAGAGTGGCGGGACGGCGGTGATCACCGATTTTGCGACCCTCCACGCCGCCCTGGACGGCCGGGGTGGAACCATGATCGTTTCCGGCTGAGGGTGAAGAAAGCTGAATGTAAAGAAAAGAGAAAACAGGAGGAGGATTTCGCATGATTGTCGACAAGATGGAGCAGTCCCTGCGCCCGGTGGAGACTCCGATGGCGCCCTACCCGGCGAAGTACATGACCATGGCTTCCGGGGAGAAGATGGTGGTGCACCAGGTGGAACGGGAGAGCGTCCCGCGCCTTCTCGAGGCGGTGAAACCCCTGATGACCGTGGAAAAAGATTTTTATGACGTCGTGGCTTCCCGGATCAACTCCGAACTTGTCGGGTGGTACCGGTACCGGGTCAAGGATGAATACTGCCTGGTGGGCACCATCGACGGCGTGCTGGTGGGCCTGGTCAACGGCCGCATGCTCGATGACAAAACAGGCATGTCCTACCATACCATGGCCCTGAGGCGGGGACTGCGGATCGGGGCGCAACTGTTCGCCGCCAAGATGGAGTACCACTTTGACTTCCTGGGACAGCAGGAGGTCTGGATCGTGGCCGAGAGCCCCATCGGCTTCCGGCGCTGGATGATCGAGTATGAGCTGGAGTCCCGCCCCGAGCACTGGCACGAGCTTGGCGGCGTTCCCACTTATGTGCTGACCCGCGCGCTGTGGGAGAAGCACAAAGCCGCCAAATGCGGCGGGCGCCGGCCCGTCTCCGAGGCGATGCTGGAGACCGCCAGGCAAATGATCCTGCCTTCCACGTATGCGCAGATCCCCGGGTACAAGCGGGAGGGGGCATGAGCGTGAGACAGGTGGGTATTGTGGGTGTGGGCCACACCAGGTTTGGCAGATTCGAGGGACCCTTTGTGGAGATGTTGAGCCAGGCGGCCGTGGAGGCGCTTGATGACGCGGGGATCAGGACCGGCGAAGGCCACGGGGTGGACCAGGTCTTTGTGGCCACCATGGGAGCCTCCATGCTCAACCGCCAGAGCGGTGTCGCTTCGGCGCTGGTGGACACGCTGAACTTGCGGCCGGCCATGGCCGAAACGGTGGAGAACGGCCCCGCTTCCGGGGCCTCCGCGGTAAAACTGGGATACATGGCGATTGCCAGCGGGATGTGCGACGTCGTCCTGGTGGTGGGCGGCGAGATGATGCGCACGGTGAGCGGCTGGGAAGCCACGGACTTCGTGGCGACCATGTTGCATCCGGAGGCCGAGTATAATTACGGGCTGACGCTGCCCACCTTCGCGGGGATGTTTACCCGCCTCTATATGGAAAAGTACGGGGTTGAAGAAAAGGACCTGGCAATTGTGTCGGTGAAGGATCACCAGAATGCCATGCACAACCCCGTGGCCCACATCCAGCTGGTCCCGGATCTTTACTCGATTACGGAGGATGAGGACGCCAGGATCATCAACCCGTACGTGGCGGAACCGTTGCATGTTTACGATGTGTGCCCGGTCTCGGACGGCGCGGCCGCGGTGGTGCTCTGCGCCATGGAGGCGGCCGGGCGCTTCCGGAAGAAACCCGTTAGAATTGCGGGCGTCGGCCAGGCCACGGATACCCATGTGGTGGCGGAACGGGCGGTGTCGACGGATCTTCTGGCGGTTCGCCTGGCGGCCCAGCGAGCCTACCGGATGGCCGGCCTCAAACCGGCGGACATCGATGTGGCGGAGCTGCATGACGCGTTTACCATCCTGGAGATTGCGGAATCCGAGGAAGTCGGCTTCTTCCCGCGCGGGGAAGGCCATCTGGCGGCGCGGCGAGGGGATACCAGGGTTGGCGGCAAGATCCCCATCAACACCTCGGGGGGGTTGAAGGCCAAGGGGCACCCGCTGGGCGCCACCGGGGTCTCCCAGATTGTGGAACTTGTCCGCCAGTTGCGCGGCGAGGCCGGCGGCCGCCAGGTGGAGGGGGCGAAAGCCGGGCTGGCGGTAAATTTCGGCGGGTTTGGCAATAACGTGGTGGCCACGATTCTGGCCAGGGAGGAGTAAGCCATGGAACCTAAAATGTACGCGTACCAGTGCACCAGGTGTGGTGAACTCCACCACCCCAGGCATTTTGTCTGCCGCAAGTGCGGCAACCGGGACTTTGCCCAGGTTCCCCTGGAAGGGGAGGCCGCTCTGGTGACCCACACCCGGGTCTACAACCTCCCGGAGGGTTACATGAAGCCGTTCCTCATATTCGGCATTGCCAGGTTTTCCAACGGCCTCTGTGTTTCCGGGCAATTGGAGGCGGACCATCCCGAGAGCGGGATGAAGCTCAAGGCCACGGTCGGCGTGGTGAAAGAGGGTGTTGGCAGGGACTACTACGGATTCATCTTCAAGGGAGCGGATTAGAGCCCAAGGAGCCTACCAAATCTAAAAAGGGGGAGAAAAATGGCAGAAAAAAAGTTGATCGGCTATCTTCCACCGGACAGGCCGCCGTTTGGCGCCATGCTCAGCCTGGGTTTCCAGCACGTTCTGACCATGTTCCCGGCCACCGTACTGGTGGCGATCCTCACCAAGTTTGACGTGGGGGTCACTCTTTTTGCTTCCGGCCTGGCCACCACCATCGCCTTGCTGGCGTCAGGGAAGCGCATCCCGCTCTATTACGGCTCAAGTTTCTCCTATATCGCCGCGATAGTCGGGGTCGTCGGCGCTTCCTGGGGCGGCCCGCAGGTGGCCCAGGTGGGTATTGTGGCCACCGCCATTGTTAACGTCCTGGCCGGGTTGCTCATCAGCGCGGTGGGCAAGGAGGCCCTGGACAGGGTTCTGCCGCCCACCATCACCGGTTCGGTGGCCATCGTCATCGGCATCGCGCTGGCCAAGGCCGCCCTGGATATGGCCGGCGCCAACTGGACGGTGGCGGTGATCACCCTGGTGGCGACCGTTCTGTTTTCCGTCTACCTGAGGGGCCTGGGCCTGCTGGGGATGCTGCCGGTGCTCCTTGGCGCCATCCTGGGTTACCTGGTGGCCATTCCCGCGGGGCTGGTGAACTTCGCGCCGGTGGCCCAGGCGGCCTGGTTGCGTTTGCCCAACTTCTCCTTCCCGGCCTTTGGGAACCCCAATGCCTGGCTGGCGGTGATCTCGATTGCGCCCATCGCCATCGCCACCATCCCCGAGAGTACCGCCCACCTGTACCAGATCAGCCTCTACGTCGACCGGCTGGCGGAGGAACAGGGCCGCAAACCGCTGCAGATCAAACGCCTCATCGGCCTGAACCTCATTCTGGACGGAATCGGCGACAGCCTGAACGGCCTGCTGGGCGGTTGCGCGGGGACCAACTACGGCGAGAACAACAGCCTGATGGCCATCACCCGGAACTATTCCGTTCCGGTGCTGATTACCGCCGGGGTGATCGCCATGTTTCTTGGATTCATCGGTAAGCTGGCCGCCCTGGTCGGCACCCTGCCCGCGGCGGTGACCGGAGGCCTGGCCATCTACCTCTTCGGGGTCATCGGCCTTCAGGGCGTGGCGTTGATGATGTCGGAGAAGGTGGACCTCTTCGATCCGCGGGAACTGGCGGTGGGAGCCACCATCCTGGTGATCGGCATCGGCGGTTCGGCTTTTCCGGGCGGCAACATCCCCATCTGGGGCATGAGCCTGCCGTCCATCGCCACTTCCGCCGTGGTGGGCATCGTTCTGAACCTGATCTTTGTGTTGTTCCCGGTGAAATGGAGCATGGCACAGGATCAGGACACCGGCGCGACGCAGAATACGGCGCTGTAGCAAATTGATCACTGTGGCAAATCGATCTCGGAGATGCCCTTGAAACAGGCCAATTGAGATGCCCCGTGATTATGTCGCGGGGCATCTCCGCTGGTGATACCGGTAATGCTGGCATATTCTGGCAATGCCCGTGGCTTCCTCATTGGAACAGGCGCTCCCAGATGGACAGAATGAAATTCACCAGTGGTTCCAGAATGGGCCGGGCGTATAGTACCGCGCAGCTGCTCAGGATGCCGATCAGGCCGCCCCCAAGGACATCGGACGGATAATGGAGGCCCACATAGACGCGGGACAACCAGACCAGGATTGCAAGGATTAAAAGGGCGTTGCCAAGGGGCCTGTTCATGGCCAGCCCTGTTCCCGCCACCGCGCCGGTCGCCGCCCCGTGATCGCTGGGAAACGACGGATCGGAGACCGGGGGGACAAGCAGATTTACCCCGCCTGCCGAAAACGGACGGGGCCTGAAGTAAAAAGCTCCAATCAGGTGGTTGATCCCCAGGGCCAGCGCCGTGCTGAACGCAGCATAGATGACCACGCGCCGGTTAAGACGGGCCTGCGGGCCGCTGCCGTCGCGAAACCATAGCCAGGCGAAGATCGCCACATAGATGACCGGCGAATACCTGGTAAATGCGACCACCACAGCGTCCATCAAGGCGTTTTTGCCAGTCAGGCCGTTGATGGCGCGAAATATCGACCAGTCCAGATTCACTTTTGCTCCTGCCTCGCTCTCCCGATGGTCTGAAACCTCTATACCCTGGAACGGTTATAACGTGCCCAAAGTTCCTTATTCGGATAAGCATTTACTTACGGTGCGGGGTATGGTATAATCCGATATGATACATTCGGTATGATACCTTCCGCAAGGAAAGAGATCCGGGGAGTGAGCAGTATGGCGCGAGTAATCACCGGAGTGGTAATTGGAGCGGTGGTCGGCTATCTTTATTACCGGTTGATCGGCTGCCGGACGGGGGTCTGCCCGATTGGCCAGAATCCATGGAGTTCAGCCATCTTCGGGGCATTGATTGGCTTTGTCTTTGCGACCATGTAGCAGATTTTGCAAGTACTTTAACACCCTGTCGAAGAGGTCCACCTTCTCCGACATCA
>JAMCQP010000027.1 GCA_023381695.1 Bacillota bacterium | reverse complement strand
AAAAGCTGGCGGCAAGCACCGTGGCCGTCTTCGGCATAGGCGGCGTGGGTTCGTATACCGTTGAAGGACTGGCCAGGGCCGGGGTCGGCAAACTCGTGCTGGTGGATTTTGACGATATTTGCATCACCAATACCAACCGGCAGATTCACGCTCTGAACTCCACGATCGGAAAGCCCAAGGTTGAGGTGATGAAGGAACGGGTGCTGGCCATCAACCCCCGGGCGGAGGTGGAGGCCGTCCGCGAGTTTTATTCGGCCGAGAACGCGGAGAGGTTGCTCCGGCCGGATTATGATTACGTGGTGGATGCTATTGATCATGTGACTTCCAAACTGGATCTGATTAAACGGGCCTGCGCGATGCACATTCCCCTGGTCTCGTCCATGGGGGCCGGAAACAAGCTTGACCCGACCAAATTTCAGGTTGCGGACATCTCCAGGACTCATACTTGCCCGCTGGCCAAGGTGATTCGCGTCAAATTGCGCCAGGCGGGGATTTCAAAAGGGGTCAAGGTGGTCTTCTCCACCGAGCCGCCACTTGAGACCAAAAGCCTGGCGGTGGATTGCCGCACGCATTGCGTCTGCCCCCACAAGGACGAGGCGGTCTGGAGATGCACCATGCGGCGGTCGATCCCGGGAAGCATCTCTTTTGTCCCGTCCGTAGCCGGGCTAATTATTGCGGGAGTCGTGGTCAACGATCTTTTAAAAGGAGCGATGGTCAATGGATCTCTTTGAGCAGAGCGCGGCCAACCGGCTGCGCAAGGAGGCGCCGCTGGCGGCGCGCATGCGGCCGGAGACCCTGGCGGATTTTGCCGGGCAGGAACACCTGGTGGGACCGGGCAAGCTATTACGGCGGGTGATCGAAACCGACCGGCTCTCCTCCATGATCTTCCACGGGCCTCCGGGCACGGGAAAGACAACCCTGGCGCGGGTCATCGCCAACACTACAAAGTGCGCCTTTGAACAGCTCAACGCGGTCACCTCCGGCGTGGCGGACATCAGAAGGGTGCTGCAGGAGGCCGCCGAACGCCTTGGCATGTACGGAAAGCGCACGATCCTGTTCATCGATGAGATCCACCGTTTCAACAAAAGCCAGCAGGACGCGCTCTTGCCAGCGGTTGAGGACGGCACCGTCATCTTTGTCGGCGCCACCACGGAAAACCCGTTTTTTGAGGTGAACTCGCCGCTCATCTCCCGGGCGAGGATCTTCCGGCTGGAGCCTCTCTCCGACGAGGAGATGGCCGAGATCGCCCGGCGGGCCCTCTCCGACAGGGAGAGGGGCCTGGGGAACTTCAGGGTGGACCTGGGTTCCGACGCGCTGGCGCATCTCATTCGCGTGGCGGATGGCGACGCCCGTTCCCTCTTGAACGCCATCGAACTGGCCGTGCTCTCCACCGAGCCGGATTCCGGCGGCGTCCGGCATATCACCCTGGAGATCGCCGCGGATTCCATCCAGAGCAGGGCGCTCCGGTATGACAAGAGCGGGGACAACCACTACGATACGATTTCCGCGTTCATCAAGAGCATGCGGGGCTCCAACCCCGACGCGGCGGTGTACTGGCTGGCCAGGATGATTAGCTCCGGGGAGGATCCCCGTTTCATCGCCCGGCGCCTGGTGATTCACGCGGCGGAGGACGTGGGGAATGCGGACCCCCAGGCATTGCTGGTGGCCACGGCGGCCGCCCAGGCGGTGGAGTTCGTCGGGCTGCCCGAGGCCCAGATCCCGTTGGCCCAGGCGGCCATCTACATCGCCGCCGCGCCGAAGAGCAACGCCTCCTGCACGGCGATTCACGCGGCGATGCAGGACGTGCAGAATGAAAAAGCCATGGCGGTGCCGGCGCACCTGCGGGACGCTTCATATAAGGGGGCGGAGCGCCTGGGGCACGGGAAGGGCTACCTTTACCCGCACGACTTTCCCGGGCATTACGTGGAGCAGGTTTACCTGCCGGAAAACGTCCGGGATCAGGTCTATTACCACCCTTCCGGCAACGGTTACGAGGCCGTTCTCAAGGAAAGACTAGCGAAGAAAAATTTTACGGGCAGATGATTGACAGCCGCCAAAAGTTGTGCTAGGATGTGATTAAGAATTCCAATTAAATTAGTCGGGATTAAAAACGGGTTGTGGAACGGGGGTGGTGGGTGTGCGGCTGTCCACGCGAGGAGAGTACGGTGTCAAGGCGATGATTGACCTGGCCCTGCATTATGGCGAGGGACCCATCGCTTTAAAAAGCGTTGCGGAGCGGCAGTTTATCTCCGAGCATTACCTGGAGCAGCTGATCGCCAGCTTGCGCAAAGCCGGTCTGGTCACCAGCGTACGGGGGGCCCAGGGCGGCTATGAGTTGGCCAGGCCGCCGGGAGAGATCACGGTGGGAGATGTGGTGCGGGTCCTGGAGGGCCCCATCGCCCCGGTGGAGTGCGTGGATGAGAGCCAGGAGTTTTCCAACTGCACCCATAGCGAATCCTGTGTGACCAGGATTGTCTGGAAGAGGCTTCGCGACAGCATCACCCAGGTTCTGGATTCCACCACCCTTGCGGATCTCAGCGCGGAAGCAAGGAAGATGCAGGCGCGGGAAGCGCCTCCGATGTATTACATCTGATTTGTCTCATTATTTATCCGACTCAACTTCATTTGAAAGGAAGTTTTGCGATGAAACGCATCTACCTGGATCATGCAGCGACGACGCCGGTGGCTCCAGCGGTGCTGGAGGCCATGTTGCCGTATTTCACCGAGAAGTTCGGCAATCCCTCGACGCTCTACTTCTACGGCCGGGAGGCGAAGCAGGCCATCGAGGACGCCCGGGAGAAAGTGGCCGCCATCATCGGCGCCAGGCCCCAGGAGATCATCTTCACCGGCGGCGGCTCCGAATCGGATAACTACGCCATCAAGGGCGCGGCCTTCGCCAATGAAGCCAGGGGGAAGCATGTCATCACCTCGGCCGTCGAGCACCACGCGGTGTTTGACACCTGCAAGTTCCTGGAAAGCCGGGGTTTCGAGGTGACCTACCTGCCGGTGGACGAGGACGGCCTGGTCAGCCCGGATGAGGTGGCCAAAGCTATCCGGCCGGATACGATCCTGATCACCATCATGCATGCCAATAACGAGGTGGGGACCATCGAGCCGATTGCCGAGATCGGCCGGATCGCCCGTGAAAAGGGGGTCTATTTCCACACTGACGCGGTGCAGACCGCGGGGGCCCTGCCCATCAATGTGGATGAGTTGAAGGTCGATCTGCTCTCCATGTCGGCGCACAAGTTCTACGGGCCCAAAGGGGTGGGCGTCCTTTATGTCCGGCGGGGGACGAAGTTGACGCCGTTGATTCACGGCGGCGGGCAGGAGCGCAAGCGCCGGGCCGGCACGGAAAACGTGGCCGAAATCGTTGGGCTGGCGAAAGCCCTGGAACTGGCCCAGGAGGGGATGACCGCCCGAAATGAGCGCCTGATCCGGCTGAGGGACCGCCTGATGAACGGCCTTCTGGAGAAGATCCCGGAGCTCAAGCTCAATGGCCATCCAACCAGGCGCCTGCCGGGCAACGTGAATGTCAGCGTGCTATACATTGAAGGCGAGTCGATGCTCCTTAACCTGGACTTTAAAGGCATTGCGGCCTCCAGCGGCTCGGCCTGCACTTCCGGCTCACTTGAGCCGTCACATGTGCTCCTGGCCATGGGAATGCCCCATGAGGTGGCCCACGGGTCGCTCCGGCTGACCCTCGGCAACGAGAACACCGAGGAGGACGTGGACTACATTCTTGAGGTTCTGCCGGGGATTGTGGAGAAGTTGCGGGCGATGTCGCCGTTCTATTCCCAGGCGCATTCCCAGGCGCGCGCGTAAGTTTCTCGGGCCTGCGCATAAGATAGAGATTTTCAGGTCGAAGGGAGAGGAATCCTATGTATTCGGAAAAGGTAATGGACCATTTCCAGAACCCGCGCAATGTCGGTGAGATTCCCGATGCGGACGGCGTCGGGCTGGAAGGGAATCCTGTTTGCGGCGATGTGATGCAGATCTGGATCAAGGTGAAGGATGACCGGATCATGGATGCCAAGTTCAAGACCTTTGGTTGCGGCGCGGCCATCGCCACCAGCAGCATGGTCACCGAACTGGTGAAGGGCAAGACGCTGGATGAGGCTCTCCAGATCTCCAACGCCGCGGTGGCGCAGGCTCTGGACGGGCTGCCGTCCCACAAGATGCACTGCTCAAACCTGGCGGCGGACGCCCTCCACAAGGCCATCGACGATTACCGGAACAAGGCCAGGGGCGATGCTCAGGCAAAAGATGCCGGGGCGGCCAACTAGATGGAGGGATGGCCCGGAATGCCGCAAGCACGGCGTGTGGTGGTGGCCATGAGCGGGGGAGTGGACAGCTCGCTCACGGCCGCCCTGCTCAAGGAGCAAGGGTACGATTGTATCGGCATAACCATGCAGATCTGGCCCTCTTTCCTCCCCGCGGCAGGGGAAGCGGAAGGGGGCTGTTGTTCGTTATCCGCGGTGGAGGATGCCAGGCGGGTGGCCATGAAGCTCGGGATACCCTACTACGTCCTGAACTTCCAGGGGGTCTTCACGGAGAAGGTCATCGACAAGTTCTGCGAGGAGTATACCCGTGGCCGGACGCCCAACCCCTGTATCGAGTGCAACCGGGAGATCAAGTTTGCGGCCCTGCTGCAGAAGGCGCGGGAACTGGACGCGGAGTATGTGGCCACCGGCCACTACGCCCGGATCGGCTTTGACGCCCGGTACGGCCGGTACACCATCCGGCGGGCGCTGGACCTTGCCAAGGATCAGAGCTATGTGCTTTACAATTTAACCCAGGACCAACTCCGGCACATTCTCATGCCCCTGGGTGAGTACACTAAGGTTCAGACCAGGCGTATGGCGGCGGAAAGAAAAATGGCGGTGGCCGATAAGCCGGACAGCCAGGAGATCTGTTTCGTCCCGGACAACGACTACCGCGGGTTTTTAAAGTTCTACTGGCCCCCGGCGGCAAAGCCCGGCAAGATTGTGGATCTAAAGGGGCGGGAGCTGGGAACGCACGAAGGGGTCGCCTTTTACACCGTCGGTCAGCGCAAGGGGTTGGGCATCTCTTCCCGGGAACCTCTTTACGTGGTGGCGCTGGATCCCGCCAGGAACGAGGTCGTGGTCGGCTCCAACGAGGCGGTCTTTGCCAGGAGGCTCAAGGCGTCGCATAATAATTTTGTGGCGGTGGAATCATTAACAGAAGCAATGGAGGTTACCGCCAAGATCCGCTACAATATCAAACCCGCGCCGGCGGTGATTGAGCCTGTGGAAGGGGGCCGGGTGCTGGTGACCTTCAAAGATCCCCAGCGGGCGGTTACCCCGGGCCAGGCCGTGGTCTATTACCAGGGGGATCTTCTGATTGGCGGCGGGGTGATCGAGGGTAGTGGTCCAGATGTCCCGGACGCGGAGGGCGAAAGAGCTGCTGGATTTGCCGGTCGTTGATAGGGTGCCATCTTTGCAGGACGCCGCTGTTCAACTGCTCGGGTTGCAGGTGCGGACCGGCTCGGGCAAGGCGCTGGGAATAATCGAAGACATCTTGTTTGACTCGGAGACGGGACGTCTGGAAGGAATGGAGATCTCCCGCGGCCTTTTCCAGGACTTTGTGGATGGCCGGGTAACAATTCCAATGCCTGATGTTTACACCGTCGGCCAGGATGCAGTGGTGGTGCCGGAGGAGATCGGGAAGAGGTTTTGGGCCCAAGAGCCGGGGGATGCAGAATGATAATCCCGGGAGAAAGAAGGGAGTGAGATCATGCGCAGACTCTGGAAGGGTTTATTGGCTGGAGGAGTCATCGGTACGGCGCTGGCCTTTTGGGTGCGCAACAAACGCAACAGAAAGGAAAGCACCATGGCCAACGTGAGGCGGATGGGCCGGCGGACCGCGGAATCCGTGCGAAGGTTGCGGCGAAGGCCGGTCAGATTCCGGCTGGTGGCCCGCGCCGGCAATCGTGCCATAGATACGGGCAGGGATGCCTATGACTTGGCGAAGAAGCTTGTCAAAAAGATCAGATAGCCTATGAACAGACGCGCAAAAATTGCTTTATCTGCACTGATAGTCCTACTTTCAGTGCTTTTCTTATACAGGGTGCGGGGCGTGCTCATGCCCTTTTTCTTTGCCGCCCTGATCACCTATCTTACGGTCCCGGCGGTAAACCTCCTGGTGCGCAAGCAGGTGCCGCGAGTCATGGCGATCTTGTTGACGTATGCTATTTTTATCCTGGTTGCGTCGGCAATCATCGTGTTTGTGGTGCCCCCGCTGGTGGCCGAACTGGACAAGTTCATCGCGGCCTTGCCGGAACAGGCCAGGCGACTGGAGGAGCTGACCGGCGACACCGTGGGCAGGTATCACCGGGCGCCGCTGCCAGCGCCCATCCGGGCGGCGGTTGACGAGGGGATTGTGCAGGGGCAGATCTTTCTGCGCGGGTTTGTCCGGCGGGGAGTGGAGACGCTGCTGGGACTTTTTTCCCAGACCCTCTTTCTCCTGCTGTCGCCGGTCCTGGCCTATTATCTCACCAGGGACCTGCAGGCAATCCAGGCAGGACTCCTCGGGCTGGCCCCGTTGGCCTGGCAGGCGGATCTCCTCGAACTGGGACAGCGGCTGAACAAGGTTTTGAGCGGCTATATCCGGGGGCAGTTGCTGGTCAGTCTCTTTGTGGGAGCGCTCACCGCCTTCGGGCTGTTTTTGCTCAAGGTTCCCTATGCGCTGATCATCGGGCTTCTGGCCGGAATTTTTGATGTGATCCCCTACTTCGGCCCGGTGATCGGGGCGGTGCCGGCCATCCTCCTGGGGATCGGCCGTTCGCCGTGGCTGGTGTTGTACGTGATCATCCTTATCGCCATCGTGCATGAGATCGAGGGCAGCGTGGTCGTCCCGCTGATCATGCAGGAGGTGGTGGGCTTGCACCCGGTGGCGGTGATCTTTGCGGTGCTGGCCGGGGCCGAACTGTGGGGCGCCTTCGGGATGCTGGTGGCCGTCCCGCTTACCGCCGCCCTCAAGGTGATCCTGCAGTTTGCGCTGGAGCGGTTGATCACCTCACGGGTGGTGAAGTGACGATAGTGGTGAGCGCCGCCCGGCCGGCCGGCCCGTCGGCGGTGTTGACAAGTCTTGCGGCGGTATTGTATCATTAGTACCAGATTCTACTATATACATTGGGGGTCTTGCAGTGGTCACGTCATCCGAACTACGGGAAATGTTCTTGAAATTTTTTGAGTCCAAGGGTCACAAACGGTTGCCAGGGGCGTCTCTGGTGCCAAAGGATGATCCGACCCTGCTTCTGACCGGCGCCGGCATGGTTCCTTTCAAGCCGTATTTCCTGGGCAAGGCCAGGCCCGAATCCACCCGGGCGACCACCTGCCAGCCGTGCATGCGCACCCCGGATATCGACAACGTGGGAAAGACCGACCGGCATGGCACCTTCTTTGAGATGCTGGGCAACTTCTCCTTCGGCGATTACTTCAAAGAAGAGGCCATCCCCTGGGCCTGGGAGTTTGTCACCGAGTACCTGAAGATCCCCGGGGAAAAGCTCTGGGTCACGATCTACCTGGACGACGACGAGGCATTCGAGATCTGGAACAAGAAGGTGGGCGTGCCCGCGGAGCGGATCGTCCGGCTGGGCAAGGACACCAACTTCTGGGAGATCGGGGTGGGACCCTGCGGCCCCTGCTCGGAGATCTTCGTGGACCGTGGGCCGGGCTACGGCTGCGGTGAGCCGGATTGCGACATCGAATGCGGTTGCGACCGCTTTATGGAGATCTGGAACCTGGTCTTCATCCAGTACCACAAGGATGAGGCCGGCGAATATCATCTTTTGCCGAAAAAGAGCATCGACACGGGAATGGGCCTGGAGCGGACCTCGGCCTACCTGCAGGGCGTAACCAGCATCATGGAGGTCGACCATATCCAGCCGATCGTAAACTTCATCGCCGGGTTGGCCGGGACAAAGTACGGAGCGGACCCGAAGAACGACGTCTCCATCCGGGTGATCACCGACCATGCCCGGGGCGTGACCTTCATGGTCAAAGACGGCATCCTGCCGGACAACGAGGGCCGGGGTTACGTTCTCCGGCGGCTTTTGCGGCGCGCGGCGCGCTACGGGCGGCTTTTGGGCATCGAGGGATCTTTCTTGCCAAAGGTGGCCCGGGTGGTCGTCGATCAGATGCAAGGCGCCTATCCGGAGCTTGTGGAACGGCGGGACTATCTCCTCAAAGTGATCGCCCAGGAGGAGGAGCATTTCCAGTCCACCCTGGACCAGGGGATGTCGCTTTTGAGCCAGATCATCGAAAAGGTGAAGGGCCGGGGCGGCCGGGAGATCGAAGGGCAGGACGCCTTCCGCCTGCATGACACCTACGGCTTTCCCCTGGAACTCACCAGGGAGATTGCGGCGGAACAAGGGCTGGGCGTGGATGAAGCTGGTTTCGCCGGAGCGATGGAGGAGCAGCGCCAAAGGGCCCGTGCCGCGCGGCAGGAGACCGGGTATCTCGGGAAGGAATCGGCGGTCTTCACCCTGCTGGGGCAGCGGCTCGGCACCGAATTTGTGGGTTATGATCGCACCGAGGTGGAGGGCAAGATCGTGGCCATCGCGAGGAACGGCCAGGAGGTCGCTGAGGCCGCCTCCGGCCAGGAAGCGGAGATCATCCTGGACGCGACCCCTTTTTACGCCGAGAGCGGCGGCCAGGTGGCGGATACCGGGACGATCACCGGCGTCGACGGCCAGTTCAAGGTGGACCAGGTGCGCAAGCCAATGGAGGGCCTCTTTGTCCACAAGGGTCTGGTTACGGCCGGCGGCCTGCGCGTGGGCGACCGCGTGCTGGCTTCCGTTTATGGGAGGGACAGGCTGGCCACCGCCCGCAACCATTCGGCGACCCACCTTTTGCACAAAGCGTTGAAGATCGTCCTGGGCAATCACGCCAACCAGGCCGGGTCACTGGTCACCCCGGACAGGCTGCGGTTTGATTTCACCCACTTTGCCCCCGTGACCGACGAGGAACTCTTTAAAGTGGAAAAGATCGTGAATGAAATGGTCATGGCGAACCTGCCAATCACCACCCAGGTGACCACTCTGGAGCAGGCCATGAAGATGGAGGCTACCGCCCTCTTCGGCGAGAAGTACGGCGACGTGGTCCGGGTGGTTTCCATGGGCGACTTCAGCACCGAACTCTGCGGGGGAACCCATCTTAAGGCGACGGGCCAGATCGGGCTCTTCAAGATCCTCTCCGAAAACGGCATCGCCGCCGGGACAAGAAGGATTGAGGCGGTGACCGGGAAGGGCGCCCTGGAAGAGATGGACGCCAGGGAGAAGGCGCTCCGGTCGCTCTGCGACAGGCTCAAGGTGGCCCCGGAGAACGTGGTGGAACGGGTGGAGAAGTTGCTGGCCGATTTCAAGGATCTGGAACGGGAGGCCACGCTTTTCAAGCGGAAGATGGCCGTTAACAAGGTGGGAGAACTCCTCAACCAGGCGATCGAGGTTGCCGGGGTCAAGGCGGTGGTGGCCACGGTGGAGCACATGGACGCCGAGGCGCTGCGCGACATGGGCGACCAGTTGCGGGCCAGGCTTGGTTCCGGCGTGGTGGTCCTGGGAACCGCCGAGAGCGGAAAGGTCTCTCTGGTGGCCATGGCGACCCCCGATGCCGTCTCCCGGGGAGTGCACGCCGGCAACCTGCTCAAGGCCGCGGCCAAGGTGGCTGGCGGCGGCGGTGGCGGGCGTCCGGACATGGCGCAGGCCGGCGGCAAGGATCCCGCCAAGCTGGCGGCGGCCCTGGACACGGCCAGAGACCTGATCAGCCAGCAGTTGCAATAATTAAAGGAGAACGACCCGGCGCGTGGAATATACTTTTTAAATATCGTTTATCTGACAGGAGGGGGGAGGTCGCAAGCCATGACGGAGGAGGCTCTGGATCGCACCAGACAATTTAAGGTTCCTGACGAGGAGATTCGAGATGTAGCGCAAATTCTGCGGATCGTGCACCAGGCGCTCACGGAAAAGGGATACAACCCTGTCAGCCAGATTGTAGGTTACCTTCTTTCCGGCGACCCCACATACATCACCAGCCACCTCAACGCGCGAACTTTGATTCGCAACGTGGAACGGGATGAGTTGCTGGAAGAATTGGTGAGAGGGTATCTGACCCATGCGAAGATCTCCTGATTTGATGTGGGGGGTTTCCAACTTTGAGGCGGTGAACACTTTATGCCCGCGCCGTACAAGTATTTGACGGTTGGCGCCGGGGATCAGATCAACGCGCTGATCCGTCGCCTGATGGACTCCACGGAAGGCGTGGTTGTCTTCGAGATCCCGGAGGATGCCAGGGTGCTCCGAAACGAAGTCAATATGCGCCTCCTGCTTTTTTATGCCCAAAAAGAGGCCAAGCAGGTGGTGCTGATCTCCGCGGACACGGCGGTCCAGCGGTTGGCGCAGGATTGTGGCATCAGGGTTTATCCCGGGCGGGAGGATTTTGAGAGCCTGGATGTGCACCAGGACGGGGCGCGGACGGCGGCTGCCGGCGGAAAACACGTCCGGTCCGGCGGCTTTTCCGGCTGGATCTCACTTCGCTCCGTGCGCCTGTCGCTCCTTCTGGCGTTTGCGTTACTGCTGGGCGGGTTTATGTTGTGGATGAATCCCGGCGCGGAGGTGGTGGTCAGCCCTGCGGTCCAGAAAGAGGTTCAGGAGTTTCAGGTGCTTGCGCGGTACGGGAGCGCGAAAAGGGCGGATCTGGAAGGGCCGGCCGCCGCGGGGAGCGACAAGATGGCCAGGGTGGCTACGGCAAGGGTGGCGTCGGATTTCACGTTTACGGAACAGATCCGTGCCACCGGGAAAAAGGTGGAGGGAATCACACCGGCCAAAGGCGTGGTGACGGTATTCAACCAGGGCAGCAAGTCGGTCCGGTTGCCGGAGGGGACCGTCTTTGCCACCGGCAGCGGGATCAGGTTCCGTTCCCTTGAGGGGGTCGTGGTGCCCGCGGTATCCACCGAGTATTTCATGCAGGTCCCGGTAGGCCTCCGGGCTGGCCAGGAAGAGGTCAACGTGGCGGCCATGGAACCCGGCACCTCCGGCAATGTCGGCAGGGCCAGGATTACCGTCCTGGAGGGAAAGACCGACGGGACTTTGCGGGTGATCAATCCGGATCCCACCTCCGGCGGCGAGGACAGGATCGCCACCACCGTGACCGAATCCGACCTGAACCATTTAAAAACCCTTATTGAAAGGGATATGGAAGCCAGGGCCGCGGCCGTCCTGAAAGAGGGGATCGCCGCCGGGGATTATCTGGTGGAGCCCAGCGTGGGCGCCGAACTGGTGGGAATAGTCTTTGGCTCCGCCGTTGGCGAGGAGACGGAGGAGGTGAAGGCCACCGCCACCGTCCACGGCGCCGGCTGGAAGGTGGAGCGCAAAGCTCTGGAGAAGGCGGTGCTGCCCCTGTACGACCGGGACCGCGCCAGGAAGGACCTGCGTTTCAGCAACCGGCTCATCCTGAGGCAGATCCGGCTGGAGTCCTTCAACAAGCAAGAAGCCCGTCTTCACGTGGTTGCGGAGGGTTGGTACTACGAGAGGGTGGATCGGGCCAAAGTGGTGGAGGCGGTCCTGGGGAAGAACTTGAAGGCGGCTGAGGCCCGGCTCCGGCAGCTTCCTCAGATCAGCTCGTTCAAGATCGACGTTCGTGGGAAGGGCAAGCTTCCAGGCTGGGACCGTTTGATAAGCGTGGTGATCCGGGAGCCTTCCCCCGGGGAACCGTTTAAGCAGAAGTGAAGGTGCCGTTTTGGAATACCGGGAGTTGGGCGGGACCGGCCTGGTGGTTTCCAGGCTCTGTTTCGGGGTTTTGACCGTGGGGCCGTTGCAGGCCAATCTTCCTCTGCCCGAGGCAAGTTCCATCATCCGCCGGGCGCTGGCTCTTGGCGTAAACTTTTTCGACACAGCGCAACTTTACAAGACTTACCCCCATATCCGGCAGGCTCTGAATGGATTTTCCGGCGTGGTGCACATTGCCAGCAAGTCGTATGCGTATACTTATGAGGGAATGCGCCAGAGCGTGGAGGAAGCCCGCCAGGCGCTGGGGATGGATCGCGTGAGCGTCTTCATGCTCCACGAGCAGGAGTCGGCGCTTACCCTGCGGGGACATCGTCCTGCCCTGGAATACCTCCTGGAGGCAAAGGCCAGAGGTTTGATCGGCGCCGTGGGAGTCTCCACCCATGCGGTGGCGGCGGTCCGGGCGGCGACCCTCATGCCGGAGATCGATGTCATCCACCCCCTGATCAACCGGGCCGGAATCGGGATACTGGACGGCGCGGCGGATGAGATGCTGGCGGCCATCAAGGAGGCCAAAGGGGCCGGGAAGGGCATTTACACCATGAAGCCCCTGGGAGGCGGCCATCTGATGCAGGGGGCCGCGGCAGCCTTCGATTTTCTGTTGCAGCAGCCGGAGATCGATGCCGTGGCGGTGGGGATGAAGAGCGTGGCGGAAGTGGAGTTGAACGTCCGCTACTTTTCCGGATCACGGCATGAAGATGAAGCCGATCTGGCCGCGCTTCAGGCGCGGGTGGCGGCGCAACCCAGGACCCTCCACGTGGAGGAGTGGTGCGAGGGTTGCGGCCGGTGCGTGGAAGCTTGCCCGCAGGGCGCGATCAAGGTTGCAGGCGGCAGGGCGGCGTCCGATCCCGCGCGGTGCGTTCTATGCGGATATTGCGGCGCTGCCTGCCCGCAATTCGCCATAAAGATCATCTAATTCATATAACCCCTTGCGGGGGTTAGCACGATTGGGGTGCGACATGCGGGTCTTGGGTCTGGATCTTGGCGAACGCCGCATCGGGGTGGCGATCAGCGATCCGCTGGGAATCACGGCCAGCGGTGTGGAGGTCATCCAGAGGGCGGGCCTGGATCGGGATTTAGCCAGGCTGAGCGCTCTGATCGGTGAGAATGAGGTTGGCGAGGTGGTGGTCGGACTTCCTCGGCACATGAATGGCTCCATGGGTGAAGCGGCTCGGAAGGCGCAGGAATTCGCGGCGATGTTGGAGGCCAGGTTGGAAGAGATGGGTCTGGCGCCAAGGTTTACTTTCTGGGATGAGCGTCTGAGCACGGTAGCCGCCCAGCGCGCCTTGCTGGAGGGGGATATGAGCCGTGCCAAGAGAAAGCAGGTGGTGGATAAGGTGGCTGCGGCCATAATCCTGCGCGCTTACCTGGATAGCAAGCCGCGGGCCTAGCCTCGTGGAAACGGAGATACGATGTGCCGTTGGGTTCAGATAAAATGGATGGTCTCCCGACAGGCCGTCCGGAATGGAGAAGAGCATGACAGAAGAATGGGAAGAGATTACCCTGGTGGACGAGGATGGACTTGAACACCGCTTTGTGGTACTGGACGTGGTGGAAGTCGCCGGGAACAGGTATGCCGTGCTCCTGCCGGAGGAAGAGAAGGATGAAGAGGACGCCTCCGCGGTGATCTTCCGGATTGAAACCGGCGCCGACGGAGAGGATGTGCTGGTGGACATCGAGGACGACGACGAGTTCGACCGGGTGGTCAAGGTACTGGACGAAATGGCCGAATCCGAGGAGGATAAGTAAAGCGGGAGGCGTTTGCACCATTTTGGATTCCGGTTAATAAAATGGTGAGAGGATGAGAGGCGCCTCCTCCGTTACTCCCCCTTCACAGCGATAGATCAAATCAATTGGTCTATCGCTTTTTGGCCTGTTGCTTCTGGTTATGGTTTGTCATCCCGCCTCCGATAAGGTATAATAGGAGGGCGAGGTGAGCATGTTGCGGAAAGGTTCCGCGGTATTTGGCTTTAAAGAATTGCCGGGGGCTCTTGCCCCGCAAATATCGATCTTGTTCAACCGGGCGGTTGGCAGGATCAAGGAGCAGGCCCGCCTGGGATGGCTCCTTTTGCTGGCGGGGCTGGCGGTTTCCCTGGTGTTGTCCACTCTGGTGGTGAAGACATTTACGCCGGTGGCGAAAGAACCGGCTTATCACTCGGTTCAGGTGGGGATCCCCAAGGGATCCAGCACCCGGGAGATCATCATAATTCTGCAAAGCCGGGGTATACCGGTAAATAAGCTGGTCTTCCGCTTTGCCAGCAAGGCGAGCCTGTCGGATGGGCGGTTGCAGGCGGGACAATACCTCTTCAGCCCGCATCAGAGCACGGCCCAGATTATCGAGCAGCTCCGGCGGGGCGGCGTCACGGCTGTCTACGTCACCATCCCCGAAGGTTTTACCGCCAGGCAGATTGCGGCCCGGCTGGCGGACAACGGCCTGGCCAATGCGAAGACATTTTTAAGCCTGGTGGAAAAACCGGCGGCGGTTTATGGCGATCAGACACCGGCCCCGCTGGAGAAAGAGGCCAGCCTGGAAGGGTTTCTCTTTCCCGATACCTACCAGTTTACCCAGGAGTTGGGAGAAGCCGGGATCATCAAGACCATGGTAAACCGGTTCCTGCAGGTGGCCCTGCCCTACTACGAGGGAAGCAGCATGCGCAAGCGGTTCAGCCTGCACCAGATGGTCACCCTGGCGTCCATCGTCGAGCGAGAGGCGCAGGTGGCATCCGACCGCCCGATTATCGCCGGGATCTTCGTCAACCGGTTGAACAAGGGAATGAAGCTGCAGTCCTGCGCGACGGTGAACTATGTGCTCGGGCGCAACAGCCGGAAGCTCTATGAGAAGGATCTCCAGGTTGAGTCGCCCTACAACACTTACAAATATTACGGTCTTCCTCCGGGGCCCATCGGCAATCCCGGCCTCTCCTCCCTGATTGCGGCCGCCAGGCCGGGGAAGGTCGACTACCTCTATTTTGTGGCCAAGCCGGACGGTTCGCACGCTTTCAGCCGCACCTTTGCGGAGCAGTTGAGGAACCAGCAAAAGTACTTGCGGTGAGAAGAAAGTCGAGGAACATCTCCGCCGGATGCCTCATAAGATGTTAAGGATTCTCAAGGAGCGGATAATGGGTTGAGGATCCCACATACGGGAGGTGTTTTCGGCGTGTTGCCAATCCCACTTATTGCCCTGGCTTCTTCCGTCCTTCAGGGCGTTATGCTCCTGATCTCCTACATCTCCAACAATAATGCCTTCCCGCAGCCGTTGCCGGAGGGCGAGGAGCTGGAGTACCTGAAGAGAATGGAAGCCGGGGAAGAAACCGCGCGGAACATACTGGTCGAACACAACCTCCGGCTGGTGGCGCATATCGTCAAGAAGTTCGACAATACGGGCCAGGACAACGACGACCTGATCTCCATCGGGACCATCGGTTTGATCAAGGCCATCAAGACCTTTGACCGGCACAAGAAGACGAGGTTGGCCACTTATGCGGCCCGGTGCATTGAAAATGAAATTCTGATGCATCTCCGGGCCATCAAGAGAACCAAGGGGGAGGTCATGCTTTACGACCCGATCGGCTCTGATCGGGAAGGCAACGAGATCCGTCTCATCGACATCCTGGGCACCACCGGCGACGTTGTCGCCGAGCGGGTGGAAGACGAGGTCGAGCAATCCAAGCTTTACGAGAAGATCCGCTGCTTGAACAGGAGGGAAAAGCGGGTTTTGGAGTTGCGCTACGGGTTGGCCAACGGCAGTTCGCGGACGCAGCGGGAGATCTCGCGGATCCTGGGGATCTCCAGATCCTATGTGTCGCGTATCGAAAAACGGGCGATCCTGAAGTTGCAGAAGGAGATGTACGCGGACGGCTACCGGTGACGAACGGCGGTTGATTAGATTTAAAGTCTTATGAGGCGGGGTTGTTCCCCGCCTTTTAGCGTGCCCCGATTAAATAGTGGCAAAGGGCAGGAATTTAGCCTTTCAGGGAAAGCAAA
>JAMCQP010000002.1 GCA_023381695.1 Bacillota bacterium | reverse complement strand
CGCACTCCCAAAAAAGCCTCCAGCAAGCCGCGGAACCTGGTCTCCAGGCCGGGAATGGGGAGGCCGGAATCATTTCCGGTCCGCAACACGTAAATCAGCCCGATTAGACCCGCCAGCGCCGTCCAGGAGAGGACGGTAATCGCCAGTTCCGGCTCCACCCGTCGGAGCGCCTGGATTATTGCGGCCAAGACCGCCTCATCGCCTGCGTTCCCAAAGCCATAATAGCCGGAGATCACAACCTTGCTCATCCTCGCTCACGCCCGCCCATATCGACTCGTTCGGCTTGTTCGGATCATCCCCGCCCGGACCCGTCATCCCCGGCGCCGGCCCGGCCTGGCCGCCTGCCGAAACCGGAAGCTGCCGCAATTTCCACCAGCGCCATGGCCAGAATCCCGATTATCGACCCAAAAACCAGGGCCAGGGCTGTCCGGGCGACAGAGACCGCCAGCGGCGTGTGGATGTGTGAAAAGGTGTTGACCATGGAAAGCTGGCCGATGACACCGGCCAGAAGGAGCGGCCAGGCCACCCAGAAGAGCCGCCGCGCCCCGGGACGCGCAGCCTGCTCATCATGCCCATCCACGCCGCCCCGGGCGACAGCCCCGCGCGCCGCCAGGTACACCGCCAGAATAAAGGCGGGATGCCCGATAAGAAATTCCTTGGTCCGGGGACGCACTCCCAAAAAAGCCTCCAGCAAGCCGCGGAACCTGGTCTCCAGGCCGGGAATGGGGAGGCCGGAATCATTTCCGGTCCGCAACACGTAAATCAGCCCGATTAGACCCGCCAGCGCCGTCCAGGCCAGGAATTCAAAGGTCACCGGACGCCTCAGCATGGAAACCATCGCCCGCCAGAACCGCCGCGGCGTCACCGGGCGGCCGCCTTCCGAAGGAGCGGTGATCTGCCACAAAATGTAGAAGAAGACCAGCGCCACCGGGAGCACGTGCAGCGCCTTCACCCCGACAAACTGGTTCACCTTGAGCATGAATGAGACATCACTGAGCAACCCGGCCACCAGGAGCGCCCCGGCCAGGGAGACCAGGGCGGCCGCCCAGAAAGCGCCCAGAGCCTTGAGGATCGCCCGCCAGCCAGGCCAGCCGGGCCAACTGCTTTTCACGCCTGGTCCCTTTCCTGCGGCAGGTACCCCTGTCACCGCGGATTTAACAGATTTACCGGTTGCCAAAGACTCCCGGTCTCCCCCGGCCTGGTGCAGCCTCAGCAAATTGGCCGCCGGCCCCAGCCCCGCCAGAGCGGGGAAAGAAACCCCGGCCAGAAGCGCCAGCGTTTGCCGGATCAGGATCCCCCGGCCGCTCCACAGCAAAATGGCGCTGCCAAGCAGCCCCAGCCCATAGAGCCCAAGCAGCCACCCCGCCGGAACGATCACGAACCGGCGCACGAGCAACAGCCCGCCGGCCAGCGCCCCGGCCGCCATGGCCAGCCAGGCCCAGAGCGGGATTCGAAATCCCTTGAACACCCCGGCCTGGCCGATATGGTATCCCGCCCATTTCAACCCGTCGACCACTTCAACTATGTAAGAAACATTGTACTCCGTTAAAGAGCCGTGTGGGCCCTTTCCGCCCAGCCAGGCCTGCTGGACCGCCTCGCCGCTTTCCGGCCCGGCGGCGTCAAGCCCGCCTCCCGAGCCGCCAATGCCGGCAGCCGGAAATTCCGCCATCTCCCCGGCGAGTTCGCCCCCCGGACGCACCGGAAAAAGCCTCAGGTATAACACCCGGATATTGCGCTCCCGCACGGCGCGCACCAGGCGCTCGACCGCGGCGCGCCTGGAAAGAACCCGCATCTCCTTCGGGGTGATGCTGTGCACCCTCACCACCCGCAGGCGCAGGTCTTTGGCCAGCGCCTTCTCCCCCGCCTGATCCGCAAATTCGACCATGCCGAAAAGCATCCTGCGGTGCGCCAGTTCCGCGGCCACCTCGCCCACATAATGCGGCGCTCCCGCCACTTCCTTGCCCGAAAAGATCACCAGCCGGCTCTCCCGTGGGATCTGCTCCAGAAAAAACCCGAACTTCTCGGGGGTCATGCTGGCAAAGTTGCTGAACCGCGGCACCACCTTGAGCCCCGCATGCCGCGCCAGAGCGATCTCCCGATCGGACGGCCCGAGTTCCAGATCCGTGAGATCCGCCGGATCTCTGGCGATGTCCACCACCGGCCAGCCGCCCGCGTGGTATCTGGTGGCCGCAACCTCTCCTCGCAGCCGGATCTGAACCGCCCGGGCGATGAAGTCAAAATACCGCCCCGCCGTTAACCCCGGCCCCGGCATTGTACCCGCAGGCTCGCCGACGGCGACCGGTAATGTGAGATAGGTATGCGTCGGAAAGACCCGCCGGGTGCGCACCAGTTCCGCAAAACCAGGTTCCACGGGCGCGGAAAGCGCCCTGGCCTCCAGCAATTCCCGTCCAGCCGCCGCCCGCACACTGCCGTCGCGAATCCGGTGCTCCAGGGTAAACTCCGTAACCCCCAGCGAGCCCACCCCCGCGGTCCTGAATCCCTCCAAAACCGAAAGGACGGGCTCCCCGTCGCTGCGCGCCACCTGGTTGGCGTCGGGAAAATCCACCACCAGTTCCACGGTCCTGTTGAGCGCCTCGGACCGGTATCGGGCGGCCACCGCCCACGCCGCGGCTACGAGGCCAATTGCCACGCCGAAAAGGAGGACCTTTCCCGCCAGATCCATTTTCCAGAGAGGATAATCGCCCTGATCTCCGCCCTTGTCGATTCCCTTATCCATATCCTTGTCAATATCCTTGCCCATGCCCTCGCGCTCCACCCGTCCGTGTCTTGGCCTCAGTGCCCTGATTATCGCATCTTAACTGCCGTGTCCCCGGCTGCCCCGTTTTACCTGCATGTCCCTAGTATAGTTCAATACCCGCCGCCCGATTCCTTGCCGCTGGTCTCCTTTCCACCCGGATCATTTCCACCTGAATCATTTCCGCCGGAATCCTTTTCGGCAAACATGAAGAGCCGCCCCCGCTCCACCCGGATGTCGGTGATCTGAAGCGGCACCGGCAGGTCCTCCACCCGGATCGGGACGGCAAAAGCCTCCTTGACGATGAAATTGTTCAGAAGAAATTTGGGCAGAAGCGTCCGCTGCACCGACAGCTCCTCGGGCACAAACCGGACGGTGGTGGGTTTTTCAATGGCGAAACTCCCGATCAGGTTTACGTCCAGGTTGGTGCTCAAAAAGGGGACGCTGCCGGCCACAATGGCCTTGCCATCCACCAGGCGCACCGAAGTGACCCTCCCCTTGGTGACGGTCCTGGTAAAATAATCGCTCAGGTCGCCCTCGGTAAGCATCAAGGTCGACTGCAGCCGGTCCACCCTGCTGATCACGAATTTGCGCCGGGCCAGAAGCTCGCGCACGTCCACATCCAGCCCGCGGGCGTCGATGAAGAAGCCGCTCACCGCAAGTTCCCCGAATTTGGCGCCCCGGATATCGATGCGCAGGGTGTCAAAAGATCCGGACAGCAGCCGGTAAGGGGGGACGGTCGTGATCTGCACATCCACCGTCTTGGCCTTGACCATGCGGGACATCTCGGCGGCCACCAGCCGTTCAAAGAAGCCGGGCAAGAACCACTGGCCGCCCACCGCCACCAGAGCCGCCACGGCCACCAGAACCAGCGACACGGCATACCCCTTGGAGGCCATTCTTGACGCCATTGCGCACCCCCGCTTCCAGGTGATGTAAAAAGGGGTACCCCGCGGCCTCAGCGCGGAGTACCTCGACTTCGCTCTAAACCTTCTTCTGCTTGAGAAACGCCTCGATGAACGGATCGATCTCCCCGTCCATCACCGCGTTCACGTTGCCCATCTCGGCCTCCGTCCGGTGATCCTTCACCATCGTGTACGGGCAGAAGACATAGGAACGGATCTGGTTCCCCCAGGCGATCTCCCCGTGTTCCCCCCGCAACGCGTTGATCTGTTCCTGCTGCTCCGCCAGCCGCCGCTCCAGAAGCCTGGCCCTGAGAATTTTCATGGCCGACTCCCGGTTGCTGTGCTGGGAGCGCTCATTCTGGCACTGCACGATGATTCCCGTCGGCAGATGCGTAATCCGGATCGCCGACTCGGTTTTGTTCACATGCTGGCCGCCCGCGCTGCTGGAGCGGTAGGTGTCAATCTTCAATTCCACCGGGTTGATCACGATATCCGTATCGTCATCGACCTCCGGCAGGACATCCACCGAGGCGAACGAGGTGTGGCGCCTCCCCGAGGCGTCAAAGGGCGAGATCCGCACCAGCCGGTGCACGCCCTTCTCGGCTTTCAGGTACCCATAGGCGTTTTCCCCGCTGATCATCAGGGTCGCGCTCTTGAGCCCCGCCTCATCGCCTGGCAAGAGGTCCAGGGTCTCCACCTGGTAACCGCGCTTCTCCCCCCACCGGGTGTACATCCTGAGGAGCATCTCCGCCCAGTCCTGGGATTCGGTGCCCCCCGCCCCGGGGTGAATGGCCAGGATCGCGTTGTTGCGGTCGTACTTGCCGCTCAGCATCAAATCCAGCTGCATCTGGTCCACGTCGCGCTGGAGGTCGCCAACGGACGTCTCTATCTCCCCGGCCAGATCCTGGTCGTCTTCTTCCAGGCCGAGTTCCAGGAGGACCTGCAGGTCCTCGCCCCGTTTATGCAGCCCTTCCCAGCGTTCCACTCTCGCCCTCAGGCTATTCAGAGCCTGGATGATCTTTTGCGCCCGGGACTGGTCATCCCAGAAGTCCGGCGCGGACATCTTGCCCTCCAATTCCGCAATCTCGCGGCGCTTGGCCTCCAGGTCAAAGGTAAGCCCTCAAATCCTCAATCTGTTTCAGCACGCCCTGCACCGGAGCCTTCAAGTCCGTCAAAAGCATGGTCATCGCCTCTTTCCTTTTAATTAGCCCCGCAGCACTTCTTGTACTTTTTGCCGCTGCCGCACGGGCAGGGGTCGTTTCTGCCCACCTTCGGCCCGGTCCGGACCGGCGTGCGCGTCCCGTCCACCGTGCCGCTGGCGTCGCGATTGGTGCGGATATTACGCAGCCGGTGCTGCTGCGCCTCTTCCTCTTCGGAAATCAGCTGCACCCGGAAGATATACCGGACCACATCCTCCTGGATGCTGTCGGTCATGGCCTTGAACATCTCAAAAGCCTCGAACTTGTACTCCAGAAGCGGCTCGCGCTGGCCGTAAGCCCGGAGCCCGATGCCCTCCCGGAGATCGTCCATGTCCTTCAAGTGATCCATCCATTTGCCGTCGATGGTCCGGAGCAGAATGATCCGCTCGATGGTCCGCATCTGCTCGCCGCCGATCTCGGCCTCCCGCCTGCTGTAGGTCTGGGTTGCCAGATCCGCCAGCCTGGCCTTTAACTCGGCGCGGTCGCGAATATCCAGGTCCTCCGGCTTCACCAGGTCCCTGTCCCGCAGCGCCAGCACCTGGTTTACATGCTCCGACAGCGCCTCCAGATCCCAGTCCTCCGGGTAAACCTTCTCGCTGGCGTAGGTCTCCAGCGCTTCCTCCAGGACCTTGATCACCATCTCCAGGATGTTCTTTTGGACGGTCTCCCCCCGCAGGAGTTTGCGCCGTTGCGCGTAGATCACCTCGCGCTGCTGGTTCATCACGTCATCATATTCCAGAACGTGCTTGCGGATGTCGAAGTGGTGCGCCTCCACCTTCTTCTGGGCGTTTTCAATGGCCCGGGCGATCTGGTTATGCTCGATGGGCTGATCCTCCTGCCATCCAAGCCGGTCCATGATCCCCATGATCCGCTGCGACCCGAAAAGCCGCATCAGATCGTCCTCCAGCGATACGTAAAACCGGGAAGAACCGGGATCCCCCTGCCGCCCGGAACGGCCCCGCAACTGGTTGTCGATCCGGCGGCTTTCATGCCGCTCGGTGCCGATGATGTGCAGGCCGCCAAGGTCCACCACGCCCTCGCCCAGCACGATGTCGGTCCCGCGGCCCGCCATGTTGGTGGCGATGGTCACGGTATTCCTCTGACCGGCCTGGGCGATGATCTCCGCCTCTTTTTCATGGTACTTGGCGTTGAGCACCTGGTGCGGTACTCCGCGCTTTTTGAGCATGTCGCTCAACAGCTCGGACTTCTCGATGGAGATGGTGCCCACCAGCACCGGCCGCCCCTTCCGGTACCAGTCCTCGATCTCGTCGGCCACCGCCTTGAACTTGGCCCGCTCCGTCTTGAAGACCACATCCGGAAAGTCCTTGCGGATCATCGGCTGGTTGGTGGGGATCACCACCACCTCCAGGCCGTAGATCTTGTAGAACTCGTTCTCCTCGGTCTTGGCGGTGCCGGTCATGCCCGCCAGCTTCTCGTACATCCGGAAATAGTTCTGGAAGGTGATCGTCGCCAGCGTCTGGCTCTCCTTCTCGATCTTCACGCCTTCCTTGGCCTCGATGGCCTGGTGCAGCCCGTCGCTGTACCGGCGGCCGAACATCAACCGCCCGGTGAATTCATCCACGATGATCACCTGGCCGTCCTTCACCACGTAGTCCCGGTCCCGCTTCATCAGCGCATGAGCCTTCAGGGCCTGGTTGAGGTGGTGGGTCAACTCGATGTGGCTTTCATCGTACAGGTTCTCCACGCCCAGCATCTTCTCCACCTTGGCCACGCCTTCTTCATTGATGGCCACCGTGTGGGCCTTCTCATCCACCGTGTAGTCCTTCTCCTTCTGCAGCCGGGGCACCAGCCTGGCAAAGCGGTAGTACAGGTCGGTGGACTCCTCGGCCTGGCCGGAGATGATCAGCGGCGTGCGCGCCTCGTCGATGAGGATGCTGTCCACCTCGTCCACGATGGCGTAGTTCATGTCCCGCTGGACCATCTCCTCGGCGTTGAAGACCATGTTGTCCCTGAGGTAGTCAAAGCCGAATTCGTTGTTGGTCCCGTAGGCGACGTCGCAGTTGTACGCCTCCCGGCGCTGGGCGAAGTCCAGGTCGTGGAGGATCACCCCCACGCTCAACCCCAGGAACTTGTAGATCTGCCCCATCCATTCCGCGTCGCGCCTGGCCAGATAGTCGTTCACGGTCACCACATGGACGCCCTTGCCGGTAAGCGCATTCAGGTAGACCGGCAGTGTCGCCGCCAGGGTCTTGCCCTCGCCGGTCTTCATTTCGGCGATCTTGCCTTCGTGGAGGACGATGCCGCCCATCAGCTGCACGTCGAAGTGGCGCATCTTCAAGGTGCGCCTTGAGGCCTCCCGGACCACGGCAAAAGCCTCCGGCAATATTTCATCCAGGCTCTGGCCGTCGGCCAGCCGCTGCTTGAACTCGGCCGTCTTGGCCTGCAATTGCGCATCGGTGAGCTTTTCAATCTCCGGCTCCCAGCTGTTGATCACTTCCACGGTCTCCGCCAGCCGCCGGATCTCTTTATCGTTATTGTCAAAAAGGTTCCGCAAAAAGCCCAGCATTGTTATCCCCTTCCATGCAAACCCCTCATTGCACCAGTACATTATAGCATTTTTCGCTTCGGGAGACAAGGCTGATCAGGAGGCAAGGCCTGGCAGGAAACAAGGCCTGGCAGGAGAAGATGGCATAACGGCCCCGCCTTTCGCTAAATAAAAAAGCGGGCTCGAGGGATTCCACCCCCGCCCGGCTTACGTCCGGCCTTACCGGCGCCCGGCCCCGGTTGTAATCCATTGCGCTCCCCGGCCTCCGGCGGCTCAACCCGCCTCGGCGCCCGCAATCAGCGACACCCGGCGGTTGATGGCGTTCAGCACCGCCAGAACCACCGCGGATTCACCGCTGTCCGGGCGAAGCATCGAAGATCCCACCAGGCCCTCCTCGCTAAAGGGAGTCACCAGGGTCAACCCCACCAGAACCCCTTCAAACTGGCCAATCTCAAAGGGAACCACATCGTCCAGAATGAAATTGCAGGTTCCCCGGAGATAATCCTCCACCGCATCGATGGTCGCGGCCGCCACCAGGCGCAACCGGTTGGTGGCGGTGATCGGGCCGGAAACCTTTCCCTCGTAAACTTGATCCTCGGATTTCAGGGTTACCCTGACCTCCAGAATCCCGCCGGAGGAGCTGATGGTTACCGACTGCAGGCGCAGCCTGGCCAGAAAGGAGGCCTGGCCCGCGTTCTCCTCCTCAATCTGCGCCACGCTGACCCGCCGGTGATCCACCGGCAGCGCGAATTGCGCCATGCACACCGCTTCCACGTCGCGCACAATCTGCTTGGCGTTGCGGTGCCGGCTCGCCAGAACATGGACCTCGGAGATCCGGCCCTCCTGATCCATAACCACCCGGTTGCTGATGATCCCCCGGATCTGCCTGATCGCCTGTTCAAGCTGCTCGGCCCCGACCCGGAGCGCATTATCCCCATCCTGTGTCAGCATCGCCCGTCACACCTGCACTTTATGCCCTGGATTCGTCAGCCAAATTTTGCCGCATCTTTTAGCTTTTACCAGATCCTAGCAAGAAAGTTATTCGACATTTTCCAAAAGGTTCCTGCCCCAACTTAAATAATAATAAACTTTTCTGATGGATTACCCACCCAGCCTGGCGTCCACCAGCGCCATGATCCCTCCGAAGAACAGGGAATGCCCGCCCAGGATCACCGGTATCGGCGCCGCCGTCGCGGTCTCGGTGAAGCGCCGCACGAAATCGTCATGGACCGCCCCGGACCGCCCCAGGTCCGAGTTGAAGCGATCCGAGCGGGAAGGATCTCTCTTCATGTGGGCAAAGAGCACCCGGGTGTCGATAAACGCCGCCTGGCAGACCCGGCCCAGGTGCTGGAAGAATCGCTCCTCTCCCACCTCCTCCAGAAGCAGCCCCAGCAAAGAGACGACCTCCCCCCCGGCCAGCCTGCCCAGAGCCCGCATTCCCCGTTCTTCGGAGAACACCCTGAGCTTGCATTCGGTATGCGCATCCAGGTAGCTGTAGAGGCCGGCGCCAAGCCGTCCGAAGATAAAGACCTCCGCGTGGGGGTCCATCAGCGCCCCGGCGGCCCGGCGGAGCCGTTGGGCATCCAGCCCAAGCTGCGCCAGAACTTCGCGGGTTTTGGGGCCGGCGCCCGGGTGCAGCGCCAGCACCTCAAGATCCACTGGCGTGTCCACATCGAAAGAGACGCCCACCGACCGGGGCGACACAGTGGCCTTCAGCCCGGCGCGATCCCGCAAAAGCATGGGAAGTTCATTATCCATGGCGGGCAAGGGGATTTGTCCCAGAGCCTCACCGGGGTTGAAGGCGACGAGATCGCCGGACCAGATGTTGTTGGTGCGCAGGGTATTAACTTTATCGACAGCCATGCAGATCTGCTTTAATTCCCGGACAGCAATAAGGGGCACGGATGCGCCCCCCATATACAGAACCTTTTTCAGGTTTTTGGTCCGGATAATCTCCCAGAGCCGTTCCCCAAAATGAAAGGCTTTCCCCGGCGGGTCCAGCTCCACCTCCAGAACGGGGATATCCCAGCCGGATGCCTCCCGGGCCAGCTCGGGATAGTTGGTGGCCAGAATGATCCGGCCAATCTCCTCCACCCCGGCAGCCTTCTGGATTGTATCCCTGGCAATCGCCCACCGGGCGCGGGTTACCAGCCACTCCACCTCGCTGGCGGGGGATCCCCCTTCAAAGACCACGGCAGAGACCCGGTCAATAAGGTTCGATGAGCCCGTAGTCACCGTCTCGCCTCTTGTAAACCACATTGACTTCCTCGGACCGGTCGTTGGAGAAGACGAAGAAATCGTGCCCGAGGAGTTCCATCTGCATGATGGCTTCTTCCACGGACATGGGCTTGATGGCAAAGCGTTTGGTTCTCACCACTTTACCCAGGCCGGGGGTCCGCCCCTCCTCTTCCTCATCCGGGTAAACCCCCGCCGCGGCGCCCGCCAGCTTGACCTCGCCGCGCAACTTCCGGTTGATCCGGGTCTTGTATTTGTCAATCTGCCGCTCGATCTTTTCCACGACCCCGTCGATTGAGGCATACATATCCGCCGTCTTTTGTTCGCCGCGGAGCAACAGGCTGTTGACCTGAAGGGTTACCTCCACCACATGCCGGTCACCTTCCGTGCTCAAAAGCACCTGGGCGACCACGGGGCCGACCTCAAAAAACTTCTCCAGCTTGCCCACGCGCTTTTCAGCATAACTCCGGAGCGCCCCGGTGACCTCGATGTTCTTCCCCTTGACGCTGATCTCCAAACCCATCCACTCCCTTTGCCTGACAGTTAATATTTATATTTCCCCCGGCGTAAAAAAAATCCTCCTGCCTTGACGGCTGGCATCCCTTAATGGCTTACATCGGCAAAAAACCCCGGCAGGATTAGCCTTGCCGGGGAAATGTCGCTCTTTGCCGGAAATAGTAAAACAAAAAGGACGTACAAAATAATGCAGTTTGAAATTTAGCCTCTGGTCACGTTGGCGGCCTGAGGTCCACGCTCGCCCTCGACGATCTCGAACTCGACCTCCTGGCCTTCCTCCAGGGTCTTGAACCCGTCCATCTCGATGGCGGTGTAGTGCACGAAAACGTCATTGCCGCCTTCCCTCTCGATGAACCCATAACCCTTCTCAGCATTGAACCACTTAACCTTACCCCGCATTTACTAACTACCTCCCACACTTATAGATCGTCCAACCACACTTATAGATAGATCGTTAAAATACCATGAGGCAGGACTTCCAGGGTAAAGGATACCATATCGGGCAAAAACTGTCAAGCCTACCCCCGTCGTTTACCCGTCCTTCCCCGTTCTTCCCCCATCAGAGGATCTTGCTCAAAAAGGCCCTGGTCCGCTCGTTTTGTGGGTTGGAAAAGAGCGCCTGCGGGGTGTTCTCTTCCAGAATCTGCCCGCCGTCCATAAACAGGACCCGGTCCCCCACCTCTCTGGCAAACCCCATCTCATGGGTGACCACCACCATGGTCATGCCGTCCCCGGCCAGCGCTTTCATCACATCCAGCACCTCGCCGATCATCTCCGGGTCGAGAGCGGAAGTGGGCTCATCAAAGAGCATGGCCTTGGGCCGCATCGCCAGCGCCCGGGCGATCGCCACCCGCTGCTGCTGCCCGCCGGAGAGCTGATCCGGGTAAGCGCCGGCCTTATCCCGCAACCCGACCCTGTCCAGCAGCTGGTAAGCCCGCTCCTCCGCCTCCTTTTCGCTGACGCGGCGGACCTTCAGCGGCGCCAGGGCGATATTTTGCAGCGCGGTCATGTGCGGGAAGAGATTGAACCGCTGAAAGACCATCCCGACCTCCTCCCGCATCCGGGGCAGGTTGACGGCCGGATCGGTGATCCGGATCCCTTCTATATATATATCACCGCTGGTCGGCGTCTCCAGCATGTTTATGCAGCGCAAGAAGGTGCTCTTCCCGGAGCCGCTCGGCCCGATCACCACCACGACCTCGCCCAGGTCCACCTGGTTGGAGACCCCTTTTAAGACGTGGAGGTGGCCGAATTTCTTATGGAGATTCTCCACCCGGATCATCGGCTGCGTTCCGTTTTTCGCCGCCGGCCGCGCCTCCGTGGCCGCCACCGGCGGTATACCGTTAGCCATCTTTAATCACCTACCCTGAGCTTCTTTTCACCCCAGGCCACCAGCCTGGAGATCGTCAGCGTCATGATCAGGAACAACACCGCCACCGCAATCCAGATCTCAAAGGGCCGGAAGGTACGCCCGATGACGATCTGGCCCTTCCGCACCAGCTCTTCCAGGGCGATGGCCGAAACCAGCGAGGAGTCCTTGAGCATGGCGATAAACTCGTTCCCCAACGGCGGGATAATCCGCTTGAAGGCCTGGGGCAGGATGATATGCCGCATGGCCTGCCGGGGTTTCATGCCCAGGGATAGGGCGGCTTCGGTCTGCCCGCGGTCGATGGACTGGATCCCCGCGCGGACGATCTCCGCCACATACGCGCCGCTGTTGATGCTCAGCGCCGTAATGGCCGCCACGTAGGGCGGGATGGGAAAGCCCAGCAACTGCGGGAGGCCCATGTACACCAGGAAAATTTGCACCAGAAGCGGCGTCCCCCGCATAAAATCCACGTAAACCAGCATGGCGGCACTGATGGCCCGGCGCCTGGACAGCCGGCCTATCCCGACAAAGGTCCCGATCAAGATTCCCAGCGCCACGGAGATGGTGGTTAGCTTCACTGTCACCCACGCACCTGTCAGAAGCATGGGCAAGGTCTGCCAGATGAGTGTCCAGCTGAATGTCATTGACTCTTAGTCCCCTCTCAAGCCCGCTATAGGAAGAGATAAATGGACATAACAAAAGCCACGGGAAAAGCGCCGCCCAACATCTCGTGCTCGGCCGCCCGGCGCCCCCCGTGGCTTTTCTCTTACTTACTTCCCGGCGCCGAACCACTTCTCATAGATCTTGTCATAGGTCCCATTGGCCTTCAGGGTGGCCAGAGCCTTGTTCACCTTCTTGAGGAGATCCTCGTTGCTCTTCTTGACGGCGATTCCATAGTATTCCACGGTGAAGGACGGGCCGGCCAGCCTGACTTTACCGGGACTCTCCTTCATAAATGTCTTGGCCACCGGCAGATCGATCACCGCCGCTTCCGCCGCGCCGTTGACAACTTCCTGCAAAGCTTCGGGAGTGGTGTTGAAACGGGAGATCTTGGCCACGCCCTCCACCTTCTGCGCCGCATAGTCGCCGGTGGTGTTGATCTGCACCGCCACCACCTTGCCCTTGAGATCCTTGGGTTCCTTGACATTCTTGTTGTCGTTGCGCACCACGATGACCTGGCCGGCGGTAAAATACGGGTCGGAGAAGTTTACCGCCTGCGCCCGTTCATCGGTGATGGTCATGGCGGAGATGAGCACGTCATAGTTTCCATTGAGGAGCCCGGGGATGATCCCGTCCCAGGCGGTATTCTTGATCTCCACTTCCATTCCCATGTCCTTGCCTATCGCCCGGATCAACTCGATGTCAAAGCCCATGAATTCCCCGGTCTTGGCGTCCGCAAATTCAAACGGCGCATAGGTCACGTCGGAGCCCACGCGCAGAACCGGCCTGGCGGCCTGCACGGCCACCCCCAGGCTAAGTGCCAGCGCCAGCATCAAACCCACTACCAGAAACTTCTTCATACTTTCTTCCTCCTCCTCAAACTCCTCAAAAACTCCTCAAACTGCTGGGACTGCTTGGAAACTACTGGCTCCAACTACTGGAAACTCGCTCAAACTACCGGAAACTACTCGCCGCCCCGCCGAAAAATCACTTATAATTATACAGAAGGATGTCCGATTGCGCAACAAAATTCTTTCCCTCGGATCCTGCCGGGAATTTCCCAATTTCAGGGGCCGACTCTGGGTCCGAAATTGGGGTCCTAATTTGGGGTCCTAATTTGGGTCACAATTCGGTTTCCAGCTTTCCAAGCTTCAACTCCTGGCTCCAGCTTCTGACTCCAGCCTTCGGCCCCGACTTCCGGCTCCGACTTCTGGCCTCAGCTTCCAAACCACGGCTCGAAATTTTCAAGGTGCGCCTTAGCCTAAAACTTTGGCCTAGGCTAAATTTTTCGACAGATACATGGCTTTTCCTGCTGCCTTAGCAGGTAAAATTTGAAATTGTTTATACATATTATTGCATGTTTATGCTCGGGGGACGGATAGAAGCACCCAGAGAAGTAGCCCGGAAAAAGACTGGAAGGTGTTGTAACTTTTTGTACAACACTTTCCAGTGAGCCAACGGTATGGCAATGATCGATCTTGCCTACCCATAGAATTTATTTGTGGTATAATAAAAGTGCATTAATCGGCCAACTAGGAAGGTGAGTCGAAATGAGCCGCAGGTTTAAGATTATACTTGAATGGAACGAGGACGGCGGGGGATATACCGTTACCGTACCTGCTCTCCCAGGGTGTGTAACGGAGGGGGATACACTTGAAGAAGCCTTGAATAACGCAAGGGAAGCCATTGCCGGTTATATTGAAGCGCTGAGCCTAAAGGGTCTACCGCTCCCCCAGAATGATCCGCCAATGTTCTTCGGGGAAATCGAGGTTTCGTTATGACACGCCTCCCAAGGATAATTAGAATCTCCTGGAAACAGCCGTTTGATACTATACCAATCCATGCAGGAAAGGTATTGAAGCCTAAAACACTTAAAAGTATTTTGGATCAAGCTGGTCTCACAGTGGACGATCTCATTGATTTACTCTGATATTATCGCCGATATTATCCGTTTTTTCAATTACTGCCCGTGATCCCAAGAATTCGCCTGGCCTCGGCCGGGGTGGCCGCCTCGCGGCCCAGCTCTCTTGACAGGCGGGCAATCCTGGCCACCAGTTGGGCGTTGCTCTCCGCCAGCACGCCTTTTGAGTAATAGACATTATCTTCGAACCCAACCCGGACATGCCCGCCCATCACCATGGCCATCACCGCCAACGGAAGTTCAAACCTGCCAATCCCCGCCACGGACCAGGTCGACCCCGCCGGGATGCTTTCGGCCAGATAAAGCAGATCCCTGGGCCGCCCGGTGATTCCCCCTGGGACGCCCATCACAAAATCAAAGTGAAGCGGCTCCTTCAACAACCCTTTCTTGACCAGCATCATGGCATTGTTGATCATCCCCGCCTCAAATGCCTCGATCTCCGGCTTGATGCCCAGCCGCGCCATCTCCCCGGCAAAAGACTCCATTATCTCGGGCGGGTTCATGAAGACATCCCGGCCAAAGTTCACCGTCCCACAGGTCAGGGTGGCCATCTCCGGCCGCAAGGCCAGGGGCGCCCCCCGCTCCGCCGCGGTCATGCCCACCGCGCCGCCCGTGGAGAACTGGACAATCATGTCGCACCGGCTGCGAATCAATTCCATGGCCCGGCGGAAGGTTTCCACATCCTGCGTGGGGTTCCCATGGGGATCCCGGACGTGCAGGTGGACAATAGCCGCGCCGGCTTCTCTGGCCTCGCAGGCCGCCTCGGCGATCTCTTCCGGCGTGACGGGAAGCTGCGGGTTGTCGGCTCTGGTGGCCTCCGCGCCGGTCAGGGCTACCGTGATGATTAACTTATCACCCATGGCTCACCACTCCCGATCCCGGCCGCCGTTGCTTATCCCTGGGCACCACGCAGATCCCGCGGGCTTTGGTGGTGACAACCGGCTCCTCCAGCACATCGGCCGCCGAAGGCTGCCCCGGAAGATCGGCGGCGCGGATCACCTTCCGGGCCTCAAACTCCATCTCCCGCGAGGTGTTGCCCACCCGGACGATCCAGCCCCGCGCCTCGAGATAGTCGCCGGCAAAGACCGGCGCCAGAAATTCCACCTTCTCATAGGTCAAAAAGAGCCCCTCGTCCCCATCCAGCCGGATCAGAAGCTCGGTGGCCACATCGCCGAACAGCTGCAAAATCCGCGCGCCGTCCACCAGATTTCCCCCGTAATGGGCGTCGTGGCTGCCCATCCGCACCCGGATCAAGGATTCCTCCATCTGCTCTCCGCCTCCAATTCGGTTATTTCAAGCGACGCAACAGCGCCCTGGCCAGAAAAGACGCGACCTCGCTGGGCACGGTCCCCCGCCCGAAACCGGCGTCGTATCCCAGTTCCGTGGCCAGCTCGTGGGAGATTCTCGGCCCGCCGACCACCAGAATCACCCGGTCGCGGACCCCCTCGGCCTCCAGCAGGTCCACCAGTTTTGTGAGGTTGGTCACGTGAATGTTCTTCTGGGTAACCACCTGGGAGACCAGGATGGCATCCGCCTTTTCCGTGATCGCCCTCGCCGCCAGATCTTCGCTCGGCACCTGGGCGCCCATGTTGATCACCTTAAATTCCGGATAACGTTCCAGACCGTATTCACCGGCAAAGCCTTTCATGTTGAGGATGGCGTCAATCCCCACGGTGTGGGCGTCGGTCTCGATGCAGGCTCCCACCACGGTGATCCGGCGGCCGATCTTCTCCCGGACAAACCGGTTCACCTCGTCCATATCCATGGCCTCAACGTCGACTTTGGCCGCCTTGATCTCTGTAAAATCCACCGTATGGCGGCAAGCGCCGTACAAAATGAAGAAAGAAAAACCCATCCCCAGTTCCCGGCTCTCCACCACCCTGGGCTCATCCAGCCCCATCCGGAGCGCCAGCAAACGGGCCGCCTCCTGCGCCTCCGGCGTGAGCGGGACGGGAAGCGTGAAGCTCACCTGCACCATGCCGTCGTTCATGGTATCCCCGTAGGGTTTGAGCCTGGTCAAATCCACTTCCGCCATGATCTACCGGTCCCCCCCTTCCGGCGCGCTTATTC
>JAMCQP010000107.1 GCA_023381695.1 Bacillota bacterium | reverse complement strand
CGATCTCTGGATGCTGGCTGGTTTCCAGGCGCCGATCTCCGGACTGGTGAATGTTTTATCCGGCACGACCCGCAACCTGGTCTATGTGCTGGAAGCAATCCGGAAGCAAAAAGAGGCGCATGCCTGAGCGATCCGGCAGGGTTGTTGCTGAAAATTCATTTTGAAAGTTTGTAAGGAGGAAGAAAGATGAACAAAGAGCAATTTATCGAAGAGATTGAGAAGATGTCGGTTCTGGAACTGGCCGATCTGGTGAAAGCGCTGGAGGAGAAGTTTGGGGTTAGCGCCGCGATGCCGATGGCGGTCGCCGCGGCACCGGCGGCTGGCGTTGCTGCTCCTGCCGAGGCGGAGCAGACGGAGTTCAACGTTATCCTGACCGGCGCGGGACAGGCGAAGATCAACGTGATCAAGGTGGTTCGGGAGATCACCGGCCTGGGGCTCAAGGAGGCCAAGGATCTTGTGGATGGTGCTCCGAAGCCGGTTAAAGAAGCGGTCTCCAAGGATCAGGCGGCCGAGCTCAAAAAGAAGCTTGAGGATGCTGGCGCCTCTGTGGAAGTGAAGTAACATTTCGGGTGAGCGGAGGCTGCCGGGATGCGTTCTCGGCAGCCTTCCTTAATTTGCCGCAAAAATTTTCTTGACTCGACCGGCGTTTTGTGATACCATAATAAAATGCGAAAGATGAAGGGCTACCTTTTGCCTTTTTGGGCTCATGTAGCGCGCCTTGCCCCTCCTCACCGCTCTCGCCCGTCCATGGGCTTCGCGGTGCCTTGACATCGTGTCAAATGTGGGCGGCGCGCCACCTCGTCCATCCTGGGCTCATGTATATTTTTGGGAGCGGCGGTCTAAATTAAAAAAGATGCCGTTTTTTCACGCCCATATCGCCTTACTTTTTCCCCTCATATTTGAAATTCAAAGTGTTCGGGTGTCCAGGTACTCGCGTGATCAGCTAGCTTGGCGCGGAAGGGTGGAGTATGCAGATGGCTTATCCAGTAAAGGCTGGCAAACGGGAGAGGTTGAGTTTTTCAAAGATCCATGAGATCATGGAGATGCCGAATCTCATCGAGATCCAGCAGAAGTCCTATGACTGGTTCCTCAAAGAGGGCCTACTGGAGATGTTCCGGGATATTTCTCCTATCCAGGACTTCACGGGGAATCTGGTTCTGGAGTTCCTGGATTACAATCTGGGAGACCCCAAGTATTCGGTGGATGAGTGCAAAGAACGCGATGTGACCTATTCCGCCCCTTTGCGGGTGCGTGTCCGGCTGATCAACAAGGAGACGGGCGAGGTAAAGGAACAGGAGGTCTTTATGGGGGATTTCCCCCTCATGACCACCAAGGGAACTTTTATCATCAACGGGGCGGAGCGGGTGATTGTCAGCCAGCTTGTGCGTTCTCCCGGCGTCTACTATGGGCAGGAGATCGATCCCAGCGGAAAGACCCTGTACTCTTCCAGCGTGATCCCCAACCGCGGGGCCTGGCTTGAATTTGAGTGCGACACCAATGATTGCATCTACGTAAGGGTGGACCGGACCCGCAAAATCCCCGCCACGGTGCTGGTGCGCGCTCTGGGATACGGTTCCTCGGCGTTAATTGCCGAACTTTACAATCAGCACGAGGCGATCTTGAACACCCTCGAACGGGACAACAGCGAGAATGAGGAAGAGGCTCTGATCGAGATCTACAAGCGTCTCCGTCCCGGTGAACCCCCGACCCCCGAGAGCGCGCGTTCCCTCTTTGAGACGCTCTTCTTCGATCCGAAGCGGTACGATCTGGCGGGGGTGGGACGGTACAAGATCAATAAGAAGCTCCGGATCAGCAACCGGATTATCGGCAAGGTGCTGGCCCAGCCCGTGGCCGACCCCAAGACCGGCGAGGTGATTGCCGAGGCCGGCGCCAAGATCAACCGCCAGATGGCGGACAGGATCGAGGCGGCGGGGATCAACGAGGTCTTCCTCGCGGACAAGGAGGACCGGATGATCAAGGTGATCAGCAACGGATCGCCCAGCATCGAGATCAAGACCATTAGCAGGGAAGATGTGATCGCGGCGATCGGGTATCTGGTGAACCTGATGTCCGGGGTGGGCGTGGTTGACGATATCGACCACCTGGGCAACCGGCGGCTGAAATCCGTGGGGGAACTCCTGCAAAACCAGTTCAGAATCGGACTGGCCAGGATGGAGCGGGTGGTGCGGGAACGCATGACCATTCAGGATATCGATGTAATCACTCCTCAGGCCCTGATCAACATCCGGCCGGTGGTGGCGGCCATCAAGGAGTTCTTCGGTTCCAGCCAGCTCTCCCAGTTCATGGATCAGACCAACCCGCTGGCGGAGCTGACACACAAGAGGCGCCTGAGCGCGCTGGGCCCCGGCGGGCTCAGCCGGGATCGGGCCGGGTTTGAAGTCCGGGACGTGCACCCGTCGCATTACGGGCGGATGTGCCCCATCGAGACGCCTGAAGGTCCCAACATCGGACTGATCGGTTCGTTGTGCACTTTTGCCCGGATCAACGAGTACGGGTTCATCGAAACCCCGTACCGGAAGGTCGAGGACGGCCAGGTTACCGACAAGATTGTCTATTTCACCGCGGACGAAGAGGACCGCTACGTGGTGGGCCAGGCCAACGAACCGTTCGACGAAAGCGGCCAGTTCATCCACGGCCGGGTCTCCGCCCGCTTCAAGGATGATATTCTCCTGGTGCCTTCGGATCAGGTGGACTTCGTGGATGTCTCGCCCAAGCAGGTTTTCAGCATCGCTACGGCGTTGATCCCCTTCCTGGAGAATGACGACGCCAGCCGGGCGCTGATGGGTTCCAACATGCAGCGCCAGGCGGTTCCTCTGCTGCGGGCCGAGGCGCCTTTAATCGGCACTGGTATGGAGTACAAGGCCGCCGTGGATTCCGGGGTCGTGGTGCTGGCGGAAAATGACGGCGCGGTTCAGCGGGTGACCGGCGATGAAGTGGTTCTCAAGACCTCCAAGGGGGTGCTGGAGCGGCATAAGCTTTTAAAGTTCACCCGGTCCAACCAGGGGACCTGTATCAACCAGAAGCCCATCGTGCGCAAGGGGCAGAAGGTTTCCAGGGGCGGGGTTGTCGCCGACGGCCCCTCGACCGATCAGGGAGAACTGGCGCTTGGGCGGAACGTCCTGGTGGCGTTCATGCCCTGGGAAGGCTACAACTACGAGGATGCGATCCTGATCAGCGAGAAACTGGTCAAGGACGATGTCTTTACCTCGATTCATATCGAGGAG
>JAMCQP010000103.1 GCA_023381695.1 Bacillota bacterium | reverse complement strand
GGGTTACGGCGCCGGTCTCCGGCCCGCCGGGGGATACACGGCGGTCAAGGTGCCGGTCTTCTCCTTTGCCAAGCTGCATCAGGTGGATACCTCGTTGGGGCCGGAGATGAAGTCCACGGGCGAGGTCCTGGGTGTGGACGAAAGCTATGCCGGGGCGCTGTACAAGGGGTTTGTGGCCGCCGGAATCCGCATCCCGAAGAGCGGGACGATCCTGGCCACCCTGGCCGACAAGGACAAGGCGGAGGCCATTCCTCTCTTGCGGGAATTTGTCCGGCTGGGGTTCAAGATTGTGGCCACCAGCGGCACGGCCGCCGTGTTGGCCAGGGCCGGCGTGCCGGCGGGCCAGGTATACAAGATTGGCGAGGGCGGCCCGCACATCCTGGAGTTGATCGCGGACGACCGGATCGACATGATCATCAACACCTTCACCAAGGGGCGGCATCAGGAACGCGACGGCTTCAAGATCCGGCGGGCGGCGGTGGAACAGAACATCCCCTGCCTGACCTCCCTGGACACGGCCTGGGCGATCCTGGAGGTCCTCCGTAACGGACAGGGCAACGGGAATCTGGAGCTTGTCCCGTTGCAGGAATATGCGCGTAAGAAGGGTTATGACGATGCCGTTTCAGTGTGAAGCCCGGGTAAGTGAAAATCGCCCGCTTGACGCCGGGGTGCATCTTCTGGGTCTTGAGGCGCCGGAGATTGCCGCTTCCGCCCGGCCGGGACAATTTGTCCACATCCGGTGCTCCGGCGGCGAAGATTTCCGGGACCCGCTTTTACGCAGGCCCATCAGCATTCATGACGTGGATGGGGCGGCGGGCCGGGTTCTCCTCATGGTACGCGGCGCGGGCCGGGGAACCAGGTGGCTCAACGCGCTGGCGCCGGGTTCCACGGTGAACCTCCTGGGGCCGCTGGGACGGGGGTTCGATCGGATGGGGGGGTCTGGTGCCGGGGCTGGCCGGGAGGACGCTTTCCGGGTGGAAGCTACCCGTGCTGGGGCTTCCCGGGCGGACGCCACCGGGGCGGTGGCGCCGCTGGTTTTTGTGGCGGGCGGCGGGATCGGGGTGGCGCCCCTGGTCTTTCTGGCCAGACGCCTTGTCGCCTCGGGTTCAAGGGTGGAAGCCTTTGTCGGCGCCAGAGACGCTGAAACCCTCCTGGGGCTGGAGGCATTCTCCTCTCTGGATATGCTGGTGCATATCGCCACCGACGATGGGAGCATGGGTTACCACGGCAATGTGGTGGAATTGATGGAAAAGACTCTCGCGACACCCGGGCGTTGGCCCGCGCGCCTCTATGCTTGCGGGCCCAGGGCGATGCTCGGGCGGATCCGGAGGAGCGCCGCGCTGGGGGGCATTTCCTGCCAGGTTTCGCTGGAGGAACGGATGGGCTGCGGCGTCGGCGCCTGCCTGGGCTGCGCCTGCCGGGGCAAGGAAGGCCCGTTGCGGGTTTGCGCCGACGGTCCGGTCTTCTGGATGGAGGAATTGAGCTGGTAAATGGCGTTGACAGTAAGCAGGGTGTGGCAAACTTGTAGCGTTAAGGGGGTGGCAAATGCGATGGTGAACGGGGCGGCGGCAAATGAGGGCGGCAGGGCGGCCAGCCTGGAAGTGATGCTTGCGGGGATCAGGCTGAAGAATCCCGTGCTGGTTGCGTCCGGCACCTTCGGCTACGGCCGGGAATACGCCGGGTGGTATGATCTGAACAGGCTGGGCGGGATCATGGTGAAGGGCACCACCCTCCATCCGAGGCAGGGTAATCCCTCTCCCCGGCTAGTCGAGACGCCGTCGGGCATACTAAACGCGGTCGGCCTGCAAAACCCCGGGGTGGATGCCCTGATTGACGGCCACCTTCCGTTTCTGCGGCGGTTTGAACTGGCGGTCATCGCGAATATCGCCGGGGAGAGCGTGGAGGAGTACGCCGAGGTTGCCGCGAAGCTGGACCGGGAGGAGGGAGTCTCCGCCCTGGAGGTCAACATCTCCTGCCCCAACGTGCGCGGCGGGGGGCTGGCGTTCGGCACCGACCCGGCCACGGCGGCGGAGGTGATCCGGGCGGTGAAGCGGCATACCCGCCTGCCGGTAATCGCCAAGCTGTCGCCCAACGTCACCGATATCGTGGCCATTGCCAGAAGTGTGGAAGAGGCGGGCGCCGATGCGATCTCCCTGATCAATACCCTGGTGGGGATGGCCATTGACATCCGGGCCAGAAAACCCATCCTGGGCAACATCATGGGCGGGCTCTCCGGGCCGGCGGTGAGGCCCGTGGCGGTGCGGATGGTCTGGCAGGTGGCGCAGGCGGTAAAAGTGCCGGTAATCGGGATGGGCGGGATCATGACCGCGGAGGACGCGCTGGAATTTATCATGGCGGGCGCCACGGCGGTGGCCGTGGGAACGGCCAACCTGGTGAACCCGCGGGCCGCCCTGGAGGTTATCGACGGCCTCGGGGCGTTTATGAACGAGCAGGGGATTGGCGATATCACCGAGCTGATCGGCGCGGCTCTGCCGGAGCATATTGGCAGATCATGGGAGGGTTACGATGATTACTGACGAGGAAGTGTTACAGATCTTCAAGCAGGCCGGGGCGTACCTGCAAGGCCATTTCAAGTTGACATCGGGCTTGCACAGCGATACATACTTTGAGAAGTTCCAGGTGCTCCAGTACCCGCATTACACCGCCCGGATCTGCAAGGAACTGGCCGACCGGTTCCGCTACGACAACATCGACCTGGTGATCGGCGCCGCCACCGGTGGGATCATCGTGGCTTACGAGATCGCCCGGCAACTGGAGGTGCGGGCCAATTTCACCGAGCGGGAAAACGGCAAGATGGCGCTGCGACGGGGGTTCAAGATTATAAAAGGAGAAAGGATTCTTCTTGTCGAAGATGTAGCCACCACCGGAGGTTCGGTGCGGGAAGTCATGGAGGTGATCCAGGAGCAGGAAGGCGATCTGGTGGGGATCGGGCTCCTTGTGGATCGCAGCGGCGGCAAGCTCAACTTCGGCGTGCGCACCGAGTCCTTGCTCACCATTCAGGCGCGGACTTATACCGAGGCGGAATGCCCGCTCTGCAAGCAGGGGATTCCCATCATAAAGCGGGGGAGCCGTGAAATTGCCGTCACCTCACCATAGTGGCGAACTCCAGCCAGGAGAGCCAGGAATGGTCGGTGATTAGAATCCTCCTCAAGGCCAGGGGGTCCCGGAAAGTGGTGACCAGCCCCAGGCTGCTGGCGAAGGCGGCTTTGAACCCGGCTTTTTGGACAAGCCCTCGAATCTCCTCATTAAACGCGCCATCCCCGTAAGGGTAGGCGAAGAAGTCTACAGGGCGCCCCAGATGCGCCTCGATGGTCGCTTTTGATTCGGCGATCTCCCGGGCGGCCGGCCCGGCCTCCAGCGAGGTAAGGTGGGGGTGGGTCATGGTATGTGCGCCGAAGGTGATCCCGTAGCCGCTCATCTCCCGGATCTGTTCCCAGTTTAGCAGTTGCCCGGTCCCGATCTTTCCGGCCACCAGGAAGACGGTGGCCTGGTAGCCGAATTTTTTCAGGATCGGAAAGGCCGTGGTGTAGTTGTCCACCCAGCCGTCGTCAAAGGTGATCAGAACGGGCTTTTCAGGCAGGGAGGCTCTCCCCTGGTAATAGGCCACAAGCTGGTCCGGGCTGATGGTCCGGTAGCCGTGCCGGGCAAGGTACGCCATCTGGCGCTCGAACACGGAGGGCGGAACCGTGGGAACCCGGTAATTGGGGCGGGGTCTGGCCATGATCCGGTGGTAGGTCAGGACCGGAATCCGTTTTAACCCGGATGCGGCGGTAATCGGCAGGGTAAAGAGGGCGGCCGCGGTCAGGATTGCCAGGAGGGCCGCCACGGCAATGTATACGGTAACCTTTGCTTTGGACTTATTCTTGGTCATGATCTTCACCTTTCAGGAGGAAAATCAGGAGGAAGAGACATGGAAAAGCCAACAAACGTCCCTCAAGTCGGAGTCGTGATGGGCAGCGATTCCGATCTGCCGGTGATGCAGGACGCGGCGAAGATTCTGGAACTGTTTGGCGTGGCCAACGAAATCACGGTGATCTCCGCCCACCGGACGCCGGATCGGGCGGCGGATTATGCCCGGAATGCCGCTGGCCGCGGCTTGAAGGTAATCATTGCCGGCGCGGGAGGGGCGGCGCATTTGCCCGGAGTGCTGGCGGCCTACACCCCCCTGCCGGTGATTGGTCTCCCAATCAAGACCGCGGCGTTGAACGGGCTGGATTCCCTCTATTCCATTGTGCAGATGCCCGCTGGTATTCCGGTGGCCACGGTGAGCATCAACGGGGCCAAAAACGCCGGGCTCCTGGCCATTCAGATCCTCTCGGTGGCGGAGCCGGCCCTGCGGCAAAAGATGGTCGCCTACAAGGAGACCCTGGCGGCGGAGGTGGAGCAGAAGGCCAAAACATTATCCTCCCAGGGTTACCAGGAGTACTTGAAGGGGATGGGGCGGTGAAAAGCCGCTACCATCCCTTTTCGCTACCGGGTTGCTTTTCCAGTGGATCTTGGATAGGATCTTCTCATTGTCCACCATCACGGAAAGCCTCCTTCAGCCCTTCAAAATGTTCCCTGGAGAAGAATGCCATGTCTATCTGGTAATCTCCATACCTCGTCAGCACTATCTCCACAAAATCCGCGACCTTGTCTGCATCGCGTTTGTAAAGGACCCGCTCCGCGGCGATCGCGTTGAACTGCAGAACAACCGGTGCATCGTTCAAGATGAGCACATTTATATCGTCCTCTTCGGCAATCATCGAAATTTCGGCCGAGATCTGAAGTTCCCGTTTGAATGGGGAGTTTGTCCTCGATATCTATTAACTTACCGGTGAGATGTTGCCTGGGCATGAGCAACCATCCTCCATAGTACTGAATGGACCGTCCTCCATCGACCTCAATGGGCCATGTGAACGGTAAGCTTTTCCTGGCTCTATTATACCCGACCATACCGCCCTTCTCAATAGCTGCCCGCAATATCTTTCTGCTGCATCCCATATTTCCCGTGATCATTGTCCTTTATCCTGATTGCAGGATCGGTGCTGCCCTTTTTAGTCGAAACATTCCACCACGACAAATTTTTCATTATCAACCTGCTTTTAGGGAAGGAAACGCCAATATCTTGCTGGAATAGATCATGATCAAAAGCCTTGTATATCCAGAGCGAAATGAGGAAGGGGGATCAGGATGAGTGGCGAACGTGGAGTGTCCCTGGCAAGTTTTCAGGAAACCCCTCTAACGGAGAGACCCTGGGTAAAGCACTACCCGGCCGGTGTGCGCCTGAATCTGGAATATCCCGACGTTACCCTGCAGCATTACCTTGATGCCTCGGCCGCGGAGTATCCCAATTCGGTGGCCATCATCTTCCGCGGGCTGAAGATGACCTACCGGGAGCTGGCGGATCAGGTCAACCGCCTGGCAAACGCCCTGGCTGAACTGGGGATCGGCAAAGGGGCAGCACCGAGATCTACACCGAGCGTGAACTCGACTACCAGCTCAACGATTCCGGCTCGACGGCCATGATCATGCTGGATGCCCTGTACCCGAGGCTGGCCGCCATCCGGCACAAGACCCCCCTCAGGCTCGTGATTGTGACCAGCCTGGGGCCCAGGATGGATACCGACCCGGAGGTGCTTCGCCTGGAAGAACTGATCGCCGGCCACCCGCCGGCGCCGCCTCAGGTGGCCATCGATCCCGCCGAGGATCTGGCGGTGCTCCAGTACACCGGCGGAACCACCGGGGTTTCCAAGGGGGTCATGCTCACCCACCGCAACCTGGTGGCCAACGCCCTGCAGATCAAGGAGTGGTTTGCCGGGGCCAAAATGGCTGAGGAGCGAATCCTGACGGCGTTGCCGCTTTTTCACGTGTACGGGATGACCGTGACCATGAACTACGCCGTGGTCATTGCGGCGGCGCTCATCCTGGTGCCCAAGTTCGACATCGACGAGGTCCTGAAGACCATTAACGATCACCGGCCGACCATGTTCCCCGGCGCCCCTACCATGTACGTGGCGGTCAACCACCATCCCCGGGTGGCGGAATACGACGTCTCCTCCATCGGCTTTTGCCTGAGCGGTTCCGCGCCTTTGCCGGTGGAGGTCCAGCAGGAGTTCGAACGTCTCACCGGCGGGCGGCTGGTGGAAGGCTACGGCCTCTCGGAGGCCTCGCCGGTGACCCATTGCAACCCGCTGGACGGGAATTCGCGCCTCGGGACCATCGGGCTTCCCATGCCGGATACTGATGCGGCGGTTGTGGATCTGGAGGCGGGAGAGACGGTGCTTTCCCCGGGCGAGGCCGGCGAACTGGTGGTCCGGGGGCCGCAGGTGATGAAGGGCTACTGGCATAAGCCCGACGAAACAGCCCACGCCCTGCGCGGCGGGTGGCTCTATACCGGGGATATCGCCCGGATGGACGGGGACGGCTATTTTTCCATTATCGACCGCAAGAAGGACATGATCATCGCCGGCGGGTTCAATGTCTACCCGCGGGATGTGGAGGAGGTCCTCTATGAGAACCCGAAGATCAAGGAGGCGGTGGTGGCCGGGGTGCCCGATCCCTACCTGGGCGAGACGGTGAAGGCCTACCTGGTGCTCAAAGAGGGGCAAACCGCCACCGAGGAGGAGATCATCGAGTTTTGCCGCCAGCAGATGGCTAAATTCAAGGCGCCGCGCCTGGTGGAATTCCGCGAGTCGCTGCCCAAGTCCATCGTCGGCAAGATCCTCCGGCGGGTGCTGGTGGAAGAGGAGAAACAGAAGCAGCAGCGAACGGCGATGTGAACGAATGATGAAACCGCGGCCTGAGTAGAAGACCTGAAACTCAAAAGGGTGATTATGGTTGCCAGGGATGTTGAAAGGTTTTGTGCACCGGCCGGGAGGGCATTGCGGCTCCTCGGCCGTGCGGGATATCTTTGAATTTCACGGGCATCGGTTCACGGAGGAGATGATCTTCGGGCTGGGGGCCGGACTTGACTTCATTTATCTGACCGATCCGGAGATGGACCCGCCTGTCTATTTCAGCGGCCGGTCCGACACCATGGAGAAGGATCTCTGCACCAACCTGGGGGTCGGGGTGGAGCAACGCTTCGGCCTTTCGGACGAGGAGGCGTGGGAGGCAGTGAAAGCCAGGCTGGACGCCGGTGAGCCGGTGATGGTCACGGCCGACGTCCACTACCTGGATTACCTGCATGTGCCGCGCCGGTTCAGCGGCCACCGGATCGTGATCGCCGGCTATGACGAGAAAGCGGGCGTGGCCTATGTCGCCGACAATGACCGGGATGCCGTCCAGACCTGTTCTCTGGCGAGCCTCCGGCGGGCCAGGGCTTCTGACGCCCGGCCGTTTCCCTCGCAAAACTCCTATTTTGAATTCCGTTTTCCGGAGCGGCTCAATGATCTGGAAGAGGCGGTAAAGCGCGCCATCCGGCTGGCGGTGCGGCACATGCGGCAACCGTCGCCCGGCGCCGGCGGGGAGAGCCTGAAATACCCGGCCGATGCCGTCCTGGGCTTGCCGGCGATCGGGCATATGGCGGAGGAGATTCTCCACTGGCCTGAGCAGCTTGGCGCGGCCCAGCTGGTGGATCTGCTCTGGGCGGCCTACGTTTACCTGGAAAAAGGCGGTACGGGATACGGCGGGAATTTCCGGCGGATCTACGGGCGGTTTCTGGCGCAGGCGGGCCAGTTGCTGCCGGATGAGCAACTGGCCGCGCTGGCGCCTCAATTTGTGGCTATCGGCGATCGCTGGTCGCTCTTCGCCAGGGACCTGAAAGAGGCCGCCCGGGAGCTGACCGAGGCCGCCAGGACCAGAGAGCGGGCGAAAGCCGCCGGGGACGGGGAGACGGCACAGCCCGCCAGAAAACTCGAGTTGGAGGGCCTGACCCCGGTCCTTCGCCGCGCGCGTCGGGAATTGCAGACTCTCTATGCCCTGGAAGAGGAAGCGATCATCAGCCTGGCGCGATGGGCGGAGGGCTGAGGCTTTAGACCTCCCTACCAGTTCCTCTGCCCGTATGGGACGTTCCAGTACTGGGTCTGGGCCACCTGTTGCACGTAGTCGATATACCTTTGCGGCGCGCCCATGGCGATCAGGGCCGCTTTTTGTTGTGCGAGCGCCTCGACTTCCGCCTGCTGGCCGGAATACGGCCGCCCCTGCAGGTACTGGGTCACATGATAGGCGTCATGGACGATGACCGAAGCGATCCAGTAGGAATCGCTGGCCTGCAAGGTGGCGTCGCTGAGCTCAAAGGTATGGATCTGCACCTGGGCGCCGGAGCGCTGGGATTCGTGGATGGCCACCAGAGATGATTTGACCTGCGTCAGATATTTCGGCGCCCGGTTCTGGAGGAGATCCAGGGCCGCCAGCACCTTCTGCCGGTAGGCGGCGGCGCCGGTGATGGTCAGGGCCTGGCTTGTCCTGGTTTCGGTCGAAACAATCTGCCAGCCGGCGGCGTATTTCACCAGGGTCCAGACCATGGAATTGATGCTGTCCACGGTGGCCGTGGCGCTGGACCGGCGGATCTGGAGGGTTCCCTCCACCAGGGCGGAGGAGTTGTTGACCATGGAGATCTTGCGTTGCACAACGGTGTAACGCGGGTAATCGGTCAGGCGAAGATCCTGCGTAAGTTCGCTTTGCAGCTGTTCCCGCGGGATCTTCCGGGAAGTGGCGCCGGGGGCTCCTGGTGCGCCGGGAGATCCTTTTAGGGTAACCGCCGGGCCAAAGAGGCCGGCCACCAGGACCGCGTTTTCGGTGGCCATCCCGGTCTCCAGCCGGTCAAAGACGGAGTTGATGGCCAGGGTGTCCGAATAGGGGTTGCTGGCTCCGCTCTGAACAGGAGCAGGGCTTTCGTCACTTTGCGCCGGGGTTTCGGCTACAGAACTTGTGGTATCGGTGGCCGGCGGTTTTACGACCACCTGGCTGCGGGAATTGTTGAGGCACCCGGTCAGGGTGGGGACCGCCAGCGCCAGGACAACCAGGCAGGCGATCAAGCGTTTTTTCATCGGCTCAACTCCTATCGCACAAGATGATGTAAAGGGCAGTAACTGGAAGCAAAATCTGGAAAAACAGCGCCAGTTTGCGTTAATCCTGCTGGATATTAACATTTCTTCCTGTATTACCCAAAACCTGCAGGGAAGTATTGGCACTTTCCGGGGAGAGGGCAAGGGATCCGGCGAGTTTTTGATTTGGATCCATCTTTTTATACTGAGGCCGGTTTTAGCAGGTTTGGTTTTCGCGGCCGCCGATGGTAAGATGGTGGTACAAACTTGGCGGTGGGGGGAATGGGTAATGAGTCTGGAGAGTGGAGAGCTGGATCTTTTCAAAGCAGCCGTAATGGATGTCATGCAGCCGTTCTTCATGAGTTTGGCGGAGGAACTCAGAAAACACGGTAGGAGGTTGGACGAGATTGCCGTCAAACTTGAGGAGCGCGATAAGCGCTTTGACCGGCTGGAAGAACGGATGGATCGGATGATTAAGCCGAGGATCGGGTGACCGGGTTGAGGAAGCACTTGCGTACTTCTTGTTGTAAGAGGCAGGAAACTGATGCTATAACATCTATTGGGTGCTCCTTCCTTGGGAAAATTGGTTGTTTGACGCTCCAATTCCACCCCATCAGGAGCACTTTTTCATTGTTATTATAGGTGTAATTTTTAACCGGTAGGCTTGCGAAATCCGGGTTTAAGATACGAATCCAGATCGAGATATACTGACCAAGTAGTGTTCTGTGATTCCGAGGGTAATTTGCATAAGAGAAAATTCTTAGCTGATAAACGAAAAAGTTGTTGAAAAGGCAAGGGAAAAATCTCCATGAAACGAATTATACACTAGAAGATTAAGCAATAGAGAAAAAATTTCTGCCAGCAACCAAAATGTAACCGAAGAAAGCCTACATGCCAAAGCGGTTAATTTGGAGAGGAGGAATCGGGGTGAATTCCGCTGAAGTATTTTCCAAGAATGTCAAGAGTCTTTTGAAAAGAAAGGGGATGAAATTCAAAGAACTGGCCGAATGCATAGACCTGAGTGCTTCGTACCTCTCTCTTGTTCTTAACAATTGCCGTGGCAACCTAAGCGATGTCTACCGAGACAGAATTGCTGCTGTTCTAGACACCAGTGTTGCTGACCTCTACACAGAAGTGGAAGAAGATGGGGAAGATGTCGTTCAAATCATTGATACTCAACTAGACATAGCTGATAAGGAGCGTGTTCTTCAATTAAAGATGCTGGAAGACGCTCTTACGCTCTTGGAAAATGGGCATCCCGATGTTCGAACGGCTTTCTATTACGGCTTTGGATCTCTTACCGAGGAAGAGGCCATGACGGTGACACGTTTCTTGCGCAAGGTGGTGGAAAAACATCTATCTCTTCGCGAAAATGATAATATTTCCTTGCATGGGAATAGTTATAACAATTTTCCGAGGGACGGAGGCAATAACGGCAATGAAAATTTGAGGGAAGTTCTTAAAAAGATTCAAAGTGACCTTCCCGAGGATTCCCGGAGGGTCTTAGCCCTCGTTGCCATTGCAGGTGACGGCTGCTCCTTGGAACTTTTGGAGGAACTAACCGGTTTTGACCGTGAGATCATCGAATTTCATCTTCGGGAATTGGCGGGAGCCTTTCTGGTTGAAATGGAGGAGACGGAGGGAGATATCACGGTACGGTTTCGCGATGATACTGTATATAGAGTTGCCTACCGTTTGACGAACCCCGCCCGAAGATCAGAAATCCACCGCCAAGTTGCCCGGTTCCTGGAAGCCGCTGTTGATGCCGGTTACGAGATACTAGCCAGAATCGCTGCTCATTACCAGAAAGCCGGTTGCATCGAAAAAACGCTTGAATATTCTCTTAAGGCGGCAGAATGTGCTTATACCCTGAAACAATTCCGCCACAGTCTCAAACACTATTCTGCTGCCGCTGTCATTCTCTCATACAAGAAGCAGAATGAGGAGCTTGCCCGGATTTACCAGCGCATTGGCACTATCCACAGCCACCTGTTTAACGAGGAAGAGGCGCTCCGCTGCCAGGATATTGCTCTAAAGTTATATCGCAAGTGCAAAGATCAAAAAGGGATGGCTTTCGTATTATGCGAGATTGGGGCTATCTGGTTCTTCCGTGGCGAGACAAAAAAGGCCATTGCGAACTATGAAAAGAGCATGGCAATTCTTCGGAACATAAACGAAAAGGACAAACTCTACGGACAAATTCTGATTCGGCTGGGCTCGGCCTACGGGCGACAGGGGGAACTCGACCAAGCACGAGCTTATTACCGGGAGGCACGAGATTTCAATGCTGAAAAGGGATACTATGATTTCCACGGGCAGGCACTTACAGGGCTTGGCATAATTGCCCTGCGGCAAAGAAACTGGGAGCAGGCTGCCGATTGTTTTACGGAAGCTTTGCGGGTGTTGGAAAGCGATAGCACGCAAAGGGCGGGAGCTATGGCCCTTGGAAACTTGGGCTTAGCTTATCTGGAAAAAGGGGATTTGGAAGAGGCCATAACGACCTTGGCCAAGAGTATCGAACTTTACACTCAGGCTGGTGATGCCAGGTACGGGGCATACGCTTCGGTGGCAATAGCTAAAGCCTATTTACAAAAAGGAGATCTCAACGAATCGTTGCTTTATGCAGAAGAAGTCTTCCCTATATTAAAGCAAGCTAGAGATGAGGCTGAAATGGCTGAATACTATCGCGTAATAGGCCACATCAGCCGTCTGAGAAAAGAATGGAGAACTGCAATCCGTTCTTTCGAGGAGAGTATCAGGCTTTTTCAAGGTTGCAAATGGCAAAATGAGAATCAAAAAATAACCGAACAGATTGCTCAAGTTTATTATGATTTAGGATCGACTCTCAAAGAAAACGGCGATATAGCCCGTGGCCAGATCTATCAGCGAAAAGCCTATGACTTTTACGCCCAGTATAGGTTGAATATCAAATACCTACAGAATAACTATCGAAGATTTACCCCATTTTTATTTGGGGAACCAAAAAAGGAAAGGGGGGACCAGGTTTGAAGCGACTAGTTTACTTGCTATTAGCTTTCGCGCTGTTTTTTTCGGTTACGGTCATTAGTCGAGAAACCACCGGTACTGCAATTGACCAATATGTAGTGAGTGAGGAGCAGTGGCCGACTAACGGTCACTCGGGGTAGCAAAGAGCTAAAAAAAGCGGATGGGCGGGGTTTTTCCCGCCCTTTTGTTTTATAATTCTTAAGCTTTCAGTCTATGGGGAATCCTTTTTGGCCCCCCGCTTTCAAATGAAAGGGAAATATAAAACGGAATCGGATCATCACTCTCGCTTTGTTTTCTGTGATAAAAGAACGGAGACGTTATACAAAAAATTCACTCGTAATTATAAATACCGTTACCTACTAGTACACTGTCAACTCTTAAACTGCGGATAGAGCCGCTTTAGCTTGATTCTTGCCGTATCCGTCGTGAATTGCCAGTCTACACCCTTTTGGTGGTTGTTGCGTGCGATCTGCCATTGAGCTAGTTCAAGTCGAAGTGTTTCGATAGAGGCGATTCTGCGATCCAAACACTGTCTGGTCATAGCGCTCAGCTCTATCTCCGCTATGTTTAGCCAACTGCCATGCTTAGGCGTATAGTGGATCTCCAGTCGTTTTGCCAAACTCCGAGCGGTCTCTGCCGGAAAAGCTTCGTACAATGAAGCATTCGAATGAGTGTTCAGGTTGTCCATCACTAACCGGATCATTGGAGTTTCAGGATAATAAACTTCCAGCAATTCTTGAATTTGATGTGCCCAATCGATTCGGGTTCTTCTTTCACACACGGCGACATGACGCCACCCAGCCAATGGTTCTGTAAAGATAAAAATACTGCAGGTTCCATTGCGAATATATTCTCCATCCCGTCGTTCCGGATTTCCAGGCTCCATCGGAATGGGGGGTCTGGTTTCATCCAGCAATTGATAAGGTTTTTCGTCCATGCATATGACGGGAGACGATTCATCAAACGGTTGCTGATATAGATCCAGAATATCTTCCATACCGGCGACAAAGGCAGCGTTCTGTTTTGGCGGAATGCACCAGCATTTACGAAGATGTGGTTTGAGTTCGTTTTTTTAAAAGGCGCCCTACCGCCTCGTGTGAAATGCTGTCAATGTATTGTAATTCCACTGCTTTGTCTGCCAAGAGCCGAAGAGACCATTTGGACCGCCCGGCTGGCGGGGTGCTACAACTGATGGCGATTATTTTGGCTTCAACTTCGCCGGTAATCTTGGGTTGAACCGGGGGTGTTTCTCTCTTTTTTCTGCCAACAGCAGCCTCCAGACCTTTTTCGGAGTACACTTTTCGAATGGTGTGGACGGTTTGTTTGTTCACATGATAGAGTTCAGCAATTTCGCTTTCGCTTTTCCGCCCGCTGGAGCTATTTTCATCAGCAACCAGCAGCACATTTGCATGCATGATTGATTTTGCAGTGGTAGAACCCTTTGAAATCAGGTCGAGCAAAGCTTTTCGTTCATCCTGTGAAAGACAGACATGGTATTTTTTCTTCGGCATGGTACACCTCCATTCTTAATGAAAGTATACCATAAAAACGCTTTTTGTTATAGATTTAAGGTTGACAAACCACTAGATCAATAATCTGCAGTTTTGACCACAGATTACTTTTGACTTGCTAAAAGCAAACAAAATAAGCATAATATAAATCAATTAAATATTTTGCTATTGATCACCTGGAGTTTGTAAGGTATATTATGGGTAGCAATGTACGAAGAGGCTAGAGAGTTTCTTGTTAGCCCCCTAACTACCTTGGACAAAAAGCCTCCAATTTGATAGAGTAACAGACGGGGAGGCTGATTCCGCAGTGGAAAGAAGGTATTGGAGCAACGAGGAAAAGCTCAAGATCGTTAGAGAGGCTCTGGAAACGGGCAACTGCTCTGGTGGCCGACAGGCGCCAGATCGCTAAAAGCCTGGTGGCCCGTTGGGTATGGGCTTACAAAGAGCAGACGAATCCTGATTTGGCCTTGGGAGCTCCGAGCCGGCAACAGCGCCGGCAATTACCCTATAACCCCGATGCGTACAAAAAGTCGCTGACCGAAAATGACCGATTGAAAAAACTGCTCGGGGAAAAGGAACTTGAAATTGAGATCCGGACCTTTAAAAAAAACCAACCCTCAGTGGCCGGAAAAGTAGCTATTGCGGACAAATGGATCAACCGGGGCTATCAGGCCACCTTGGTGCTGCGGATCGTCGGTGTCAGCCGGTCCACCTACTACTACCGGATATCGCATAAGGATTTTGAACACCATGTTGGAGGGGGCCGCCCTATACCTGGCTATGCGTATGACACCCACGGGCGGCGGATCTGTGACGAGCAAGTTAAGGAATGGATTAGTGAACTCGTCGAAGGCGAAGGCTTTGCGTACGGCTATCTAAAGCTCACGATCTGTTTACATAAAAACATGGCTTGGCGATCAACAAGAAGAAGGTGTACCGGCTTTGTAAGGAGCTGGGGGTCCTTAAGCCTCAGCGACGGCTAGTTCCCAAGTACCCCCGCAAGCTGGCACGCAACCGGCAGATTGACGGTCCCAACCAGCTTTGGGAAACGGATATCAAGTATGGCTACATCGCCGGGGAGGACAGGTTCTTCTTTATTCAATCCGTACTGGATATCTATGATCGTTCCGTGGTCGACTACCACATCGGGCTTTTTTGCACGGCCAAGGATGCCGTGGCGTCCCTCAAAGGCGCTCTGTTACGACGCCAACTCTATGGGCGGGAATCTCGGCCAGTGGTCCGGTCCGACAACGGTCCCCAGTTTGTAAGTGGCATCTTTGAGGAAGCCTGTCAACAACTTGGTTTGGAGCACGAACGGATTTCTTATAGAACCCCAAAAATGAACGCCCATATCGAAGCCTTTCACAGCATCTTGGAGAGTGATTGCCTGAGCAGACATGAGTTTGCCAACTTTGCAGAAGCCTATAAAACCGTGGCGGACTTTATGAGGAAATATAACACCGTCAGAATACATTCGGGCGTTCGCTACATGACTCCAGATGAGTGTTACCAAGCATTTTTGCGAAATTCAATGAAACTAAAACCTATCAGGGCTTAATGTCCAAAGTTTGGGGGTCAGCCCGGTTTTAAACCATTTGTTTTGAATAAAACCAACTTGTCAGTGCGCACCTGACAGAAACTAAATTTCCGGAAAGGAGGTGCACCAGTGATGAAGAAATATGAGAAGCCAATCCTTGTAGCTCTTCACGAGGTAGCAAGCGATTGTGGCATTTGCAACACAGGTGGCCAGGCAGTGGCGTAGGAGACTCGGGAGTATTTGGGCGGGTCTAAGACCCGCCCAAATATCAATCTTAAGGGAGGTATAAAAAGTGGATAAGCCTAGTAAGCCCAGTTGGATAGTTATTAACCGAGATCGTGATGACATTGTTTCAATTTTAAATACTAAAAATGGGCAAGTCTTCGTGACAAACGCCACGGGTGAATATATTCTCTCCCTTTGCGATGGTCAGCATAGCCAAGGGGGAATCGTATCAGCAATATGCGCAAAGATTGATTCGCTAAACTCGCAAGAAGTTGTCCAAGACGTCAGCGACTTTCTAACTGTGGCATTAGAAAAGGGAGTAGTTGTATGATCGAGCCATCAGCTGCACAAAATACGCGTTTTCGGCCAACGGTTATTTGGTATACGACTTTTCGCTGCAACCTGGCTTGCAAGCATTGCCTTGTAAATTCCTCGCCGTTTGTAAATACCACCTTTGACATGACGACGAAAGAGGCATTAACTGCTGTTAGCCGTATCAGCGAAATTGAGCCAAGTACTGTGATTTTAACAGGTGGTGAACCCTTGATGCGCCCTGATATTCAGGAAATTTTACAGGCACTATTCGATAAACGCTTTCGAGTGGCCATCGAATCAAACGGGATGTTGGTTACTGATGATCTTTCCCAATTTCTTCACAAAAGATTATGTGATGGTGTTGATCTAACCGTTGGTGTTAGTGTTGACGGGGGGGATGCCGAAACACACGAATTTCAGCGTGGTTTAGGATCTTTTGAGGCTATGCTACGAGGTATCAAGATTCTGCGACGTTACAAGATCCCTGTTACAATACAATGTACAGTAAATCGGGTTAATGTTAGTACGTTGCCCTCTCTGTTTGAACTTTGTAATCTTATGGGGTTGGAGAGGCTGATCTTTGCGTTTGTCAATCCGATTGGCCGAGCACAAGAATTCATGGACCAATTGGGATTGTCACTCTCGGACATGGAGCGTTGCCTGGGCCTGATAATAACGGCTATGGAGACTTACCCTAACATTAGGACCGTTATTAAATTACCGCCAGCAATGATTCCACCTCATATTCTACCACGTTTTATTCATTTTTGGCGGAAACAAAGTAATGGAGGGGCTTTATCAACCAGTTGCAATTTTCCAGTACAGGGAATTTTGCCAGATGGATCGATCACGATCTGTTCTGTAACTCGTACTAATAATCAGGCGTACCTTGGGAATATAAAAGATGACAGTTTGGTTGATATTTGGGAACATCATCGGTTCAGTTCCATGCGCGAACGATATCTGGCTTCAGACTGGCTTAAAAATATTTGCGGAGACTGTGTATTCAAGAAAGGTTGCAAGGGGTCTTGTCGTTCTTGGGCCTACACCGAATATGGAGGATTCTCTGAGTCGCATCCATTATGCTCGGCTATGGAAAGCCAAGGATCCTTTCCCAATATATACCGAATTTCATATAAGGATAAACTTTTGACCAAAAATAAAATAGATGTTGGATAGGAGGGTTGACTTTGCTACCGCAACTAGAAATTTGCGTTTATGGTCGTCCGCTTCCTGGGGTTTTAGAACTTTGTGAGGACATTCGCAGAGCTTTTGCTGACGATCGGGGTACCCTTACGACAGGGCTTACACTCCGTTCAGAAATAATTGGTCCTCTTCGAGAAGCAAAACTAGTTGCGAAGTTAGCTGACCGTATTATTCCAGGTCCAAACATGGTGTGGGTGAGTAGCCACCAACGAGACGAAATTCTTGCGATTCTGGAGCCGGTTTTTGTGAAATATCAAGAGATATTAACAGGTGGTATTCGGAACTTGCGGCAAGTTGCAGAGACCGTAGGTCTAGGAGACTGGGAACAGATCGTCCATATGCTTGTGGCGGGTCATTTGCTTGATTTAGGGGTCGGCCGCCATCTGGTGCAACAGCGCATTATTCGCCGTCAGCCTAGTTTTTGTTGGTTATGGGTATTTGAGGGAACAACTTTGGCATATCATAAGTATGGTGTACGTTTATGGTGTCGTCCCAATTTTAAGTATGCGATTGGTCAGCTTTGGTATAATAAGACACATGAACCATATTTGCATTTTTCGGAAGAAGATATTTCCGCGGTTTCCGCACTTGGGGAATGCGATTCAAATGCTAAGTATGCAAAGAGCTTTCTACGCTTGCAATATTACCACTTGATTTATAAAGATGCTACCGGATACCACCAGTCAATTCCAGTTCTTAGATATGCTAATTCTGATCCCCTATGGGTAGCTATCGACGATCTTTCAAAATGCTTGGTTCATGAGGCAATAGAGCCTGTCGTCGTTCCGTTACGTAATCTAGCACAAAAGCTACCGCGGGGTCAAATTGACTGTTTTATGCATGCGACGAGTCGCCTTTTGCTGGAGCACTGTATGGATCGACTTGTAACAAACGGCGTAATTCCACCGTTTCCCAAGACTCCCCCATCTGGCTTTGGCTTCTGGTTTTGGTACCAAGATGATGCTGCTTACCCATTTTCTAGTAACTAGGTGCTATGAATGGAGGAAAGCATTCATGATATTATCGGAGGTGCCAATAGCAATCGTAACGGGAGGTTCCAGTGGTATCGGACATGCAACGGTAGAACGGTTGCGAGCAAACGATATATACGTCATAGTACTGGATTTGCGGGAACCCCCAGTTGGCAGCTTTAATTTATTTATTCCTTGCGATGTTTCCAATGAAGCCCAAGTAAAAGCTGCTGTTGAAAAAGTCGGTGCTCTAACAGGGCGGGTAAACGTTTTGGTAAACTGTGCTGGTATTATAGAACGTGCTGCCTGCATAGAAGAAATCGAACTTCAGGAATTTGACCGTGTCGCAGGCGTTAACCTAAAAGGTCCATTAATTGCGATAAAATACGCGGTTCCGTTTATGAAAAGCGCAGGAGGTGGGGCCATTGTTAATATTAGTTCCATTGTCGGACTAAGCGGGGCACCGGCCTACCCAATTTATGCTGCAACTAAAGGGGGGTTAATTGTACTGGGCTTGAGTTTGGCCAGGGCACTAGCGCCATTTAACATCAGGGTGAATACTATTTGCCCTGGTTCGGTTAAAGACACAAAATTTATTATACATAACTTAGGACGAGAACTTCAGTTGAATGAGCGGTTGTCACTTATTAAAAAGATTCCGTTGAGGCAAGTAGCATGCCCTGATGATATTGCACAATGGGTTGCTTTTCTATGTTCTCCAGCATCCGGCACGGCGACTGGAGCGGTGATAACTGTAGATGGAGCAGAAATGTGGGGTACATGATTATAGTTAAGAAGGAGAGAGGTTATGTTCAATCTTGTTGAAGTTGAAAACCTAACTAAGTCATATGGCGATAAAGAGGCATTAAGAGGGCTTTCGTTCATTATCGAGGAAGGTAATATTGTAGTTTTGCTTGGTCCTAACGGCGCCGGTAAGACTACCTGCTTACGCATTCTGGCGACAACTCTCTTGCCAACAGATGGCAACGTTCATGTGTTGGGATATGATATCGTGTCAGAGGCCGCCCACATTCGAAAGCAGATTGCAGTAGTCCCCCAGGAAGCCCTCACCGATCCTAATCTAACCGCTTGGGAATCTGTTTATGGATATCTTCTTGCCCGCGGAGTTACCCGACGCGCCGCTGCCGAAAGTACGGAAAAACATTTACGCCAATTGGGTCTTTGGGATTTGCGTAACAGAATAACAGCAACCTACTCGGGTGGGATGAAAAGGCGTACCCTTATCGCTATGGCTTTAGCGGCTAATGCAAAACTTATTTTTTTGGACGAACCAACCACCGGACTTGATCCTATTGCGAAACGTGAAGTATGGGCTATTCTTCATCAGTTGCGTGGCCGGGCTACGCTCATTTTGAGCACACACCTAATGGACGAAGTCGAGGCGCTTGCTGATCAAGTCATAATAATTTCAGAAGGGCAAGTACTCGCTCAAGGCACGGTGAGTGAACTCCGTTTCCGAGCACCGGGAGATGAGAAGGTTCTGCTACCTAAAACCATTCCGATACCCGAATTGTCCTGTTATGGTTATATCCAAGAGGATGGAGGGCGTTGGGCGCTTTTCCCCATCAACAAAGCCGCCACTCATGAAGTTATGGATATCGCTAGGACGCATGGCGCAAGTTTTAGTATTCAGACTGCCACTTTTGAAGACGCCTATTTAATGATCCTTGGGCAGTTTGCTGAAGCGAAGCAAACCCAAAAGTGTCATGGGGTGAGTGCATGAGACACGTAGTAGGTATTTTATATCTGCAAACTAAGGTTGCATTCCGCAATTGGTGGCTTTACACCGTTATAAGTTTAATTCCAGCCTCGTATTATATCGTATTTTATCTTCTTGGTGGCTCTAACTTGAGCGATAACGTTTTGGTTGGTTTTTTGGTCGCGCTGTCTTCAAATGTTGGCGTAGTCTCATTACCGCAGTTTGTGGTACTGGATAAAGCTAGGAAACTTCAGGAAATGATGGTAGCGTCACCTGTGACTCCATTTTCTTACATGTTAGGCTTTGCCTTGGCCCGCCTGGTGTTTGCGATTCCAGGGCTTGGAGTAGTTCTTGGGCTCCTTCTTTCCCTAGGCCGAATCTCCTGGGAAAACATCCCTGTGATTGTAATCGTTATGTTGGTAATATGGTTGGTAGGCAGTATGATTGGTTTCACGATTGGAATGTATGTATCCAACATAACCGTGGTGAGTTCGGTTTCTAACTTGGTAGGATACATGCTTATGCTGATTCCCCCAGTGCTTTACCCGGCCTCCTTGCTATCAGATACGTGGCGGCCGATCGCATTACTTTTTCCCACAAGTAGCGCCGCATATTTAATGCGTAGTGCTATCAGTTTGGAAGCGGCCACAAAAGGTGAAATCGTGCTTACGGTCTCGGTCATCTTTACTTACTTAATTGGATGTGGTCTGTTGGTCATAGCAAAAAGTCACTGGCGGGAGTCGTGAAATAATGCGAAAGCAGCTAGGGAATAAATGCATTTCGTATGACTGGTTAAGAGGCATTTGGACCGTTGGTATTGCAAGTGTTACTATCTTCTCCATCAGTATCATCATGATTCCTTTAAATAACCTAAAACCTGTTCCTAATTTTATGGTGATCTTAGCGTTGTTAACCTTGTTGGTAATGGTGCTTCTGCGTATACCAAATCGTTGGTTCCCAGGGGGGCTGTTCTTCGGACTCGTCACCAAATGGAGCCGTTTGGTTGTGATGCCTGCGTTATTGATCGCCGCTTCCAGTGAATTTAATTTTTTTGATTCGTGGAGAATTCCGCCAGGGGCAGCTTTTTGGCCACTTCTTATGGCTTTAGGTGGAATCACTCTCTGGTGTATTTTACAGCTAACCTTTCGTCCCCCCGCACTTTTCTTTTTGCTTAAACGGAGCCAAGCAATACGGGTTGTGATTTTTGCGTGGCTGTTTCACCTATTCCATAATGGCTTGCCTGAGGAAATTTTCTTCCGCGTTATCTTACAAACCTGGCTTGTTAGCATGGTGGGTTTTTGGTTTTCGGGAGTTATCGTTGCATCATTGATTTTTGGGTTCTTACATTTGTTTTGGAAAGGAAATCAGTCGTGGGGGACCGCGATTCGTAATTTGCTATTAATTCAGGCTCCACTAGGTGCCCTTCTGGGCACATTGTGGTACGCGACGTTTTGGCTGCCAGGAATAGCACTATGCCATGCATTTGTGGACACGGCGGTAGGGTTGGACCGCGCTGCTGCTCGCTTTTTATCAAAAAGAGTCCCCATGGGAAAAGCTTCAGCACCTCGTTTTTGGCGAAATTTAAGTTAGTATCACTGCGGGGTTGAAATGTGAAGCTTTCGTGCGCGAACAATTGGTAACAAATTTGCGGGACAAATTGTAAAGGAGAGTTTTTGGTTAGGGGGTGCGGGCGTGCTGCAAGGGAATATAGTGCGCCTCTTGATCGGTCAGTTTTTATCCCAGGTTGGTGACTGGGTAGCTTACGTGGCGTTACCGCTGGTTGTTCTGGCCAAAACTGGCTCACCAGTTCTTGTCTCTTTTTCTCTGCTTTTTGAAATGCTTCCGGCATTCATAGTCGGTCCTGTGGCTGGAGTTGTGGTAGACCGTTACAACCGGCGCACCATCATGTTGCTAAGTGATTTTGTCCGAGCTGCCCTTCTAGTTGTTATGGCACTGACCGACCAACTTTGGCTACTGCTCACTGCTGCTTTCTTGGTTGGTGCCGTCTCCCAATTTTTTGTCCTGCGATGCAGGCTTCTTTCCCTAATTTGATTGATAAAAAAGAGGAACTTCTAAAGGTAAATTCGCTTCGCCAGAGCCTGAGTACTATATAATGGACCCAGGAAAATAGACAGACAAGCGGATGAAAATAAGATAGAATAAAGGCATGAGAAACCGTTATACGAACGAATTCAAAGCCAAAGTGGTATTGGAACTGTTACGGGAGGAAAAGACCGCGGCCCAAATCGCCGCCGAGTACGGCGTGCATCCCACGCAACTGGCCCAATGGAAAAAGGCCGTCCTGGATTCTCTGCCTGGAGCCTTTGACAAGGGCAAACGGGAGGTAAAGGAGCTTGAAAAAGCCTACCAAAAGGAAGTAGACGAGCTCCATAAAGAGATCGGCCATTTGACTGTCCAGGTTAATTGGCTTAAAAAAAAATCTGAAGAACTCGGTATCCTCCCCAAAAAGAAGTGAGTTTATTGAATTTGACCATCCGGCACTTTCCGTGGTCGTTCAGACCAAACTGCTTGACATCAACCGTTCGACCCTTTATTACCGGCCAAAATCCGAAGCCCAAAAAAAGATGGAACGTCGCCAGAAGGTTTTGGAGGAATATCTGAAGCGCCCTTATTATGGCTCCCGGAAAATTGCCAAGGTGTTGACCCGTAAAGAGGACAAGCCGGTCAACCGTAAGGCCGTTCAGGCAGACATGAGAAAGCTGGGCATCCAGGCGATTTGTCCCAAGCGAAACCTGAGCCGTAAACAACACGGGGCGAGCATTTTCCCGTACCTGCTAAAAGATCTGGAACCCGCTCATCCTAACCAGGTGTGGGCGATTGACATTACCTATGTCCGCTTGAAACGCAGTTACGTTTACCTGGTGGCGGTTATCGATGTGTTCTCCCGGTTTATTGTGGGCTGGGCGTTGAGCCTGACGATGGATAACGGGTTCGTTCTGGAAGCGCTCCAAAAAGCCTTTATCTACGGCAAGCCACAGATTATCAACAGCGACCAGGGTGGGCAGTTTACAAGCGTTGACTATGTAAAACTGCTCAAGGATGCCAGGGTTCAAATTAGCATGGACGGCAAAAACCGGGCGCTGGACAACGTCTTCATTGAGCGGTTTTGGCGAACTGTCAAATGGGAGAGACTTTACCTAACCGAGTTTACCACACCCCGGCAACTACGAGGCTCTCTCAATACATACATCTGCGAATACAATTATGAAAGGCCCCATCAATCATTGCATTACCAGACGCCGGCCGAAGTGTATTTCGCCGGCCGGAAGCTATTGGAGCTGGCGTGCGGTTAAATGAACCAACCGAGATCCTGTTGTCTGTCGCTTTGCTACCCAAATTCTACGAAAGGAGGTTCTATCTTATTTTCATTCAAAAAGTTGTCTTGACAACGGGGTCCACTTTACTATGGCCGTGATAGCAGGACCCACACTCGGCGGAATAATCGCCAGTCTTGTGGGAACAACCGCTGCGTTCGTGGTAGACGCCGTCTCTTTTCTTGTATCCGCAACCTTGCTCCTTACCGTTCGCATACCATTTACACGTGCGAAAGCCTCTGGTGGCCGCTTACTGGCGGAGGTATGGTCCGGCTTCAGGTATGTTCTAAACAATGGCGTTTTACTTGGTGCAATACTGATCATCGGCGCTTCTGTTCTTGGTGCAGCAGCCTTAAATGCTCTTGAGCCGCTTTACGCCCGCCAAATTTCCACCAAGGGCGAGCTTACTTTCGGGCTGATGGTCACTGCTTGGGGTGGAGGCATGCTCGGCGGGGCGATTCTGTTGATGCGTGTCGGAGAAAAATGGGGCTGGCGCCGGTTATTCCTCGGAGGGATACTCCTACTTGGGCTCGCTGTTGAAAGGGTGGCGGCTTCCTCTTACCTGCCAATCGTGCTGGTTTTTTTGGCAATAGGGGGCATAGGTAACTCGCTTACAGCCATTCTGCTTAATACCATTCTTCAACAGTCCGTGCCCGGCCACTTCCGAGGCCGTGTTTTTGCCTTTGCGGGGTTAACCATTCAAAGCATGCAAATGGGCGCTATTCTTTTATGGGGTTGGCGGGCCCAGCACTTCCCCTTGCGGTCCATTTTGGCGGTTGCCGGTCTGGTGGCCCTTGTTGCCTTTCCGATTGGTTGGACTTTATGGCCTTTCCGCGATTATACCTACGCAAGTAAAAAAGACCTGCAAGCTTTGATTGATCGATGAAGAGGAGAAATACAATGATTCCATATTTTTTAGTTGCGTTCCTCAGAAGAACGTAATGGTTGGAAGGTAGCAGGATGGGTCCGGGAGCTTATCGTTGGAAGTGGCCAGGAAGGTTTCCAGGTATGTGATGCGAAAGCCGGCCTTCAGCAACGGCTGCAGGCTGAGGTGTGGCCCCGGTACCGAAATACGGAGCATGGTTGCTCTGGACCGTGCCCAATCTACAGCGGAACACACACATGCCAGCGCGTCGTCGGCGCTGGATGCGCCAATCGGCCCCAACGTGATTGCTTCGGGATACCATAACGAACCGGGGCTGCGCATTTGGGCGTACCCGTACCCGACGACCCGGCCGCTCCGCCGAAACAAGAGCGGAGTAGCACCCAGTTCCCGGGTCAAATAGCCCAGGTCTTGAGGGCGGCGACGGCCGCTGATCTGTCGGTCATGCGCCACGAGGTCCGGGTCATCAGGATTTGCCTGGGTCGCTTCAATGTCATATTCCGGGAGTATGCCTAGGTCGGTGGAGCGCACGCGCAACTGGAAATTGGGCCACAGCGGATGTAGACCCGCACGCACGTATAACGACAGTGCTCGAAAGTCCCGGGAACTGAACGTACAGATCGTCTGCCCTTCCTGAGGCAGGACTTTGTGCAGGAGCGCCCCACCAATCTTTGCGGATTGACAATCCTGGCGGACAAAGAACTCGGCGATATAGCAGACGGCGTCACGGGTTAACAGGCTCACAAACCCAAGGATTTGAGCATCCTGTTCGGCCACGTATAGTTCGCCCGCCTCTAATTCGTACCTTGCTTACAGTTCAACGGCCTTCACTGATACACCTCTTTTCATTTCGCATTTACTATAGGGTTGAAATAGGGTTGACAAGGCATGCCATTTTTGCTAAGATAGAGCCGTAAAGAGCTCAAAACAGCATAATCAACTTGGAAGTGCACCTAGGGTTCCGCTTGCGGCGACAGCGCCGCGGGGACTGGTCCAAGTGGTGCAGGCGCGGAGGTTTTATAGCCGAGGCGCTACACCCTAGAGGGATAAAAACCCGGGCGGGTAGGTTTCATGTAAACACGAAACCTACCCGCCTGTTTATTTTTCCGGAACCTGTTTACTTTAACGTCGAGTAGCCCACAATTAGATGGGACCTGCATTTTTAACGAGGAGATGAACGGCTTTGACGGAGAAAGGATTCTTTGCCAACTTAAGTCCGCTGGACCACCGCTACCGGGCTGGCAATCCAGCTCTCTGGGATGAACTGAGTGCCTACCTCTCCGAGGACGCCTATGTTTGCTACCAGTTGGCCGTGGAGGCGGCGCTGGTAGAGGTACTGGCCAGGAGGGGGATCTGTCCGGCGGAGGCGGCCCAGGAGGTCCGAAAGGCCTGCCGGGAGGTGACCCCGGAAGAGGTGCAGGAGGAAGAGGAGAAGACCAACCACAACATCCGCGCCCTGGTCAATTGCATCCAGGCCAGGGTGAGCGAGGCGGCCAGATCCTTCGTCCACTTCACCGCCACCTCCTTCGACATCACCGATACCGCATCGGCGCTCCGCTACAAAGACATCACCGAAAAGGTCGTCCTACCGAAACTTTTAGCCCTCGAAAAAATCTTCATCGACCTGGCCCGGCGGGAGAGGAACACCCTGCAGATCGGGCGCACTCACGGGCAACACGCGGTACCCATCACCTTTGGATTTGCCATGGCGGAATACGTGGACCGGCTGGGCGGCCGGCTCGAGAAGATCCGGGAGTCCGCCGCGGATCTGCGCGGGAAGATGGCCGGCGCCGTGGGGGCGTACAACGCCAGTTCCCTCTTCTTTGCGGACCCCGGGGATTTGGAACACGAGGTGCTGGCGGAACTGGGCTTGAAACCTTCCCCGTACTCCACTCAAATCGTCGAGCCCGAATTTTTGACCGACTACCTCCACGCGCTGGTCTCCTGCTTCGGGGTCCTGGCCAATCTGGCCGACGACATGCGCAACCTGCAACGCTCGGAGATCGCCGAGGTGGGAGAATTCTTCGGGGCGACCCAGGTGGGTTCCTCCACCATGCCGCATAAGCGCAACCCCTGGAATTTTGAGCATGTGAAGAGCATGTGGAAGGAGTTCATGCCGCGCATGGTCACTGTTTACATGGACCAGATCTCCGAGCACCAGCGGGATCTCACCAACTCGGCCTCCGCCCGGTTTATTCCGGAGATCGTCGCCGGGCTCGTTCTGACGGTGGACAGGCTGATCAAGGTGGCCGCCAGGCTGGCGGTGGATAAAGAGGCCATGGAGGCCAATTTCGGCGTGAGCCGGGAGATGATCGTCGCGGAGCCGTTGTACATTCTTCTGGCCTATTACGGCCACCCGGACGCCCATGAGATCGTGCGGGTGCTGACCCTAGAGGCGCAGAAGACGGGCCAATCCCTCCGGCAACTGGTGGCGGAACGGGAGGACCTCAAACCCTACCTGGCCAGGATGACGCCGGATCAGAAGCGAGTTCTGCAGGAACCCGAACTCTACCGGGGCCGCGCCGCGGAGAAGACCGAAGAGCTCTGCCGGGAGTGGGAGGAGAGGCTCGGGTTGGCTTGATTTCATTTGAGATGGGCTGATTTTTTATAACGGCTGGGTTCTCGATTACAGAAAGGCGGGAGAAAATGGCGGACATGGTCAGGACGACAAAGAAGACGGATATGACGGCGGAGGCCACGAAGGGCGAGAAAGAGGGCGAAAAGCTTTACGAGGGAAAGGCGAAGATTGTTTACACGACCAGCGATCCCGACTTGCTGGTGGTCTATTACAAGGACGACGCGACAGCCTTCAACGGCCGGAAAAAAGGCACCATTCAGGAGAAGGGGGTCCGTAACGCCAGCATCTCGGCGGCCTTCTTTGAATTTCTGGCCGGCCGCGGCGTGGAGACCCATTTTGTAAAGCTTTTGAGCGAGCGGGAGATGCTGGTGAAGAGGCTGGAGATCATTCCCATCGAGGTCGTGGTCCGCAATATCGCCGCGGGCAGCCTGGCGCGGCGGCTGGGGCTTCCGGAGGGGACCAGGCTTGCCCACACGGTGGTGGAATTCTACTACAAGAGTGATGAACTGGGCGATCCCCTTATTAACAACTATCACATCAAGGCGGTCGGGCTGGCTTCCGAGGAGGAGGTGGCGTCGCTGGAGGTTATGGCGCTGTCCGTGAACGACCTCCTGCGCGAGTTTTTAGCCCCCCGGAAGCTGGAACTGGTGGACTTCAAGCTGGAGTTTGGCAGGCACCACGGCCGAATCTTGCTCGGGGACGAGATCTCGCCCGACACCTGCCGGTTCTGGGACGCCGCCACCGGTGAGAAGCTGGACAAGGATCGTTTTCGGAGAGATCTGGGCGGGGTGGAAGAGGCGTACCATGAAGTTTTGCGGCGGGTTCTCCAGAAGGTCTAGCGGGTTCTCCGGGCGGCCTTGCGGGTTTCCCGGGAAGTTTCAGTGTATGGCTGGGTTTGGAAAGTTGGGGGAAAAAGCTTTAAATCAGGCAGGGGGGAGCAGGCATGTGGTTGGCCAGGATTCGCGTGATGCTCAAGAAGGGCGTGCTGGACCCACAGGGGAAGGCGGTCCTGGGGGCGTTGCAAACTCAGGGCTACAAACGGGTCCAGGAGGTGCGGGTCGGGAAGTATTTAGAGGTTCGGCTGCACAGCATGGGCCGAATTGAGGCCGAGGCAGAGGTGGAGGAGATGTGCCGACGGCTTTTATCCAACCCGGTCATCGAGGAGTTCAGCTTTGAACTGGACGAGTTGCCCGAGAGCGCGGAACGCTAGGCCGTTGTTGAACACGGGGACGCTGACAGGGGGAAGATGTGATGAAATTCGCGATAGTGGTCTTTCCGGGTTCAAATTGCGATCGTGACTGTTTTTACGCGGCGCGGGACGTGATCGGGCAGGAGGCGGAATTCGTCTGGCACACTCACCGGGATCTCTCCGGTTTTGACTGCGTGATCCTGCCTGGGGGCTTCTCCTACGGGGATTACCTGCGCAGCGGGGCGATTGCCCGGTTTGCGCCGGTGATGACCGAGGTGGAGAGGTTCGCCCGGGCCGGCGGACCGGTGCTGGGGATCTGCAACGGGTTTCAAATCCTTCTGGAGGCCGGGCTTTTGCCGGGAGCCATGCTGCGCAACCGGGACCTCCAGTTTCGCTGCGAAGAAACCTTTATTCGCGTGGAGACCAGCCGGACGCCCTTCACCGGTCTGTGCCGCGAGGGACAGGTGCTCAAGGTGCCCATCGCCCACGGGGAGGGCAACTATTTTATTGATGAGGCCGGGCTGAAGGATCTGGAGGCTAACCGCCAGATCGTCTTCCGGTACACCGACGCCTCGGGGAGGGTTACCCCGGAGAGCAACCCGAACGGCTCGGTGTCCAACATCGCCGGGATCTGCAACCGGCAGGGCAATGTGGTGGGGCTCATGCCGCACCCGGAGCGAAGCTGCGAAGGTATGCTGGGTTCGGCCGACGGCCGGGTGATCTTCGAATCGGTGGTGGCTGATCTGGCTGGTCGTGGGGTGGCCCGTGCGGCGAACGCCCTGATGGACCGTCAGACGATCCATCAGGTGGAAAAAGCTGCGGGAGGTGCGTCAGGATGTCGGTAAAGCCAGAAGCTACCCAGCAGCGCCAGGAAGCCATCTCGCAGCACCAGGACCCTGCGCGGCGCCGGGACGCCACCCGGCGCCGGGAACCCACCTCGCGACAGATCCGGGAGGAAGGCCTGTGGCGCGCCATGGGGCTGCGCGACGAGGAGTACCGGCAAATTGTTGAAATCTTGGGCCGCGAGCCAAATTATACCGAGCTGGGGATGTATGCGGTTCTCTGGTCGGAGCACTGCGCCTACAAGCACACCCGGCCCCTGTTCAAGCTCTTTCCGACCAGCGGCCCCAGGATCCTGCAGGGGCCCGGGGAAAACGCGGGAGTCGTGGACATCGGCGACGGCCAGGCGGTGGTCTTCAAGGTGGAGAGCCACAATCATCCCTCGGCGGTGGAACCCTACCAGGGGGCGGCCACCGGGGTGGGCGGGATCGTCCGGGATATCTTCACCATGGGCGCGCGGCCCGTGGCGGTCCTCGATTCCCTGCGCTTCGGCTCCCTGGAGGACCCGCGTGTCCGCTACCTCTTCAGCGGCGTGGTGAGCGGGATCAGCGGCTACGGCAATTGCCTGGGCCTTCCCACCGTGGGGGGCGAGGCCTATTTCGACGACTGTTATGCCCAAAACCCGCTGGTCAACGTGATGTGCGTCGGCCTGGCGAAACAGGACGAGATTGCCCTGGCCAGCGCCAAGGGCGTCGGGAATCCGGTGATGGTGGTGGGGGCCACCACCGGCCGAGATGGCATTCACGGCGCGACCTTCGCCTCGGTGGAGCTGAATGAACGTTCGGAGGAGAAACGCCCGTCGGTCCAGGTGGGGGATCCTTTCACCGAGAAGCTCCTCATCGAGGCCTGCCTGGAGGCGATTCGTTCCGGGGCCGTGGTGGGCATCCAGGACATGGGCGCCGCCGGGCTGACCAGTTCCGCCAGTGAAATGGCGGGCCGGGCCGGCAGCGGCATCGAGATGGACATCGCCCTGGTGCCGCGGCGGGAGGAGGGAATGACCCCTTATGAGATGATGCTCTCCGAATCCCAGGAGCGGATGCTGGTGGTGCCCCAGAAGGGCCGCGAGGAGGAACTGATGGCCATCTTTGCCAGGTGGGGGCTCCAGGCCGTGGTGGTGGGACGAGTGACCGACGACGGCCTGCTGCGGGTCACGGAGAACGGGGAAGTGGTGGCCGAGGTTCCCGCCAGGTCCCTGACCACCGACGGCGCGCCGGTTTACCGTCCCGAAGCCCGCCGGCCGGCTTATCTGGACGAACTCTGGGCCTTCGATTGGCGCAAGCTGCCGGAGCCGGAGGGACCGGAGGCTCTTGGCGCGGCGCTCCTCACGCTTCTGGCCGCGCCGACGATTGCCAGCAAGGAATGGGTCTACCGGCAGTACGATTACATGGTCCAGACCAATACCGTGGCGGGGCCGGGTTCGGATGCGGCGGTGCTGCGGGTCCGGGGGCCGGGGAACGGGAAGGGGGCGGTGAAGGGGATTTCCCTGACCATCGACTCCAACGGGCGCTACTGTTACCTGGATCCCTTCACGGGCGGCCGGATTGCCGTGGCGGAAGCAGCGCGGAACCTGGTCTGCACCGGCGCCGAGCCCCTGGCGGTGACCGACGGCTTGAACTTTGGAAACCCGGAAAAACCGGAGATCTACTGGCAGCTTACCAGGGCCGTGGAGGGGATCGCCTCCGCCTGCCGGGAACTCGGGACGCCGGTGGTGGGCGGAAACGCCAGCCTGTACAACGAGACCAACGGCGAGGCGATCTATCCCACTCCGGTGATCGGCATGGTGGGCTTGCTTGCGGATGTGGAGCGCCGGTGCACCTCCGCTTTCGGGCGGGAAGGGGATCGGATCGTTCTTTTGGGCCCGGTGGGGGAGGAACTGGGCGGCAGCGAGTACCTGAAGCAGGTCCACGGCATCGTGGCCGGCCGCCCGCCGGCGCTGGATCTGGACATGGAAAAACGGGTGCAGAAGCTCTGCCTGGCGGCCATTCACAGGGGCTTGCTGCGTTCGGCGCACGACTGCGCCGAAGGAGGCCTGGCGGTGGCGCTGGCGGAGTCCTGTATCGGGGGAAATATAGGAGCGACGGTGCGGCTGCCTTACCGGGAACGGGCCGATGCGGCTCTGTTCGGGGAGTCCCAGTCCCGGATCCTGGTCTCCGTCGCGCCCGAAAATTTGGACGAATTGCGCCAACTGGCCGGGGGGTACGCGGTGCCGGTACTGCCGCTGGGGGAAGTTGGCGGCGCCGGGTTGCGGGTTGAACTGGCGCGAATAGAGCCGGAGGGACGAATAGAACCGGAGGGACAAACCGGGCCTGGAACGATATATTTGCCGCTTGAGGCCATGGTGCAAAACTGGCGGGAGAGTATCGCCCGCTACATGAAAAAGTAGCTCGTTGAAAAGTAGCCAGTGTGAAAAGTCGCTGTGCGAAAGTGTAGAAAGAAGGAAGGCAGATGTGCGGTGTCTTCGGGATTTTTGGCGGGCCCGGCGAGGTTAACGCCGCTTCCCTCACCTACATGGGCCTCTACGCCCTCCAGCACCGGGGGCAGGAGAGCGCGGGGATGGCGGTCTCGGACGGCGATTCCTTGCAGTTGCACAAGGAGATGGGGCTGACGGCCAATGTCTTCGACGAGGAGATCATCAACCGGCTGCCTGGTTCGCTGGCCATCGGCCACGTGCGCTATTCCACCACCGGCGAGAGCAGCATCATCAACGCCCAGCCGCTTCTGGCGCACTGTTCCAAAGGGGCGGTGGCGCTGGCTCACAACGGCAATCTGACCAACGCCCAGGAGCTTCGCCGGGAGCTGGAGCTGGGGGGTTCAGTCTTTCAAACCACCACGGACAGCGAGGTGGTGATCAACCTTATCGCCCGCTTCGGCAAGGATGACCTCCAGACGGCCACCATCCGGGCCGCCAAACGGCTCCGGGGCTCTTACGCCCTGGTGATTCTGGCCAGGGACAAATTGATCGGGCTGCGTGATCCACTTGGCATCCGCCCGTTATGCCTGGGGCGGCTGGCGGACGGCGCCGCCGGGCGGACGAAAGCCTACATCCTGGCGTCGGAGAGTTGCGCGCTCAGCAACCTGGGTGCGGAGTTTCTCAGGGAAGTCGAGCCCGGTGAGATGGTGGTGATCGATCAGGCCGGCCTTCGGTCGATCAAGTTTGCTTCCCGGCGGCGGCAGGCGTTCTGCGTCTTTGAATACATCTACTTTGCCCGGCCCGACACCTTTCTCGCCGGGAAGAATGTGCATGAGGTGCGAAAGGCCATCGGGGCGGTTTTGGCCGGAGAGGCGCCGGTGGAGGCGGATGTGGTGATTCCCGCCCCGGATTCCGGTACCTCGGCGGCCATGGGTTTTGCGGCGGCCACCGGGATCCCGTTTGAGATCGGGTTGATCAAGAACCGGTATGTGGGGCGGACCTTCATCCAGCCCGCCCAGGAGGCGCGGGAGCTGGGGGTCCGGATCAAGCTCAACCCGGTGGAGAGCGTCATCCGCGGGCGGCGGGTGGTGGTGATCGACGATTCCATCGTCCGCGGGACGACCAGCGCCACCATGGTCAGGCTGCTCCGGGAGGCCGGGGCCAGGGAGGTGCACCTCTATATCGCCTCGCCGCCTTACCTGCATCCGTGCTATTACGGAATCGACACCTCCCAGGCCGGGGAACTGGTGGCCGCCACGCATACCCCGGCAGAGATTCGCGACCTGGTGGGGGCGGATACCTTACATTATCTCAGCCTGCAGGGGCTGTTGCGCGCCGTGGGGACCCCCGGCCAGAAGCTCTGCGCGGCTTGTTTTAACGGGAAGTACCCGGTGCCTGTGCAGCAGGAAGTAAATCTTCCAGAGGCGTCGTTGGCGTGAAGATTTGTGTGAGGAATTGACTCCGCCTTGTGGCGGAATTTAGTGGACATGGGGGCGAAAGGATGGGTCCAGCGGATCACGAGGACGGTTTAACCAGTGAGCCCGGTTCAAATGGTGAGCCCGGTTCAAATGGTGAGCCCGGTTCAAATGGTGAGCCTGGCTCAAACGGTGAGCCCGGCGCTTACCGGGAAGCCGGCGTGGATATTGAAGCCGGTTACGAGGTGGTGCGGCGCATCAAGCGCTTTGCCGCGGCGACCAGCCGTCCCGGGGTAATTGGCGGGCTCGGCGGTTTCGGGGGGCTCTTTGCCCTGGACCACCAAAAATATGCCGCGCCGGTGCTGGTCTCCGGCGCGGACGGCGCGGGGACGAAGCTGGCGGTGGCCTTCAAGACGGGGCGGCATAACACGGTGGGCATCGACGTCGTGGCCATGTGCGTCAACGATGTGGCCGCCCAGGGGGCCGAGCCGCTCTTCTTTCTGGACTATCTGGCCATGGGGAAGCTGGTGCCGGCGGTGGCCGAAGAGATCGTCTCCGGGGTGGCCGAAGGATGCCGCCGGGCGGGGTGCGCGCTCATCGGCGGCGAGACCGCGGAGATGCCCGGCTTCTACCGCGAAGGGGAATACGACCTGGCCGGCTTTGCGGTGGGGGTGGCGGAGCGGGAAAAGATCATCGACGGCCGGACGACGGGGCCCGGAGACGCGCTCATCGGCCTTGCCTCCAGCGGTCTGCACAGCAACGGGTTTTCCCTCACCCGGAAGATCTTCTTTGAACAGGCCGGCCTGGCGGTGGACAGCCGGGTGACGGGTCTGGAGAAGCCTCTGGGAGAGGAACTTCTTACCCCCACCCGGATCTACGCCCGGACAATCCTGGCTCTCCTGGAACGTTTCCGGATCAAGGGCATCGCCCATATTACCGGGGGAGGCTTTTACGAGAATATCCCGCGCGCCCTGGGCGAGGGGAGCCGGGCCCTGGTTCAAAGGGGGAGTTGGCCCGTGCCGCCGATCTTGCGCCTCCTTCAGGAACTGGGTGGTATCTCCGAGCAGGAGATGTTCAATACTTACAACATGGGTATCGGCCTGGTCCTGATCGTCTCCGGAAATGACGCGCCCGGCGTGCTGGCCGCCTGTGAGTCCCTGGGGGAGCGGGCCTTTGCCATCGGCCGGGTGGCGGCCGGCCCCAACGGCGTGGATCTGGTTTAACGGATCTGAGTTAGTCTCAAAGGGGGACTGACTGTGGCTAGACAGACTGATGGATGCGAAAATTTCAGAACAGTGGACCGGGAAGTGATCCTGGGAGTGCTGGCCTCCGGCAGGGGCAGCAATCTGGAGGCGATCCTGGAGGCTATCGATCAGGGCTGGCTGCGGGCCAGGGTGGGCGTGGTCATCAGCGACCAGCCGGAGGCTTATGCTCTGGCCAGGGCGCGGCAAAGAGACATTCCCGCCATAACCGTGCTGCCCGGCGGGTTTCCCTCCCGGCGGTTGTTTGATGCCCAGATCCGGAGGATCTGCGAGGGACACCGGATTGAATTGGTGGTGCTGGCAGGTTTCATGCGGGTCCTTGGCGAAGAGTTTATCAATTATTACCAGGGCCGGATCATGAATATTCACCCGTCGCTTCTGCCCGCCTTTCCAGGGCGCGACGCCCAGCGGCAGGCATTCGACTACGGGGTGAAGGTGGCCGGGTGTACGGTGCATCTTGTCGATACGGGGATCGATACCGGCCCGATCATCCTGCAGGCCGCGGTGCCCGTCCTGGAGGGCGACACGCCGGACACCCTGGCCGAACGGATTCTGCGGGAAGAACACCGGATCTACCCCGAGGCCATCAGCCTTTACTGCCAGGGACGGCTGCAGATCGAGGGGCGCCGGGTACGGATCGCCGCTGAACGGTAGTCAAATGAGAATCCATCCGAGGGACGGGAAACGTCGCAGGAGGGAAGATGAGATGGCTGTTGGAAACGAAATGGCGGCCGGCGGAAACGGAGTCAGGGTAAAAACGGCTCTGTTGAGCGTCTACGACAAGACGGGCCTGGTGGAATTCGCCCGCGGGCTGGCCGGCCTGGGGATAAAGTTGATCTCCACCGGGGGTACCTACCGGATTCTTCAAGAGGCCGGCCTGGCCGTAACTTATATCTCGGAGGTCACTGGTTTCCCGGAGATCATGGACGGCCGCGTCAAGACCTTGCATCCGGCCATTCACGGGGGGATCCTGGCGCGGCGGGACAACCCGGCGCACATGGAAGAGCTGGCCAGGCAGGGGATCAGGCCCATCGATATGGTGGTGGTCAACCTCTATCCCTTTGTCAGGACGGTGAACCGCCCCGGCGTCCCCATGCAGGAGGCGGTGGAAAACATAGATATCGGCGGGCCGGTGATGATCCGGGCGGCGGCCAAAAACTTCGAGCATGTGGCGGTGGTGGTGGATCCCCGGCGCTATGAGGCGGTTTTGTGGGAGCTTCAGGGGAATGGTGGGGCGCTTTTCGCCGGTACGCGCCTGGGACTGGCCCGCGAAGCTTTTGCCCACACCGCCGGCTACGACGCGCTGATTCATGACTATTTTCACGAGGTAATCTCGCGGCCGCATGGGGATGCCACGGCGGATGCTCCCGCGAATGCCCCGGTGGATGCCTCTTCGGCGGAGCCGGCGTCTGAGAGCCCGGTATCTTTCCCCGATCATATTTTTCTGAACCTGGCCAGGGTTCAAGAGTTGCGCTACGGCGAAAATCCCCACCAGGCGGCGGCTTTTTACCGGCAGGACCCTGGCTTGCCGGAACGTCCTGACAAAGGGCCGGCCAGTCTGGTCACCGCCCGAAAACTGCATGGTAAGGAATTATCTTTTAACAACATAAATGATGCCGATGCGGCCCTGCAGATCGTCCGGGAGTTTTCCGGACCGGCGGCGGTGGCGGTGAAACACACCAACCCCTGCGGGGTGGCGGTGGGGAAGACCATCGCTGAAGCCTTTTCCAGAGCACACGCCGCGGATCCGGTGTCGATCTTCGGCGGGATCGTGGCCTTAAACCGGCCGGTGGATCTTGAGACGGCCCGCCTGATGTCCGGAATCTTCCTGGAGGTCGTCCTGGCGCCGGAGTTTGCGCCGGAGGCCCTGGCCGTTTTGCAGAAGAAATCCAACCTCCGCCTGCTGGCCACGGGAGGCTTGCCGGGAGCTCCGAACGGGGCCGGGGCTCTCCAGCGCCCCGTGGTTCCTTTCTTTGACGACCGTTTCGACCTGAAACGCGTCACCGGCGGTTTTCTGGTGCAGGAGCGCGATGTGGCGGAGAGCGTGGCGGAGAGCGTGGTGGAGAGCGTAGCAAGTGGCATGGCAGGGGGCATGGCGGGGGGAGCCGTAAGGGACGAAGCTCCCTGGCGCGTCGTGACCCGGCGTGGGCCGGATGCAAAAGAGGTCGAGGATCTCCGCTTTGCGTGGAGGGTGGTCAAGCATGTGAAGTCCAATGCCATTGTGATCGCCAAAGCCGGGCAGACCCTGGGGGTGGGAGCGGGCCAGATGAACCGGATCGATGCGGCGCTCTACGCCATCAACCGGGCGGGAACCAACTGCCGGGGTGCAGTGATGGCGTCGGATGCCTTTTTCCCCATGCCCGACGTGGTGGAGGCCGCCGCAAAGGGCGGCGTCACCGCCATCATCCAGCCGGGCGGATCCATCCGGGATGAAGATTCCGTCGCCGCCGCGGACGCCGCGGGGATCGCGATGATCTTCACGGGGGTCCGGCATTTCAAGCATTAATCCGGTATTTTAAGCCCCTGGCCCAGCGTTTCCAGTACCGGATTCCGAGGTGAAAGGAGAGACAGCCATGCGCGTCCTGGTGATCGGGTCGGGCGGCCGCGAGCATGCTCTGGTGTGGAAGCTTGCCCAGAGCTCGAAGGTCTCGAAGATCTATTGCATACCCGGAAACGACGGCATCGCCCAGCAGGCTGAATGCGTGCAGGTGGAAGGGAACAACGTCGCGGGCATCGCGGATTTTGCGCAGGGTGCAAGAATCGATCTGGCCGTGGTGGGGCCCGAAACCTGCCTGAGCGATGGGATTGTCGACGAATTTGAAAAGAGAGGGATGGCCATCTTCGGGCCTTCCAGGGCGGCGGCGCGGATAGAGACCAGCAAGGTCTTCGCCAAAGCGTTGATGAAGAAGTATGGGGTGCCCACCGCCCGGTTCAAGGTTTTCGAGTCCGCTCCCGAAGCCAGAGAGTTTGCCGGAAGGCTTGGCGCTCTCGGGGTATCCCTGGTGATCAAGGCCGATGGGCTGGCTGCCGGCAAGGGGGTGGTGGTGACGGACAGCGTCGGCGAGGCCTTGCGGGCCATCGACGATCTCATGGAACGGCGGGTCTTCGGCGGCGCGGGCCGGAGAATCGTGATTGAGGAGCGGTTGGCTGGCCCCGAAGTTTCTGTTCTGGCGTTTACCGACGGCAAGGTGATCCTCCCGATGGTGCCCGCCCAGGATCACAAACGGGTCTTTGACAGAGATCAGGGTCCCAATACCGGCGGAATGGGCGCTTACGCTCCTGTCCCCCTGGTTGGCGGCGGCCTGATGGAGGAGGTTCGCACGAAGATCCTCGTCCCGGCGGTGGCAGGCCTGGCGGCGGAAGGGCATCCGTACAAGGGGGTGCTCTACGCCGGCCTGATGCTGACGTCCGAGGGGCCGAAGGTCATTGAGTTTAACGCCCGGTTTGGCGATCCCGAGACACAGGTGATCCTGCCGCTTTTGGAGAGCGATCTGGTTGAAGTCCTGGAGGCCACGGTCCAGGGGCGATTGGCCGCCACGGGGCTGCGCTGGAAGGATGATTGTGCGGTGACGGTGGTGATGGCCTCCGGTGGTTACCCGGGCCGTTATGAGATCGGGAAGGTTATCCAGGGTCTGGACCGGCTCAAACGGCATCCCAACGTGACCGTCTTTCACGCTGGAACCCGGCGGGAGAAGGGCAACTGGCTGACCAACGGCGGGAGGGTGTTGAATGTGACGGCGGTGGCTCCGACCCATCAGGCGGCGGCGGCGATAGCCTATAGTGCCCTGGAAGAGCTTGCCTTTGCCGGGGCGCATTACCGGCGGGACATTGCGCACCAGGTTCTGGGGGCGGGGAAAGCCGATCACTAAAAAATTGTCCGCAAATGCGGTGAAAAAGAAAAAAGTTTTGGGAGGCAGCAGGTTTTTTTAGGTGGATCTCGAATACAATGTATTTAATACTACCAGATCTTCTGCCGATAATCCACCTTTAACCCCCAGGCCTGGCCTGCCGGGTTAATCCACAAGAAGGCAGGGGGTAGGCAACGACCATTCCGCTGTCACTCGTAGCATTTATTTTTGCTAAGGTTTGCGGAGACCAGCTCTTGCCTATTCCTTGCCGTTTTAGATCTTTCGGGCACAAAGTTACCCGAGTTTGTAGTCCCTCCTGAGATCTTCCATGGCACCACCTCGCCGCGTTTCCTCTCTTCCTGGCCGCTCCTTATTTCCGCGCGCTCTTCCGGCGTAAAGTCGTCATCGGGCATGAGCCAGTCCAGCAGGGTTGACACGGCTTGCCAACCGTGCTACAATTTAGCAAAGCCGCTATTCATGCGCTATAACGAGATTTGCAGCGCCCGACGTCTGCGCTGAAGACGTAAGAAGAGGCAGACCATGATCCGTTTTAAAAATTCCGCCGGTTCCCCAAGTACCACCGGGCTCACCAGGCAACTGATCCGCCTGGCCACCCCCATTGTGCTGTCCAATCTGGCTTACACGCTCCTCGGCGTGACGGATACCCTCTTCATGGGACGGGTGAGCACCACCGCTCTTGGAGCAGTGGGCCTGGCCAGCATGATGTTCTTTACCTCCCTGCTCATCTTGCGGGGAACCATCAGCGGGACCATGCCCTTTGTCTCCAGGATGTACGGAGCCGGCGACAAACCCGCCGGAGGGAGATACCTGCAATACTTCCTGATCCTGGCGTTGCTCATCTCGCCGGCGGCGGTTCTCTTGCCGTGGGTCTTCAAGGGTTTTCTCTGGCTGTTCAGGCCCGAGCCGGCGGTGGCCCGGCAGATCCTCCTCTTTACATCCATCCGGCTCTGGGAGATCCCGTTCTCCCTTACTTCCACGGCGTTGATCAGCTTTATGATCGCCGTTGGAAACACCAGGACTCCCATGTTCCTGTCCTGGATGACCGTCGCGGTGAACATTTTTGCCAACTACGTCCTGATCTTCGGAAAATTTGGCCTGCCGGCCCTGGGGATCGCCGGGTCGGCCCTGGGAACGGTGATTGCTGTTGTGTTGCAGGCGGTGATCGCCGGGGTGGTGGTGTTTATACGTTACCGCGAGGATTATGAGCTTATGTCCTGGCGCCTCCCGACGGTTGCCGATCTGTCCAGGATGCTCAGGGTGGGCTTCCCCATGGGGATGGTGGATTTCGTGGAGGTCGCCGCCTATACCACTTTTTTTGCCCTCATCTCCAAGCTGGGGACGGCGGAGTTGGCCGCCAGCCAGATTGCCAACCAGATCACCGCCCTGGCGTTTATGCCCGGCTTCGCCTTGAGCGCAGCCACCTCATCGCTGGTGGGGCGGTATATCGGGGCGTCCGACCTGCATCTGGCGGAAGGAGCCGGATACCGGGGGGCGAGGGTCGGGATTGGCTTTATGGGACTGGTCGGGGTGATCTTCCTGCTCTTCCCCGAATTGCTCGCCAGGCTGTTCACCCAAGCTTCTGATGTCCTGCAAATAACCGTGACCCTGCTCCGGATGATGGCGATCTACCAGGTCTTTGACGCCATGAACATCATCTTCCGCGGTGCGCTCAACGGCGCGGGGGATACCCGGTTTACCGCACTGGTGACCTTTGTAGTCTCCTGGGGGCTCTTCATCCCCGTCGTCTACCTGGGGGCTTTCATCCTGGACTGGGGTGTGGTCGGGGCGTGGATGGGCGCATTTACCTATATCATCGCCATGGGAATCGTTTTTTCCCTGCGTTTTCGAAGTGGTGGGTGGAAGGCCATTGAAATATAAACTTGTCAGGGAGCGGAAAGATGGACGCCGTGCAGGAATTTCGCCTGGGGGATGGAAGGAACCTCATTTTACGGAAGGCGGTCAGAGCGGATGCCGCCGCGATCATCGAGAACATGCGGCAAATCGCGGGTGAAACCGATTTTCTCACCTTCGGGGCGGGCGAGTTCAATATTCCTCCGGCCCGGGAGGAGGATCTCATTGAACAGTTTTTGCAGGCCGACAACCGGCTCTTTCTGATTGCCGAGGTTGACGGCCGGATTGTGGGGAACATCGTCTTTTCCGGCGGTTCCCGGCCGAGGGTCAGGCATGTGGGAGAGTTCGGCGTCAGCCTGAGCAGGGACTGCTGGGGACTGGGCATCGGCGCCAGGATGTTACGGTACCTCCTGGATTGGGCAAAGGCCGGCGGTGTGATCCGGAAGATAAACCTCCGGGTCCGCGAGGACAACAGGAGGGCGATCGGGCTTTATGAGAAGATGGGATTCAAACGCGAAGGGATCCGAACCAGGGATATGCTGGTCGAAGGACGCTTCCATGGCTCTATAAGCATGGGGATCGAAATTGACTGAAGGCTTTCGATTTAACCATTCGGGGATGCAACCGATAGAGATATTAATAGAGGTTAATGGAGATATTATATGACAATTATGTATTCGGCATGACAACTGCGTATCGGCGTTTAAAATTAAGGGATGGGAGATGTGGCAAGTGGAAGGGTTAAGGGTCAAGAACCCTGTCTTTATTGGTCTGGTGGCGTTGCTCTGGCTGGGTCTCCTGGGAGCGCCGGTCATGGCTGCGCCGGATGTGAACGTTGCAGAACACCAGGTTGCCTTTCCGCAGGTGAGCGTCTATTTTTCGCCCACGGGGGGCGACAGGCTGGCGGACGCCGCCGCCGAGGTGGGGCTGGGTGACAGGATGGTCTTTCGCATGCGGGTGAGCACCGCGAATTACAGGATAGACGGCCGGGACGGAGACATGTATCAATACCATTTCGATCTGCAGAGGCCCCTCAACGACAATATCGGGATCTTCGGCACGTTGAGCTTTCGCAACTGGGCGGCGGAAAAGTACTCCACCTGGCCCGATTCCCAGAGCAGGGACGGGGTGGGGGCGGGAGTCATTGGACGGCTTCCCCTGAAGGAATGGGCCAGCGCTTATGGGACCGCTTCCTTCGTGCAGTACGGAAATACCCAGCCTCTTTCGGAATACACCGCCGGCCTGGATCTGCAACCGCCCGGCCATCTGGGAGTCAACCTGGGGTACAAAGGAACCAGCTACAGCTCAAGCGGGCTTGGGATGGGATTGTACTGGAAGTTTAAGATCTAGAGGTTCAAGATAAGACGGGATCTTTTGGAGAAGGCTCCCGTGCCAGCCGGGCGACCACCCCGGCGTCGGGTGTAACATAGATGGTGTGCTGGTGGTCGTAGATCACCATGCCCGGCCGGGCGTCGGCGGGTTTGCGCACGTGCTTGCGGAGGGTGTAGTCCACCGGGACCTGGCTCGACGCTCGGGCCTGGCTGTAATAAGCGGCCAGCATGGCGGCCTCCTTGAGGGTCTCCGGCGGCACTTCAGCCGCCGTGCCGGTTCTGACGATTACATGCGAGCCGGGGATCTCCTTGGTGTGCAGCCACAGATCGTTGGCGAAGGCGGTACGGAGCGTCAACTGGTCGTTCTGGCGGTTGTTGCGGCCCACCAGAATCGGCATGCCGTCCGATGAGGTGAAACGGAGGGGCTGCGCGACACCTCCCTTACTTGTCTTTTTGGAATGGCCGCCGCGGTTGCGACCCCGCAGGTACCCTTCCGCGGCCAGTTCTTCCCGGATCTCGTTAAGATCCGCGGGGGTCAGGGCATTCTGGATGGACGTTTTAACCTGTTCCAGATAGGAGATCTCCTCGCGCGTGGCGGCGACTTGAAGCCGGGTGGCCACCAGGCTCTTTTTGGCCTTGTTGTAACGCTTGAAACAGCTTTGCGCGTTTTCGGCCGGGGTCAGGCGCGGGTCGAGCACGACCTGGATCTCGCCCTGGCCGTAGAAATTCTCCGCGGAAAAGGAGGGCAGGCCCTTCTTTAAACGGAAGATGTTGGCGGTGATCAGTTCGCCCCGGATCCGCAGGTCTTCGGCGGAAGCGGCGGTCTCCATGGTTTCCGTCTGCCGCTGGAGTTTTCGCCGGCTGCGCTCCAGGTGGGTGTCCACCACCCGCAGGAGACCCATCTGGGCGGATTGCAGCCTCTGCTGCCGGTCCCTCCGGGCATAATAGCTTTCCAGGGCCGCGCTGATGCTCGGGACGGGCTGGCTTCGCCCGCCCGCGTACAATACCAGGACGATGGCCGAGAAGTCGGAGGGTTGCCCTTCTTCGTCCAGGTAGATCACGGGAGAAAAGCGCCGGGCTTTGACCGTGTCCACCATGGCTTTAAAGGCGCCCCAGAGCCGGGGAATCTGTCCTTCATCCAATTCCCGCCGGGAAAGGTCCGGCGGCAGACCCGCCCGGGCCAGGACTTCCCGCCCGATTTGCGGGCTGACGCCCTGAAAGCTGTCGGCGATGGCCCTGGCCGCCGGCGCCTGCGCCGCGGCAAGCAGGAGGACCTTCCGAAAGTACTCCGTGTCTGTCTCCAACGGGTTGGCCTTGCCCTGGCCGGGCGGCGGCAGGTACTTGACACCCGGAAGAACCTCCCGATAACGGTTGACCTCCGCGGTGACCCGTTTGATCCCGTCGAAGATGGCGCCGCTTGAGGCGTCGATGAGGATAATGTTGCTGTGTTTGCCCATGAGTTCGGCGATGAGGACCTTTTCGGCCCGTTCCCCCACCTCGTCCACGGACTCCACGTGGAGATGAAGGATTCGTTCCAGGCCGGGTTGTTCAACCCGCAGGATGCGTCCGCGTTCGAGGTGTTTGCGCAGCAACATGCAGAAAGCCGGGGGCGCCGCCGGGTTTTCCTTGGCGACTTCCGGGATGAGATGAACCCGGGCGAACTGGGGGTGCGCGGAGAGCACCAGGTAGAGGGTCTCTCCGGGTTGCCGGATATGCATGAAGATCTCGTCGCGATCCGGCTGGTAGATCTTATCCACCCGGCCGCCGGTCAGCTTCTCTTTCAGTTCGGCGCTCAGCGCCGCGATGGCCAGCCCGTCCAGGGCCATGATCCGTACCCCCCTATTTTTTCCTGAAAATATGCAGTGCCGCATGCCTGAAAAAATCCTCAATCCGGCGCCGGAAGAGGTAGGCGACGAGGACGGCCACGGCCGCGGTTACGAGCAGGAGCCAGAACAGCCAATTGGTGGCGTAAACGGTTAGATGCTCCGTGCTGCTGCCCACCAGGCTTGCCGCGATGATCCCCGGGAGCCGGCCCAGGACTACCATCTCGGTAAAGATCAGCGGGCGGATGGGTGTCAACCCGACGGCGAAGCAGACCGCGTCATCGGGCAAAAACGGCAAAAGGAAGACCAGAAAGATGGTGATGGTCCCCCGGCGCTTCACGAATTCATCGGCCCGCCGGAGGCTCTTTTCGCCGAGCCACCGTTCCACCAGCGGGCGTCCCGCCAGCCGCGCCAGGTAAAAGGCCGCCAGCGATCCCAGGGTTATTCCGATGGTGCTCAGGACGATGCCGCGCGCGGTCCCAAAGAGGTAGCCTCCCACCACGCTGGTAACCTGTCCGGGAAGAGGGGCGATGATCACCTGCAGGGCCTGCAACGCCACATAAGCCAGAGGAGCGGCCGGGCCCGCGCCAAGAATCACTTCCTTGATCCTGGCCGGGTTGGAAAAAAGGGATATATATCCGGAACCGAATCTGGCGGCGAGGTAGGCGGCGGCCCCCAGCAGCAGGAGCCCCGGGGCCACCAGTAAGATCTTTCGCCGGGAGGTTTTCTTTTCACGGGCAGTGCGGTGCAAAGAGGCTTCCATCCTTTCTTACAGGCCGGTTTGGCCAGTGTCTATATCATAGCATGCAGCGCCGTGCCCGTCAACTAAAGGCAGGAATTCACCTCTCCATGTGGAATTTTATTGAATCCGCAGATGACTGAAGGGGAGTGCCCGTGGTGCGCAAAAAGGGAGTATGGATCTTTGGGATAGCCATGGTGATGGCCTTTTTAGTGGCTATCCCCCTCAGGGGCCGGGTAAGCGGTACCACCGGCGAAACACGGTTTACGATGGCATTGGTGTACATAAACATGGGATTGCCGGAATCGGCTGTCCACGAGCTTGAGCAAATATCGTCCCTCGTCCCGGAGAACAGTGAAGTTCCACTCCTGCTAGGGCTCCTCTTCGATTCCCTGGGGCAAAAAGATTCGGCGATCTACCAGTACCGCCGCTTCATCTCCATCGAATCCCAGAAGCCCGGATCGGAGTCCAGGGTTGCCCCGGCCAGGGTGCTGATTGCCAACAACTATCTGGAGAAAGGGCAGACCGAATCCGCGGAAGCTTTGTACAAGGAGGCGCTCAAAGCCGACGACGAATTGGCCACGGCCTATTACGGGCTGGGAAGGATCTACCAGGCTCGCGGCCAGAGGCAGAAGGCCCTGAATGCCTTTGAGTCGACGATCAAGATCAATTCCGAGTTTATGGAGCCGCGTTTGAGCATGGCGCAACTCTACCAGGAAATGGGGGACATGGACCGGGCCGTGGGGGCTTACAAGGACGCCATCAAGCTGGACGGGCATAACCCGGAGCTCTATTACCGGCTGGGACTGGCGTACAGGGCCAAGGGCCAGAAACAGGAGGCTATCGAGGCTCTGGATCGGGCGTTGCGCCTCAAGGCGGACTTTTTGGACGCCGCCCAGGTGCTCAGCGAGTTGAAGGGGAACTAGGAGCCTGTTAGCGTAAAAGAGGCTCCGGCAGATACCGGGTAAGGTTGTAACTGAAAGTCCTTTGGATGTGGAGGACAGGATTTAAGTTAAGACAGATAAGGTGTTTTTGTCTCCAAATATTCGGTTATAGACCCAGAGGCAGATAAAGGTTGAATAACGGGTTAAATATTATTAGATTCACTTTTGGAGGAGCAAAATGAGTGAACCATTATGCCCTCAATGCGGCTCACCTATGGTTATTCGTACCGCAAAGCGTGGTACCAACGCTGGTGGACAATTTTATGGATGTAGTCGATTTCCGAAATGCAGGGGAACTTTGCCCATCGACCTCGCAGATATGCCCACACCGTCTGCTGTTGAAGCTATCTCATCCCGGCAGTCCTCAGAAAAGTATTACCCGCACACTTTGATCGCCTTAAGTAAACGGAAAGGTCACCAGGTTCGCTTCTTCGAGGCAGTCGGAGTCCCATATGGCGCATTGGAAAAGTTATGGGACACCAAATTCACGGATGCGCAGAGACGAGCCTTTGCCCAATGGCGTTTGGATTACCCAGTGCCTACAAAGGCTCCTACATGGAATGAGCGTATAAAACAGGTTATAGCGGTGGCGGAGAAGGTTCTCATGAGGGGAAGAATCACGCTTTGCTCACCTTATTTGGAGGAAAGCTTCAACCAAGCTTTCTTAACTAGCCATATTGACTGGGATGAGGCTGAATTGATACCCGAGCAATTGCTCGCCTCCATGCCCAGGAATAGCGAAAGTGGTCTTCCTGAGAGCTTGGAAAGTACAGATGAAGAGTTGCTTTACCAGCGTTTTTTTGCCAACACTCTTGGAGCGGGGTTTGAGCAATGGGTGATACCCCAAGTTGACATTGTGAGTCTCATACAGTCTAGTTCACTGGCTTCAAGCGGTAGAGTGGATTTCCTTGTCTGTCATCCAAGCTTAGAGAAGGCAATAGTAGTAGAAGTAGATGGGGGCCAACACCAAGACCATGTTGAGGCTGATAGACAGCGAGACAAGGCACTTCAGACTCATGATTATAATGTAGTCCGCGTCCCAACTTCTGAACTGTTGGCGTTCCAGGGACCTAGCTTGGCATACCTTACCCAGGTTTTCGAAGCAGTGGGTAATCAAGTAACTATGGCCGGGGCGGGCGATGGCACGTTAAAATTGGTTCACGCAACACGGGTTGCCCATCAGATTCAGCTCTCCCTCATACAAGCCATTAAGGCGGGTTATCTTGACGTCGCTGATTGCGGATCTTGGAACATCTACTCGGACCTAGGGGGTCTGAGTACGTTTAACACCGAAGAAGCTCGTATTCTCCTTAATACCGCTGTCGAAGACGTGGTTGAGTTACTACGTAACCTGTTTGCTTTGTATTCCATCGGCCTTTGCAAAGGTCATCCCAATTGCTCGTTGTCAATTCCAGAAATGGCGTCATCTGGCATAGTCGTATCATACCTCAGTTCGCATAGGACCAACTTACCGCTATTTGAGATACAGGCGATTTGTGTGCCGTTCCATATTAGCAACGAGGCTTTCCCAACCAGTGGGGCGGTATTGGACCCTCCGGATGTGAAAAGGGTCGAATACTTTTTAAAGTATATCTACCGGAAGTCTGGGCTTTGGGAAGGACAATATGATGCTATATCAAGGGCGGTTCAAGCACGAGATGCCATCGTATTGCTTCCGACCGGCGGCGGAAAGTCGATTGCATTTCAGCTTGCTTCCATGCTTTTGCCTGGACGGACCATAGTAATTGAGCCGATCATCTCCCTAATTGAAGACCAGCTTGATAACCTAGCCTCTTATGGAATTGACCACTGCATAGGAATTACAAGCCAGATAGACAGTCCCTTAGATCGAGCCAAGGCCATTCACCTGCTGGGGCAGGGGGAATATTTATTCGCCTATGTTGCTCCAGAACGGTTTCAGACGGTCGAGTTTCGTGATTCTCTCCGTGCTCTGACTGTCCACACCCCTGTTTCGGTGATTGTGGTGGATGAGGCGCATTGCGTTTCCGAGTGGGGCCATGATTTCCGAACCTCGTACCTGAACATTGGAAGAACTACAAGACAGTTCTGTGAGTCCAATGGGAGTATTCCGCCGTTGTTAGCCTTGACTGGGACTGCCTCACGAGCCGTTCTTAAAGATGTTCAAAGGGAGTTACAAATTGAGGACTTTGACGCCATAATCACGCCGAAATCCTTTGACCGTCCAGAATTGAAGTTTGGCGTGCTCCGGAGTAGCTCGAACGAGAAGTTGACTAAATTGAAGGGTTACCTCGGCCAGATGCTTCCCAACATGTTTTCAACCTCCGGGACTACGTTTTTTCAACCCCGAGGGAAGAAGACATACTCTGGTCTGGTCTTTTGTCCCTGGGTCAACGGGGAGTTTGGTGTTGTACAAGTTGCGGAGAAAATTCAATCTGAGATGGGAATCCCGACTAGTCACTATTCCGGAAAGGCACCAAAATACTGGTCGGCAAGCCAGTGGGGTATGGCCAAACAATCTGTTGCCCGGGAATTTAAACACAATGAAATCCCTCTCCTGGTTTGTACTAAGGCCTTCGGTATGGGTATAGACAAGCCCAACATACGATACACCATCCATTATGGGCTTCCTGGCTCAATCGAGTCTTTCTATCAGGAGGCTGGCCGAGCTGGACGAGACCGGGGTACGGCCCATTGTTACATCATCATTTCCGTGGATGACCCACAGCGAACCGCTAAGTTACTGAACCCCACAACGCCCGTGGAAGAGGTTGCAAACATTATAAAAAATGTTTCTTGGGAGGACAACGACGACGTCACTCGGGCGCTATTCTTCCATACGAAAGCATTTCGTGGTATTCCTGCGGAGATGGAGGACTTGGCCGAAGTCCTCAAGCGCCTCGGAGACTACTCATTCAAGTCCCGGAAAGTACTAACCATCCCTACTCAGGATGCTAAAGACAAGGAAACGGATGATCGTCTTCATCGGGCGGAAAAGGCTATCCATAGGCTGGTGGTGCTCGGTGTAGTCAATGACTATACCATCAAGTATTCGGCCCGGGAAGTCACGGTGTCATTGTCCGGGACTGACAAGGGAGGCATCATCGAGTCTTATGGAAAATACGTAGCCAGTTACTTAGGTAGTAGAAGTCAGACCGAGGTAAGGAAGGCGCTACAGTATTCGGACCTTCCGCATCATCAGTTTGTGCCGAAAATGGGTGAACTATTGCTCCGTTTTATTTACGAGGCCATTGAGCAAGGCCGACGGCGGGCGTTTTACGAGATGTTCCTGACGGCAACAACAGAGACGAGTGATGAAGGTATTCACCAGCGTGTTCTTCGTTACTTGGAGACAACGGAACACTCAAAGGTCTTAGATGAGATACTCCAAGCTTCTAAAGCCGGAACGGATAAGATTATGGAAGTCTTCGAGCAGGTCGTCTGTTCGCCAAATGATGCGGCCGAACTCCGGGGCCAAGTGGCTCGATATCTGGAATCTTATCCGGATCACCCGGGTCTTTTAATCCTCCGTTCTTTGTCGGAGATTTACACAAGAGAATGGAACCCCGATGTGGTCAAACAGAATTTTGTTGCCTCCATATCGTCGGCTGAACGTAACTACAGCATTGGTGCCCCCATATTATACACATTTTCTGCCTGGGGGGTCCAGCAGGTTGCGAAAAGAGATCTTGGCTTGGCAGAAGCTATTGAAGAGGAAATGCTCCAGAAGTCTCCGGATCCTGCTTTAGCCCGGGCACTAATCAAATACGTTCCGTTAGAACTCGCGGTCGCTCCCGCATGGTTTTTGCTTAACCGAATTTCCGGCGAGATTACGGATATTATCCCAGAAGAGGAGGCTGTTGGTTGATGTCTCAAGCGGAAAGATTTCTCGAGGCTGAACAAAAGGCAAAGGAACTGGTTGCCTCGTTGAAAGCACTCCAGAAGGAGATTTCGTCTTACCAGACTGCCACTAAGGAACTGGATCTGGTCCGGCAAGGCCTATTGGATTTGGTCCAATCTACCGGACAAGCAGCCGAAGGCACTAGCGAAGCTATCCGGGTCCTTCGTTCCATTGGTGGTCCGGAAATACTCTCTCATCTCGAGAAGCTATCTCAAAAGACAGAGCAGAATTTTGCTCAGGAACGTCAAGTGATCGCAGAGCTTTTCTCTCATCTCGAGGAGCTATCTCAAAAGACGGAGCAGAATTTTGCTCAGGAACGGCGAGTGATTGCAGAGCTTTTCTCTGCTCTTGAAACCCGAATAGGCGATTCTGTCACCAAAGTTATTGCCGAATTAAAAAAGAGCCGTACGCTTATCTTGGTCAACGTCGGACTGTCTGGGGTTGCGGTTTTGCTTGGTATCATCGCATTGGTCCGGTAGGATAGCCACTCATATGCCTCAGAGAGGCTTATCATTATACTTAACTAGTTCCCTCTGAAAAACTCAAAGAAAAACCCACTGGAACCTAGCTAGAAAGTGAAACACTTTTAAACCAAAACAGGAAGGAGCTGCCATCCTCTTGTCCGATTCTCATTCATCATCGCCTCCGTTTCGTCGGGGTGAACCAATGTTAAGGCTGAAGATTCTCAGTTGATGCTTTTGGACGCCCTGCTCCCTGTTCGTTGATGATTTGGGTTCCTAATCTGTTTTATGGATAAGTGATTACTGCACATATTCCACCAGATGAGCAAAACATGCGCTCCAAAGGTTCCTGCTCCGCGAGGGAGAATGCCAAAGGATATATCGATTCTAACCGATTTATTATAACCACCCGTATGGGATGATTTGCCCGAAATTAAAGCCTTTCTCTGCGCCTTTGCGGCTAATATACATTTTGGCGCCTTGAAAACAGGCTAAAGCCGTTCTGACTTCTTCCTGGCCGGGCAATAAGCCCATGCCACACCGCAAGAATGAGTTCCTCTTCACCCATCTTTAGCACTTCCTTGCCCGCAATTAAATAACATTCTACCGCAAGATTTCCCTTATACTGACCTTCCCCTTTGAAGTTGGATATCAGGTTCATGACTGGTAGCTCCTTAAGATCCGTAGGTGATGTTGTAACTTTATGTACAACATCATCCAGTGCAACAGGGGTGCACTTCATCATGTCCTAAACGAAATAAAAGCCAAAGATAAGAACCAAACTTGACAAAATAAGTCAAATAAGTTAGGATGATCTTGGTAAGACCAGATTATAATTTTGGTAAGTCCAGGTGATCCTGTTGCCGGAAAAGAGTTTTGGAAAGGCGTCGGGAAAGGGTCCAGAAAAGGTGTCGGAAAAGGTGGAGAAGGCTCTCATGGACTCCATCCTGACCGGGACATTTCCGCCGGGAAACCCGCTGCCCAGTGAGCGGGAGCTTGCGGCGAAGTTCTCGGTCACCCGGCCGACGGTCAGAGAGGCTCTGCAAAGGTTGTCGCGCGACGGCTGGATCGCCGTGCGGCAGAGGCGGGCCACCATTGTCAACGACTTCTGGGCCAAAGGCAATCTGAACGTCCTGTCCGCCATTGCCGGCGGCGCCACCAGCCTGCCGCCGGACTTTGTGATCCAGTTGCTGGAGTTTCGCGCGGTGATCGCCCCGGATTATGCGCGGAAGGCGGTCCAGAACCATTCCCTCCAGCTGGTGGGGTGCCTGGCCAGGACCAACGAGCTCGGCGACGATCCACGTGGATTCATGGACTTTGACTGGGAACTTCACCGCACCATGGCCATTCTCTCCGAAAACCGGATCCACCCTCTGATTCTCAACAGTTTTACAGAGCTTTATTTCAGAATGGCGGCCAGGTACTTTGCCGCCGAAGATTGCCGGGAAGCTTCCAGGCGCTTTTACAAGGCGCTTTTAAAAGCCGCGGTCGATGAGGATGCTCCAAGGGCGGGAGAGATCACCCGTCTGGCCATGGAGGAGAGCCTGCTCTTGTGGCGGCGGAGTTTATAGGAGGTGGAGTTGATGCGGCGTTGGAACGGGTGGGGGGATGAAGCTGTTCCCTATCCTCTTCACGAGGGCGCCAGGAGGTTTTTGCACCAGAAGGTCGGTGAGGCCAGGCCCCCCCGCGATGCCACTTTGGATGAGGTAATGGCCAGGGTGCCGGAGTCGCGGCTTCCTTCTCATCCTCTGGTAAATACCGAGCCGGGGGAGAGGGTGAGGCACGCCCGCGGGCAGAGCCTGCCCGACTGGATTGTGATGCGCAGCGGCAGGATTGAACATTTCCCGGACGGGGTGGCCCATCCGCGGGATAGCCAGGAGGTCGGAGTGCTCCTCGAATACGCGGCCAGGAACGGGATCAGGCTCATCCCTTACGGCGGCGGCACCAGCGTGGTCGGCCACATCAACGTCTATGAAGGAGAGATCCCGATCCTGGTCGTGGATCTCGGCCGGATGAACCGTCTTCTCCGCCTGGATGAGGAGAGCTATCTGGCCACCTTCGAGGCGGGGGTCCGGGGGCCGGATCTGGAGGCGGCGCTCAGGGCCGAGGGTTACACCCTGGGCCATTACCCCCAGTCCTTCGAATACTCCACCCTGGGTGGATGGATCTGCACCCGTTCCAGCGGCCAGCAGTCGCTGGGTTATGGCAGAATCGAGCGCCTCTTTGCCGGGGGGCGGCTGGAGACCTTCCGTGGGACTTTCGTCCTGCCTCCCTTTCCCGCCAGCGCGGCGGGGCCGGACTTGCGGGAGCTCGTACTGGGATCCGAGGGGCGGTTCGGGATCCTGACGGAGGCGACGATCAGGGTGCGGGCCGTGCCGGAATCCGAGGATTTCCGGGCGATCTTCTTCCCCGATTTCGAAAGCGGCAGGAACGCTCTCAAGCAACTGGTGCGCCGGCGACTGCCGCTGACCATGCTCCGGCTCAGCACCGCGGAGGAGACCGGGACGACGCTGGCCCTGGCCGGCCACGAGAAACTGCTGGCCCTGCTGGACCGGTATCTCAGGGTGAGAGGCGCCGGCGGGGAGAAGTGCCTGCTCATTTACGGCCTGGCGGGGAGCAGGCAAGAGGTGGCGTTTGCGGCCAAGAGGGTGAGGGGGATCGCGGGGAGGTCCGGCGGGATTTACGCGGGCCGGATCTTCGGGAAGGAATGGCACAAATCCCGGTTCAAGACGCCCTATCTTCGAAATACGCTGTGGGAGGAGGGGTATGCGGTGGATACCCTGGAGACGGCAGTCCCCTGGTCCAGGGCCGGCGGGCTGGTGAAGGAGATCCAGGAGAAACTCTCCGCCGGCCTTTCTGCCATCAACGAAAAAGTTCACGTTTTTACCCACCTTTCCCACGCCTATATCGACGGTTGCAGCATCTACACCACTTACGTCTACCGGATTGCGGACGATCCCGAGGAGACGCTCCGCCGCTGGCGGATCTTGAAGGAATTGGCCAGCAGGGCGATTGTCGGCTGGGGCGGCACCATCAGCCACCAGCACGGCGTGGGAAGGGATCATTTGCCCTATCTTCAGGTTGAGAAGGGTGAACTCGGAATGTCACTGCTCAGAGGGCTGGGGGAGGCCCTGGACCCCGGAAAACTCATGAACCCCGGAAAACTCTTCTAAGAGAGGAGGTGGGCAGAGATGCGCGAAGAGATCCGGCGCCGGGAAATTTTTAAGGGAATCGCCGGACCATGGGATCTGGTCGTCGTGGGGGGCGGCATTACCGGAGCGGGTATCTTCAGGGAGGCCGCCGGACTTGGGCTGAAGGTCCTGCTTCTGGAGCAGAGGGATTTTGCCTGGGGAACCTCCAGCCGCTCCGGCAAGCTGGTGCACGGGGGGCTGAGGTACCTGAAACAGGGCCAGGTGAAGACCACCCGGCACTCCATCCGGGAGCGCGAGCACCTTTTGCAGGAGGCGCCGGGGCTGGTGGAGCCGCTGGGTTTTCTGCTTCCGGTCGGGCGGCGGAAACCTTCGGACAGGGTGCTGTACGGCGTGGGGTTGCTTGTCTACGACCTGCTGGCGGGCCGGAAGACGCACCACTATTACCCGGAAGACGACTTTTTGATGCTGGCGCCCAACATCGACCGGGACGGGCTAAAGGGAGGTTACCGGTATGAGGACGCCGTGACTGACGACGCACGGCTGGTCTTGAGGCAGATCTTCGAGGGGGAGGCTTGCGGAGGAACGGCTCTGAACTATGCCGAGGTGGTGGAACTACTCACCGGAAGGAGCGGGCAGGTGGCCGGCGTGGTGGTCAAGGACCTGGAGACCGGCCAGACCGCCGAGGTGGAGGCCAGAGCGGTCATCAACGCCACCGGCGCCTGGGTGGACGGGCTGAGAGGGCAGGTTGGCGGCAAGCCGGTGATCCGGCCGCTCCGGGGAAGCCACCTCATCTTTCACCACGGGCGCTTTCCGGTGGCCCAGGCGATAAGTTTTCTCCATCCGCGGGACTCCCGGCCGATCTATGTGATTCCCTGGGAAGGGGTCACCCTGGTCGGGACCACGGATCTGGACCACCGGGCGGCTCTCGACGAAGAACCGTCCATCGCGCCCGAAGAAAGGGAATACCTTTTGGACGGGGTAAGGGCGCAATTTCCAGCCTTCGATCTCCGGGGAACGGATGTGATGGCCACCTTTGCCGGCGTGAGGCCGGTGGTCGGAACGGGGAAGGAGGATCCGTCCAGGGAGTCGCGGGACATGCTGGTGCTCGATGAAGCAGGCCTGGTGACCATCACTGGCGGCAAGCTCACCACGTTTCGCATCCTGGCACTCGAGGCGCTGAAGATGGTTTCTCCCAGGCTTTCCATCAACGTACGGGAGTTGAAAAAGAGGCGGATCTTCGACGAAACCGGCGGCGTCCTGCCGGAGGTTGAGGATCCCCGGTTGGCCAGGCGGCTCTTGGGCCGCTACGGGAACCTGGCCTCTTCCCTTGTGAAGGAGACGATTCGGGAGGCATCCGGGGAGGCGGGCGGAGAAGCGCTCGAAATGATTCCGGATACTCCTTACCTGTGGGCGGAGTTGCGGCATGCCGCGCGGAACGAACATGTTGTGCACCTTGACGACTTGCTATTGCGGCGGGCGCGTCTCGGTCTCCTGCTTCCCGAAGGCGGTTTGCCGTACAAGGACCGCATCAAAGCCCTGGTGGCGCCCGAACTGGGCTGGGATGCCCGGCGCTGGGAGGCCGAGGTCGGGCGCTATAAACTGGCGCTGGAAAACTTCGGAATTTATTCCGGGGATGATAGCGCCGTAGCATCCTTTCTGGTATAATAGTGGCGGAGACCGTTCTTTGAAAACTGGACATAGCCAGTTGCAGCGGGAAGGCTGCTGCGTAAAATGTTCACCGAAAAGGTCTCGCGCCGGAGGCTTTTTGAGCGACAGCTCGCCTCCAAAATGGCGTAACACCAAGGGCTCGGACGGAGCCTTCGGGGATGTGGGCTTACTTTTGCCTGCAAAGGAACCGAGAAGCCTCGGACTTTAGTCCGGGGAGTCGTCACGAAGAGATCTGGCGCAGGTCCTACGCTCCCTGAGCCGAAATCATCATTTCTGCTCCCTGAGCCAAAATCATCATCTCTGTTCCATGAATCCACATCATCATCTTCGTTTTGAGGTGCGCGGCACGCGCATTTTTTTTGGCCCTTTTGAATAAGGTTATTCAGACTTACAACCCGGAAAGTGGTGGTGGAGCCGATGGCGCATGGACAAGGGGCGTGGTGCCGGAGGACTGTGGAAGAGGTGGTGCAAGCCTGGCAGTCGGATCTGGAGAAGGGCTTGCCGGGGTCAAAGGCGGCGGCGAGGTTGAAGAAGCACGGGCCCAACCAGCTGCCGGAGCGTAAGAAGGCGTCGCCGCTGGGCATGTTCTTTGCGCAATTTAAGGATCTGATGGTGGAAGTGCTCCTGGCCGCCACCCTGATCTCCCTTATCCTGGGGGAGATCGAGGACGCCGTCACGATCATGGTCATTGTGATCCTCAACGCCATTTTGGGGTTTGTCCAGGAATATAAGGCCGAAAAATCGCTGGAAGCCCTCAAACGCCTCTCCGCACCGCACGCCCGGGTCATCCGGGACGGGCGGCAGGAGGAGATTCCCGCCGAGGAACTGGTGACCGGCGATCTGGTGGCGCTGGAAGCTGGCGACCGGGTGCCGGCCGATCTACGCCTGGTGGAGGTCTTTGCCATGGAGATGGAGGAGGCGGCCTTCACCGGTGAATCCCACCCGGTGGCCAAACACACCCGGCCGTTGACCGGCGGCGCGGTGGCCCTGGGCGATCAGAAGAATATGGCCTTCATGAGCACCATTGTCACCAGGGGGCACGGCAAGGGCATCGTGGTGGCCACGGGCGCCCAGACCCAGATGGGAAAGATCGCCGATCTTATGCAGAATGTGGCGGAAGAGCCGACTCCCCTGCAAAAACGCCTGGAGGAACTGGGCAAGTGGCTGGTCGCCATTGCGGGCCTCACCTGCGGGGCGGTGTTTGCAGCCGGCATGGTCCATGGCCAGTCCTTCCAGACCATGTTTCTCACCGGAGTGAGCCTGGCGGTGGCGGCGATCCCCGAGGGGCTGCCAGCGGTGGTCACCATTGCCCTGGCGCTGGGCGTGCAAAGGATGATCCGGCGCAACGCCATCATCCGCAAGCTCCCGGCGGTGGAGACGTTGGGGTGCACCACGGCCATCTGTTCCGACAAGACCGGTACTTTGACGCAGAACGAGATGACCATCACCAGGGTCTACGCGGCCAAACAGCTCTACTCCGTTTCGGGGAGCGGTTATGGGCCGGAAGGGGAGTTCCGGCAGGCGGGCCAGGCGGTGCAACCCCGGAAAGTTCCTGTATTGGCCCGGGTTTTGGAGATTGGCGCCCTGTGCAACAACGCCAGGCTCTCCAACCTGGAAGCTCCCCAGCCGCCCCAAAAAGCTCGCAGGACGGGAAGAGAGCGCCAGAAGACCTTCTGGCAGGTGGATGGCGATCCCACGGAGGGGGCCTTGTTGACCCTGGCCGCCAAAGGGGGCTTGCCACGGGAGGCGTTGCTTCAGACTTACCGGTTGATCGGGGAGATCCCCTTTGACTCGGATAGAAAGATGATGACCACCCTCCACCGGGATGCGCACGGGAACCGGTTCGCCTTTGTAAAGGGGGCGGCGGATATTATCTTGCCGAAGTGCCGGTGGAGGGCGGAAAATGCGGCGGCGCCCTCGCTTTTGGGAGACCAGGAAACCCGCGAGATTCTTTCGGTGGCGGATCACCTGGCGGGGGAGGCATTACGGGTGCTGGCGATTGCCTACCGGATGTGGCCGGCCAGCGCCTCTCTCCCCGAAGATCCCGCGGCGGTGGAAAGGGATCTGATCTTCGCCGGCCTGGCGGGGATGATGGACCCGCCCCGCCCGGAGGTGGCGGAAGCCATCCGCACCGCGCAACGCGCCGGGATACGAACGCTGATGGTCACCGGCGACCATGCCAGGACGGCGCTGGCGGTGGCCCGGCAACTGGGGCTGGCCCAGGATCCCTCCCGGGTGGTCAGCGGTGTCGAACTGGACCGGATGGATGATCGCCAGCTCGGCAAGACCCTGGAAAAAGCCGCGGTCTTTGCCAGGGTTTCCCCGGAGCACAAGATCCGGATCGTGAGAGCTTTGAAAGCGCAGGGTGAGATCGTGGCCATGACCGGCGACGGGGTGAACGATGCGCCGGCGGTCAAGGAGGCGGACATTGGCGTGTCCATGGGCCAAAAAGGCACGGATGTCACGCGCGAAGCTTCGGCGGTGGTCCTGGCCGACGACAACTACGCCACCATTGTGGCGGCCATAGAGCAGGGGCGGGGCATCTACGACAATATCCGCAAGTTCATCCGTTATCTTCTGGCCTGCAACGTGGGCGAGATCCTGGTGATGCTGGCCACCACCCTGATGGGCCTCCCCTTGCCGTTGGTGGCCATCCAGATTCTCTGGATGAATCTGGTCACCGATGGACTTCCGGCTATCGCCCTCGGGGTGGATCCCATCGATCCGGGAGTGATGAAAAGGCCTCCCCGGCGTCCATCGGAAGGAGTCTTCGCCGATCATCTGCTGATGAAGATCCTGATCCAGGGAGTCTTCATCAGCCTTGGGACGGTGGCGGTCTTTGTGTTGATTCTCGGTTCGGGCAGGAGCCTGGAGACCGCCCGGACCGTAGCCTTCACCACCCTGGTCGCCGCCCAGCTGGTCTTTGTTTTCCGGTGCCGTTCCGAACGTTTGTCGCTCTGGCAGATCAACCCGGGGGCGAATCCCTTTTTGCTTATCGCGGTGGCGATCTCGTTTGCCATGCAACTCCTGGTGATCTATTCGCCGCAACTGCAAGCGGTCTTCAAGACGGTGCCACTGGGCAGCGGCGAGTGGTCGTTGATCGTCTTTTTTGCCATGGGCGGCACCGTGCTCACCGACCTGGCGGTCTTCGTCCGGCGCCGGGTGCTCGGGCGGCTGGCGCTTTTGCGGGTATAGGACGCCGCAAATCGTTTTTACGGTTTAAAATGTTCCAGAAACCAGGAATTTGGCAATGGAGGTAGAATATAATAAGCGATTTTCGGGAAAAAGGCGGGCATACCGCAAAAGGGGTCATAATGTGATCAGAAGCATGACCGGCTACGGGCGCGGCGAGGTGTCGGATGGATCCCAACGGGTGGTGGTCGAGCTCAGGAGCGTCAATCACCGTTACACGGATATTTTCATCAGGCTTCCCAAATCCCTGGCGGCGCTGGAAGATCGCCTGCGCCAGAAGGTCGGCGACCGGGTCTTTCGCGGGCGGGTGGAGATTTTTGTTACCTGGGAGGAATACGGCGAGAAAGAGAGAAGTGTAAAGGTGAATTTGCCGCTGGCTGCCGCCTACTGGCAGGCGCTGCGTGAATTGCAACAGCGCCTGGGGTTGGCCGAATCACCACGCCTGGAGAACCTGCTTGCACTTCCCGAACTATTTGCCCAGCAAGAAGAAGAGGTTGATCTTGAAGCGGCATGGTCTCTGCTTGCCCAGGCGGGGAACAAGGCTCTGGATGAGTTGATTGCCATGCGCGGGACGGAAGGCGGCAAACTTGTTGAGGATATTATACATAGGATAGGAAGAATTGAACATTTTATAGAACGAATTGAGGGAAGGGCGCCCGAGATCCTGAATGATTACCGGCGCCGGCTTCGCGAGAGGATCACCGAGCTTCTGGGGGGAGAGGCGCCCGTGGATGAGGGGCGGCTGGAGTTGGAAGTGGCGCTCTTCGCCGATCGGAGCAATGCCACGGAAGAGGTTGTGCGGTTAGAGAGCCACTTGCGCCAGATGCGGGATGTTTTGCGCGACGAAGCGGTGGTCGGGCGGAAACTGGACTTTCTCCTGCAGGAGATGAACCGGGAGATCAACACCATCGGTTCCAAGGCCAACGACGCGGAGACCGCCAGGCTTGTGGTAGAGGTCAAGAGCGAACTGGAGAAGATCCGTGAGCAGATGCAGAATGTCGAATAAGCTTGTGGGGGATTCCCATGGGCGCGAGGGAGGATGGATGGCCGGGTGAAGCGCTTGGCATTGCCGAAGTTGACACCTGATGAGAAACGCAAGGCGCTGCGCAAGGCCAGGGAGATGCGGAGCAAGCGCGCCGAGATCAGGCGGGGGCTCAAGGATGGCAGGCTGAGCCTGATTCAGATCCTCAACAGCCTTGATGATGAGGCTATCGCCAGGATGCGGGTGGTTTACCTGCTGGAATCCTTACCCAGGATCGGGAAGGCTACCACAAAAAAGATCATGCAAGAGATCGGGATAGATCGGAGCCGCCGGGTACAAGGACTTGGCAACAGACAACGGGGGGCTCTGCTGGAAAAATTGGGCTAATTGGGCAGGGAGGAAATGGAAATGGAGATTAAATTAATCAACATTGGTTTTGGCAATATCGTGGCAGCCAACCGGATCGTGGCTATTGTCAGCCCCGAATCGGCCCCGATCAAACGCATCATCCAGGAGGCGAGGGATCGAGGGATGTTGATTGACGCCACCTACGGGCGCCGGACCAGGGCCGTGATCATCGCCGACAGCGATCATGTAATCTTATCCGCCGTGCAACCCGAGACCGTTGCACACCGGCTGATCTCCAAGGATACGGGTGACGAGACGCCTGAGTAACGACGCATTTGACAGGAGGTCAAGGCGCCGCGGAGGCCAGGAGGGCCAAGAGCGGCGAAGAAGGGGAGAAAAAGTTGTTCAGGCGCGGCTTGCTCGTTGTTCTTTCCGGCCCGTCGGGGGTCGGAAAAAATACGCTACTTAACTTACTTCTGGCCAGGATGGCGGGGATCCGCTACTCAATCTCGGCGACCACCCGTCCACCCCGGGCAGGAGAAAGGGATGGCGTGGATTACTTTTTCTTTGAACCGGAAAAGTTCCTGGCCATGGCTGATGCGGGGGAGTTATTGGAGTGGGCCCATTTTTGCGGCCACTACTATGGTACCCCGCGTTCCTATGTGGAGGGTTCCATTGCCAGGGGAACCGATGTCATCCTGGATATCGATACCCAGGGAGCGGCCCTGTTGAAAAAGAAGCTGCTGGAAGGAGTCTTTGTGTTTCTGATGCCGCCTTCCTGGCAGGCCCTGGAGCAAAGGATCCGGGGAAGGGGCAAGGATACGGAGGAGTCCATTAAAGAACGGTTGAACAGGGCCCGGGAGGAGATTGATCATCTCTCCGACTACCAGTACGTGATCTTAAATGACGATCTGGAGCGGGCGGTCGGGGAGCTGGAGGCGATCATTCTCGCGGAGCGGTGCAAAGTGGTGCGCAACGATGTTGCCGGCTTTTTAGCCGCGTTTTTTGCTAAAAACTGACAAGGGTAGATGAGAAAGTGGATCAATCAACCGAGCAAGCCAAATCCGGCGGGAGCAGCTTCTGGATGATGCAACCTTCGCTGGATTCGTTGTTGAGTAAGGTGGGCAGCAAGTACTCGCTGGTGGTGGTGGCGGCCAAGCGAGCCAGACAGCTTATGGAGGGCGCGGAAAAGCAGGTGGACTCCGTAAGCGACAAACCGGTGACCATCGCCCTGGAAGAGATTGCCGCTGATAAGGTGAGATTTGGCCAACCCAACACCGGGATAAAATAATTGCCACGGGGGGCGCAAATGGGAGACGGGGTAAGAGAGGAAGCCACGCCGATCTGGCGTGGAAAGACGGTGGTGGTGGGCGTGACCGGGGGGATTGCGGCTTACAAGGCCTGTGAGCTGGTGAGCCGGTTGACCAAGTTTGGCGCGGAGGTTCAGGTGATCATGACCGCCGCCGCCACAAATTTTATCGGGGTGACCACCTTAAGAGAGCTCTCCCGGAATCCCGTGGTGGTGGATATGTTTGCCCAGCCGGCGAAGTGGCACGTCCAACACATTGCGTTGGCCAAGGCGGCGGAGATCTTCATGATTGTCCCGGCCACCGCCAACATCATCGGGAAGCTTGCCTGTGGAATCGCCGACGACATGCTCTCGACCACCGTGCTGGCCACCAGGGCCCCGCTCCTCCTGGCGACGGCAATGAATACCCGGATGTATGAGAATCCGATCGTTCAGGCCAACCTGCACCGTTTGAAGGAAGCCGGTTTTTCCGTGGTGGAGCCGGAGAGCGGCTGGCTGGCCGAAGGCGAAGAGGGCAAGGGACGGCTGGCCTCCACGGAGGAGATCC
>JAMCQP010000069.1 GCA_023381695.1 Bacillota bacterium | reverse complement strand
GTGTTCTGGCAGGTACTGGAAATACATCCGGTTGTGCAAAATCGCTGTAACGTCCATTAACATTTGCCTTAAACGCCTTTTAAAGATCTTTAAAAGCCTCGTTCCTGTCGCCGGGCATACGCCTGTTGAAGAGCCGGCGGATATTTTGCTAGGTCCGGCTGCCAGGAAACCTTCCCTGGGTTGAATGACCATCCCGGATCCGGCATTAACGGTTGCACCGGGCGCCCCGGGGGCGCCACCATGGCCGGGATCCCTTCCTGAATCGTGAGCCCCAGGCGCTTCACATCCCGTTCAGAGAGGCTTCGGACACTACAGCGGCACCGATAACCATTCGGCGGGTACCAGGTATCCCAGAAATGATCGTTCGCCCGCCAGGCTTTGCCATCCAGCGCCGCGTGGGTTGGCCGGGTCCGCCGGTCGTTTACCGCGTCGTATAACCAATATGGACGACGGGGGAGGACGTCGGGATCCGACATCTGCCGATAACGGCCCACGTTATACGCGGTCTGGATGTTGGTCCGGAAGATGTTGTCCGCCCGGTAGGGGGTCAGCCCGTCCCAGCCTCGCTTTTCCAGGAGTTCATTGGCCTTCTGCCGGAATTCTTGTAAAGTGGTCCCTTCGGCCAGCGCCTGGTCGAGTTTCTCCAGGATGTCTCGGAGGACGTCCAGCTTTCCAATCCCGGCGATGGTAAACGCCTTGAGCTTCCACTCCTGCGCCAGTTCATTGAACTTTGCCGGGGTCAGGGCCACCTTCTCCCGGAAAAATTGGACGGCCTCTTCAAACGTCAGGGGAGTGTATTCCAGCTTCCAATCAGCCACTTGCCGCCCACCTGCCATACAGGTCCGCCATATACAATGCGCGGGCCAGAAGGTCTTCGAAATCTTGCGTGTTCAGATCCGCGTACACCTCGGTAAGCCTGGCCCGCAAATCTTCCAGCGACGTGGCCTGCTCGAAGATTTTGTCAAGCATCTCCAGCACCTCCAGCCGTAAAAGCGGCATCGCCTGTTCAAGTGCTGAATCCGCCAGGGCGTCCATTCCTCGCTGTGCCTCGATGATGTTTGGCGGATTACCTTGCGGCGCCCCGTCGTCCTTTAAAATCCTAAACTTAGCGGGGAATGCCTTCATGGGTAGTGGTACGCCCACTTTCGGCGGCACCAGGATCTCCTGATTGGCCTGGGGCTTCGGGATCCCAAACCTTTGGTACACGTGTTCTGCCGCCACCGGCAGCCCCATCTCTCCCACCAAAACAGAGTAGGTCTTGGCGGTGGTCTCCAGGTCCTCCGGCTGCTCGTAATGGAACTTGATTGAGGGCAGCCTTCTGGTGTTCCCGAAATTGAACATGACCAGGGGCTTGATTAGATCCCTCCGGATGGATCTGGCCAGTGCCTTGCAGTCCGCTTCAAGGAGATCCTGCCGCACCTCGCCATGCGTCTTGGACGCGGCGTAACTACCACGATCTCCCACCTCGCTGGTCAGGGTCTGCCCCAGGATCGCCTTGCTCATCTCGGCGTTGCAGAACTCCGCCAGCACCCGGTACACGTCGGCGGAACTATTCTTTGCCACAGCCTCGATAAACTGGATCTCCGTGGCCTTGCTGATGATGCCCGCCGCGTCCGTACCAAGCATCTGGACGGCCAGCGTCAGAGCCTCTTTGTCCGCCTCCGAAGTGCTGGCGTCGTACTTGCCAAGACGCAATGGCATCCCGTAGATCTCCGCGAAGGTCACCCAGTCTTTGATGTCATAGTTCTTGAAAAGGTACATCCAGGCCACAACCCGGAGCACGCCGGCCCGTGAGGGGTGGCCGCTCTTGGCCTTGTACTTATGCACCGCGAATTTGTTTGGGGGAAGCTCAATGCCAAAAGCCGGTGATTCGTCGGTAAGCAGCCGGAGTTCCCACTTCTCACCAAAGGTAAACCGTTTTTGGTGTCTCCACCGCAGCTCTTCAATGACGGCCTTCCCGTCATCGACCTTCCACATGATTTCGTTAGCCGCAAAGCCTTTGCCAATCGCATCAAGCAAATCCAGGAAAGCATCCTCCAGATCGTCCATGCCGCGAAAGGCATCTGCCACAAACTTGGCGATCTCTTGATCCTTCTGGTCTTCGGAAAAGGGGAGCGTCTCCCACTCCAGCCCCAGGACCGCGTTCTTCCGGGTCTGAAGCTGGGAAAAAAGATGGTCGTCCTTTTCCTCCATCTCTTCAAACAGTTCGGACTGGCGGTACACGTCGCCGGCGTCCGCTTCCTTGAAAATCCGTGCCAGCCGTTCCGGGGTAAGCCCCTGAGAGGGGTAGCTGCTATACTTGTCCCGGATCGAAACGACGGCGATCTCGTTCAGAATCGGCTTATTGTCTTTTGGCGGCATGGGCTTGCCGAATTGATCCAACAGTGCCACCTCAATAAGCCCCCTTGCTCTTAACCCGCCGGTGCTGCAAGGATTTATACTCTACCGGCCCCAGGTTAAAATGTTTTCCCACCGCCAGGTACTCGGCAATTATGGCAGAGTTCATGGCCATTCCAAAGTGGTTGGCCACGTTCTTAACGAAGCGAAAGACGACGTTGCCGCGTTGGTCCACGGTCTTTTCCTTGCGGAGGTTCTTGAGATGGATGTCCACCACATCCAGGATGGCCGGCGAGTCAGCATCTTTGGCCGGCAGCATCATCAACGGTTCCGGCTCGACGGTAAACAGATCGCAAAACTCGTCAAGCGAATCATCCCGATCCACCATAACCCGCTGAAACTGTTTTCCCTTGTGCTCGCCGATCTCTTCCGTCAGTTCCTCGCCCTTGAAGTCCTGGAGCCAGACCTTCTCCGGGTGGTGGTAGGCGATGGTCCTGGCCTCCACTCGCAGGGGCTTGGCATCCACGACCAAACCGGATAAACCCAACTCATCCCACAGGGTATCTATCCGTTCCACCATCTCGTCGGAGTCCAGTTCTTCAAACCACAGCCAACGTTTCCGGCCGTTGGGCAAAAGTTCGTAGCAAGCAAAGTGCGCGGTGTCGCCGCAGTCCACCCCGGCAAAGCGTGGAAGGGAACCTTTGGACAGGCTCAAGCGGTAATCCGCCTGGCAGGCTTTAAGCACCGCGTCGGTGATTGGCTGCATGTCTCCGCCGTCGGGCTTGGCCAGACCGGAACAATTGAACTTGGCGCGCTTTGATTTTTTCTTTTGGGCCTTCTCCCATCGGTCCATGATGTAGGGCAGGGCGATGGCCGGGACAATTAACTGGGGGATCCGGTAGCTGATCTTACGGTTCTTGAGCCTGGACGGGTAATGGGCCA
>JAMCQP010000050.1 GCA_023381695.1 Bacillota bacterium | reverse complement strand
CAACCCCGTGGTGGCCGTGGCTATCGGCCTGATTATCGCCATCTACGGCCTGGCGCCGCGGCTGAGCCGCGAGGAGGTCTTGAAACGGATGGAGGAAGGCGTGACCTCCGCGGGGATCATCCTGCTGCCGATTGTGCTGATCCTATTCAATACCGTCCTGACGGCCATGAAAGTGGAGTCTGTCTGGGCGCAATACCTGATCTTCCTGGGCAACCCCGTGGTGGCCGTGGCTATCGGCCTGATTATCGCCATCTACGGCCTGGCGCCGCGGCTGAGCCGCGAGGAGGTCTTGAAACGGATGGAGGAAGGCGTGACCTCCGCGGGGATCATCCTGCTGGTTACCGGCGCGGGCGGAGCGCTCGGGCAGGTTCTCCGGGACGGCGGAGCCGGCGCCTACCTGGCCAAGGTGATCAGCGAGACCTCCATTCCGGCGGTGCTGTTGCCCTTCTTTGTGGCGACCTTTGTCCGGCTGGCTCAGGGAAGCGGCACCGTGGCGATGATCACCTCGGCGTCCATTACCGCGCCGATTCTGGCCGGCCTGCACGTCAATCCGGTCATCGCCGCTCAGGCGGCGGCTCTGGGCGCCATGGTCTTCTCCTACTTCAACGACAGCTACTTCTGGGTTGTAAACCGCCTTCTGGGTATCAGCGAGGTCAAGGAACAGATCATGACCTGGTCGATCCCGACCACCATCGGCTGGGCGGTCTCCCTGGTCAGCATCCTGGTGGCCAACGCCCTGGTGGGTTAAAGGACGCAGAACCGGTGCCGGACGGCCAGGAGAACCGGCAAAGCATGCCGGGCCTGCCGGGCTGAGACCGGAAAGATCAAGACCCTCTCCATTTTGGAGGGGGTCTTGATCTTTCTTAAGCCGCAGGCTTCCAGCAGGCTGGTAAAAAATTGCGTCCTCTGGTCATAACCATTCCGACAAGGAATAGTTTTATATTGCACAAGAGAGTCGGTTTTTTTCGGCCAGGTAGCGCCGGAGCCCATTAAATAAGGCCTGGGCCAGCTTTTGCCTGAAGTCCCACCCGCGCAACAACCCTTCCTGAAGGCGGCTTCCGATCGGCGCCAGTTCCACCAGCACCACCGGCGCCCGTACCTTGGTCCAGAGGCCGAGATCGATTTCGGCGGCGCCGCGGTCCGGCAAGCTGGACTTGGCGACCAGTTCCTCCTCCAGATACCCGGTCAGGCGGCGGGCGGCGGGGGAAGGTGCATGGTAGTAACAACAGGGTCCGGGCCTGGTGGAGGCGGGCCCCACGTCGGTATGGATGCTCAGAACCAGATCCGGCGCTTCCCGGATCGCCAGCCTTACCCGTTCCTCGGGTGGCACCGCCGTGTCGGTCCGGCGGGTGAGCAGCGTTTTGGCGCCGACCTGGGCCAGCAGGCTTTCCAGCCGCAGGGCCACATCCAGCGTCACCTGGCTCTCCGGCAGGCCGGTAACGCTGAAGGCCTGCGTGACCGGGATCGATGAGGATTCTGACGCCGGCAAACAACCGCTTGAATACGGACCGGTCCAGATCCACGACGATTCTGGCCGGGATGCCGGCTTCCGTACTCGCGGCGCAGGTTGTCGGCTCCTCAAGATGGATGGTGACCTCTGCCCGGCCGCGGGTTGGTTCCGCCACCTGGATGAAGGAGACGAGGCCGTCCCGGGCTTTAACGGTTCCCGGCGGCATGTTCAGCCCGGCGTTGGAGATCTGGAGGACCAGTTCTTTCGGGCTCTTCCCCTTGACGATGTGGTAGATCAGGGGTCGGGTGGCTTCGATGATTACCCGCGAGGCTCCAGGGGTCTTCGGGGCTTCGGGAGGCTCCCGCCAGGGCGGGATTAACAGGCAGCGCACATTGGTGATCTTTGATCCAACGTTACCCAAAGGGCTCCCTCCAATCGGCGGATTTCCGGATTTCCACGATTCCACATTAGGGAAGTGATGGCAGATGATGGCTTCCAGCGCCAAAATTCCGCTTCGCACCCACCTGATTACCGAGAAAGACGATATCGTCGAGGTTGTCTGGCGTTACACCAGAGATGTGGCGGAACCCGGCGACCTGATCACGGTGGCGGAGAGCGTGGTGGCGATCACCCAGGGGCGCGCTTTCCTGCCGGAACAGATTAAGCCGGGGGTATTGGCGCGGATTCTCTGCCGGTATACCGGCCGGGGCGGCAGCCTTACCTCGCCTGCCTCCATGCAACTGGTGATCAACGAAGTTGGCTGGTGGCGGGCGGCGCTGGGCGGGGTGGCCGCGTTGCTCGGCAAGATTGTCGGGCGCACCGGCGATTTTTACCGGGTGGCCGGGATCCAGGCGGCCCTGGTGGATGATGTGGCGGGCACCATGCCCCCTTACCACCGGTATATCGTGCTGGGCCCCAAGGATCCCGACAAGGTCGCCCGGGCGATCAAGGCCAAAACCGGCGTGGATGCGGTGATCGTCGACGCCAATGATCTGCACAAGGTGGATGTCCTTGGCGCCTCCGGGCCAGTAGATGCCTCCCGGGTGCAGAAGATCATGGCCGACAACCCGGCGGGCAACTCAGAGGAACAAACCCCCATCGTGGTCATCAAGAACTTCAAGCGCAAATGAACTTCAAGTGCCCATAATCTATGAAGGCCGGAAGAGATCTGTGCCTGGCAGGCTTATTTTATCGCCCCGGCGGTGAGTCCCTTGATGAACTGCCTGGACATGAACAGGTACAGGGTGGCCAGCGGGATGGTGGCGATCACCAGCCCGGCGAAGAGGAGCCCCCACTCGGTTTCGTACTGGCCGAAGAAGAGCGTCATCCCGAGGGGGATGGTCTTGAGGGCGTCGGAGCGGATGAAGATCAGCGGGAAGAATAAGTCGTTCCAGAGGGGGACGAAGTTGAAGATGGTCACCGTGGCCAGCGCCGGGCGGATGAGCGGCAGCATCACCCGGTGGAAGATCATAAATTCGCCGCAGCCGTCCAGCCGCGCGGCTTCCTCAAGCTCCCCGGGCAGGGTGCGGAAAAACCCCGTCAGGACAAAGATGGCAAAGGGCATGCCGTTGGCCACATAGGTCAAGATCAGCGCTGAACGGGTGTCCACCAGATTCAGGTTCTTCATGAGCAGGAAGAGCGGCACGATTCCCAGCCGGATCGGCAGCATCAGCCCGGCCAGGAAGAACAGGTAGATCGCGGTGTTCATCCGGAAATTGTAACGGGCCAGCCCGTAAGCCGCCAACGACCCCACCGCCAGGATGAGAAGAACCGAGACCCCGGTGATTATCGCGCTGTTGGCGAAATAGACGTTGAAGCTGGCGTTCTTCCACACCTTCAGGTAGGTCTCGAAGCCAGGTTGCGCGGGCAGGCCGAAGGGGGAAAAGAAGATCTCCCTGGTGCTCTTGAACGAGGTGACGATCATCAAAAAAAACGGGTAGAGCACCACAATGCTGTAAGCCAGGAGCATGACGTGAAGCCCGGTTGTGCAAGCGGTACGGGTCCAATTTCTGATTGAGGACTGTGCCGGAACCATGTTTATTCCCTCCTAATACTGCATCTCCCGGCTGCGCATAAAGCGCGTTCCCAGATAGGAGATGGCGAAGATGATCACGAACATCACGGCGGCGATGGCCGAGCCGAGCCCGATATCCTGGCCGCTGAAGCCGCCGGCTTCCCCGAAGGCCGTCCGGTAGAAGAGGGTGCCCAGAACGTCCGTGGCGTAGTACGGGCCGCCGGAGGAACCTTCCATGGCAAAGATGATCTCAAAGGCGTTGAAGTTGCCGATAAAGGTCAGGATGGTCACGATGGTGATGCTGGGCATGAGCAGCGGCATGGTGATCCGCCGGAAAAGCTTCCAGCCGCCCGCGCCGTCCAACCGCGCCGCCTCGTGGAGTTCGGCCGGGATAGCCTCCAGCCCCGCCAGAAAGACCAGCATCGGGAAGCCCACCCAGTGCCAGGCGTTGACCAGGGTAATGGCGGGAAGCGCCGTGGCCATATCCCCGAGCCAGGGGCGGGCCAGCCCGCTCAGCCCCACGGTTGCCAGAAGTTTGTTGAAGACCCCCCAGGTGGGGTTCAAGATCAGGGACCACAAAAAGCCCAGCACGATTACCGACATGGTATAGGGCATGAAGAAGATCGTCTGGTAAACGGAGGCGCCCCGGATCCCCCGGCTGAGGATCAGCGCAAAGGCGAGGCCCACCAGATTTTGCACCGCCATGGTCATCAGGAAGAAGTGGATATTGTGTTTGAGGGCCGAGAAGAAACGCACATTGTAGGGGCTCTCGGCCAGGAGCTTCTTGAAGTTGGCCAGCCCCATGAAAGCGCCGCGGGTGATGCCGTCCCACTGGAAAAATCCGTAATAGAGGGAGGAGAGCAACGGGTAGACCAGAAAAACCACGTAGATCAAGAGGGCCGGCAGGATAAAAGCCACATAAACATGTTTTCGGAGGAAATTGCCTGCACTTGAAGCGATAACGCGCATGACGACCACCTGCGACCATCCACGGCCACCTGGCCGAATAAATTTCGGGGCGAGGCGTGCGCCTCGCGTCAACAAGAGGCGCACGCCAAAGAATCACGCTACTTATGGAAGGGCTGGTACCACTTCACCAGGCCGGCGTGGATCTCGTCCGCCACCCCTTCGGAGGTGAGCTTGCCGGCGAACATCCCCTGGAGAGCGTTCTGAAGCAGCACCGATCCGGTGGGTTGGCCGTACCGGAACCCGACCAGCATGATGTAAGGCGTGGAACTCTTTGTAAGGCCGACGATCTCCGTCATTACCCCGGGAACCGGTGTCACGCCTGGAATGGGCGAGATCTGCTTCAACTCGTCGGTGAACATCTGCCCGAATTCCCGAGCGGCCAGGAAATTGATGAAGAGCAGGGCCTCTTTGAGATGTTTGGTCTGGGCGGAGATCCCGAAGGACCCGTCCGGATAAACCGAAACCAGAGCCGGCTCGCCCTTCTTCTGGGGCGGGGCCGGGAAGACTCCGAGTTTCAGCGCCGGGTTCTGACGGTTGAAGTAGCCGACTTCATAGGATCCCCCGATGAACATGGCGGCCATCTCTTGCACGAACATCATCTGGGCGTCGGTGTAGGAGATGCCCAGATACCCCGGCGGGAAGAACGGCTCCAGCTCTTTAAGCTTCTTCAGCCCGGCCACGAACCTCGGATCGCGGAAGTCGGCCTTGCCCTTGACCACCTCGTTGAAGAACTGGGTGCCGCCGTAAAAGTTCGGGGCGACGGCGCCGGTCATGCTCTCCAGGGTCCAGCCGTCCTTGGTTCCCTGGGCCAGGGGGATGACTCCCTTGCTCTTCAGGGTCTTGCAGACGTCGAGAAATTCGTCCCAGGTCCGCGGTTCCTTCAGGCCGAACTTGCTGAAAATCCCCTTGTTGTAGAAGATCTGGAGGCTTTGAACGGCGAAGGGGACGCCGTAGACCTTGCCGTCCTTGCGGTCGCGCGCGCCGGACAGGGGTATGGCCGGGAAGTCCTTGAGCGCCGGAACCTTCTCGTCCAACGGGACCAGGTACCCGGCCTCGGCGTAGGGCTCAAATCCGCCGTAAGACCGGAGCTGGACGATATCCGGCCCGGAGCCGCCCTGAAGCGCGGCGCTGAGAATGGTGTTATACTCCGTGTTCTTATAGGGCATGAATTTTACGGTGATCTCCGGGTGTTTGGCTTCAAAGGCTTTGATGAATTTGTCGTAAGCCACCGTATCCTCCGTCCGCCAGCTCCAGAAGGTGAGCTCCACCTTCTCGGCGGCCAGAGCCCGCCCAACCGGCAGGCCCGAGAGGACTGGCGGGCCGGGAAGAACCGAAAGAACTGAAAGAGTCACAAGCGCCAGAAGAACCAGAAGAACGGTCGGCGAAGTCAAAAACCCGCGCATTTTCCCATCCACATCTGCTCACTCCCTTTGAATGACATGTTGCCAAATAAAGGATTCCCTTCTGGCGGTGGAATCCCTCTTTAAAAAGAATCGTTAATGTGTAGTGCCGGGGAGAATTAGCGTGTATAATTTAAGTAGCGGCCCTCCCGAAAAATTTTTCAGGGGGGGGGGCAAAGCAGCAAGCGGCTTGCATCTATACCCGGTATGGTATATAATACAGCCAAAAGGGGCGGGAAGAAGCCCCGGAGGTAGGGTGATCCGATTGGCGGGTACGGCTTCTGTGTCCTGGTTCGTGGCGCTCACCGGGGGGCTTTTGTCTTTCCTCTCCCCCTGTGTTTTACCCCTGATCCCCGTCTATGTCTCTTACCTGGCCGGTACATCCCTCGGGGATGAACCGGTGGAAAGCGCGGCGGGCCGGGGAGCGATGCGGAATCCCCGCCTGGTGGCCAACGCTTTGGCCTTTGTCCTCGGTTTTTCAACGGTTTTTGTCGCGCTCGGGGCCTCCGCCAGCGCTCTGGGGAAGCTCATGCTGCGGAACCAGGTCCTGTTGCGCCAGGTCAGCGGGGTATTGATCTTCGCCTTCGGTCTGCACACCGCCGGATGGTTGAAGATTCCCCTCCTGGAGAGGGAAAAACGCCTGCAGCTTGGGACGCGAGGTTCGGGGCCGCTGGCTTCCTTCGCACTGGGCGTGGCCTTCGGCGCCGGATGGACTCCGTGCATTGGGCCGATTCTTGGCTCAATCCTCCTCTTTGCCGGGACCACGCAAACGCTCTCGCAGGGGCTCTTGCTTCTGGGGATGTACTCCCTCGGGATGGCCATCCCGTTTTTGGCGGTGGCGCTCTCGCTTAACTGGCTGGGACGTTCGCTCCAGAAACTGCGGAGATGGATGCCGGCGATCACCGTGGCCAGCGGCGTTTTCCTGATGATCATGGGCGTTTTGGTCTACTTTGACATATTCAAACGGTTGACGGGGCTCTATAACCTGGGATTTTAAAGATTGTCAACCTGGAATTTGACGATTGTGGGATTTTGAAGGAGGAGTCGGGGGTTGTCCAGCAAGAACCAAAGCACGAACAAGAACAAAAGCACGAAACGGTCATCCGGGAAGAATCGCACAAGGGTGGTGGTGATTCTTTTTGCCGCCGGGCTGGTGGTTCTGTACCTGCTCTTCAGCCAGTACCTGCAGCGCCCCAACCAGGTGGCGTCCGGCCAGCCGGGTGAACCGGCCGGGCAGGCCGCCGCTTCCGCGGAAAGCGAGGGGCCGGGGGTCGGCATGCGGGCGCCCGACTTCTCCCTGCGGGATCTCAATGGGAGGAAAGTCGCGCTCTCCCGCCTCCAGGGAAAGGTGGTCATGCTGAATTTCTGGGCCATCTGGTGCCCCTACTGCAAGGCGGAGCTGCCGGACATCCAGCGGGCGTATAACTCCTATCGCAAGCAAGCCGGCGACGTGGCGATGGTGCTTGTGGATGTGGGCGAGCCCGCGGATCAGGTCAAGAGCTTCCTGAAGCAAAAGGGGTATGACCTGCCGGTCTACCTGGATGTGACCAGCGAAGTGGCCAACCTCTATTTGGTGCGCGGGATTCCCGCCAGCCTCTTCATCGACCGGAACGGGATCATTCGCGACATCTACACCGGCGCCATCACCGAAGGGGAGATCAAGGATAGAATCAACGCCATGCTGCGCTGAACCGCTCATGCGGCACACGAGGCCGTTCGCTCATTTATTTACTCTTCGTCCGAATCACGGGTGGATTGAATGAGTTCCAGCGCTCTGGCCAGATCCTGCGCCGGCACCAGAAGAGCTACCTCGGCCAGCGGCCCCACGGTCAGGCCGTAGAGCGTTCCGATAGCTTCATGCTTCAGTTTAACCGGGATCTGGTTCTCTTCCAGGAGGCCCTTGAGAATAAGGGCCTCCTCCTGGTTTGTGGTGGCCACCGTCTTCCACTCCGGCGATTTCCGCTCCGCATTACTCATCGTCTTTCTCACCTCCATGGCATTTATCCCCCGAGCACACCGGACACTTCTCCTCGCACGGCTCCATGTGCACCACGATATGGGAGTTCGGCAATTTGGACTCGATATGCGCCTCCAGATGGTTGGAAAGCTCATGGGCGTTTTCCACGGTAGTGGTGGGGGTCACAATTACATGCATGTCGATATGCCGTTCCGACCCCGCTCTCCGGGTGCGCACCTTGTGAAAGGTCACCACTTCCGGGTAATGCTCCTTGAGGATTGAGGTGATCAGCTCCTGTTCCTCAAGCGGCAGTGTCCGGTCCATGAGATCGAGGAAAGCTGTCTTGGTGAGTTCCCAGGCGGCCTTGATGATGATCATCGCCACCACGATGGCCACAATGGGGTCCAAAATGCTCAACCCGGTCAGCCGGATGAGGATCAGGCCGGCAAAGACGCCCAGGGACGTCAGCACATCCGTGCTCAGGTGCAGCGCGTCCGCTTCCAGGGCAATGGATTCCGTCTCCTTTGCCACCTTCATCAGACGCCGGGATACATAGGTGTTGGCCAGCGCCGAGACCCCCATGACCACCAGCCCGAAGTTCACCGAAGCCACCGCGGCTCCTTCGATAAGTTTTTGCACGGATTCATAGATGATCAGCGCCGCGGCCACAAAGATCAGTATGGCCTCGATAGTGCCCGAGACATTCTCAATCTTGCCGTGGCCATAGGCATGCTCCTTGTCCGGCGGGACGCTGGCCTTTTTGACGGCCAGCAGGGCAATCAACGCGGCCACCAGGTCCAGGCTGGAATGGATGCCCTCGGCGATCACGCTTACGGAGTTGATTAACAGGCCGACAATGAGCTTGAGGGCAACGAGGGCGCTGTTGGAAAGGACCGACAGGAGCGCCACGCTCCTTTTGGCGCGGGCGACCCGTTCGGCGTCAAATTGCTGGTTGGTCATGATCCACCTCCGGACAACTTCACAGAAAAAAGCCTGTGAAACCACACTAAGAGGTCCCACAGGCGTTACCTGCTGCGTGAGCCCAGCTACGCCGGAAGACCGGCTGCTTGATCCGTCGCTTCGATCCGCGGCACTTTCAAAAGTTAGTATCGACAAAATTGCCGATCACATGAATAGATCACAACATTCTATTCGCTATGGCATCTGGAATTCCTTCCCGTACCGTGATTTTGCGGATTTTGTAGGTTTGTCGCAGGTTCTGTCGGAAAGTTAAGAACCGGATCCTACACCAATCGACAATGTTAAAAGTTAATTCATGGTAAAATTAGCTGAAAGAGGGAGGAAGAGATGCCCAATCGAACCCAGGTCCTGACCACCTACAAGCGCATTACGGCATTGCCGCCTTCTCAGCCGAAGATCAACCTGATCGGGAGCCTGAAGCGCCTCCCCCAACTGGGAAAACTCGGCAAAGAGGTTTTTTTTAACCCCGTCAACCTGGCCATCAACCTGGTGGGATTCCTTCTGGGTAGGGCGGCTCTTTTTGGGGAGCTCTACCCTTTTGGACTTGCCAGCCTCGGGGTTTCCCTGGGTTTCACGGACAAACGGGCCGGGGTGGGCCTGGCAATATGGACGCTGGCCGGGGTGGTTACTTCCGCGCCCTGGCCCCAATCCGCGGCCTATCTTTTGACGTGGGCGATTCTTTTGACCGTGGGCTACTCACAGGGCGGCAAATGGGGACAGAGAAGCGCAATCGCTCTTCCCGTCCTGGTCGCCGGAAGCGCCTCCTCCGCCAGGGTGTTGGTGAGCTTTTTGCCAGGGCAACTTCCGGTGGATCTGGTTTTTATACTGGTTGAGGCGGTCGGCGTCCTGGTTATTGCCTATGTGCTGAACAATTTTGTCCCCCTGCTCCGAAACCTCTCCTCCCACCGCGTGCTTGCCAAGGAAGAGACGATGGGGCTGGCCCTGATTGCGGGGGCGGCTATCGGGGGATTGCACGGGGCCGGGTTGGGCGTGGTCAACATTCAGGACCTGGCGGCCAGGTGGGTGACGATGATTGTGGCCTGGATGGCCGGCGCCGGGGCGGCCGCGGGTTTCGGCGTGGCCATGGGGATGATCCTGGGGCTCCTCGGGGGATTTTCCATGCAGACGGCGCCGATCTACGGTTTTGCGGGCCTTTTGGCCGGGGTGTGCAAGGGTCGCGGCCGGTGGGGGGTGGCGGCGGGGTTTTCCCTGGGCGTGCTGGCCCTCTCGTACCAGCTGGTGGATCGTTTTGAAGTTGTGGAGGCTCTGGTGGCCACGAGCGGAGCGGTTGGCCTTCTGGCCGTTGTTCCCCGGCGGACGATCTCCGCCCTGGCCCGGATCATACCCGGCACCGCCGAAGAACGCGAGATCCAGCTCTCCTATTACCGGCGGCTGCAGGATCTGATTACCGGCCGGCTCAAGGAACTTTCCGGGGTCTTTGCCCATCTGGGCGGGACCTTCGGGGAGGTACCGGCCGGACGCCGCAGGGGGAAGAGCTCGGATTTCGCCGCCTTGCTGGAAGAGGTCAGCAAACGCGCCTGCGCCGGTTGTGAGAGGAAAGAGGTCTGCTGGGAAGAACATTTCCACAGTACCTACCGAGCCTTTTGTGATCTGGTGGCGGTTGCGGAGAGCGGCGGCGCCGCCCCGGCGGACGTGCCGGCGGATTTGCGGGCCGCATGTTGCTATATCCATAAATTGACGGTGGCCGCCAACCATGTGGTGGAAGTATACCGGGTCTCAACCGGCTGGGAGAAGAGGCTGGCTGAGAGCCGCGAGATCGTCTCCGGGCAGTTGCGGGGGGTTGCGGACCTGATGCAGAATCTGGCCGAGGAGGCCAGGGTGGAGGTCTCTTTCCGCGGCGACCTGGAGCGAGCGGTCGGGCTGGCGCTACGGCAGGCGGGGATTGTCGCCGAACGGCTTTCCATCACGGAGATCGGGGGCGGCAAACTTGTCGTGGAGGTTCAAAAGGGGGTCTGTCTCGGCGCCGGCGACTGCCAGCGTGCCGTGGCGCCGCTCGTTTCCCGCTGCCTCGGGAAACCCTACGTTTTGAGCCAGAGTGACTGTGGGAGGCAGGCCGGCCGGGCTTATTGCACCACGAGGTACATGCCCGAACGGGCTTACGAGCTGGAGACCAGGGTGGCCAGAGCCGCCAAGGACGGCAAAACCGTCTGCGGCGACAACCACACGGCGGTGGAGCTCAAGGACGGGAAGTATGCCATCGTGTTGAGCGATGGAATGGGATCCGGCCCCAAAGCCGCGATGGAGAGCGGCGCCACCGTGACCATGCTGGAACAACTCATGAAAGCTGGGTTCAACCGGGAGTTCGCCGTGCGCACCGTGAACTCGATCCTCTTGTTGCGGTCCCCGGAGGAGAGCTTTGCCACCGTGGATATGGCGCTGATCGATCTCTATAACGGGGAGGCGGAGTTTATGAAGATCGGCGCCTCGCCCAGCTATATCAAAAGAGGGCGTGAAGTGGTCGGCATCACCTGCGATTCATTGCCCATCGGAATCCTCAACAGCGTCGACATCGAGATCACCGGCCGTACCCTGCGCAATGGAGACCTGGTGGTCATGGTGACCGACGGGATCGTGGAGAGCAAGCCGGAGAGCAACAGGCCCGGAGAAGACTGGGTCTGGCAAGCCCTGCGCAAGATGGATGCCGATGCCCCCACCGTGATCGCCGAGGAGTTGATCTCCAGGGCCCTGGCCAATTCCGGCGGAAAGGCCGCGGACGACATGACGGTGATGGTTACCCGCATTTTGCGGCAAGGCGGCGGCCAGATCATCCCGGTCAGCGCGCAGATTGCCGATAACGGGCGGTGATCTTGAAATTTCGCCTTAACCCATTCGCTTCTTCCTTCCGAAAGTTTTCCCTTATGACCTTCTCCTTTCCAGCCGAAAAATAAGCCGAAAAGTTAAACGCGTTAAACGCGCCCCTTTAGATTCCCGCTCTAGACGGAGAATTTTGGAGGGATGGACGTGCGGATCAGGATGGCTCACCAGCTTTTCGGGGCATTTTTTGTCATAACGGGCTTGATGGTGGCCTCGTCGTTCATGGCTTACCGGGAAATACAGGTGATGAACCGGGAGGTGGACCGGATCACCCGGGGGGCGATGCCGCTCAGCGACACGGCCCGGGATTTTCAGATCCAGCTCGGCCGCCTGAACGTGAACCTGCAGGGTTACATCCTCACCGGGCGGCAAGGGTCCCTCGAATTGTTCCGGGATGCCGGGAGCCAGCTTGAGTGGAAGCTCGCGGCTCTGGAGGAGATTGCGGAAAAGCAGGATTACCTTTCGCTGAAATACCGGATCGATCGGACTCGTCCGGATATCGACAACTTGAACCGGGTCTCCGCGGAGATCGTTGAACTGGTCCAGAGCGGGCGGAAAGGGCGGACGCAGGCTCTCGAGAAGCTCGGAGAGGTGGAAAAGTACGGGGGCTACCTGCAGGAGAGCGGGCAGAACCTCTTTGAGCAGGCGCAGGTCTATGTGACGGAATCGGTGAACCAGGCGGCGAAGGCCCGGCAGAAGGCCAGAAACACCCTGTTGGGTTTTGCTGCCTTGGCGGTCCTGGTGGCGGTGATCACCGGCTCGTTTCTGGGCCTGAGGATCGTCCGCTCCCTGCAAACCTTTACCCGGGCCACGGACCGTATCGCCAGGGGAGATCTTACCGGCTCCATCCAAATCGGGAAACGGGACGAATTCGGGTTGATGGCGGAGCACTTCAACACCGCGATTGCGGACATAAACGCCCTGGTGAAGCATGTCTTCAACAACGCCACCCGGGTTGCCACGGCCAGCGATCAACTCGCAGCCTCGGGAGGTCAGATGGGCAAGGCCGTCGGCCAGGTTGCGGCCGCTATTGAGGAACTGGCGGCGGGGGCGTCGGATCAGTCCGGGCATGTGGAGGAGACCCGGGCGACGGTGCTTTCGATGGCGGAGACCTTCCAGGAGACGGCGGACGCTCTGCGCGGGATCGTTGACAGTTCCGCCAAAGCGGCCGCCACCGCGCGCGGTGGAGACGAGTCCGTCCGCAAGACCATCGGGCAGATCGCGGCCATCAAGAAGATGACGTCCGTGGCCTCTGACGCCATCAGGGGCCTTGGGCAGCGTTCCGACCGGATTGGAAAGATTGTGGAGGTCATTACCGCGATTGCCAGCCAGACCAACCTTCTGGCCCTCAATGCGGCCATTGAGGCGGCCAGGGCCGGTGAACACGGACGGGGCTTTGCGGTGGTGGCGGATGAGGTGCGGAAGCTCGCGGAGCAGGCCAGCGATGCGGCCAAACAGATCTCCGTCCTGATCCGGGAGATCCAGCAGGAGACGAACCGGGCGGTGGCCGCCATGGGGGATAGCACCCAGGAGGTGGATCTGGGCACGCAGATTGCCGCGCAGACCGGGCGGACCTTCGAGGAGATTGTCCAGGTGGTGGAAGAGACGCTCCGGGAGGTTCAGAGGCTCGAGGCCCTGGCCTCGGAGAGTTTGCTCGGGGCAAAACAGGTGGTGGGAACGGTGGAGAGAATTGCCGATCTCTCCAACGCAGGGGCGGCCAACGCCCAGGAGGTCAGCGCGGCCGTACAAGAACAGGCGCAGGTTGCCCAACAGGTGGCGGATTCGGCGGCGGAGCTGGCGAAGATCGCCCATGAACTGCAGGTGGCCACTAGCAAATTTACGTTGTAGCAGCTTTTAGCATAGATGGGCCAGTTCCTTCTACAACTTTATTCGCCAGTTTTATCTGTTCTTCGCTGGTTCTTGCTTTTGGCAGGCGAGGAGCTTGGAGCAGGGGGAACGCGGCTTCGAAGAACCAGATCAAACTGGAGGTTTGTTCCTGCCCTTCCAGCTTTGCGCATGTTTTGAATCCGGCGGCATATAATAAGGGCCGGTAGCGCAAGGCAAGAGGTGCGGGAGGGGTGCTATGATCTGGAAAGAACGCCCTGGATCAGCGCCGGAGAGGCCGGAGGGGTTCGAGATCCTCCATGTTCGCGATTCAATCCGGGGATGGGAAATGATCTGGTTGAGAAAGTTGGATAAAAAGTTGGATAACCGGGCGGTTTCCGGTACCGGCGCCCTTTGGGCGCGCACACCGGCGGGGGAACCAAAACAGCCCGGGGTTACGTTAACAAAAAGAGGGCAGCCAAAAGGGACTCCTCCGCCAGCCGGTAGGTGGGTAGAGGTCTTTTCTTTTCTGGCTGTCGGGGGGTTTGTGGCCACATTGCTGCTTTTATGGCGATAGGCCGGTGGGAGGACGCATGGGCGGCTTGGAGGAACGGGTTAAGGAGACCATCGCCAGATACCGGATGCTTTCCCGGGGCGACAAAGTTGTCGTCGGTGTTTCCGGGGGTCCTGATTCGCTGGCGCTTACCCATCTGCTCTGGCGGGTGCAAAAGGAGTATGGCATGGCATTGCACCTGGCGCATCTGAACCATATGTTCCGTGGGGCGGAATCCGAGGCTGACTCCAGGTTTGTGGCCTCCTTCGCGGCCAGGCTCGGGTTGCCCTGCACCGTCGAGGAGGTGGACGTGCCGGCGTACATCGCCGCGCACGGCCTGTCCGCCGAGGCAGGGGCCCGGGAGGTCCGTTATGCGTTTTTTGAACGGGTGGCCGCCGCGGTTGGGGCGGAGAAGATCGCCCTGGGGCACCATGCGGACGATCAGGTCGAGACGGTCTTGCTCCGGATCTTGCGTGGGGCTGGAATGCGGGGGCTCGGTGGGATGGCGCCGGTGCGCGACGGCCGCTATATTCGCCCGTTAATCGGCGTTCGCCGTGCGGAGATTGAGGCGTATTGCCGGGAACATGACCTCCAGCCGCGGCTCGACAGCACCAACCTCAGCCCGGCATACTTGCGCAACAGGATCAGGCGGGAGTTGCTTCCCTTTCTGCGGGCCAGGTACAACCCGGCCGTGGACGCCAGCCTCCTGCAGATTGCCGAGATTGTCCGGGCGGAGGACGATTATATGGCCGGCGAGGCCCGAAAGCAGCTGGACCGGCTGCGCCGCGACCCGGATGTCTTGCGTTCCATCAGGAATGGACAGGCCCAGGGAGTGGCCCTGGTAATCGATATCGCGGGCCTGGCGGATCAACCCGTCGCCCTGCAGCGGCGGATCATCCGACAAGCCTTCGACGAGGGGCGCCGGGGCCGGGAGGCGGGTCTGGAGTTGGTGCACGTGGAGGCGGTGCGGCGGCTGGCCCTGGAGGGCCGGACCGGCGAGATGGCGACCCTGCCGGGGGGGATGGTGGCCGCCAGGGAATACGGTTACCTGTACCTGGGGGCCAGGCGTGGTTTCCCTGAAGCGGTGGAGCGGGGGAAAACCCTCTCACCCGAGGCGGTGGGGGGTGCGTGGCCGATCCGGATCCCGGGCCGCACCGAGATTCCCGGCCTGGGTCTGGTGGTGGAAGCCCTGGTAGCCCCGGCTCCGGGCGATGGGGCTCTTCCTCCGTTCGGGGAGGGCATCGATCGGGAATGGGTGGCGGTGGACCGGCAAAAGGTGGGAGATCAGGTCTGGGTACGCTATCGCCGGCCGGGCGAACGGTTTTGGCCGCTGGGAGCGGCGGGGGCCAGGAAACTCAAAGACTTCTTTATCGACGCCAAGGTGCCCCGCCAGGTGCGGGACAGGGTGCCGATCATCGCCGCCGGCCCCAGGGCGGAACAAATTGTGTGGGTGACGGGCCTGCGCATCGACGAACGGGTGAAGATCACCGTGGAGACCCGTGAAGTACTTCGCCTCTTTTGTTGTCATACGCCCGGCGCTATGTTATAATTATGGCTTGTAGGGATTTTTGGCCGTGGAACACGAGGGGAGGGCCTTTTTTTTGAACAGGTTTTTGAGGGGCTTTAGCATGTACCTGATCCTTGCCATTATCGCTATTTCCATCGTGAGTAGCTTATATTCGCCAGCCCCGGCGAAAGTGGAGAAAACTTTCAGCGAGTTCCAGAAGCTGGTGGACGAGGGAAAGGTCAAGAGCGTCCAGTTCATCGGCGAACAGAACCTGGAAGGAGTGTTGCGGGACGGCACCAAATTTACCGTGGTCATCCCCCCGCAGACCACCAATCTTGCCCAGACGTTGTCGGAACGGGGCGTGGATGTGGCGGCCAAACCTACGCCCGCTCCCGCGTGGTGGGTTTCATTGCTGCCGAACGTAATCCTTCTGGTAATCTTTGCGCTGATCTGGATCTTTATGCTCAACCAGATGCAGGGGGGCGGCAACCGGGCCCTCTCCTTCGGGAAGAGCCGGGCCAAACTCCATACCGAAGACAAGCCCAAGGTGACCTTTGACAGCGTGGCGGGCCTTGACGAGGCCAAACAGGAGCTTGTGGAGATCGTCGAATTTTTGAAGCATCCCAAGCGTTTTGTGGAGATGGGGGCGAAGATTCCCAAGGGTGTTTTGCTGGTGGGCCCCCCCGGAACGGGCAAGACACTTCTGGGCAGGGCGGTGGCCGGGGAAGCCGGCGTGCCTTTTTTCAGCATCAGCGGTTCGGATTTTGTGGAGATGTTTGTCGGGGTCGGCGCCGCCAGGGTCAGGGACCTTTTTGAGACCTCCAAGAAGAATGCCCCTTGCATTGTTTTTATCGACGAAATTGACGCCGTGGGGCGCCAGCGTGGCGCCGGGCTGGGCGGTGGCCATGACGAGCGGGAGCAGACCTTAAACCAGCTTCTGGTGGAGATGGACGGGTTTGAGCCCAACAGCGGGATCATCATCCTGGCTGCCACCAACCGTCCGGACGTTCTGGATCCGGCGCTTTTGCGGCCGGGGCGTTTCGACCGGCAGGTGGTGGTGGACCGGCCGGATGTGGCGGGACGGGAAGAGATCCTGGAGATCTACGCCAGGAACAAACCGCTGGCCGATAACGTGGATCTCAAGGTCCTGGCCAGGCGGACGCCGGGCTTTACCGGCGCGGACCTGGAGAATCTGATGAACGAGGCGGCCATTCTGGCTGCCCGGCGCAACAAGAAAAAGATCACCATGGAGGAGACCGAGGAGGCCATCGATCGCGTATTGATGGGGCCGGAGCGGCATAAACGGATCATCAGCGACCGGGACAAGGAGGTCTTTGCTTACCATGAGGCCGGGCATGCGATTGTGGCCAAATTCAGCCCCCACATGGATCCGGTGCACAAGGTGAGCATCATTTCCCGCGGGATGGCCGGCGGTTACACCATGGTCCTGCCGCTGGAGGACAAGCATGTCACCACCAAGTCGGAGCTCATGGATTACCTCTCCTACGCCCTGGGAGGGCGGGCCGCCGAGGAACTCGTCTTCGACGAGGTCAGCACCGGCGCTCAGAGCGACCTCGATCAGGCTACCAAAATCGTCCGCAAGATGATCACCGAGTACGGGATGAGCGAAAAGCTGGGCCCGATGACCTTCGGGCATGGCCATGAGGAACAGATCTTCCTGGGGGTGATCTTCACCCGGGATCGCAATTACAGCGAGGAGGTCGCCGCGGCCATTGACCGCGAGGCCCGGAGCTTCATCGAAAAGAGCTATGAAAAGGCGAAGAAGATCCTTTCCGAACAGCGGGAGAGGCTGGAACGGGTCGTGACGGCCCTTAAGGATAAGGAGACGCTGGATAAGGAGGAATTTGAGGCCATCGTAGCCGGGTAACTTCAAGTTTTCCGGGGAAAGTTTATTCACCTGAAACTTTTAAAAGTTAGGGAATTAGCCGGATGACAGCTTGTCAACCATCATTTTCTATGGTATATTTAGGGTAAGCGGAGAGGAAGCGGAAGTATCACCTTCGCAGGTTGCTGCAGGAAATCTACCTCAGTATTCAGGGCAGATATTAGAGGGGGGCTTCCTATGGAGCTTACCGAGAGCAAAGGGATCGTGATGACCACCATTGCCCTTGATGAACGTGAAGTAAAAGAGATCGCAGCCTTACCTCCCGAGGTGGTGGCCCAACGGGTCAAGGAGTATCTGGGTAGATACTTCGGAGTCGAGATGATCAAGGACATCGTTGTCTGCTATGAATCAGATTCCAACCTCACTGCAGCTCTGCGTCTTTAGTGAAGCGCAACCGATCGATGGATGCGCTTTCCGGCCGGAAGGCCGTTCTTTTTTTCGCAAAAGGCTTCGGAACGTTACGAAAACTCTTTATATCCCGTGGACGCTGCCGACAATTTAGATGCTGAAGAGCATTTGGCAGGAAAGTGACGAAATCGGAGGTGCCTGCCGTGGATGGTCAATTGCTGGAAAAGAGACTGGGGGAGCTTCTGGAAAGTGTCTCTTCACTCAAACCCGTACCGGGTGGGGGCAGTGTGGCGGCGATTGCCGGGGCGTTTGGCGCCGCCCTGGTCTTGAAGGTCGGCCGCCTGTCCCTCGGCCGGGATGAATTTCGCCCGGTGCAAAGCGAGTTGCAGGTGGCCGTGGCATCGGCCCAGAGCCTCGCGGAACAATTGGCCAGGCTGGCCAGCGAGGACGCCGCGGCCTACGAAGCGGTGGCCATCGGCATGGCTCTCCCCAGGGCAAATGAAAGGGAGCGGAATTTGCGCGACGGCGTGGTCCAGAAGACCCTCTGCTCCGCCACGGAAGTCCTGCTCAAAACCGCCCGGGCCTGCGCCGAGGTGCTGATCCTGGCGGATCAGGTGGCTTTGCAGGGGAGCCGCCAGGCCACGGCCAATGCCAAGGTGGCGGCGTTGGTGGCGTCCGCCGCCTTGCGCGCGGTGGCCGTGGACACCCGGGAGAACCTGGGGCGAATCAAGAATGAGAAGTTCCGCGCGGCCTCCGAAAATGAGATCCGGCAGATTGAGGAACGAGTTCGGAAGATTATTTTGAAGCAATGGCAGGAACGCGCCCAGTAGCGTCAAATATTATAGCCATCCATGGCATCGGAAGCATTGGAAGCAACGGACGCAAGGCATCAGACGTAAGGGGCGTTTTTTTATGCTGCCACTGCGGGTGATCGAGATCCGCAATCAGGCCAGGGCACGGGCGGAGATCGCCCGGATTGGCTCGGATGAGGTTGGCATCGGGCTGATGACGCCCAAATTTGTATACAGGGTTTTAAAGCTGGAGGCCGTCCCTCTCCGGGCGGCGATCCTTCTCAAGCAGGAGATGCTGGCTCGCGGGGGCGAGGCGGCGGTATCCAGGGAAGTGGCGGGCCTGAAGGCCGAGTTTACCGACGTTCTTCTGGGAGCGACCTTGCGCCAGTACCGGGAGGTTGTGGCCAGGCTCAAGGCCCAGCCGTTCGGGCTGGCCGAAATCGGCCGGGCGATCACGGAGGCTCTCGGGTTTTATGATGCACCTGGAGCCTCAAACCGTGCGAAAACGGCTTCCGTTCTGGTTTGCGGCCATGGGAAGTGGCAATTTCCGCTCGGGGAGCGTACATATATCCTGGGGATCTTGAATGTGACCCCTGACTCGTTCTCCGGCGGGGGAAGCCATTTTACCCCGGATCAGGCGGTGGCTGCGGCCCGGGCCATGGTCGCCGATGGCGCAGACATTATCGATATCGGAGGCGAATCCACCCGTCCGGGCGGGACGCCGGTTCCAGCCGGAGAGGAGCTGGAACGGATCATCCCGGTGATTCGGGCGCTGCGCCGGGAGTTGGCTGCGCCGATCTCGGTGGACACCTACAAGGCGGAGGTTGCCGAACAGGCCGTCGAGGCCGGGGCGCAGATTATCAACGATATCAGCGGACTCCAGGCGGACCCTGGAATGGTCGGGGTTGCCGCCCGCCACGAGGCGCCGGTGATTATCATGCACCGCAAAGGCGATCCCAAGGTGATGCAGGTGGATCCCACCTTTCCGTGCGAATACGAGGATCTGGTGGCGGAGATCCTGGCATACCTCCAGGAAAGCGTCGGCATCGCCGAAGCGGCGGGGGTGCCTCGGGAGAGGTTGATCATTGACCCTGGGATAGGGTTTGGGAAGACCCTGGAGCAGAACCTGGAGATCTTGCGCAGGCTCGGGGAGTTTCGGGCTCTTGGCCTGCCGATCTTGCTTGGAACGTCCCGCAAGTCTTTTATCGGCAAGATCCTGGACCTGCCTCCCGGGGAACGGGTGGAAGGGACCGCCGCTACAGTGGCTGTGGGGATCGCCAACGGGGCGGATTTTGTGCGGGTTCACGACGTGCGGGAGATGGCGCGGGTATGCCGGGTGACTGACGCGATTGCGCGGCGGGGGGAATGAATTTTGGGCGACCGGATCACGCTGAAAAACATGGCTTTTTACGGGTACCACGGCGCGTTCGAGGCGGAAAGGGAGCTGGGACAGCGGTTTGAGGTCGATGTGGAGCTTTACATGGACCGGCCGGAGCTGGAGGCCTCGGATGACATCGAGATGGCCATAAACTACGTGGAGGTCTACAACCTGGTCAAGGAGATTGTGGAGGAACGGGAGTTCAACCTCATCGAGGCCGTGGCCCAGACGATCGCCTCGCGGATTGTTTCATCCTACGATGTGGAAAAAGTGGTGGTGCGGGTGAGAAAACCACACGCGCCGGTGGGTGGAATCTTTGATTACGTCGAAGCAGAGACCGCAAAGGGAAAGAGCGCCGGTTGATGAAACGGGAAGGGCCAGGCGGGGCCGGATGGGTGGAGGCTTATCTGGGGTTGGGGTCCAACCAGGGCGATCGGGTGGAGATGCTGGCCAGAGCCCGCCAGCTTCTGGAACGGCCGCCAGTACTACAAATAGTAGCGGAGTCGGGGCTTTACGAGACCGAGCCGGTTGGTCTGGAGGACCAGCCCTGGTTTTTAAACCAGGTGGTCCGGGTCCGGACGGGGCTTTCCCCCCTGGAACTCCTGGCGGTGATTCGCCAGGTGGAGGAGGCCCTTGGCCGGCGGCGCCTTATCCGCTGGGGGCCCCGGACCATTGACGTGGACATGCTGCTCTACGGCGGGGAGAAGATTGATGGACCCGATCTGGAGGTGCCCCACCCGCGCATGTGGGAAAGGGCCTTTGTGCTGGCACCGCTGGCGGAACTGGCCCCGGATCTGCCCGTGCCGGGCCTGACGGGGGAGACGGTGGCCGGCCTGGCGAAACGCCTCCTCAGGGAGAGCGGCAAGGTCGTGCGCATTTACCTGGGTGGTGGGTAGGATGGATCGAACAAAAAAAGCGATCTTGGAACTGTTATATAAAAACCAGGGAGAGTACCTCTCCGGCGAAGCACTCGCCTGCCAGTTGAAAATCTCCCGGACTGCGGTGTGGAAGGGTATTCGGATTTTGAAGACCGAGGGGTATCAGATCAAGGGGGTACCCCATCTGGGTTACCTGCTGCAGAATGTACCGGACTTGCTCTTGCCGGCGGAGATCGCCAGGGGGCTTCACACTCAGATCATCGGCAGGGAGATCCAGCATTTCCCGGAGATTGACTCCACGAATACCCGGGCCAGGGCGCTAGCCAAAACCGGGGCTCCGGACGGGACGGTGGTTGTCGCTGAAGCCCAGACTGCCGGCCGGGGCCGGCGTGGCAGATCCTGGGAGTCGCCGCCGGGCCTTGGGCTCTGGATGACCGTTTTACTCCGGCCGAAGGTCCCTTTACAGGAAACCGCCAGGTTCACGCTCCTGTCGGCGCTGGCGGTGGTGCGGGCCGTTACGCGTGTCTGTGCCCTTTCACCGCGGATTAAATGGCCAAACGATGTGCTCATTGGAGATCGCAAGGTTTGCGGGATCCTTGCCGAAGCCAGCGGGGAACTGGAAATGGCGGAATACCTGGCGGTGGGCATCGGGTTGAATGTTAACCAGGAGGGAAGCCATTTTTCGCCGGAACTGCGGCGCAAGGCCACCTCCTTACGCCTTGCCTGCGGCCGGATGGTCGACAGGCTGGTTCTGATCAGGGCGCTACTGGAAGAGTTAGACGGCCTCTACCTTGAGCAGCCCGGCTTTCCGGAGCTTGTAGACCTCACCAGGCCGTATTCGGCTACTTTAGGGGCCAGGGTGCGTGTGGACCCTGTCGGGGGCGCCACAGAGGGTCAATGCCTTACCGGCCGGGCCGTGGCTATTACCCCCGATGGCTGGCTGGTGATCGAGGATGATGCTGGCAGGCGGCAGGTGCTCCATGCGGGGGATGTTTCGATTCGCAGCGCGGACGGCGGTTATGTCTAGTTTTGCGCTGATCGGGCAGGGTGGAGAGGGCATTGTTAACCTGTTGCAATAAACAACGTTGACATTACTGGTCTTTCGCCATATAATGGTCCCATCCGGGAATCCAAATTGTACCGGGAGGGGTCAGCAAAGATGGCGGAAGCGAAGAAAAAGGCCGACAAAGAAAGAACGGGATCGGAGGTTACCACCGGGGAGGTAAGCCCTGCCGGCACGGTTGGGGTCAAAGTCGCGGCAGCTGGCGCTACAGGAGCCAGAAGCCTGGTGCTTGCAGGTCTTTTCGCATCTTTAACCGCCGTGGGGGCCTGGATCACCATCCCTCTGCCCCTGGTGCCGGTAACGCTCCAGGTCTTTTTTGTGCTGCTGGCCGGAGTGTTGCTGGGGGGGCGGCTGGGGGCGGCAAGCCAGGTGATCTACATACTGCTGGGGCTGGCGGGAGCCCCGGTCTTTGCTGGAGGCGCCGGGGGCCTGGGGACGGTCTTGCGGCCGACCTTTGGTTATCTGGCCGGTTATATCCCCGCAGCTTATTTGAGCGGGCGGATAGCGGAAAGGGCGGCCCCCGGCCGGCGCCTCGGGACGTGGACCGCCTTTCTGGCGACTCTGGCCGGGCTGGGGGTCGTCTATCTCTTTGGCGCGTCCTATCTCTACTTTGCGCTGAACTACCTTCTGGGGAAGCCGATGGGCGTGAAAGGTGTATTGATGGCGGGGGTGGCGCCCTTCTTGCCGGTGGACATCGCCAAGTCGGTGGTGGTTGCCCTGGTGGCCCCCAGGGTAAGGAACGGTTTGCAGTTGTAGGCAGGATTGGGGACCACGTTTCGCGAATTATAGCAGTGCAGGTATTTACGGAAGGGGCTGGAGGATGGAAACTACCTTTGCGACCTTCGGGATTTTTCTCCAGCACAACATGATCCTCATCTTCTTTGGCTATGGTTTGGCATTTTTTTCAATGGGGCTCGCCATAGCGTTACAGTGCCGTAAACAGAGCAACCTCCGGTTGTCCAGGAGCCTGTGCTTTTTGTCGATCTTCGGCATCCTGCACGGGTTAAGCGAGTGGGGCTACATCTTCATTCCAGTGCAGGCGGATGCGTATGAACCATGGGTGGTCAACGCTCTGCGGGCCCTGCACATGGTTCTTCTGGCCGGATCGTTCACTTTCCTGTTCTATTTCGGGGTCCGGCTCTATCTTGATACGGAGAAGAAGCATTTCTGGCTGAGATGGGTTCCCGTGGGGCTTTTTTCCCTGTGGTTGTTGAGCTTTTTGCATTTCCGGCCCCATCTCCCAAATATCGACGAAAACTGGCTGCACAGCGGCGAAGCCGGGGCCCGGTATCTTCTGGCCTTGCCCGGATCGATCCTCTCCAGCTACACCATCCTCCGGCAAAAGGATCAGTTTGAGGATCTGGGCATCCACCATGCAATCCGCAACCTGCACGGGGCATCAGCCATCTTTGCGGTCTACGGGGTGGCTTCCGGCGTATTTGTGCCGCCGGCGTCGTTTCCGCCGGCGACGGTGCTGAACACCACGTTGTTTCTGCGGTTGATCGGCATCCCCGTGCAGCTCTTCCGGGCGTTGGGAAGCGTGATGATCGCCTATTTCGTGGTGCGCATTCTTGAGGCTTTCGACATGGAGAGCACCAGGCGGGTGGAGGAGTTGGAACGCCAGCGGGCGGTCTTGCGAGAGCGGGACCGGATCAGCCGGGATCTTCACGACGGGATCATTCAGGCGATCTATGCCGTGGGCCTGAACCTGGAAGACGCCTGCTACCTCATCGATGAAAACCCGGAACTGGCCAAGAAGCAGATCCTGGGCAACATGGAACGCCTTAACGACAGCATCCGGGATATCCGCCGGTATATCATGGATCTGCGCCCGCCCGAAACGCGGAATCTTCAGCATAGCATCACCGGCCTCGTTGAGGAGTTCAAGAACCGGACCGGGCTTGAGGTGGAGGTTACCTTCAAGGGCATGCCGGTGGCCGAGATGCCCCCGGAGGTTCGCAGCAACATCTATCTGATCGCCCAGGAGGCGCTGGCCAATGTGGTCAAACATTCCGGAGCCAGCCGGGTCGAGGTGGGGATTGAGTTTGGGGAGAAGGTGGTCCGTTTTCTGATCCGGGATAACGGCGCCGGCTTCAATTACGAACCGGTTCAAACCGTCCAGGGGGCTCCATCTTACAAATTCGGCCTGAGAAACATGGTGGAGCGGGCCCAGTTGCTCCAGGGAAAACTGAGGGTGAACAGCGCGCCGGGGCGGGGAACCGAAATTGCTCTGGAAGTTCCGTACGGGGTGGTGACGGGTGAGTATGCGCAAAATCATGCTGGTTGACGACCATGAGGTGGTTCGGGTCGGGTTGGCGGCGCTATTGAGAAGACGGGGAGATTTTGAGATCGTGGCCGAAGCCGCGGCGGCGGAAGAAGCGGTTGAAAAGGCTGTGCAAACCCGGCCGGACGTGGTGATCATGGATATCCGCATGCCGGGGGGAAGCGGGACGGAAGCCTGCCGGCGCATCCGGGAAGTTTCCCCGCAGTCCAAGGTTATAATGCTGACTTCATTTGCGGATGATAATGCGGTGATCGAATCGATTATCGCCGGCGCCAGCGGTTACGTGCTCAAGGAGATCGGCAGCGATGCAATCATTGACGCCATTGAACGGGTGAGCCGGGGGGAGTCGCTTCTGGACCCGGCGGTGACCGAAAAGGTCTTCGCCCATATGCGCAATCAGGCCTCGGGCAAGGGCGGTCTTCAGGACACGCTTACCGAACAGGAGAAGAAGATCCTCTCGCTGATCGGCCTCGGGAAGACCAACCGGGAGATCGCCGAAACCATCTTTTTGAGCGAGAAGACGGTGCGCAACTACGTGAGCAACATCTTTGCGAAGCTGAATCTGAACAACCGGGCGGAAGCCGCCGCATATGCGGTCCGGAAAGGGTTGGTCAAGGGATGAGCGGCAGGACAAATGTCCCCGAAACTCAGGGCAAGCGACAGATTGCCACGGCGGCTGTAATGTGCGAAAATATAATCAGGTGCGGCAGGTTGCGCGAGCACCCTGCCGGGCGCGGTCAGTTCGCTGTATGCATGAGCCTTTAAGGCCGACATGGCGGACTGATCTATTTTTTGCTCCTTTTTCACCTCGTTGCGGCGATGACCAGGAGGCGTGAACATGGAAGCCAGGGTTAAGTGGGAAGGCGGAATGAAGTTCCGGGGGGAGGCCCAATCAGGACACCAGGTTCTGATGGACGCGGCGGAGCAGGGCGGCGGGAAGAACGAGGCGCCCAGGCCCACCGAGCTGGTCTTGATGGGCCTGGGCGGATGCACCGGCATGGATGTAGTGTCCATTCTGGAGAAGATGCGCATCCCCTTTGATTCTTTTCAGGTGGACATCGAGGGGGACCGCGCCGAGGATCACCCCAGGGTCTTCACCGAGATCCGGATGAATTACCGCATCTGGGGCAAGGAGATTCCCCGGGAGAAGTTTGAGCGCGCGGTGACCCTCTCCCAGGAACGGTATTGCACCGTCTCCAACATGCTCAACAAGACCGCCAGGATCACCTACCAGCTGGAGATCAACGGCGAAAAGGTTTAGAACAGGACCTTCAGCTACCTGGTGGCTTACGGTGAAACACTGGTGATTATCGCCGGGGCCAATGCGGGACTTGGCAGGCTGCTGCTCTCAATCAGGCCTGGGCATTGCCGCGCCAGGCCGCAAGACGTTGCAGCGCCTTCAACTTTTCCGGCTGATCGAGTTTGGCCCGGCGCAGGGCGTCTTCCAGGGTTTCGATGGTCTGGTCGTAGAGCGGCCGGTCGACCGGAAAGGGATGCCCATCCTTTCCGCCGTGGGCAAACGAGTAACGCACAGGATCCCGGAAGCTGGCCCTGGCGCCATAGGTGACCTCCGCGACCAGCGCCAGAGCCCTGACAGTGCCGGTGCCGACCCCCGGCGTCGCCAGCAAGGTTGCAAAATCCCTGGGTTGCTCTTCGAAGGTGGCGCGCAGGATCTGGTCCAGCCGCGAGGCGTTGGGAACCCAGTGCGGCGCCGGCAAGGTCAGGGACGGCGCCCCTTCCGGAATGGCCGCCAGACTCGACATCCATTCGGGGGAGATCGCCGCGCCGCGGCTCTCTTTTGCCGTCCGGGGGTCCTTCGGAAGGTTGAGGGGGTTGCCTTCCCCGTCGAGCGGCAAGTTGAGCTGGACGCCGGAGGGCGCAAGATCCGCATGGTTTCTTGGAACCGCGTTTTTGGCATTGGACCACCTGCTAATCCGGTCCAGTTCTTTCAGAACCAGCTCCGGCTTTTCACGCGCCAATAAAGCGGACACTTCCCGGCTCCGGTCGGCCTCCCCGGCCACCATGTTCAACCCGGCCGCGGCATGGTCGCCGCACACCGCCGCGTGGGGCTCCCGGACAAAGTCCATGCCGCCGGCGTTGGTTTTACCGGTGTTCAGCCAGTGGTACCGGCGGGCCCAGCGGGTCTGTCCGTTCATCCCTTGCTGCACCACCGCCCATTCGCCTTCCCCGGTAAAGACGAAGAAATGATGGTAGATCTGGTATCCGTCCTGCACCGCCGCGCTGTCCACCTTGGCGGCCATCCTGCTGGCGTATTGCAGGGAAACAGTATCGGCGGGCAGGCCGTATTTTTCCCCGGCTTGTTCGATCTCGGCGGGGGTCCCACGGGAAGTGCGCCCCTTGCCGCCGGCGAAGAAGATCCCCAGTTCTTTCTGCCTGGGCTGCAAGCCCTCCTTCAGGGCGCCGCACACGGTGGTGGTGAGCCCGGAAGAATGCCAGTCAAAGCCCAGAACGGAGCCGAAGGCCTGAAACCAGATGGGATCCGACAGGCGGCGGAGAACCTCCTGGGGGCCGAATTCTTCAACAATAATCTGGATGATGGCCGCGGCCAGAGGCTTCATGCGCTGAAAGAGCCACGGCGGGCACTTTCCGTAGTGCAACGGGAGGTTGGCGGCGCCGGTGTGCATGATCATCACCCTGCTTTCCAGGAACGTTCCATTGATCTCTAAACCCTATTGTAACGCAAATCCGCCGGGATTGCAGGTCAAAATTCCTGGAAGACAAAAGCAGCAAATGAGTCCTATTCCTGTTTGACAAGGAAGGAATTGGCGCTCCAGTGTCGAATTACCAGATATGGTCAAACAGCTTGACAGCCTGGCTACCAGGGGGTTAGCTTGCCAACACGAGGGGGTCAGCCTGCCTATGAGGGGTTAGCCTGGCCATCAGGAGGTAAATCGGTTTGGGAAAATTTAAGGCAATCAACACCCAGAAGGCATACATCGAGATCATGCAGCAACTGAAAGGATTGATCGAGTCGGGCGAACTGGTTCCCGGCGAGAAGCTGCCGGCGGAGCGGGTTTTGGCAGCGGAACTGGGCACAAGCCGTCCCACCTTGCGCGAAGCTCTGGCGGCCCTGGAAATGTTGGGTTACGTGGAGATTGTAAACGGAAAGGGCACCTTCGTGCGTCTTTTGTCTGAAGATCGCCGAGCCGCCCAGGTCGACATGCATTTTGACGTGGAGGACAGCCCCTTTCAACTGATGGAGGTGAGAAAGGCGCTGGAACCTTCCGTGGCGGCGCTGGCGGCCAAGCGGATCGCCGCCGAGGAACTCCAGGAGTTGGAGGTGATTACCCGGCGGATGGAGGAAGCTTATGCCGCGACCGGGCGCTTTCCAACGGAGGACGATATTCTCTTCCATGAAAAACTTGTCCAGGCCGCACGAAATGTGGTCTTTGCGGAGGTCATGGCCTCGGTGACGGAACGGATGAAGCACCCGCTCTGGAATGTCCTGAAAGGCAAGAGCCATATGCACAAGGAACGGTCGGTCGCCTATCTGGCGCACCACCGGGCGATCGTCGAAGCGCTGCGGGCGGGCGACGGCGCCCGGGCCAAACGGGCCATGAAGGAACACCTCGCCAGCATTGAAGAGGACCTTCTGGCTTAGGTCCGCACCTGGAGGCCGGCCCCACCGGCGATACGGCAAAAGGACAAGAGGAGATGAATAGACCGGGGAAACGAGGAGGACGAGGGAAGATGAAAAACAGGGTAAAGGAGCTTTTGAAATCCGGGCAACCGGCGGTAGGCAGCTGGATAAGCCTGCCCAGCCCGGCGTCGGCGGAGCATATGGCCGGCATGGGATTTGATTGGCTGGTCATCGACACGGAACATGGTGCAACGGATTACGAAACGCTGGAAGACATGATCCGGGCCTTGAAGGGCGCCGACTGCGCTCCCATGGCCAGGGTCCCCTGGAATGATCCCGTTCTGATCAAACGCGTCCTGGACCGCGGCGCATCCGGCCTGGTCATCCCGATGATCAGCACCGGGGAGGAGGCCCGCGCGGCGGTGGCGGCCTGCAAGTACCCGCCGGAGGGAATCCGGGGGATCGCCGGCACCCGGACCAGCCGGTACGGGATGGATCTCATGGACTACTACCACGACTGGAACAAGCAGGGCGTGGTGGTCTGCCAGATTGAGACCGAGGAGGGCGTGAAGAACATCCGTGACATCATGTCCACGCCCGGGGTTGACGCCATCTTTGTGGGGCCTAACGACCTTTCGGCGGGGCTGGGTGTTTTCCGGCAGTTTGACCACCCCAAATTTAAGGAAGCCATGGAACGGATTATCAAGGCGGGGAGGGAGACCGGGGTGCCCACCGGCTACCACGCCGGCAGTGCCGATGAGGCGCTGGCGAAGATCGAACAGGGTTTCCAGTTTGTCGCCGTGGCTTCCGATGCCCGCTTTATGGCGGCGGCTGCTTCCGGGGCGGCATCGAAGATCTTGGGAGGGTTGAAGCGCAACGGTTGATGCTCAACCTGGTGATCAACGGTTAATGATCAACGATTAATGATCAACGATAGTGATCGCTGAGGATCTGAGAGGTGAGGCAGCTTGAAAAAGGGGCAAAGGATTACGGGAATCGTCCTTTTGGCCGTGGCCGGGCTGGTAATCCAGCAGGCGATCTTTGTCCTGCGCATCAACGACGGAGGGCAGCCCGGATCGGGCTTCCTGCCCTTCGGGCTGGGAATTATCCTGGCGGCGCTGGCGATCGCTTTGATTGCGGTTAACCTGGGCCCTGACGCCGAAAAAAGTGCCCTGTGGGCCGCTGGCGCCTGGGTGCGCCCATTGCTGTCCGTGCTGCTTTTTGCGGCGTATGCTCTTGCGCTGGAGAAGCTTGGCTATATCATCAGCGTATTTGCGCTGGTTTTTCTCTGGCTCATGGTGGTGGAGCGCAAGAAGTGGTTGCAGGCGGTTATTCCGGGGATATTGTCGGCGGTGGGCGTCTGGATGATCTTCGGCCTCCTGCTGAATGTGCCGCTTCCGATGGGGATTCTGGCAAGATAGGAGGTTTAGGAGTGGATGTTTGACTTTCACGGTTTGTTCACCGGTTTTGATATCGCCTTCAGCCTGGTCAACCTGCTGTACGCCTTCATCGGGGCGCTGGTGGGGACGGCGATCGGGGTCCTGCCCGGCCTTGGACCGGCGGCCACCATTGCCCTTCTGCTGCCGGTAAGCTACAAGATTGGCTCGCCGGTCACTTCGATCATCATGATGGCCGGCGTCTACTACGGAGCCATGTACGGCGGCTCCACGACCTCCATCCTCCTGAACATCCCGGGCGAGGCCGCCTCGGTGGTCACCTGCATGGACGGTTACCAGATGGCCAAAAAGGGCCGCGCCGGGGCGGCGCTGGGGATCGCGGCCATCGGTTCCTTTGTGGCCGGGACGATCGGCATCCTCGGCCTGACCTTCATCGCCCCTCCGCTGGCGGAGATCGCGATCCGGTTCGGCCCGCCAGAATACTTTGCGCTCACGGTGCTGGGCTTGCTGATGGCCACCTACCTTGGCGGCGGATCGGCGATCAAGGGCCTGATCATGGTGGTGGTGGGGTTATTGATGGGGATGATCGGCCTGGATCCCATCTCCGGCGCGGTGCGGTTTACCTTCGGCAACGTGAACCTGCAGGGCGGCATCGACTTTGTCACGGTGGCCATGGGCATGTTTGGCGTCGGGGAGATTCTTTACAACCTTGAAAAGACCGAAGGAGTTCAGCTGGTTACGGACAAGGTGAAGAACCTGTGGCCCACGCTGGCCGATTTTGTCCGGTCCCGGTGGGCCATCGTCCGCGGCTCCGTGATCGGCTTCCTGGTTGGAATACTGCCGGGCGGCGGCGCCGTCCTGTCGTCCCTTCTCTCCTATGCCACGGAGAAGAAGGTGTCCAAACATCCCGAGGAGTTCGGGCAGGGCGCCATTGAGGGCGTGGCCGGCCCCGAATCCGCCAACAACGCGGCGGCAAGCTCCTCGTTCATCCCGTTGTTGACTCTGGGAATTCCGAGCAATGCCTCCATTGCCATGATCTTCGCGGCCTTGCTCATCCAGGGCGTCACGCCGGGGCCGTTCCTCCTCAAGGAGCACCCCGACGTCTTCTGGGGGGTTATCGCCTCGATGTACATTGGAAACGCCATGCTTCTGGTGCTGAATCTTCCCCTGGTCGGGGTCTGGGCGCAGCTCTTGCGCGTGCCGTACGCCTATCTGGCTCCCATCATCGCGCTTTTCACGTTGATCGGCGTCTACAGCGTCAACAACTCCGCATTTGACATCTGGCTGTTGATCGTCACCGGCATTCTGGGGTACCTGGCCCGCAAGCTCAATTTTGAGACGGGGCCGCTGCTTCTGGCCTTCGTCCTCGGCCCAATCCTGGAAAGGGCGTTGCGGCAGTCGCTCTTGATCTCGGCCGGATCGCCGGCAATCTTCTTCGCCCGGCCGATCTCCGGCGCCATGATGGCGGCGGCCGTCCTGTTCATCCTGGGCAATCTGTGGGCTTCCTGGAAGAAGTCCAGGGAGAGCAAGGTGCAACCCGCATCGGTTTCGTGACCCTTGCACCATATGGTGCCCAGGGTTGTCGAAATAGACGAACAAGCTCTATTAAAAACAGCGGAGGTGTAATCATGAACAAGAGAAGGATCCTGGTCCTGGTTCTCACGGTGCTGGCGCTGTCGGTCGCGGCGGTGTTTCCTGCGCTGGCGGCGGAAAAGTACCCGAGCAAGCCGATTGAATTGATTGTTCCGTATTCCGCGGGTGGCTCCACCGACGTCCTGGCGCGCGCCATTGCCAAGGTGGCTCCCAAGTATTTCGATGTCCCCCTGGTCGTCGTGAACAAGGCCGGCGGCGGCGCGATCCCCGGGCGGGACTACGTGGTCCAGTCCAAGCCGGACGGCTACATCCTGCTCTTCGGCTACGGCTCCGGCGAGGATCTGGTTGTCCCGCATGAAAGGCCTCTCCCGTTCGACACCTTCAAGGATCTACTCCCTGTTTGCCGGATCTCCCAGCATTCGGTGGTGCTGGCGGTTCCCGCCGATTCGCAGTTCAAGACGCTCAAGGACCTGGTGACCTGGGCGAAGAGCCGTCCCCACGTCACGGCCGCCGTGTCCACCAAGGGCGCCGCGGTGGATATCGCCTTCCAGCTCTTTGCCAAGGAAGCGGGATTCAAACTGACCTCCATCCCAATGAGCGGCGGTTCGGATGCGGTTACCGCGCTTACCGGCCATCAGGTGGACTTCGGCGGCGGGCATCCGAGCGAGGTGCTGCCCCACATCAAGGCCGATCGTCTCCGCCCGCTGGCGGTGGCGCTGGCCGAGCGTGATCCGGCCGTGGACGTGCCCACATTCAAGGAGCAGGGGTACGATGTGGTTACCGCCGGCTCCGTGAAGGGCATCGCCGTGCCCAAGGGGACGCCGCGGGCCATCATCGATTACCTGGCCGATAAATTCCACCAGATCACCAGGGATCCGGAGTTTATCTCCATGATGAAGGATCTGGGCCAGCCCATCCTGTACATGGGGCCGGATGAATATGCCGGTTTTCTGAAGAAGGGTTTCGACCAGTACGGAAACCTCCTCAAAGAGCTAAAGATCGAGACGAAATAGTATTGGGAAGGTGCAACCGGCTCAAGCGATAGTGGGCCGATCGGGCCGGACGGCGAAGGCCGCCGGCCTGATTTGCACCTGTTTCCAGACGGAGGATGACCTGAAATGGCAGAACGGAAAAAGGTCCTGATCTCCCAGCCGGTTCACGAGTCGGGGACAGCCATTCTGAAGCCGGACTTCGAGGTCCGGGTGGCGCCGGATCCGTCCGTGGAAACCCTGTTAAAGGAGATCGAGGACGCGGACGGGCTTCTGGTCCGGACCGCACCCATTCCCCGGGAAGCGATTTTTGCGGCGAAGAAGTTGCGCATTGTCGCCAGGCACGGGGTCGGCGTGGATAACATCGACGTCAAGGCGGCGACGGAACGCGGCATCCCCGTGGCCTACACGCCCAACGCCAACGCGCTTTCCGTGGCCGAGCATGTCATGGCGATGATGATGGCCCTGGCCAAACTGTTGCCGCGCTACGACCGGGCCACGCGGCAGGGCAACTTCGAGATCCGCAATTCCTACAGGGCGGTCGACCTGGACGGCAAGACGCTGGGCATCGTCGGCATGGGCCGGATCGGCTCGCTCCTGGCTCAAAAGGCCAGCCGGGCGTTTAATATGAAGATCCTCGCTTATGATCCCTTTCTTGGCGCCGAAAAGCTCGCCGCCATGGGCGTAAAGCCGGTGAAGCAACTGGATGTGCTTCTGCGGGAATCGGATTTCGTCAGCCTTCATGTTCCCCTGACCCCGGAGACTCGCGGGGTGATCGGCGCCCGGGAGCTGGGCCTCATGAAGCCTTCGGCGTACCTGCTCAACGCGGCGCGCGGGGGGGTGGTGGATGAAAAAGCCCTGTATGACGCCCTTTCGCGGCAAGCCATCGCCGGCGCAGGGCTGGACGTCTTCCAGGAGGAGCCTGTGCCGGTGACCAACCCGCTGCTGGCCCTCGAAAACATCATCGTCACCCCTCATTCCGCGGCGCTGACGGCGGAGTGCGTGGTGCGCATGGCTACCGGGTCCGCTCAGGCCATATCGGATGCACTCAAGGGCAAGCGGCCGGAATTTGTCGTCAACCCGGAGGTTTACGCGCGATGAAACGAAGCGCGGGCGAGCTCAAGACATTTGCCGCCGAGGTCCTGGCAAAGGCGGGTCTGAAATCCGAGGACGCGGCGGTTGTGGCGGAGACCCTCGTCTTTGCCGATCTGCGGGGCCTGGAATCCCACGGGGTATCGCGGCTTCCGATCTATGTAAAGCGGATCAAAAAAGGGCTGGTCAATGCGCGGGCCACGATGCGCATGGTTAACGAAGACGGCGCCATCGCCCTTCTGGACGCGGACAATGGCCCGGGGCAAGTGGCTTCGGTGAAAGCGATGGATATTGCGATGGGGCTGGCCCAAAAACAAGGCCTCGGCGCCTGTGGGGTTCGCAATAGCACCCATTGCGGCGCCCTCGCCTACTACACGCTCCGGGCGGTGGAACACGGGATGATCGGCCTGGCGATGACCAACGCCAACAGCGTCATGGCTCCGTGGGGCGGGCGCGAGCCCGTGCTCGGAACCAACCCGATCTCCGTTGCCGCGCCGGTGGGCCATGGCGAGCCATATGTCATGGATATGGCGACCAGCGCCGTGGCGCGCGGAAAGATCATGATCTACGCCAAAAAGGGCGCCAGGATACCGCTTGGCTGGGGCATGAATGAGGAAGGCGAGCCCACGGAGGACCCCAACGAGGCGCTCAAGGGCGCGATGATGCCCATGGCCGGGCCCAAAGGCTACGCGCTTTCCCTGCTGGTGGACATCCTGAGCGGCGTGCTGACGGGATCCGCTTTTGGCAAGGGGATCGGGGCGCTCTATGACGATTTCAGCAAACCGCAAAGGAGCGGGCACTTTTTCCTGGCGATAGATATCGGGCATCTCATGCCGCCGGAACTCTTCCAACCCCGCATGGATGAGATCGTCGGGCAGATCAAAACCAGCAAGCCCGCCCGAGGCGTGGAGCAGGTGCTGATTCCGGGCGAGCCGGAGTTTGCCGCGGAACGCAAACGGCGGCGCGAGGGGATCGAGCTCGTTCCGAAGGTCCGCGAAGAACTTCTGGCTCTCAAGGAAGAGCTGGGGGTGGCTGCGGAGATATGAGAGGTTAATTGTTAAAAAGGAAAAGGTTAAGAGGTGCGGCAAATGGCATTGGAGGTTAAGGGGATCATCCCGGCGATGGTGACGCCATCGGACGAAAGCGGAAATATTATCGAGGATTCCTTGCGGAAACTGACGCGGTACCTCATTGACGGCGGCGTTCACGGGCTTTTTGCCATCGGCGGCCAGGGGGAGTTCTGGGCATTCACGCCTCCGCAAAAGAAACGTGTTCTGGAGATTGTGTTGGAGGAGGCGAAAGGCCGCGTTCCCGTATACGCGGGGACCGGCGCGGTAACCACGGACGAGGCGGTCAGGCTGACCAGGATGGCGTCGGATGCCGGCGCGGACGCCGTTTCGGTGATCACCCCGTACTTTATCAAGCCGAACGACGACGAGCTCTTTGAGCATTACGCCGCCATAGCCCGTTCGGTGAAGATCCCGGTGCTGTTGTACAACAACCCCGCCCGGACCAACATCAGCCTGCCGGCGGGTCTGGTGGAGCGGCTGTCGCATATCGATAATATTGTGGGGATCAAGGATTCCAGCGGGGATATGACGCTCACTGCCGAATACATCAGGCGGACGGGCAAGGATTTCGCGGTGCTGGCCGGGCGCGATACGCTCATCTACGGGACGCTTGTCTACGGCGGCCGGGGATCGATCACCGCCACGGCCAATGTGGCGCCAAAGCTGGTGGTGGAGATTTATGAAGCTTATGTGGCCGGCGACCTGAAACGGTCACTCGAGGCGCAGTTCCGCCTGGCCCCCCTGCGTCTGGCGTTTGAATTCGGCACCTTCCCGGTGGTGATCAAGGAAGCGCTCCAGATGATCGGCATCAACGCCGGAGAAGCTGTAAGGCCGGTTGGAGGGCTGTCCGGGGCCAAACGGGACGAATTGCGCCAGGTACTTGCCGGCCTGGGCATTCTCGGCGCGTAAACCGGGGGAGAAACGCGTCTGGCGATCAGTAAAAGAGGAGTGAGCGATAATGACCGCAACGGGAAAGATCGGGTTTATCGGCCTGGGGATCATGGGCAAGCCCATGGCGCGCAATCTCATGAAGGCAAATTACCAGCTGATTGTCTACGATATCAACCGCGCGCCCGTGGAAGAGCTGGCAAAAGAGGGGGCGGCGCTGGCCGCGTCGCCACGGGAGGCGGCAAGCGAGGCAACCCTGGTCATTACCATGTTGCCCAATTCGCCTCATGTCCGGGAAGTGCTTCTTGGCAAAAACGGCGTGATCCACGGAGCAAAGCCTGGGACCACGGTGATCGACATGAGTTCCATTGCGCCGCTGGTCTCCAGGGAAATGGAGGCCGCTTTGCGCGAAAAGGGTGTCGCCATGCTTGACGCGCCGGTCAGCGGCGGAGAGCCGGGGGCGGTTGCCGGAACGCTGTCGATTATGGTGGGGGGCGACAGGGAACTCTTCCAGCGTTACCGGGACATTCTGGGACGAATGGGCAAGAGCGTCGTTCACGTGGGGCCGATCGGCAGCGGGAATGTCGCCAAGCTTTCCAACCAGATCATCGTCGCGCTGAACATCGCCGCTGTCTCCGAGGCTTTGCTCCTGGCCGAAAAAGCGGGTGTCTCGCCGCGGGTGGTTTACGAGGCCATCCGGGGCGGCCTGGCCGGCAGCAATGTCCTGGACGCCAAGGCGCCCATGATGATTGAGCGGAGGTTTGCGCCCGGGTTCAAGATCGACCTGCACGCCAAAGATCTGGGAAACGTCCTGGAGACCAGCCGGCAGCTCAATGTGCCGTTGCCGTTGACGGCGCTGGCCATGGAGATCCTGCAGTCCTTGCAGGCGAGCGGTTTGGGCTCGGAGGATCACAGCGCGATTGTAAAATTCTATGAGAAAATGGCCGGGATCGAGGTTGGTGAAGAGTGAAGCCTTTGCGCATGAAGATCACCGGGAGCGGGAATGGCATCGAGAGCAAGAACGCCGTGGAGGGCAGCTCGCCGGCCATACCCGAACTTGAAAAAACGGCGCGAAAGATTCGCCGCCTGATCTTGACAATGATCCACGCCGCCGGATCAGGGCATCCCGGCGGATCGCTCTCCGCCTGCGAACTGGCGGTGGCGCTCTACTTCGGCGTCTTGCGGCACGACCCCCGGAATCCTTCCTGGGAGGGAAGGGATTACGTCCTGTTCTCGAAAGGCCACGTGGCGCCGCTGCAGTACGCCTGTCTGGCGCACGCCGGTTACTTCGACGAATCGCACTTGAAGACGCTGCGCAAGCTGGGAAGCATTCTTCAGGGTCATCCCAACATGCACAAGACGCCGGGGGTGGAGGTTTCCAGCGGGTCTTTGGGCCAGGGGCTCTCCGTGGCGTGCGGCCTTGGCGCGGGATTGAAGATCCAGAAAGCCCAAAACCGGGTCTATTGCATCCTGGGGGACGGCGAGCTTCAGGAAGGGCAGGTCTGGGAGGCCGCCATGTCCGCCGCCCACTTCAAGCTGGATAACCTCTGCGCCATGGTGGACGCCAACGGAGTGCAACTCGACGGGCCGGTGGCGGACATCATGGGTGTGGAGCCTCTGGTGGACAAGTGGCGGGCTTTTGGCTGGCACGTCATCGAGATCGACGGCCATGATTTCAACCGGATTCTGGCGGCTTACGGTGAGGCGGAAAAGACCGCAGGCAAGCCCACGGCGATCATCGCCCGCACGGTGAAGGGCAAGGGGGTCTCTTTCATGGAAAATCGCGCCGAATGGCACGGCAAGGCTCCTAACGACGAGGAACTGCGGGCGGCCCTTGCGGAGCTGGAAGGAGGGGCGGCTAGATGAGCGCGAGCGTGGCCCGTTTTGAAATGAAACCGACGCGGTTCGGTTATAGCGAGGCGCTTCTTGCCCTGGGGCGGGAGGACGACCGGATCGTCGTCCTGGATGCGGACCTGGCGAAGTCCACCACGACGGAACGCTTTAAGGAGCGTTTTCCCGGCCGGTTCTTCGACATGGGCATCGCCGAGCAGAATATGCTGGGCATGGCCGCCGGGCTGAGCCTGGCGGGTTTTGTGCCGTTTGTCAGCACCTATGGCGTGTTTTTGTCGGGAAGAGCCTGGGATCAGATTCGCACCACGATCAGCTACGGCGGGCTGAATGTCAAGCTGGGAGGAGCCCACGGCGGGCTGTCGGTGGGGCCCGACGGCGCCACGCACCAGGCCCTCGAGGAGATAACCCTCACCCGGGTGCTGCCGGGGATGACTGTTTTGGTCCCGGCCGACTACCAGGAGACCATCAAGGCCACCAGGGCCGCCGCCGCTGTTAAGGGGCCGGTCTATATTCGCTTCGGGCGGGCTCCTGTTCCGATGGTCACCAGGCCGGAGGATCCGTTCATGATCGGCAAGGCCAACACCTACCGGGAGGGCGGGGACATCACCATCATCTCCACCGGCGCCATGCTGGCTCCCGCTCTCCGTGCGGCGGACAACCTGGCTTCCCGGGGAATCCAGGCGCGGGTGCTGAACATGCACACCATCAAGCCCCTGGATGTGGACGCCGTGGTACGGGCGGCCAAAGAAACCGGCGGCCTGGTGACGGTGGAAGAACACCAGATCAACGGCGGGCTGGGCGGCGCGGTGGCGGAATGCCTGGTGGAAAATTTCCCGGCGCCCATGGAACGCGTCGGAATCCGCGACACCTTCGGGGAGTCCGGGGAACCGGATGAGCTACAGGAGAGCTACGGTTTGACCGCTGAAGAGATTGAGGCGGCCGCCCGGCGAGTAATCGAGCGGAAAGGGCCGCGTTAGTTTCGCGCATCACCCTGGCGATCATGCCAGATGGGATGGGAATCGCGCCCGCAACCTCCTGATTGGGATTCGGGTCGCGGGCGTCTTTTCTTTTTTAAAGATGTTGCCAAATTGGGGGTGGAAATTGGCTGTCTGGGACGATCACCCGGTCACACCGCCCGGAGCGGCGATCTGGCTGGCGCCGGCCTCGACGGTCCTCAAATACTCCAGGTTCAGGAAGAAGACCGTTGCCGCCACCGTGAAGAAAGAAGAAGCCAGATCCATCAAAGTGCCGGAAATTACATCGATCACGGCGCCATCCGGCATGAAGAGGAAGGGGATCTCGATCACCGCATAGGCGGCGATCTGGATTATTCCCAGGCCAAGGCTGATCCCCACCACCCTCCACCACTTTCCCTTCACCAGGGATTTGCTGTAATCGAGCGCGGCTTTTCCCCTTTTGTCGCGCAGGGCGACCACCATGATGAAAAAGAGGTAGTAGACGGACCAGATAATCCCCGGCACGATGAGCAGCAGGGTGAACCCCAGGATTATGGCGCCGGCTACAATTCCCGTCCAGATCACGCTCTTCCACCTGGAGAGGGATTTCTTCATGGCCGGGCCGTACTCGATCTTTTCGCCTTCGGTCATTCGCTCGACCACATAAGCGATGGCCATTGTGGCCAGAACGCCGATCATCCCTTCGAGCAACCGGACGATCTGCATATAGAGCTTGATTCCCCGGAACAGCCCCTCATTTTCCACGAGCGTGTGGATGGACACAAAGGCCAGGATCATGTTTATTGGAATGTAGATGAGCAGCGTGATGACCCCGATGGTGGAAAAGCGTTCATTAAAAATGGACCAGCTGCTCGTGAGAAGATCCCGCAGGCTGAATTCCCGATTCTTTACCTCCGCAAGTTCCATCCGTACCCCTCCCAAACGAAATTATCCAGACAAGCTATATTTTGATCATCGGTTTCCCGCTCTTTTCTGTTAAGGCAGGCGCATCAAGGCGGGAGCGATTTGCGTTCTGAAGGAAGTCCCGTGAGATTGGCGAATTTATCATCATGGATTGGCAATATGTTCCACGTTCCACGGTGGGAACGGATACATCTCCAAATTTGACGAGGGGGGATCATGTTTGAAGAGTAAACGGAATTTGCTCGCGTTACTGGTGGTTTTTACGCTCCTGTTCGCGGTTGGCTCCGGCGCCTGGGCGGCCGCGCTTTCGGCTGCAACCGGGACGGCCGTGGAGATGGGCAACGGGGTAATCACCCCCGCCGTCTGGTCCGCGGCCCGGGAATACGACTGGTACACCGCCTTTTCGACCCGGACCGAACGGCTTACCGGCCAACCGGTCACACTACACTCCGATTTTACGGTCAAGGCCAATGCCGCCAGGCTGACCGTGTCCAATGAGGGCGTCCGGGAGTTGGACGTCGCCATCAACGGCCAGCGCCTCAACCTGAATACCTTCTTCCACCAGGGAATCGGCGTGTCCAGCTTCGACATCAGCGACCTCATCAAGTATGGGCCGAATACCATCGACATCGAGGCCCGGGGCAAACCCGGCGGCGCCGCCACGGTCGCCGTGGAAGCGCCGGCTTTAACCGCGCGAATCATCTCCATCAACGATATCCACGGCAAGATTGACCCGCTGCCAAAAGCCGCGGCGTATGTCAGGGCGGCGAAGGCCGCCGGCGGGAACGTCTATTTCGTCGACGCCGGGGACGACTTCAGCGGCAACCCGGTCTCCGATCTCAACAAGGGAAGGCCGGTGGTGGAGGTCTTGAACGCCATGGGGACCGACCTCCTGGCGGTGGGCAACCACAACTTCGACCATGGGCCGGAGGCCACGCAGGCCCGCCGGGCGGAATCCATATTCTCCTGGCTGAGCGCCAACATCGCGGTGGCCGACCCGACCGCCACCCCCATTCAGCCCTTTGAGCCTTACAAGATCTTCACCACCGATCTCGGCCAGAAGATCGCCTTCATCGGCCTTACGGAGACGCCTCCTTCCACCGGCGCCAAGAACATTGTGGGGCTGCGGTTCACCGATCCCCTCGCCGCGGCGGAGGAACGGATCAACGAACTCCGCGAGCAGGTGAATCTGGTGGTCCTGGTGTCGCACAACGGCCTGGATTTTGACGAACGGATGGCCCAGGCGATCACCGGCGCCGACCTGATCGTAGGGGGCCACTCCCACACCTACCTGAGCGCGCCGGCCGTAGTGAACGGGATCCCGATCATCCAGGCCGGTTCGGATGCCAGGTACCTGAGCGACCTGGTGGTCAGGCAGGCCGGCGCCGTGACCGTGACCGGCGGGGCGGCGGGCGGCGCCTTCACCGTGGCCACCGCGGGGATGACGGCCGAAGATCCGGGGGCCAGAGCGATCGTCGACGACTGGAACGCCCGGATGGCCCCGATTCTGGATGCCAGGCTCGGCTACACTCCGGCGCCGCTTAACCGCGACGACCGTTACGCCATGGACGTCAGCGTTGGAAACCTGATCACCGACGCCATGCGCGACTACATGGACGCCCAGATCGCCCTGACCAACAACGGCGGGATCCGCGCTTCCATCCCCGCCGGAGATATCACCATGCGGCAGGTTTATACCGTACTGCCCTTTGGAAACTTCGTCATGAAGTTCAATCTCACCGGCGATCAGATCCGCCAGATTATCGAGTACTCCTGGAACCGGGACAACCGGCATCAGGTTGACCTGCAGACCTCCGGGCTGACCTACACCGTTTATACCAGGCCCGATGGATCCATCGATCACCTGGATCTCAAGGTGAACGGCCAGCCCATCGACCCCGGCGCCATCTACAGCGTGGCGGTGGCGGACTACATCGGCACGGGCGGCGGCGGTTACCCACTGCCGGGCATGGCCACGCCGGTGGATCTCTCTTCCGACGTGGACGCGATCATCGTGGGCGAATATGTGAAGAAGATCGGCACGCTGAATTACGCCGCCACGGCGGGCCGCATCAGGATCAAAACCGCGCCCATCCCGGTGGCGGTCAACAAGCTGAACTTCTACAACTCCTCCAGCCTGCTGGCGGACCTAAACGGCGCCCTGGTTCCTCTGACCGGCCAGGCCACCGTGCTTGTTTCCGCGGAGCCGACCGCTTACCAGTATGAGCGGAGCAGCACCGCTCCCAAGAACTTCGCGAAGGTGAACGCCGGCACACCCATTCCCCTGGCTGCTCTGCAACAGGTGGGCGGCGGGCAGGTGGTGGGCCTGGGAGCCATCCTGGTGGCCAACGGTTACCGGCCCAGCTACCAGAACCCCCAGTGGTTCACGAACCTTCTGGATCGCCTGACGGGGCTCTTTGGCACGGGGATCTCCAGCACAGGGACATCCAGTCTGGCGGCCTCCGGCGCATCGGGCGCCGCGGTCCTCTTCGATGAGGGGCACGGCCAGTACTACAACGCCGCCCGTCTGAGCAGCATCGCCAGTTTCCTGGGGGACCGCGGCTACAACGTGGGCTTTACCGGGCCAAATACACCGCTTACCGCGGCCAGGCTGGAAGGGGTTAAGGCGCTGGTCATCACCACGCCGGGGAGTGTTGGAGCTTACACCGGCGAGGAGCTTGCCGTTCTGCAGTCCTTTGTGACGGGCGGGGGAAGCGTGATCCTGGCCTCCCAGACCGACTACAACAACAACAGCAACCCGGTTGAGCTCAACAACATCGCGGCGGCCATCGGCGCGGCGATCCGCTTTAACAGCGACGAGGTGCGGGACTCCAGCCCCAATATCGATGGGACCGCGGTGTATAGCCCGCTCACGGACGAATTCAATCCGGGTTACCCGGATCTTCTGAAGGTGCGCTGAGGATGAGCTTTGCGCCTCTGGAAGTCTCGGTCAACGGTAAGCTAGTGAAGCTCTTTCACGGGGCCACGGTGCGGCACGCCCTGATCAACGCCGCGGCGGGCTCGGAACTGGTCAGGCTGGTCCAGAGCGGCCGGGCCCGGGTCTGGGATGAGACCGCCGGGGCGGAGACCGACCTGGGCGGCGCGCTGTACGACGGGCAGAAGTTAATCATCAAATAATGCAACCGATCAATCTGGGTGGCAGGTTAAACCAGCCACCCAGATTGATCAACAGCTCGAATTCGAATGGTTGTTACCTGGTTAGAATCGTCATTACTTCATTTACTTGCTCGCCATATGTTTTAGTCAACCTGGATTTACCCAAATTCGATTTTATAATTTTTTTAATGTCAGGATCATCCTCCATCGCCCACTTTTTCATAAATTCAAATCCTTGATCAGGTAGCTTACTAACGAACACACTGATAGCATATTCAAGCCCTTGCCTTAACACGCGGAATTCCTCTCTTTTTCGAAGTTCCTTGCCTGGATAAATCAGGTCGTCAAGAATCCTCTCGGTTAGTTGAAGGCAAAATTGCACATTGCCCTTGGCATTCAATACAGGAGGATGAGCCAAAGCCGCTATCATTGCTCTTTTTTCCAAAAGAGTTGCCTGGTCAATCCATTTATCAAAAATTTCCTTTACTTCCCCGAAGTCTTTTTCTGCAATTCGCTGAAAACCTATAGCTATTGCCTCTCTAATCCGCCACCGTGGGTCGCTTGCAGCAGCTTTAAACAGTTGGACAATCTCGCTTTTCTTTTTTGAATCAACAGATTTGAACAAAGCAGCCAAGGCTTGTATAGCACAAAAAGGTATAAATTCTTTCGGGGTATCTGATGGAGTTGCGCCTTCCGATATTATCGACCATTTCCACAAAAGGTTTAATGCATCATCATTATCCTGCTCTGCCTCAAAACAATCACCGAATGCATAGGCCAGCTCCAAGTTACCCCTTGGCCCAGGTAAATTTGAATTCGAAATTAACATCTCTTCCAATTCTTCATAAGAACTTCCGCTAATAAGAGGTTTAAGCTTTACTATATATTCTTCACGTTTTCCCATTTTGACCTCCTGATTACACTAAGAACCTCAATGGCTCAAAAGATAAGTAAAGAGGGGTGAAGAATGAGATTAGTAGTATGGCCAGGAGAAACCACCATCTTCTGGTGATTACCTAGAGAATTCCTCAGGAGGCAGATATTTCCTGCCGGGCTTAAGCCGGGTTTGGTGTTGCAGACCCCTGAAGCAGATAGAATTGGTCTGTAGCCAGGCAAAAAAGGAATTTCCCATCCTGTGTCAAATAAGGAAAGAGCTTGAAGACGGGATACTTCACATGGATGGGAACGAAAAAGGATGGCTTCAAACCATGGCATGCTTTGGTGGCCCCGCGATCTGGTTCCGCCCCTCGGCCGGCGCGCCTGGTGGCTGCTAGCCGGCTATGCCCTGGAAAAGCTGGGCAGTGGCCTGATCTGGCCATTCCTGGTCGTGTACATGCATGAGGTCCGGGGAATTGACCTTGCCACGGCGGGCCTGGTTCTTTCGGCGGCCAGTGTTGCCGGGGTGATCGCCGTGCCGGTCAGCGGTGAACTCGTCGATCGTATCGGTGCGGGACGGACCGTGGCCATCACTGTTGTGTTGGGCGCCGCGGGTACGGTGGGTTTCGCCTCGATGAACGGACCGGTATGGGCTTTTGTGGCGGGGTGCCTGTACGGAGGGGGGACCTCCAGCATGTGGAACGTATTTGCCGCGCTGCTTGCCGAAGCGGTACCGCCGGCGCGGCGCAGCGGGGTCTTCGGCATGGCCTTTGGGCTCCAGAATCTCGGTTTTGGGCTGGGGGCGGCGGCCGGAGGCCTGATCGTCGACATTCATGTCCCGGCCTCCTTTACGCCACTGTTCCTGGCCACGACAACCCTGTACCTGCTGTTTGTCACATTGCTTATCGCCCGCGGTGAAACACGGCGCCAGAGTCCCGCGGCGCCACCGCCGGCGGCCCCTGGCGTGGAGAAGACGCCGGCACCGTCCGGCGCCGGGGCTGTCAGAAGAGGATATCATGCCGTTTTTGCCGATCGCGCCCTCATTGGCACAGCCATATTAAATGCCCTGACCGCGGTGGTCATGGTCGCCCTTTATGATGTGGCCTTTCCGGCGTGGGCCACCGGTCCGGCGCGTTCTTCGACGCAGGTCGTGGGCTTTGCTTTCACGGCGAACAGCGTGGTTATTGTAGTGGTACAACTGTTTGTGCTCCGTTACCTCCTGGAGGGTCGACGCCGGACGCGGATGAGTGCAGTTGCTGCGTTAATCTTCGGGGCGGCATGTCTGCTCACTTTGATCGCGGGGAAGGCGGGAGGCGGCGCATTCACTACAGCCGGGCTCATCGGGGCGCTGGGGATCTTCGGCTTTGGCAACGCCTTGCTCCAACCGAGTTTGTACGCGCTGGTGAACGACCTTGCGCCCGACCAATTGCGGGGGCGTTACAACGCCTTCTTCAACCTCTCCTTTCAAGCGGGCTCGGTGGCGGGGCCGGCGGTGGCCGGGGCGGCGCTGGCACGCGGGATGTACGGGACTCTGTTTGTGGGCCTTGCGGTGACCTGCGGCTTTGGCGCGCTCCTTGGGCTGTGGCTGGAACGGGTTATTCCGGCGGCGGCGAATCTGACCTTTGCCCGTCCGAAGGTTGGGCGGACGGAAAACAGGGCGGAAGGCTGAACGGGCGAAAGGTTTTTATCTTTCCTGTGAGAAACTTTTTGTGGGAGAAAGGGTGAGCTTTTTGAAGATCCCCTGGAGAGCATACTGGCAGTTGCTGCGGCGGTACCTCCGGCCCCAATCCGGCGCGGCATTTTTCATGTCCGCGCTGCTCCTGGCCAGCATCGCCTTGCAGCTTGTGGGGCCGCAGGTGGTGAGGGCTTTTATTGACGCGGCCAGAGCGGGGGCGGGGGAAAGAGATTTAATCGCAAAGGCGCTGATCTTCATTGGCGTTGCGGCTTTGCAGCAGGTGATGAACGTGCTGGCGGCCTACTGGGGCGCCAGGGTGGCGTGGACGGCCACCAATGCGTTGCGGGCCGATCTGACCGAACATCTTGTGAAACTGGATCTGGGCTTTCATAAGGCCCGCACGCCCGGAGAGCTTATTGAACGTGTAGACGGCGATGTGAACGCGCTGGCGGAATTCTTCTCAAGCTTCGTGGTGCAGCTGGTGGGCAGCGCACTGCTCCTTGCCGGCGTCCTGGCCATTGTCTTCAGGGAAGATGTGCGGCTGGGCCTGGTCCTGTCCGGATTTACCTTGCTGGCCGTGGCGGTGCTCGGCTGGGTGCGGCGATTCGCCACGCCGCTCTGGGCAGAGGATCGCCAGCGCAGCGCGGCCTATTATGGGTACCTGGGCGAGGCAATCACGGCGGCCGAGGATCTTCGTTCCAGCGGAGCGGTGCCTTACGCGATGCGGCGTCTCTTTGAGCACCTGCGCGGCTGGATGCCCGTGAGGCGGCGGGCGGAGGCGCGCCGGAGCGTGGTCTGGATGGCCGCCGTCGCCGTCTTTGCCTGCGGGGACGCCATCGCTTACGGGCTTGGCGGCGGGCTGTACAGGATAAAGGCGATCTCGCTGGGCACGGTCTACATGATCGTCGCCTACGTGGCGCTCCTGGCGGAGCCCATTGAGACGATCCGGACGCAGATGCAAAATTTGCAGCGGGCGGACGCCAGCATCGGCCGGGTGCGCGAGTTGATGGAAGCCAGATCCAGCCTTGAGGACGGGACGGAATCGCTGCCTTCGGGGGCCTTGCCGGTGGAATTTCGGACGGTGAGCTTCGGGTACGACGATGGCCCGCCTGAGAGTCCGCAGGCATCGCCTGGGGGGCCGCAAGAACCGCGGGTGCACGGATCACATGGATCATACGATTCACGTGAATCACGTGAATCACAGGAACCACAGGAACCACAGGAACCGTACGAACTTGAAAACTTGTCATTCACCCTCGAACCCGGCTGTACCCTGGGCCTGCTGGGGCGCACGGGCAGCGGCAAGACCACCATTGCGCGGCTGCTCTTCCGCATGTACGATCCGCAACAGGGGGAGATCCGCCTGGGCGGCGTGAACCTGCGCCACGCCAGAATCGAGAGCATACGCACCAGGGTTGGCCTGGTCACCCAGGATGTGCAGATCCTGGAGGCCAGCTTGCGCGACAACATCACCTTCTTCGACCCGGATATTCCAGACGGGCGAGTGATCGCGGCGATCGAGGCGCTGGGCTTGAAATCGTGGTTTGATCGGCTTCCTGGGGGGCTGGACACGCCGGTGTCCCAGGCCGGCCTTTCTGCAGGCGAGGCGCAATGCGTGGCCCTCACCCGCGTCTTCATGAGAGATCCCGGCCTGATCATCCTCGACGAGGCCTCCAGCCGCCTGGATCCCGCCACGGAAGCGCTTCTGGAACGGGCGCTGGACAAGCTGCTTCTCGGCCGCACCGCGATCATCATCGCGCACCGCCTTTCCACCGTGGAGCGCGCCGATGACATCCTCATCATTCGCGAACGAGGGTGGGTTCTGGAGCACGGGTCCCGCGAGAAACTCGCCGCCGATGCCAACTCAACGTTTTGCAGACTCCAGCGGGCCGGAATGGAGGCGATGCTGGGATGAGCGGATTCCGAGGCAAATCACGCAACACAACTCAAGGCGAGGCATCCCCGGATCGTTCAATGCCCTCCACGGCGTATTTCATCTGGCGACTCATCGCCTACCAGCCGGTCTTGTACACGATCAATTCTCTTTTCTGGATTCTCTTCCACAGTTGGCCCCTGGTCCTTGGGCTTTTGGCCAGGGCGTTCTTCGACATGCTGGAGGGACGGGCGCCGGCGGGCCTTAATCTGCCAACCATCGTGGCGCTGGTGGTGGCGGCGGGCCTGGTGAAGGCGGGGATCATCTTTGGTGGTGCGGTGTCGGGCGTGCCTCTGGCCTTCAGGATCCAGGGGCTCCTCCAGCGCAATCTCCTGGAGCGCATCCTTGAGCGTCCGGGCGCCAGAGCGGTGCCGGGCAGCGTGGGCGAGGCGATCTCCACGTTGCGTGACGACGTGGAAGCCACGTATGAGATCATCGGCTGGGCCTACGATACCACCGCCGCGCTCTTCTTCGCGGTGGGCGCCATGGCGGTGCTCCTCTGGGTGAATGCGCGGATCACCCTGATGGTCTTCATCCCGATAGCCATCGTGATTGTCCTGGCCAATTCGGTTCGCGCGCGGCTGGAACGCTTGCGGGAAAAGAGCCGGGAGGCGACGGCGCGGGTCACAGGGGCTATCGGAGAGATCTTCAACGCGGCGCAGGCCATCCAGGTGGCGGGCGCTGAAAAGCAGGTGGTGGTCCATCTTCGCCGCCTGGGCGATGAACGCCGGCGGGCGATGCTGCGCGACCAGCTCCAGAGCCTGTGGCTGGACGCGGTCTTTTCGAACACGGCAAGCCTGGGTACGGGCCTGACCTTGCTGGTGGCAGCGGCCCAGATGCGGACAGGCGAGTTCACCGTCGGCGATTTTGCGCTGTTTGCCACCTACCTGATGCAGATGTCGTATTTTACCAGATTCCTCGGCTATCTGATCAACACTTATCAGAAGTCGCGGGTGGCCTTCAGGCGAATGGTGGATCTGCTTCAGGGCGCTCCGGCCCAGAGTCTGGTCGCGCCCCATCCGGTACACCTCAGCGGGAAGCTACACACCCTCTTACCTTTGGTCAAGAAGGAGAGCGACCGGTTGAAATATTTCGAGGTGGCGGGATTGTCGTTCCGCCACGCCGGGTCAGGGGCCGGCACCGGATCCGGGTTCGGCATTGAGAATATCTCTTTCAAGGTCGAGCGGGGCAGCTTCACGGTGATCACCGGCCGCATCGGTTCGGGCAAGACCACCTTGCTCCGGGCCATGCTGGGCCTTCTGGAGCCCCAGGCCGGCGAGGTGCGCTGGAACGGGCAAAGGCTCGGGAGGCATGAGAATTCCGGTGGTCTCCTCTTACCGCCAAAAGTGGCCTATACGCCGCAGGTGCCGGCGCTGCTCTCGGGCACGCTGCGGGAGAATATTCTCCTGGGGCTGCCGGACGAGCCCGAAAAGCTGGAACGGGCCGTACATGGCGCCGTACTGGAGCGCGATCTGGAGGGGTTTCCCGAGGGGCTGGAGACGGTGATCGGGACCAGGGGCCTGAAGCTCTCGGGTGGGCAGATCCAGCGCGCGGCCGCCGCCAGGGCCTTCGTGCGCGAGCCGGATCTTTTGATCCTGGACGACCTTTCCAGCGCGCTGGACCAGGACACCGAGCGCCTCCTCTGGGAGCGGATCCTCGCGCGCGATGCGGCCTGCGTGGCTGTCTCGCACAGCCGCGCCGCCCTGATGAAGGCCGACCAGATCCTGGTGCTGGAGAACGGGCGGATTACCGGGCGAGGTAAGCTTGAGGAACTGCTGGCGGCGAACGCTGAGATGCGGCGGCTCTGGGAACAAGATTAAGGGGATCAGATATAAATTGGCCGAGGAGTATGAGACTGACGACGCATTGACAGCATTTACCAAAGCGAATACGGAGGATATATATTCGTATGACACAGAGCATCCGAAGAGGTGAGATTTGGTTAGTCAACCTTGACCCAACTAGAGGCTCTGAAATTACTAAATGCCGGCCATGTGTCGTCGTAAACGTTGATTCAATGGCCAAATTGCCTCTCAGAATCATTCGCTGCAGATAGTTTTCAAGTGCGTTGTGTCGATGAAAAAAGGTTTGTCAAGAGGTTGGGTTTTGTGACGCTAGAGGAACTGGCGGACATTGTTGCCGCCATAGGGTTGATAATAAAGATACAGTAATAAAGCGCCGCCCTTGATACGGGCGGCGTCCTAATAATCAACTTGCCACGGCGGGCCGTTCGGCCGCTTTCTTTTGATCCAGCCAGGGTACGAGCCCGATCACCATCAGCTGGGCAACAAGCGCGAATGCGGCGAACCCCTTAACGCTCCCCGGAGGGGGCGCAACCAGGCTCAACGCAAACATGACCGGCGCAAAGGCCGAAAAGGCGTACATACCGAATTTTCCTCTAGGTGACAAGCCTTTCGGACTGCGGAAATACATCCAGGCCCCTACAAGGAAGATCGACACTTCAACCAGCGCAGAGATTGCCGGGTAATTCCACAACCCTAAACCCAGCTTGTACGAATCGCCGCCCAACAGAGCAAGTCCGCCCGGTGTGTGATCAGGTCGAGCAGAAAATGTGACAGGGTGACGGCGGCAACCACATAGCCGGCCCTTCTTCCGGTGGAACCCGGTTTTGAAGGTTTTCCCGCAAAGACCAGGAAGAAGAAAGCCCCCCAGAGCAAAGAGGCGAACAAGCCATGGGAGTATGGATAATAGGTGAAATCAAATGGGCTGGCCGCCGTGATCCCGGGGGCCACGGCCATCTTTTCCACTCCAAAGAGCGCCGGCCGAACGGTTTGACGCCGCCATCTGCCTCTGTGAGGGCGCCTTTGGCCTGCTGGGGGTGGAGGATGACGCCGACGAACACGATCGTGCCATTCTGCGAAACATAAATGCCGCGCTTCATGCGGGAGCCTCATTTCTGATGACCACTGAGAATGGGTACGCGCGGATTCGCGCGTTCACGGCGGTCAAGCACGTCTGGGGATGGACAGCCGGGAACTGGGCCACCGCAAGATTGACCTCGATGAAATCGAGGTGATGATCGCCACAAAGATTTTTGAAATAGGGCAACGAACTTAATCTGTTTCTGAATAAATTCGCGTTGCTCTTTTTCCAACTTTTGACAGATCAATAGAACACTTTTCATGAGCGTGCATTTCACCGCTTACGGGCTTGGACTTAACTCCTTCGGAAACGTTGTATCTTTGATATTCCAGTTTAGTGTGGGAAGTCTTGGGTGATAAAGCGGTTATAGGCTTCCGAGCCCTTGCCATAAAACCATGCGCCTCCTTTATGGATTTAACTCGCTATCATAATAATGCTTTCGTTTAACCCACTTGAACCCCTCATGCTTGGTAATAACGGCAATTTCCACTGGTCCGCCAACTATTGGCGCACCTGGAAGAAAGCGCCTATATTTTATGGTCGTTTCGACCAAGAATTCTGCGAGGTCAATGGCGTCCTGAATGGGCATTGGCGGAACTACCATCAAAACTTCGAGCTGTTCCTTCAGAAACCGAATCAAATTGCTTATATCTTTTTTCGCCACTCCCAATTGCACAAATATTTCAAGGAGCCTGGGATCAAACCCCAGAACCAGGCGATAAATGGCTTCCGGATCACCGTTACAATACCATCCGGTTTCTTTTGGCCCACGAATACGTGTTGGCCCCGTACAAATTCCTTTGTCATCTATCAAAATCAACCATTCTTCGGCAAAGCTTTCTTTTGGAGAATAACCAGCCACGACAAATCCTAACGGGGGCTTTTCTCCTTCAGTTTTACAGTATGCCACCACATAGCGTTCGTCGTACATGAAAATTTTGAAGCGCTTGGCAACCTCTTCCACAGAAACGCAATCGAACTGCATCTTCCAGTCTGGATGTTCATCTGAACCCTCTGTCAAAACCCTGCGGAAATCTTTTGCTAAAGTCGCAATTGACGCCATATCTATGCTACCAGCTCCCCATGTTGCAGCGCCAATAGGGCTTCCTTTTTGCAAATTAAATATCTTATTGGCGTTTTCGTAAACGTTAAGAACACCACCATTGGAACTCATCATCGTTGCTGCGCTATCAGACGCCAAGACAACTCCATCATTCACCTTTAGTGATATGGCGATGGTCACGTTTACCCCCTCCAGTAAAAAATCGATCAACAGTTTTTTTCTCCGCGAGTGAGTGATCTCCTGTTGCGTCAGAAGATAAATGGAAGACCACATTTAGATGTTCGCTAAGTTTACTTAAATCCTTAAACGTCGGTCACACCCGAACCTCTCCCGAGGGAGGCTGGTGGTTTTAGCTTAGGTAATCTGATGAGCCGCGAGGCGGTCGGAGGAGGGCCTGAGGCCGAGGAACAAACTCTCTTTCGGATACCCAAGCGACGGCCGGTATCTGATTGGGTCGAGATGGCGTGTGTATCTGGCGAGACTGCGTTGGAAATCGCAGCCCAGCCGGGAATGGTTGAATCGGGGCAAGGTTCGAAGGGCGGCTTCGGCTGATGGCTCCTCTACCAGAAATTCGATGTGCATGTTGGTTTACCCCTTTGAATTTCCAGCAGGTCTGGATTTTTTGGGGCCGCCAGCAGCAACCAGGGGGTCCCCGACTTCAAAGTGGCCTTCCATCCAAAGCTGTCCCAACAAAGCCCCTTGAGCCATAAATTCTTTAACCCCGCGCATATCTGCGGCTCGACGTGCTTGAGTGTAGCCTTTCTCATCCCTGAACAGCACCCACAACTCTTCCGGCTTTAGACCGTTTACAAAAAACGGCGAATGCGTGGTGACCATTAATTGTGTGTGCGCAGTCGCTTCCCGGCACTCTTCGGCTAATTCCTGCAATAATCGTGGGTGAAGTTGATTTTCCGGCTCTTCAATACCGATTAATGGAGGAGGTTCCGGGTCATAAAGTATGGTCAGATATGCCAGCATCTTAAGAGTCCCGTCGGAGGCGAATTTAGCCAGGATAGGCCGTTCAAAGGGGGCATCTTTAATCTGTAATAACAGCCTGCCATCTGCTAAGAGTTCAGTATCCACTTTCTCCAGCCGGGGAACTCGCCGGGATAGGGCATCTAAAATCTCCTCCAGCCGTTTGGGATGCTGTTCCCTGAGATACTGGATCACATTCGGCAAATTGTCGCCGGAAGCCGACAAACGCTCCTGAGGGCCGGCTTCGGGAACTACCCGGGCATTGTCCGCAGTGAGGTAAGAGAGATACCAACCAGTGATGAAACGGCGGAGAGCGCTAACCCGCGGGTTTTTCGCCAACTGCCCGAGGGTGTTGACGGCAAGCATCTCGGGCGAATCCAGTTGTTCGTCGATCCGCTGATCTTCCTCATCCGGCATCTACCCGCTCACTACCAGACCAATTCCTTCCTTAAAATCCAGGAAACGGAATGGCCTGCCCCTCGGGGCACGGCGCCATTGGAGCCACTCTTCCGCCACATAGGGGCCCTTGGGACGCTCGTCAATTGCCAGGTGGTATGTTATAATTGATGATTCCGGTTCCTCGCGGTATTTCAACTCAATTACAATTGGGCCGTCCGCGCCTCGAGCACGAAGTTCTTTGAACCTGCCACGCCGGTCCCATGCTTTTCTTAGACCGATCGAAAAACACTCCGACAAGAACGCAAATACATCAAAAACCGTGGACTTACCGCTTCCATTAGGTCCAAGGAAAACGGTCAAAGAGGTCAGGCCTTTTAGCTTTAAATCCCGTAGTGCACGATAATTCTTCAATCCGTGGCACGGAGGATCTAGTAAGACTGCTCATACTCATCCTCGCTCTCTTCCAACTCGTTGATGTTGCCTATAGTTTTCTCCGGCAATCGCCAAAAATCCTTTGGCATTCGCGGCGGACACAAAAATACCCGGTAAGTTTTTAAGCTAACCAGGTAATCAGATAATCAAATCTTGGTGCCGAAGGCGGGATTTGAACCCGCACGGGCGTAATGCCCACTAAACCCTGAATCTAGCGCGTCTGCCAATTCCACCACTTCGGCACAACATCTTTTGCACGTTTTATACTACCACAGGATGCGGGATATGTCAAGCAGGACCGTTCGCAAAATACGTTCTGCCCACGCGGGTATTTTTGTCGCCAGTGAAAAATCCATTATGTTAAAACCAGCAATTTCTATGCAACTGGCGAGGGCGGGACGTTGCCGCCCGGCCTGAAAATGGCCGATTTTGCTGCATCTTGGTACTTTTTTCCCTGGATGAAGGTTATATTTTTCCCTGGCAAGGAAGGACTTTATTCACCATCGTGGAAAGGAAACATGGAGTATAATAAAACTAAAGAAGAGGAAGGTGTTGCCATGGCATGTGAATAGAGTCACGAGCCCGGAGACCCACGTTAGAAGATCCCAATGTGTAACTCACAATGCGCGGCGCAGGAATGGCGAGGTATACGACGGCACTGATGTGAAATTTATCACAAATACGAGCGGCGTTCAGGCGCTGAAAGCTGAAATGAGTGGCACTCAAAGTGTGGGCTTTAAGAAGAGGCCTGAGACCATGATTCTTTTAGGCGGTGAGAAGATGAAGATCTGGCGAACTGGAAAGCGGCTGTTGGTTGTAGTCCTCTGGTTGGCCGCCATCGGGGGGATCGCGGCAATTACCGATCTTTCTATTTCCCGGGTGGCTTCCGCACAGGAATTGGATTGCTTCACATGCCATGGGACGCCCAATTTCGGAACCACAAAGAATTTTCGCGGAGAGATTGTCAGCAAGACGGTCAATAAGACAAAGTTTGAAAAATCGGTGCACGGGGCTTTTCTGACCTGCACCACCTGCCATGCCGGCGTGGACAAGGTTCCTCACGAGATTACCCCGGCCAATCTCAAGACGGCCAGGGACGCCTGCCTGACCTGCCATCCCGACGTGTACGATACCTACAAGACCAGCGCGCACGGCCAGCTTACCACCCAGAACCCCCTGGCCCCGGCGCCGTCATGCGCCGATTGCCACGGCAACCACTACGTGGAGCGCACGAAGACGGCGGCCTTCCGGGCGGACGTTCCCCGGCTGTGCGGCAAGTGCCATGACAACAGGTATGAGGGCTACCTGGAGACCTACCACGGCAAGGCGGGCGTTTTGGGGCGGAAGGACGTGGCTACCTGCGCGGACTGCCATACCGCCCATAGTATGATGGCGGTTTCGGATCGCCGATCCACGGTGGCGATGGCAAACCGCGTGAAGACCTGCGGGAAGTGCCATGAAGGAGCCAACAAGAACTTCGCCTCCATCGCCATTCATCCACATGAGGGCGATGCGAAGGGTTATCCGATCCTTTTCTGGACCAAGCTCTTCTTCATGGTCTTGACCTGGTCGGTGATCGCGGCCCTGATGGGCCATCTCTTCCTGAATTTCATCCGAACCATTGTTGAGAAGAGGCGGGAGAGGGGTGGAACCGTATGAAAGAACAGGTCACGGTGAGTAAACCGGGCCTCATTGAAACGCATCTGGAGGCTGGCGGGAAGACCCAATCGGAGGTTGCCGGGAAAGCCCAGCCGGAAATTGTCGGGGCGATCCATGCTGAGGTCCCCGCGGAAACCCCGTCGGTGGAACGATTCAAACTTGTGGAGCGAGTTCAGCATCTGGTGCTGCTCACGACCTTTTTGGGCGCGGCTTTTACCGGAATGCCGCTCAAGTACAAGACCAGCTGGTGGGCGGCGCCGCTGATGTCCACCTACGGCGGCGTCTGGATCGCGGGGCGGATTCACCGGTTCTTCGCAGCCACAATGCTGCTGTTGAGCGTTTTTCATCTGGGCTATCTCGCCTATTACATGCTTGTCAAGAGGATCTCCCCGTTCAAGATGCCCCTGTTTCCAACATGGAACGATGTAAAACAGGTCGGGCAGAATCTGGCCTACTTCCTGGGACTGCGCAAGGAACGCCCGGCTTTCACCAAATTTGCCTACTATGAAAAGTTTGACTACTGGGCGGTCTTCTGGGGGATCGTAATTATCGGCGGTTCGGGGCTGGTGTTGTGGTTCCCGACCCTGGCCACGCGGGTCCTGCCCGGAATCGCCGTGAACGTGGCGCTGATCATGCACTCGGATGAGGCGCTCCTGGCGGTGCTGGCCATCTTTATCTGGCACTTTTACAATGTCCACTGGAACCCCGACATCTTCCCGATGAACTGGACGATGTTCACCGGCCGGATCTCCCTGGCGCGGCTTAAAGAGGAGCACCGGGGCGAATATCAGCAACTGGTGGAGGATGGCGTGATCAGACCCTTGGGCGGGGCGGCCGGTCACGGCCACCACGACAGGTAATCGAGACGGAGGTGTGGCCAATGGTCGAAAAGCTCGTGGAAATCTTCGGCTCCCTGGTGGCCGTTTTTGTGGTCTTCTGGCTGGGATACGGCCTGGTGGGGTGGCGGAAGGGCTGGTATAAGCAGGCTAAATAAGGTCCTGCTCGCTGGCTCGTAGCCGAAATTTGCACAATTGCCGGGGTAGAATGGTCAGATTAACCTCTGGATCCACTCCTTGCCCCGGCTTCTTTATTTACCCTCTGCCGGAGGATTTTGCCTTTCTCCGGAGAATATAATTTAAACTGTCAGGCCCCAGAGGCCACCTGTATGGGGGGAATATTTTCGAGACATGTCGGAGTTTCGCGATTGGTTGAAGGATGTTTTTGGCCGGGTGCGGAAGATTCCCCGAAAAGCCATCTTTACTCTGGCGGCTTTTGGCGTGGTGTTCATCGTATTGCTGATCTTTGTCGCCGCCGGCTGGGAGTATTCCAACAGCGCCAGGTTCTGCGGTTACACCTGCCACGTCATGAAGCCGCAAAATGCGACCTACATCAGATCTTCGCATGCCAGGGTGCCCTGTGTGAACTGCCACCTGGGGGTGGGGCTCTCCTTCGGGTATGTGGGCCGCAAAGCCTATGACGTGAGAGAAGTCTTTGATTATGTGACCAAAAGATACGAGAAGCCGATCCGGATTACAAATCTCCGGCCGGCGCGCGAGACCTGTGAAAAATGTCACTGGCCGCAGGCGTTCTACAACGACGCGGTTCGGGAGATCGTCCATTTCAATGATGATCAAGATAGTACCCGCCGTAGCACATATCTTATTATGAAGATCGGCGGCGGCACCGCCCGGGAGGGGCGGGGCTACGGCATCCACTGGCATGTGGAGCAAGAGGTCTGGTATATCGCCACGGATAGGGAGAAGCAGAATATCCCCTGGGTCCGGGTGGTGGACAAATCCGGCAAAGCCGTCGACTATGTGGATACCGAGTCCAAGGTTAAGATTACCCCGGAGTTCATCGCCAGGGCCGAAAAAAGCCGGATGGACTGCATTGACTGCCATAACCGGGCCACACACGGCTTCAAGAGCCCGGAGGAGGCGGTGGAGCAGGCCATCGCTTTGAACCAGGTGGACCGCGCACTGCCCTATATCAAAAAGAAGGCGGTGGAGGTGTTCAGCGCATCTTACCCGTCCAAGGAGGCCGGCCTCAAGGCGGTTGAGGGATTAGCGAAGTTCTACGAGAAGGAATACCCGGATATCTTCGCAAAGAAGCGGGCGGCGGTCAATTCCACCATTGCGGGGTTGAAGGAGGCTTACCAGCTCACCAGCTTCCCGGAGATGAATGTGACCGCGAAGACCTATCCCAACAACATCGGGCACAAAACCTATCCCGGGTGCGCGCGCTGCCACGACGGCAAGCATGTGACCAGCGACAAGACGGTCAGCCCGCAGCGCCAGACGATCCGTCTGCACTGCAATATTTGCCACTCCCTGCCGCTCAATGTGCAGGAAGGGCAGCAGGTGCCGAAGATCCCCATCATCAAGACCGGGGAGCCGGCGTCGCACCTGGCGGCGGATTGGATGGAGAAGCACCGCCGTGTGGTGGATGAGTCCTGCGCGAGGTGCCATGCGCCGACGTTAAAAGGAACTGCGGCTCTGAAGAACCTGAGAAGCCCGGAGGGGTTCTGCAGCAATCCGAGCTGTCACAATACCGAGTGGAAGTACGTTGGTCTGGGGAAATTGCCCATGTCCTTCGGCTGCCAGACCTGTCATAATCCAGATACGTCCACGCCGCCGACCAGGGCTGGATGCCTGGTGTGCCACCAGGATATCCCGAAGTCGGGCTTGCATCAGGTCGGCGCGCATCTCGACAACGGGGCGGCGAGCAACGCTTGCGTGGCGTGCCACAAGCCCCACGAGTGGACTGTTTCGAACCGGGCCACGTGCGAGTCCTGCCACGTGGATAAAAAAGATCATAACCCCGGTATCTTCTGCGGCGAGTGCCACAATTTCCGGGGGCAATCCTAGCCGGTTGCGGGCCGCAAGGCTTTGCGGGCTGCAACCGGCTAGGATTGCCGGGCCGGAGACTCGCGGTGGAGAGAAAGTTGCGAAGGAGGTGTAGAGAGATGAAGAAGGCGACAATTGTGGTGCTGGTTATGCTGTCGTTGCTGGTGGCGGGCATATTGCCGGCCCTGGCGGCGGATAAGGTGGGCGGTGGAGATATCACCTACCCCGGCAAGACAAAACCGCAGGTTGTGTTCAGCCACGGTTCCCATGCAACGGCTGGCTTTGCTTGCACAGACTGCCACACCAAGACCTTCCAATACAAGAAGGGCAATGTAAAGATGGCCGACATGTACGCAAAGAAATCTTGCGGCGTTTGCCATAACGGCGCCACGAAGGGGCCAAAGAACGGAAAAGTAGCATTTGCTATTGCCAAGTGCGACAGTTGCCACAAAAAGTAAGGGTTTATTGACGTAGGGAGGTTGGCATGGGCTGGCCTCCTGCTTTTCTTTCGATTTTCTTTCCGGCCAAAAATTTCTCCTGGAAATGATAAAAAAATTTCTCCAGGAGAAGGAATTTTTGATAGGCTGGAGAATATCATATTACCAGTAGAGAGGAGGAGTTGGTAAGCAAGATTGTGAAGATGGGCACAACCCGTGTGAGGCAGGTGGGCAGCTTATCACCCACGGCGCCTGGGGATTTATGTCCCGGGGAGTGTTGCCGATAACTGAAGTGAAAGAGATATACTTAAGTGAAAGGACAACACTATAAAATAAGCGCCCTGAGACTTTGAAGTCGTGAGGCCAGCATCGCCCGCTGGCCTATCTATAGAAAGGGATTGTGATTGATTTCACAATATCGGTGGGTCCAGGGACTTAAGAGGGGAGGAAGCGGTGATGGAGAACGAGAGAAACGGGGAAAGGACAATGAGTCGAATGGAAAATACCAGGTGTGCTTGCGGCAAGATTGTCTGCCAGACGGGGGAAGATCGGGTAATCATCAAGTGCCGTCATTGCAAAAGGTATATCGTGATTCACACCGGGGGTATTGAGCGGGTCGAGCACCTGTCCGAGCCTGCGCCAGTTGAAGGAATCGCCCTGAAAAAAACGGGTGCGGCAACCGAATCGTTGGAACTTCACCGCCACTGAGCAAGTTGAGCACGGAGACCCTTATAATGCCATAATAAAACGGCGATAGAAATGATAGCGCCACAATAGAATAATAAATTCCCTTTTAGCAAAAGTCCGGAGACTTTAAGTCATGAGGCCAGCTAATCTTAGCTGGCCTCATTATTTTTAGGAAATAAAAACCAAAAAGGAGGAGAGGACAATGTTGATGCGTGAGGCACTCGGTTACACGGTGGTGAGAGTTCTGCAGACTCTGTACGTTGCGTCTTTTGTGATGCTGTTCGGAGCGGGCTTCTACTTCCTCGGATTGTTCGCCTATTACCTGCTCCGGTAGGCGGACTTCCCCGGCAAGCTGCCGGCGGGGTTGAAAGGGGGATGGTAGATGGATAACTTCCGGTGCCAGTGTGGAAAGATTGTTTGCCAGATCGAAGAGAACAAGATCGTGATCAAGTGCCGGCATTGCAAGCGGTACATCATTATCCATACCAAAGGCTTAAATACTGCAGAGTTCAAGGCAGAGCCCGAAGCAGCGTATGCCGCACTTGGAGTTAAGAGGCTTTAAGTCTGGAGGCCAGCCGCATTTGCCACGGAAGGCAAGGCGCCGCGGAGCCCGGGATGGGTGAGAGCGGTGTGCGAGCTGGCCTTTCCGTCCGACAGCATGAGGTGTCGGGCATGAGGTGTCGGGTGAGAGTTGGAGGGAGTGAGGATCATGCCAAAGGTGAAGATGACGGCAAGAGTCACGGTGATCGCCATCATCTGCGTTGCCTTTCTGGCTGTGGGCCTGGTGGTGCTCAACAGGCCGGCCACCGGCGAACAGGGCGCCAAAGTGGCGCTTTCTGAGGCAAGCGCCCAGTGCATGCCGTGCCATGGTCAGAAAGGATTCAGCACTACTGTAAACGGCAAAACGGTGAGTCTGGAGATAGACGAAAAGGGCTATCTGGGGTCCGTGCATGGCGGCAACGATTGCACCACCTGCCACCAGGGGATCACCGGGTTTCCACATACCAAGGTTGTTTACGGAAAAGATTTAAGCAAGGAAGTGGCCGGTTCCTGCCAGATGTGCCACAGTAACATTGCGGACAAATATAAAGACAGCGTTCACGGCAGAATGGCGGCCAAAGGCAAAGCGGCTCCGTACTGCGCCGACTGCCACGGAAAGCACGACATCCGGCGCAAGACGGATCCGGCTTCGAAGATCGCCCCGGAAAATATGTCGGCTACCTGCGGCAAGTGCCATACTGGCTCGGTGATGGCCGGGTATAACTACAGCTTCCATGGCACGGCCTGCCAGCTTGGATATGAGAACGCCCCGAGTTGCGCCGATTGCCATACCGCTCATAGCATTCTCGAACCGGAGAACCCGCTGTCCACGGTGGCGCTGCAAAACCAGCCCAAGACTTGCGCCAGGTGCCACGCCAACGCGGAGGTCAACTTTGCTAAGGGCAAGAAGCATGCGGTCCCGCAGGATCGGAAGAATGCGCTGGCGCTGTATATCGTATGGAAGCTCTTCATCGTGCTAATCCTCTTAGACCTCTTTAAAGACGGCTTCATCATCATCCTGGAACTGGTTCAGAGGCTGCGCGAAACCCGTGCGCCGGCCGTTACCACGCACAAGGAAGGGAGTGTGCAAAAATGACCGATATGAAGACGGAAGGCAAGACCGGCTCCGTTCCCGTGTTTGTGGAACGGTTCAACAAACACCAGAAATACCAGCATCTCCTGATGATGATCAGCGTGGGGATGCTGATGTTCACCGGGTTTGCCATCAAATACGGCCATTCGGCCTACGCCGTTTTCGTGGTGGGGCTCTTCGGCGGTTTTCGCAACCTCTTCAACGTCCATCTGACCATGGCGGTGTTGATGATCATCGCGGGGGCTTACCACGTGTTGTACCTGCTCTTCGGGTGGAAGTACCGGGGATTGAGCCTGGCCATGGTCCCCAACCTGAAGGACCTGAAGGACGCGTTGCAGCACGCCAGATATCTCCTGGGACTTTCCAGGGAGCGGCCCCGCTACGATCGCTACAGTTACCTGGAGAAGTTTGAGTACTTTGCGGTCTTCTGGGGCATTCCGGTGATCGGCATCTCCGGAGCCACCCTGTGGTTCCCGGATATCGCCGCCAGGTATATGCCGCTCTGGGTGATTGACATGATGCGCATCATCCACAGCAATGAGGCGCTGGTATGCCTTTTCGCCATCGCGCTCGGGCATGTCTTCTGGGTTCACCTGAACCCGGGCGTCTTCCCGACCAGTCCCGTCTGGATTAACGGGAAGATCTCCCTGGCGCACATGGCGGAGGAACATCCGGAGGAATACGAGCGGCTGGTCAAGGAGTACGCCGCCAAGGGGATCAAGATCGGGGAGCCCCAGCATGGCCTGGGACGTTTTACCCACAGCAGGCCGCTGATGATTACCGAGCTGATCGCCTACCTCCTGATCTTTGGCTGGTTGTTCTGGGTGTTCATTCCGAAGCTGTTTGCATAGAGCA
>JAMCQP010000089.1 GCA_023381695.1 Bacillota bacterium | reverse complement strand
GATATACTCCCGGACCATGGCCTCCACCGCGTCGAGATCGAGCTGGGGGATCTCGGGAAATTCCAGGACGAATCCGCGCTTTACGTCGCTGTGAATCTCCGGCTTTTCCATCCCCATGCCCTCCAGGACGATGGAGGTCAGGTCTTCGGCGGTGTGAGCCATCTTCCGGTATTTCAGCGACTTGAAGACGATGTCGGCGATGGCCTGGGGCGCCGGCCCGTAGACATTGGGCCTGGTGACGATCACCTCTTCCCCGATCCCCGCCAGAAATTCCGCGTTGATCTTGAGCACCGGGTGGATCAGATCGAAGTGCTCGATCACCACCCGCCGTTCCTTGCGCAACGCCGCGCGAATGGCGTCCGCCAGGACCCAGGGTTGCAGGAAGGCCGATTCAAACCGGACATCCACATGGTAGGTGTGGGTGCGGAAATGGCCGTCCTCCGCATCCTGCACCAGAGGCAACGGTCGCACATTGATGCCCTCGTCGTCGTTGGTCAAGACCAGCCCTGGAAACATGCCCCGGATCAGAAGCGACTTCCCCGCGCCGGCGTCGCCCACCAGGCCGATCAGCTTGTCTTCCGGCAACAGGTACCGCTGCGCGATGAGGCTGCCCAGGTACATGAGCCGCCGCCTGCCCCGTGGCGCGAAATAGGTGGCATGATCAAGGTTTACGTACACGCCGCGCCTCCTACTCCCTGGCCCGCAACAGGGCCAGCGTGCGCTGCATCTCATTGAAGACGATCTCCAGGCCCTCGTCGACCCCCATCCCCGGCTTGGCCAGCATCTGATCCGGCTGGGTGGCCAGGGCAATGTGCACACAGACCTGGGCCGACCGGTCGGTCTCGTTGCAGGTGCCGCCCAGGTAGGCGCCCATCCCGTGCTTCTTGCAATAGAGCACGGCTTCAATCGAGTTGTTGATACCGCCCAGATCCGGCGTCTTGATCTGGAGCATGTCCCCGGCGCGAGCTTCGGTGAAGGCCACGAAATCCTCGTAGGTGTTGCACCACTCGTCGGCCACGATCTCCACGTTGATCCCCCGGGCGTGGACCGCCGCGGTGAGGGTCTGCAAAGCCCGGATCTGCTCCTCGCGCCCGCCCATGTCCACCGGCCCCTCAATACGCAGATGGAGCGGGCTGGCCGCCTTCTCGAGTTCGCCCAGATAACCGGCGATCCGGTCAAAATCGTTGTTGAACGCCATCCCCATGGTCCCATAGACATCGATGTGCAAAACAGGTTTGTAGTCCTCGCCGCCCAGCTGGTGGACGCGGTTGCGCAGCCAGGCGACGTACTCCTTCAGGAGTTCCCCATGGCGGCCCAGCTTGGTCTCCACGTTGTTGATCAGGCCGTGGGGCAGCACCCTGGCCCGCTTGATGATGATCTTGTCGGCGTTGTCGTACCGTTCGTCGCCGGTCTGGCAGAAGATCGGCACCGCCTCCGGAGTAAGCTTCAGGCCGTATTCCCGAGCGATAACCTCGGCCATGGTCACCTGCTGGTTCCTGGCCACCGCATCCAGGATGGCCTGGGTCAAGCCGTAGCGGATCGCGGTGTGCAGCCGCTCCCCGTTGGGGCGGATCAAGCGGTCGAACTCCCCGGCCATCTCCCGGAAGCTGCCCACCTGGCGCCCGACCAGCTTCGGGGCGATCTCCCCTTCGATCACCGGAATGAAGTCCGCCGCCAGAAAGAGCGGATCGCGCCCGCCCGCGCCGGAGTACTGGACCGCCGCGCAATCCCCGTAGGCCACCTGCCCGTCCTCCAGCACAATCTGCACCGAAATGGACTCGCCGGCCTGCCTGATGGCCTTAAATCCCGGCGTCATGGGGTCCCCCAGGTAGGCAAACCCGTCATGTCCGGCGCCTGCCTTGATCGCCTTCTGATCGTCGAAATAAAAGCCGGTCAGGCCGCGCGAGGCCAGGACCTTGACAATTTTCATGGTTCATCCTCTTTTCGTGCCGCATGTATATCCAGCATTTCATGCGCAAAAGGTGCGCTACATGAGCCCACGGATGGGCGAGGTGGCGCACCAGCCACGGAGGGCTAAGATGCGCTACCGCGGGCGGCCGACCAGCATCCCCTTGCTGATCGCGTAAATGTCGTCGATCACCATCTGGAAGCTGGGTGGGCGCCCTTCCACCCGGCCGCGCTCGGCGATCTTCTTCTGGTGAAAGGCCCGGATCTCGTCGGTGAATGGCAGGTTGCCGAAGTTCAGGAAGCGCACCGCGCCGTTGTTGTCCCGGGCGGGCATGGTCTTTCCGGCGTTGAACCGGCTCGGCGCGAATGGCACATCGATGATCCCGGCGGCAAAGGCCCGGATGGCGCCCGCCGCCACATCCTGCGCGCCCAGTTCCAGGGTCTTTTCCATAATGGCCCTGGTCTCTTTCTTGATGATCTCGCACTCCTCGCGCAACTCCAGGCTGTCTGGCAGGCGCTGGTCCTTGAGCATGTTCAGCACCTGCTTGGTGGCGCGAATCCCGGCGGCGTTCGCCTCCTTGGTGGGCAACCCCAGGGCCTCGTGCGGGGTCTTGACGATGATCTTGGTGGCCTTGGCCAGCGCCGCGGTCGCCGAACCCCAGGAGATCACCCCGAAAGCCCGGGCCTCATCCTGCGGGAAGCCCCCCATCCACTGGTGGAAGACCGTGGTCAAGGTCACGTCACGATACCCGAACCGTTCCAGGTACTCCTGGCCGAGTTCCTGCAGGGTGATGAGCGCCGCCGCATCCTGAAGCAGGTTGCCGCACTGGCCGTAGCCCAGGGTAATGCTCTTGACGCCCTGCTCGGCGGCCAGGAGCGCCTCGATGATCCCCACGCTGTGGGAGATGCACGGCGCGACCAGCGTCCCCGTGAGCGGGCCGAAGGGCTCGCGGTTGACCGAAACCCCGCGCTCCTCGTAATAGCCCACCAGCCGGTCCACGTACTGCCAGTAATAGACGCTGTGCTCGACGGAGACGTCCTTGGCGTAGGGAATATTGTAGGAGATCCCGCCCCCCTCGAAGGCGGTAAACCCGCCCGCCAGGGTAATCTCCGCCAGAAGCCTGGCGTCGGGGGTGCCATGCCGGACCTGAACCGGAACCTTGAGTTGCTCGACAATCTGGCGGCAGGGCTTCACCCCGTAATTGATCGCCGGGAAGCCATTGAGCATGGACCGCCCCACCCGCCGGCTCTCCTCGATGCCGTTTTGCGCCTCGTTATAGCGGTTCTGGCGGGTATAGCTGTCGATGGTGGTGGGCAGAAAGTCCGCCCCGCCTTCATCCTGCAAGAACGCCAGAAGCTTGAGGTGCTCATTTAGCAGAGCGATGCCGGCCCGGGGCTGGGCGTAGGTCACGCCCTCCTTTTTGGCCTGGGAAATCTTCTGCGCAAAAATTTTGCCAGGCGGCAGGTTCTGGTGAAAACGGATCGCCTCTTCCAGGTCCACTTCCCGGCCGGTGGGCCATTGCTGCAAAACGTCCCGGCGCATCGCCATAAAATCGTCATCGCGCCACCTGACATTTTTGATCTCCAAAGTTTACCCTCCCCGTGGTTGATCCCGTTTGGTTAGATCTCCGCCAGATATCTTTTCATCACGCGCAAGGCGGTGGCCGGCGCGATCTCCGCCAGAAGGCCCACCGCGGATAGAATGTATTTTGCATCCAGGAAAAATTTCGGCGTGATCGGTTTGAGCAGATCGGGTTTGGCCTGGTCAAAGAGCGCCCCCTGCAAGACCAGCCGGGGATTGCGCCCATAGATTACCACGCCGCCCGTCCCGATCACGCACTCCAGTTTCGTCAGATCCTTCCCGTACTGCAGATAGGAGGCGCCGAAAGGCGTGTAAACCGTCTCCAGATACCCCACATGCCGTTCCACGGCCATCTCCGTGGCCACGTAGCCCAGGCCGGTGTCAATCTGGTACTCCTCTTCCGTAACGGGAACCTTGTCGGTGTGCCGGTTCAAATCCTGGGCGATGCTCCGGATGCGTTCCTCATCCAGGCCCTCACGGCCTTCAAGGTCCTCAAGACCCTTCCGGCCCCCCAGACCGGCCTGGCCGGCCTGGCCGATCCCTTTGGCCACCCGTTCCACGCCGGCGGCCTCCACCAGGGAGAGGGCGCTGTAGCGCATCCCCAGATCACCCTCCACCGTCCGCTTGGCATAAGGTTCCGGCAGCCCTTTTGGCGTAACGCCAGGCTTGGTGGGGTCGCCCGTGGCCACCGAGTGCACATCGGTGGTCGCGCCGCCGATATCGATGATCATCAACTCGCCCAAGCCCGGTTCGCCAGGGACACCTTTCGCAATCAATTCCGCGGCGGCCAGCACCGCGGCCGGCGTGGGCATCACCACGCCTTCCACAAAGTTCTCCGCCCGTTTCAGCCCTTTGGCAGCCACAATCCGTTCCATGAAGACCGATCGGATGGTCACCCTGGCGGGCTCCACATTCAGCTTGCCGAGCTCCGGCATTACGTTGCCGGTGATCCGGACATCCTTGCCCGCCTCGATCAGAACGTCCTTCACCGCGTCGGCCGCGTTTTTGTTGCCGGCGACCACCATCGGCACGTTGAGCGAGGACTGGGCCAGCCGGCCAGCGTTGGCCAGAATCACGTCGCGGTTGCCCCCGTCGGTCCCACCAGCCAATAGCACGATGTCGGGCTTGAGCGCCTCCATGCGCTCGATCTCCTCGCGGGTCAGTTCGTAGGAGAGAACCGATAAAACGCGCGCTCCGGCCCCCAGCGCCGCGCGCTTGGCCGCCTCCGCCGTCAGATCCGGCACCAGCCCCACCGCCACCATCTTCAGGCCCCCCGCGGCGCTGCTGCAGGCGATTCTACGCCCGCAACGGCCGGGGTCGACGCCGTAATCTTCTTTGAGCCGGCGCATGGCGTTCTCCAGGCCGATCATGATGTCTTCCTGGACGGTGGTCGGCGCCTTGGCGGTCCCGATAACCTCCGCCCGGCCGAGATCCACCGCCGTAAGCTTTGTATAAGTGCTCCCGAAGTCAATGAGCAGTGCCTGCTCTTTCTCCGTCATAATCGCCTTTTCTCCGTCATAATGCGTTGACCAGCTCCCTGAACAGCTCGCCCCGCTTTTCGAAGTTGGGAAACATGTCATAGCTGGCGCAGGCGGGCGAAAGCAACACCACATCCCCAGGCCCGGCCGCGGCCGATGCGGCTCGAACCGCCTCCGCAAAGGTCATGCATCGCACAATCGCCGGCCCAACCTGGCCGTCGTGGGGCACGCCGGGGCGGGAAGCACCCGCCGCAGCATTGACCGCTACATTGATCGAAGCGTGAGAGGCGACCCGCGCCCCGGCCTTGCGGACGGCCTCCTCAATCAGAGGCGTCGTCACCCCCACCAGCACCAGGGTCTTGACCCGCCCCACCACCTCTTCCGCAAACTCATCAAAGGGCAGGTGCTTGTCGTAACCACCGGCAATAAGAACCACCGGGCGGTCGAAGGACCGCAGGCCGGCCATGGCCCTGGCCGGCGAGGTGGCAATCGAGTCGTTGTAATAATCGACCCCGTTCATCCGTCGCACCAGCTCCAGCCGGTGTGGCACGCCACGGAAGGTGGCGGCAACCTTCCGGATCGCCGCTACCGGTACCCCGGCCAGGATTGCGGCCCCCGCCGCCGCCATCACATTTTCCACATTGTGCGTCCCCAGAAGCTTCAACTCCCCGGCCCGGCAAATCCGCTCCTCTTTAATCGCCCCATCCGAAGCGCCAGGTATATTTAAGGAACCCTGCGTCACTTGCCGCCCCCATCGGCAGATAATCTCGTCCCCGCGCAAAAAAACGCCCTCTTTGAGTTCCTGCCCACGGCTGAAGGGCATCAGGCCGCCTTTCACCCCGCCGGCCATCTCCCGGGTGACCTCGTTGTCCAGATTCAACACCGCAAAGTCGCCCGGCTTCTGGAACCGGAGGATGTTGCGCTTGGCCTCGAGATACTCCTCCATGGAGGAATGCTGGTCGAGATGGTTGGGGGTAACATTGGTGACCACCGCAATATGCGGGCTTTGCGTGAAATCCTGAAGCTGGAAACTGCTAAGTTCCATGATCACCGCGGCCTCCGGCGGGATCTCCTCCACCCGCTCGATCAGGACCTGCCCGATATTCCCGCCAAGATGGACTTGCCGCCCGGCGGCCTTCAGCATCTCGTACAGCAGGGTCGTGGTGGTGGTCTTGCCGCTGCTGCCGGTAATTCCGATGATCGGCGCCCGGCAGAGGGAGAAGAAGAGCCGCATCTCGCTGCTTAAGACGGCGCCGGCCCGCTGGGCGGCCTCGATCTCCGGCAGATCCCGGCGCATGCCAGGCGTCAAAAAGATTAACTCAAATGCCCCGAGGCCCTCTAAATACCCTTCGCCGAGGCGCAACCCCACGCCAAGTTTCTCAAGCTCCGCCAGCACGCCGGCTTTTTCCCCAAAGGCCTCCCTGGACTTCCGGTCGCAACCGGTAACCCGCGCGCCCTTGCGCGCCAGAAAACGGATCAGGGGCTGGTTGCTCACCCCCAAGCCCACTACCGCTACCTTCTTCTCCGCCAGTTCCACAAAGGTCCCTCCATACTCTGAGCAGCCCTGCTCCGGTCATCCCCGCCTCAAACCCCGCCGGTTAAGTCAAGCCCCCGCTTCCAGCCCCAGGTCCCGGCGCAGATCCGTGATGGCCTCCTGCGGCAGGGTCCCGGGCGGGTAGACCCGGTCAAAGCCCATATCCTTGAACTTTTTTTCCGTTTCCTTCCAGTCCTGCTTGCCGACCACCAGGTAGCCGCCCACATACAGGAGGATATTGTTCAGACCGGATTCCCGGCACTTGTCGCGCAACCCGCGGCAATCGATCTCCCCATGGCCGTACAGAGATGAGACAGCGATCACCTCCGCCGCGGTCTCGATGGCCGCCGAGATGAATTCTTCCTGGGAGACCAGCACCCCGAGGTTGACTACCTTAAAACCAGCCTCACGAAAGGCCTGTTCCAAAATCTTGTTCCCCACCGCATGTACGTCTGCACCAATTACGCCCAGTACTATAGTTTTTTGCTCCATTTCATCTCCCCCTCGGCTGGCACGAAAAACCGCCGGCCCGATTCGTCAAGCACGGCCTTTGAGCATCCGGGCAACACCGTCCCCAGGAGGCGCGAACCCACTTTCTGAAAGTCGCCCGGATCGCCGCTCACATAGAAGCGATCCTCCCCCCTGGCGCCCGTGTTGAGCAGGCCGCCGGCGGTGAGGATCTCCCTGGCCCTGGCCACCACCCGCTCCGCTGGATCCACAAGCTTAACCCCCGGACCCATGATGGCGCGAATCTCCCGCTCAAGGAACGGATAATGGGTGCACGCCAGGAGAACGGTATCCGCCCCGGCGGACCGCAGGGGCTCCAGATACCCTTCCAGCGCCGCGTGAATCTCGGGTGAACCCACCTGCCCGGCCTCGATCAGCGGCACCAGAGCGGGGCACGCCTGGGCATAGGCCTGCATCCCGCCATCTTCGACAGCCTTTTGATAGGCGCCGCTTTTGACCGTCCCTTCGGTGGCCAGCATGCCGATCTTTCCGTTACGAGAAGCGACAAGGGCGGCGCCCGCGCCCGGTTCGATCAATCCCACGATGGGAACGGAAAACTCTCCCCGGATGTGGGGGAGCGCCAGCGCGGATGAAGTATTGCAGGCGACCACCACCAGCTTTGCGCCTTCGTCCATCAAAAAAGGGATGATCTGCCGCGAAAACCGGATGATCTCCTCGGGTGGCCGGCCGCCGTAGGGCACGCGCCCCGTGTCGCCGAAATAGAGAAGGCTCTCCCGGGGCATCTGCCGCCAGATCTCACGGGCGACCGTCAGACCGCCCACACCCGAATCGAAAACGCCAATCGGCTGATCCAGTTTCATAAATTCACCGCCACGTTCCAAACTCCTCTTACACAAAAATATATTCGAAGCCCAACAAAAATGGCTCCAGGGCTAGTTTATCCACCATGCCCCAAGCCATGCGGTCGCTCTCCACCTCATAGTCCGGCCTACAATTACCTCTGGATGAAGTTCCAGTCCGGTTCGAGAGGCTGGGAAAGGTCCAGATGCCCCACCAGAGTCTCCATTCTCTTCCCTTCAACCAGGATGCTGACCCGCTTGACGCCTGGCAATTGAGTCAGGGAGGTCACGATGGAATAGACCGTCGCCATTTCACCGGCGGATCCCCCTGGGTGCCGTTTCTTGAGGTTCAGGTTAAAGTCCGCAACTGCCACCCCGTCCCTGATCGTCAAACCGCGCAGCGCCACGCCGGGAGGAATGGTCGCCACCAGAGGGGAGCCTCTTCGGGGGCCGGCGATAAGTTCCCGGACAATTGCCTTGCCCATCAGAACCGCTTCACGTGAGCCTTCTGCGCCGTTGGCCAGCGCCGCCTTTTCCGGCACCACCTGTGGGTAGCTGATCTCCCGCTTCTCCGCAACCAGATAGTTTGCGTCAGGCCTGGCGAAATACAGGTTTACCGTCTGGGTCTGGCGCGGCCCGAAGAAGGCCGCTTCCCTCCCCAGGGTAAAATAAACCGCCGTCAATACCCCGGCCAATACCACGCCAAGTATGATCAACCGTTTGACCTTACGATTCGAAAACATCTTTCCCGCCTCCAATTTCGGGGGGTCCTTCCACTTCGGCATATTCCACACCTGTGCGCGCCCGTCGTTACCTTCGCCGGAAAGTTACCAGATCGCGGCGACTTCCCTGGTTAGCGCTTCCCCGGTCTTTCCTTCCACCCCGCCGGCGTTGGCCGCGGGTTTCTCCGCAAAATATGCTTCCAGGCCGTTGGCGATGGCCAGCGCGGCCTTCTGCCGGAACGAAGGATCCTGGAGCAACTTCTCCTCTTCCGGGTTGGAGATGAAAGCCACCTCCGCCAACACAGCCGGCATCTTCGTATCACGCACCACGACCAGGTCGCGGGTGGCCTTGACCCACCGGTCCGCCAGGCCGCTGGCCTCCAGCATGAATCTCTGGATCTCCTGGGCCAGCCGGAAGCTCTCCCGGCGGCCCCCATAGTAGTAAGTTTCCACGCCGTTGGTGGAATCCCTGCGGAAAGAGTTGGTGTGTACGCTCACAAATACTTCGGTTCTGGCGGCGTTGGCCTGATCCGCCCTCGCGTCCAGGGGGACGAACGAGTCATCGGTCCTGGTCATCACTACCGTGGCGCCCCGCTGTTGCAGGATCGCCTGGATTTTTTTGGCGATATCCAGGGTGATCTCCTTCTCCATGGCGCCGTTGGAGCCCATACTGCCCGGATCCGAACCGCCATGGCCGGCGTCAATCGCGATTCGCCTGCCTTTCAGGGCGGAATCCTTCAGCCAGAGGTCTATTCCCCGGTTGTTGGAAGCAAGGCCGGCGGTATGCCCGAAGTAACCGGCCAACTCCACCGTCACCCGCACCGTGTCGTTATCCAGCTGTTCCAGGCTGATCTTCTTGACGTTGGGGTCCTCCACCGCTACCCCTTTGGTGGTAGTGGCCAAAAAAGTCTGCGGGATGTCTAAAACCAGCCTCTCCGGATCGGCAAGATGCTCTACCTTGTACTGCCGGGCGCTGGTGGTGGCCACCCTGAGCTGGAGCCCCGCCGCGGTCCGCTCCAGGGTCGCCCCCAGCACCTCCGGCGCCAGCTTCAAGACCAGCCGGGTGGGATCTTCAGGCGAACTGGCCTCCCGGTATCCCAGGGAAGCATTCAGGTCGAGAACCACCCGCACCGAACCCGCGTCAAACTGGCTTGTCCTGACCTGCTTTACGTCCTGGTCGTTCTGCGCCACGGCGCCAGCCGGAGCCGCCAGCGTGGCGTTGGCGATATCCACCACCAGGCGTAACGGGTTGAGCAGCTCATTAACATCATATGTAATCTTGCTCGTACTATTGACCGTAAGTTGCGCCATGCCGTCCTTACGCGCAAATTCCACCCCGTTGACCTGGTAGTTCAAGAAGAGATCAATGTGTTTGGGGTCGCCGGGCGCCGGGGCAATCTGGTAGCCGGTGGAGCGCTTCAGATCGACCACCACCCTGGCCAGATCCGGCTTGAACTGGCTGACCCGGATCTGTTTTACGATAGGGTCGTCGACCGGTATCGGCCCCTGGGGGATAGCCAATCTGGCATCGAACAGATCAACCACCACCCGGTCCGGCAGGGTAAGCAGGTAAGCCTTGAACCTGGCCGGTTGATCCGCATGAATGCTGATATGGGGCCGGCCTTTGGACAGCCGGAAGTTCACGCCGGTGATTTTAACGGCGGCGGAAGCTCCTTTGCTCCCGTCCGCTGGCTTGCCAGCCCCCGGCTTGCTGTCAACCGGCTTGCCGTCTACCGCACCCTGGCCATCCGTGGCCGGTCCGCCACCTCGCCCATCCTTGGGCTCAGGCGGGACCTGCCCCGGAGCTGGCGCTGGCGCCTCGCCGGCGGCCAGCACCCTGGCAGGCCAAACCGCCCCGCCAATCGTCAAAGATCCGGTTGTGCAGGTTACCATGGTAATCAATAACCAGATTAGCACCTTTCTGGTCGGCATTGGGCCACCTCTTGAACCTTTTTCGCGCCACGCAACTGTCACGTCGAATTATCGCGCCGATCTGCCTCGTTCCACCCAGATTTTTAAGCTTCGACCCTCAAACCAGATTTCCTTTTGGATTTTTGGGGATTTAGATAAAACGGTTTGCCAAAAAAAACCTCTTATCGGCGCTCCCCGTCATGGCCACAATAACATTGCACCCAAATACTTCGAAGGAAGAGAGCATCTTATGTCGGATACATCAGAGATGAATGAACGAAAATGGGCTCATGCCATGAATCGGTACAAATACGAAGTTGCTAAAGAGCTAGGTTTGCAGGATAAGATAGATTCCGTGGGATGGAACCACATGACCACCGAGGAGTGCGGCCGCATCGGCGGCCAGATGGGCGGGAAACTCGGCGGCCACATGGTGAAAAAGATGATCGCCATGGCGGAAGAGCAACTGGTGAACAAATACAAGATGGATCCGGGGAGCGCCAACGGGGAATATGACCGCGACAAGGGATAAAGACGGCGATTTCGCTCCTGGCTTATCAACCAGATTCCTGCTGGTCCAATTAACCCTGACCGGGCCGTTTGCGGTCTTCTTCGGCGGCGCCGTCTTCACCAGCGCCGTCTTCAGCCCGGCGCCGGCGGGAGCGGCGATAACTGCGGTACCAGTAGTAGACGGCGACCGTCAGGAGGCCCCCGCCGAAGATCAACACGGTGAAACCGTGGGTCACGGTCTGCACCCGGGCCCAGTTCGCCCCCAGGAGGTACCCGAAGTAGACCAGCACCAGGCACCACAGGTACGAACCCACAAAGGTCAGGACCAAAAATTTTTTGATCTCGATACGGGCAATTCCCGCGGGAATGGAGATAAAGGTGCGGATTACCGGAAGCAGCCTGCTTAAAAAGACCGTCTTCTGGCCGTATCGGGCAAACCAGACCTCCGCCCGGTCAAATTCCTCCTCCGAAAACCGCAGATACTTGCCGTACTTGATGAGAAAAGGACGCCCCCCGTACAGGCCGATGTAGTAGGCGATGGCGGAGCCCACCGTCCCCCCGGCGGCGGCATAGAGGACCGCGTAAAAGAGATCGAGCTTCTTCAGCCAGACCAGATACCCCGTGAAAGGGAGAATAACCTCGCTGGGCAAGGGTATCCCGGCGCTTTCGATCAGCATCCCCACAAAAACCCCCAGATAACCGAACGCCGAGATATGTGAGACAATAAACTGCGACAGTGCGCTCAAAGCATGCGATATGCTCAATGTCATCTAATTAACCTGCCCAACACGCTCAACTGGCCTGCCCAAAACGTTCCAGCAACAAACAGATGTGGTAGATGCCCGCCGCAAAGTCTTCCAGCCGGATATTTTCATCCGGGGCATGAGCGTTGGCGCCCCAGTACCCGATACCCGTGCTGACAATCGGCGCGTGCAGCACCTTGCCCAGAGGATACATCGGCCCGCTGCCGGAAGATGTGGGGTAGAGCAGCGCCTCGGCTCCGTAAGCCTCGCGGGCGGTCTCCTCCACCAGCCGGACAAATGGATCGTCCACCGGGGTTCGGTACGCAAAGTCCTCCCCCAAAACCTCGATCTTCACATCGCCGAAACCTGAAGCATCGAGGTGCCGGCGGACCTTTTCCGTGATATCACGCGGATCCTGCCCCGCAACCAGGCGGAAATCCAGTTTGGCCCGGGCCTCCTTCGGGAGCACCGTCTTGAGCCCGGCGCCGGTGTAGCCGCTTTCCATGCCGCAGATGGTGCAGGTGGGGCCAAAGAGCAGATCCGCGGTGATTGCCTGGCCTTCCCCGCCCTCCCGGCCGCGTAAAAAGCGCTGCAAGCCATACTGGCGCCGCATCTCCTCCTCGCCGCCGGCAATCCGGCGGGCCGCCTCCAGATCCCCGGCGGAGGGCGGCTGGATCCCGTCAAAAAACCCCGGCACCAGGATCTCCTCCGACGGCCCCTTCAAGGTGGCCAAAGCCCAGGTCAACCGCCAGGCCGCATTCTCCACAATCGCCCCCAGGGAGGAATGCAAGTCCGTGTTGGCCGTTTGCACGCTCAACTCCAGGTCACAGCATCCCTTCACGCCGGCGTAGATCTCCACCCGCCCGCTCTGGTCGCGGCCTCCGAACTCCCAGATGCAGGCGTCGGCTTTCAGCAGATCCGCGGATCTGGCCACCACCCGTTGAAAGTTCTGGCTGTTGGTCTCCTCCTCGCCCTCCACCACGAACTTTACCCGGCATGGCAGTTCGCCCATGACCTTCTGGAGCACCTGAACGGCGGCCAGCCGGGCCATGAGATCCCCCTTGTTGTCGCTTGCCCCGCGCGCAAACAGCTTGCCATCCCGGATCTCCGCGCTGAAAGGCGGCACCGTCCACTCCTCCAGGGGTTCCGGCGGTTGAACGTCGTAGTGGTTGTAAAAAAGCAGCGTCCGGTCCGAACGGCCGGGAAATTCGGCATAGATCACCGGTTGGCCGCTGTCCGCCCCCAGGACTCTGGTGGCGGCCCCCGCCCGGCGAAAGAGGTTGTCCACCAGCCGGGCCATCTCCGTCATGCCCACGCCCTGGGCCGCGATGCTCGGCTGGCGGCAGAGCCGCTGCAATTCCGCGGTAAAGCCCGTCATGTCGAGCTGGATTCGCTTCTGAAATGGATGTCGCGATTTCACCGGCGCTCCCTCCGGGACTCCGTCACCCTGGCGGCAACCTCCATGGTATCCCGGGCAATCACCAGTTCCTCGTTGGTGGGGATGACAAACACCCTTACTTTGGAAGAGGGTTTGGAGATCTCCTTCTCCTTTTCGCTGTTTTTGTTCTTCTCGTCGTCAAACTCAATCCCGAGACATTCAAGGGTGCGGCAGACCTGTTCCCGGACGGCGGGAGAGTTCTCCCCGACCCCGGCGGTGAAGACCACGGCATCCACTCCGCCCATGGCCGCCGCATAAGCGCCGATATACTTGCGAATCCGGTATACGAACATGTCAAAGGCGTCCCTGGCCCTTTGATTGCCCGCGGCCATCTCCTCCTCGATCTCCCGCATGTCGCCGCTGATTCCGGAGACCCCGATCAACCCGCTGTGCTTGTTGAGCATGGCGTTCGCCTCGCCGACGCCAAGGCTCTCCTTGGACATCACGTAGAGCAGCGCCCCCGGATCGAGGTCGCCGCTGCGGGTTCCCATCATCAGGCCCTCCACCGGCGTAAATCCCATGGTGGTGTCCACCGACTTGCCGCCCTTGACCGCGGTAATGCTCGCGCCGTTGCCCAGGTGGCAGGAGATGATCTTCAGATCCTCAACCGGCCTTTTCATCAGCTGGGCGGCACGCGTGGTGACATACTTGTGGGAGGTGCCGTGAAAGCCGTACCGGCGGATGCGGTAGCGCTTGTAAAGGATGTAGGGAATCGCATACAGGAAGGCGCACGGCGGCATCGAGGAATGAAACGCCGTGTCAAAGACCGCCACCTGCGGCACTTCCGGCAAAATGGACTCTATGGCGTTGATCCCCATCAGGTTGGGCGGGTTGTGCAGCGGCGCCAGGTCGAAGCATTGCTTGATCACCGTTTTGACCTCGTCGGTAATCAGCACGGATTCGGAAAAGTGTTCGCCCCCGCTGACCACCCGGTGGCCTACCGCGGTGATCTCGTCCACGCTCTGGATGGCCCCGGCCTTGGGATCAGTGAGCACCGCCAGGACCTTTTTGATGGCGGCGGTGTGCTCAAGGATGGAGGCCACCTGTTTGACCTCTTCCTTCCCCGTGGTCCGGTGGGAAAGAACCGCCGTATCCATGCCAATCCTCTCCACGCGGCCCCTGGCCAGAACCGTCTCCTTCTTCATATCGAACAGCTGGTATTTGATGGATGAACTGCCGCAATTTAGAACAAAGATCTTCATGAAATTTCCTCCCAAAACTCGGATTATACCGTTATACCGTCTGGGCGATCTTTTCCTCGGGCAGCTTGTTGCCGGCCTCGTCGTATTTGAAGAATCCCTGGCCGGTCTTGACCCCGAGGTGATTCGCCCGGACCAGTTTGCGAAGCAATGGGCACGGCCGGAACTTGAGGTCCCCGAAGTCGCGGAAGAGGCGTTCCATGGCCACCAGCACCGAATCAAGCCCCATCCGGTCGGCCATCTCCAGCGGGCCGCGGCTCAGTTCATAGCCCAGCCGCATCGCGGTGTCGATGCCCTCGGCGCTGGCCACGCCTTCCATCAGGGCGTACATTGATTCATTGAGGAGAGGCATGATCAGCCGCGTGGTGATGAATCCCGGGGATTCAAAGACCTCCACGCCGGTCTTGCCGATACTCTCCACAAACTCCCGCGCGGTTTTAAAAGTCAACTCCGAGGTTTTGAGCCCCCGGATGATCTCCACCACGCCCTTGCTCACCGGGTTCAGAAAATGAAGCCCGATGGTCCGGTCGGAGCGGTAGGTGACCGCGCCCATCTCGGTGATGCTCAGGGTGGAGGTATTGGACGCAAAGATCACGCCCTTCTGGCAGATCTGGTCCAGCGTCCGGAAAAGCTCCTTTTTGGCGTCGAGTTCCTCGGTGATGGTCTCGATCACAAATTCCACATCTCCCAGGTCCATAAGCTGGGTGCTCAAGGTGATCCTCCCCAGCGCCACCCTTTTTTCGGCCTCGGTGATGGCCCACTTCTCCATCTTGCGATCCAGGATGAGCTCGATCCCTTGCTTCGACTCTTCCAGGATTGCCGGCGTCTTGTCCGCCAGAAGAACATCGTAGCCCTTCCCGGCCAGTTCCTCGGCGATGCCCTGTCCCATGGTCCCCGCGCCAACGATACCAATCCTGTGCAAATCCATCGCTTGCTTTCCTCCGTTCAATCCCTTGCTCTGGTTGATTCGACACTTCCTGATTACTTTTATGGTTACTTTTCAACCGGACGGGCAACACTTAATTTGCAGGGCGCCCTCCGGCGCATACCCGCTTTGGGTTCCGCCAACAGGTGTCAATAAACATAGATTATTCAACAAAGCCGTCTTTATCCCTTCAGGATCGCCTCCAACCCAAAGAATGTTGCGCAAAACAAAATGGGTTGAATATCGGTTCCCTTCATGATAAGGTGCATTTCTATGCAGTTGCAAGAAAATATAGGCCGACCGGCACAATATGTACAACCAGATGTACAACCAGCACATTCGCCGCAACTGATCGATGACCCCCGGTTTGTTGGAAGTGAATTTGAACCGGTAAAAGATGAGTTTGAACCGGTAAGAGATCAGGTCCGGGTCTTTGTGGCCGGGTGGTTCGATCCCACCTGGCGGCAGCGGGCCGCCAACGCCATCTTCAGGGCATCATATCCCCACGCTGCGGGTTTGATGCACGAATGGCTGCAGGTGCGCGAGGAACTGGACGCCATCGACCGGCAGCTACGCGAGCAGGCCCGCGGCAACGGGATCGCCGTCTTCATCGGGCCCGGCATCGTCGACCAGCGGGTGATCCGGCACCTCCTGGAAGAAGCTTTTATTGCACATCAGGTAATTGACTACCCGAGCTGTGAGGTCTACCTGGCCAGTCATACCGTGATCCTCCCATCCGTCGAACAACTCCTGGTCTATTACGACTTTGAGAGGGGGCATTACCGGCGCAAGGATCTGACGGCGTTTCTCCGAGGATTGAACCGGGGGTTGCACCAAGCGTTGGGCCGGGTCAATCCCTCTTGATCCACCAGTCGTTTAAACGCTGGTACTTTTGCAGAAGTTCCTTGATTGCCGGCCGCTTCTGGCGGTAGGTATCCTTGCTGGCGATGATCCAGTCATTTACGTGCCGGATTAATGGCTCCTCCGCCCACCGGTTGGTGCTGTGGACCGACGCGGGAAATTCGACCGTAAGGCCCCCGGCAGCCGGCCCGCTTCGGGCGGCGTTTCCGATACCGCTTCCGGCGGCGTTGCCCGCAACCAGCCGGCCTTCCGCCCCGCAGATGGGACAGGTCACCTTGCCGTCGGGGAAGATGGCAAAATAAAGGTTGCCGCAGACCGGGCAAACGTTGCGACGTGATCCCTGCATAGCGCCCGCAGCGCCTGTAACGCCTGTAACGCCTTCACCACCCGCAAAGCCAGCCTTTTTCCCACGGCCGGCCGCGGCCTCCGCCAGCTGCTGCCCGGCGGCATGCGCAGCTTCGATGTTCTTCTGGTCCAGCAGGGTTTCCCCGGGGCCCGGCGAAAAGGCCGTGACGCTGTCCACCAGTTCAAACTGGAAAGCCAGGGCAAACATGTTTAACATGCTGGATCCAAAGGGATCCCAGGAAGGCAGCCCCGCCACGTTGATGGTGGCTGCATAGCGCTTTTTGGCCCGCAATTCCCGGATTCGAGGCGCCACCATCAAAAACCGGTCGGTGATCAATTTAATGATCGCCGCCGGCGACAGGATGTAGGTTGGGGCGCCGATCACCACTCCGTCCGCCTGAAGCATCAGATCCAGCAAATAGGGCATGTCGTCATCTTTTGTGGCGCAGGTCCCGTCGCCGAAGACACAGCTCATGCACCCCCGGCAAGGCTTGATATTCAGGTCGGTGAGCCGCAAAAGGCTCACCTCAACCGCCGTTTCAGATTGTATTACAGTTTCTGCTCCGGCCTGTGCTCCTGCTTCTGCCCCGGCTTCTACCGCCGCTTGCGCTCCGGCCTCCCGCGCCCCGAGGAGCGCCTCTTTCACCAGCGCTTCCGTATTGCCAAGCCGCCTGGCCGAGCCAATCAGCCCCAGAATCCTCATTGCCCCTTCCCCCATGGCCTTTATTTGCGCCCTTCCTCCATATGTATATCGGCGCCGGAGTCGCCCGGATAACCGGCTCCTCGCTCCGCCCGAAGGCCTTGCTTCATAAGCCGGCGTTTCCCCGGCCCATCCTTTGAGCCATTCCAACCAGCCGAGCTTGTCCGGCCGGTCCAGGGCCATCGCGCCAGATACCCCGCCAGGCCCACGACAAACAGGCCGGTGATCCATTTATAGGACAGGACGCCAGTGGTCAGCGCCCGGAAGGCGGAATGCACCGGCCCCCCGTAAGGGTTTTTCTGTTTTTCATTCTTGATCGCCGCCAGAAGCCACCGCCGGAACCACCTCCGCACGGACAGGCGGCTGTTAAACTTGAAGAGTAACATTCCCACCCGGTTGTCGCGGGCAATCCGGCGGATTGGCCGGCAATAATGGCGTTCGAAGTCCTTTCCCGAGATCCCGTGGTAAACCGCCGTGGCCGCCGCCAGCCGCGCCCCGTACAAGGCCGCAAAATACCCGTCCTTGAGCACCCGCCCGTATCCGGTGAGATCCCCCAGCACCACCCAGCCGTCGCCGCACAAATTTTTGGCGTGGCCGGTAAAAACGTTGGCCCGGCAGATCCGGCCGCAGCGCAACGATGTGGTTGGTTCCGCGAGATCGATGTATTCCTTGATGGCCGGGTGGGCAAAGACCTTTTCCACATCCTCCACCGTGAGCACCTTTTCCAGCGAGGTCACCGTGAGCCAGTTCTTGGCCTTGGGAATCAGCGCCACCATGCAGTGGGGAATGATCCGGTCCACAAGCAGGATCTGGTGTTCCAGGCGGTTGTAAACCGCCCGCGAGGTGTCCACCTCCGTCACGCTGGCGTCCATGACCGGCGGATCCTTGTACCCGGTGATCTCTTTGAACTTACGGAACATCGGGGTGTTCAGGCTTTTAAGCCCGGTGGCCATCACCACCAGGTCGACGTCGAGGGTTTCCCTCTCCAGGCCGTCCTTGACCCGCCGGCTCAAGGTGATCCGGAAACGCCCCGGTCCCGGCGGCGCGATGGGCGTGACGTCGGTCACGATGGTGGGTTCCACCATGCGCAGCCGGCTGGCCTGATCCTCCATGCCCAAAAGGACCCGTTCCTTGAACGAATCGTCAAACCCCTGGTAGCCGAAACGGCTCGTCCGCAGGACCGAGACCAGCGGAAAATTGACCTCCACCGACTCGCTCCCCTCGGCGTTCACATAGACGCAATTGTCGATATGGCTCAAGATGAGGTCCCGGGGAATGCCCAGGCCGTACAGAACCTCCAGGGCGCCCATGGAAAGTTCGGTCACCAGCCCGCCGCAATAGTTGCAACTGGTGCTGTTCACGAGAACCACTTCCACGTTGAGCCCCTCTTTGGCGGTAAGCCAGAGAAGCTTTCTGGTGAAGGCGCTGCCGGCGATCCCCCCGCCAATCACCACCACCCGCGAACCATCCCGCAAGGCCAGGCCCGGGCCGGCGTTCTTGCCGTTCTTACTGTTTTTACCGTTCTTACCATTCTTCCGGCTTATGGCATAAAACGGGGTCAGCGCCGGCACCTCCCTGGAGAACCGGCCTTCCACCTGCCGCACCAGCCATGTGCCTTTTTTCCGCATCCCTATTCCTCCAGACTTGCCGCAGCGTTTTATGCCACTTTATGCCACGCTGGCTCATCGACTGCAACCTCGACCGTGGTTTTAATTGACTGTTATTTTATGCAACTGCAATCTTAACTGCAATCTTATACGAATACATCATCCCGGCGCCGGTCACGTGCGGAAGATCAGGTATCTGGCAAGCTTGAGGTATTCCAGCGCAACGAGGCGAAAGACTCGCAAGCGCTGCCGGCCCACCGCGCTATACGCCTCGCTGTGAATCGCCGGAGCGTTGATTACCTCCAGCCCCTGCTCGCGCAGCATCCAGCTAGCCCGCCGCGCATGGTAAGGCGAGGTGACCAGGATCACCGTCCGCCAGCCGTACGCCCTGGCAATGGCGGCGATGTTCGCCGTATTCTGGGCCGTGGATAGGGAGCGCCCCTCGATAACCACGGCCCCGGCCGGAACCCCGCACCGGCGCGCATAACCGGCCATCGCCTCGGCCTCCGGCCGGCCCGAAGGACTGGACGGGGGCTTGTCCCCGCCGGAGAGGATCATGACCGGCGCATAGCTTTGCCGGTAGAGCTCGATGCCCCGGTCCATCCGTTCCACCGTACTGCTTCCCAGGCTCCCGTCGGCATTATAGCCGCCGCTCAGCACCGCGATGGCCTGCGCCGGCCGAAGTGGATCGGAGACGGTAAGGGGCGACATCAGCGCCATGTTCAAATTGGTGGAGATGATCGCCGCCATCGCTATGGCGATTGCCAGAGTCAGGCCCAGGACCAGAGCCAACACCAAAGCTGAAGCTGAGCCATCGGTCGAGGCCGTGGCAAAGGCAAAGTTCGAGACCCGCTTACTTCTTTTCAATTTGCTTCAAAAGGTCCCTGGCCGTGGCTTTATCCATCTCCCCGGCCGGCTCGTCTCCCGGCGTGGGCGGCGTCTTGACGGCCTCTTCCAGGATGCCGCGGGCCTTGTCGTATTCTTTCAGGGCGATGTGGACCTCCGCCAGGCCCACCCGGTAAAGGGTGTCCGCGGGAGCGTACTTGACCGCCAGGTTGGCCTCCTGCAACGCCTTCTTGATGTCCCCGATGCTCAACGGGCGGGGCGGCGCCTTCCGGTAGAGCACTCCCAGCACATGGTGCGCGCCGGCATACTTCGGGTCGATGGCCAGCACCTTCTCCATCTCCTGCCTGATGGGTTTGATCAAAAAGAGCGAATTAAGCACTCCCCGCTCTTCCCCGATGCGCCCCAAGACCACGCCCAACCAGTAGTGCCCGTCCGCCCCCTGTTCATTGGCCCGGGTGGCCCTCTCCGCGTAGTCTTTAGCCTTCTCAAGAAGTTTCATCCGTTCCCCACCGGAAGCCTGCGCTTTCTCGGCCTGCCAGCGGTATGCCCGCCCCAGCCGCCACAGGGCTTCATAGGCGGCGGAGTTGTCGCCGCTGGCGTTAGCGTTACCGCTAGCATTGGGGTTGCCGTTAACGCTGGCGTTGGCGGAAACATTGGCGGAAGCCAGCAGCTTGTCTAAAATATCAATGCTCTTTTGCAGGTTGGCTGGATCGGATCTGGTGGCGTAGAGCTCGTCCGCGGTCTTTAACAGAGCCGCCAGGCTCTCCGCCTCTGAAGCAGCATGTGCAACCGGTAACTTTGCCTCCGGCGCCCGGAACCCAACTCCAAGCCCAAACGCCGCGGCAAACCCCATTACCAACCCCATTGCCAAAGCCATTACCAACAGGTGCCCTCTGACAACACGCACAGACCCGAATCGCATTTCCGCTCCCCTCCCCCTAATGATGGCCAGATTATAAACTAGCGCGGGAAAACCTCGGAATTAATTCCGGAGATGATAGCGCCGTAGCCTCCTTTCTGGTATAATAGTGACAGAGACCGCTCTTTGAAAACTGGACATAGCTGGTTGCAGCGAGTAGGTCGCTGCGTAAAATGTTCACCGAAAGGTCTCGCGCCGGAGGCTTTTTGAGCGACAGCTCGCCTCCAAACGGCGAAACTTCAAGGGCTCGGACGGAGCCTTCGGGGATGTGGGCTTGCTTTTGCCTGCAAAGGAACCGAGAAGCCTCGGACTTTAGTTCGGGGAGTCGTCACTTCTACACTTATTCGGCACGTCCAGGTAAATCCCTCTCCGACGGGTCAGGGTGAATGGGGATTCCAGTCCGAATCCAGGAACGCCTGGGCAGCCAGCACCAGGGTCTGCGATTGCCCCCTGGCCCAGTCCTCCCTGGAGGCGTAGATCGCCGTCAGTCTATACTCGCCGCCCAGGACCGGCCCGGGCTGGGGCTTCAGATCCACCTTGTAGTGGGTCCGGGGGGCGAAGACCACCGCCATGCGCGGGCGGGCCACGAAGTTATCGTCCCCGTAGCTGCCGGCAAAGTTCCGGTAGTCGTCCTCGGTCTGGAGAAGATCCTGCTTCTGTTCGTCATTGGGCCCGGTCACGGAGGCCCCAAGGAGGTAATAGGCGTCGCTGCTGCCATTGGCCACCCCCACCTCGCCGAAGAGTTTAAGACTGCCGGTCCGGTCGACGTTGGCGAAGACGTGAAAATCCACCAAGAAATTGTCGGGCCAGAGGCCGGTGTCATACTTCATGTCCAGAATGTTCCGGCTAGCATCCACAGTAACCTGCCGGACCAGAGGCTGGTAACCCGCCGCCTTGACCACCAGTTCCCCCGGCCCGGTAGGAACCCCCTCCAGAAGAAAAAAGCCGTGCGCGTCGGTCCTGGCGTGGACCTGTCCAACCCTGACCTGCGCGCCGGCCACCGGATCGCCGAAGATGTTGCAGACAAAGGCGGTCACCGAGCCCTTTTCCGCCGCCTTCTCCCCCTGGTCGGGCATGGTGAGATCCACCGGGAAGGACGGCCCGATAAAAATCGTCGATCTGAGGAGCGCGTAGATCCATACCCCGATCACCAGCACCGCCAGAACGACCGCCACCCGGAAGGCCGCAAATAATGGTGATAATTGCAAATAGAAAGCGGCTCTCCGTCGCAAACCCCCACCCGACCACTGCAGCCGCTTCATCGGAACCAGTCTCCTTTGATCTAAACCCTTCCTAATTCCCCTGCGCCTTTTTTCCTGCGCCTGCTTTATATTTAGTTCTCCCCGCACCGGTTTATGCGCTCGCTTGGACGCTTGAAAATATAGCGCCCGGATGCACGTTCACGCGTATGCGGGCGCTTTCAGACTGCAATCGAGGCGTAACCCCTCTGCAAAAGGCTTCTTCTCCTGAATATTTGACAGGTTTATGTACAGGCGGTTACCAGCAGATTTACGAAAAATTACGCCTGCAGATCAATGACATGCAGGCGTAAACCAGTTCTTAACCTTTAAAGGGTAACGTTTTACCTTTTAGAATTTAATAGTCGCAGAAGCCGCCCAATGCGGTAATCCGAATAATTTGCCATAGTGCACCAGATCGAACTGCACCTTTTCATTGAGTTCGTAACCAACGCCAACGGTATAAGTAGAATTTGTCGACGAATTTTTTCCACCCGACTGAGCCTGGGATTCGTCGGTGATCTCTGTCGCAACTTTACCGTCGGTGAAAGTCTCCGTCGTGGTGGTAGTTACCTTGGAACTTCCATTACTATAAACCACGGCATCAGCACCTGCACGCAACGTTAACTTCGGCATCACCTTGGCTTCCAAGCCTACCGGAATGCTAATGTTCATGTCGTTCTGCTTGAAGTTCCTCTTAATAGTTGTGTAGTCATTAGTCGGATTCCCAGATGCATCTTTTCCTTGGAGTTCGCCAAACGTGTTCTCATTGTTATAATTGTTAGCGGCAAATTTTATACCCATCAGAAGCCTTGCATTTTCTCCGACCTCTTTTTCGGCACCCACGCCAACGCCATACCCTGTTCTACCAAGTTTCCCAGAGTATACGGCTGCGGCCGAAGACGTGGTGGTGGAGCTAGCGTTTTCGGTGGTGGAGGAGTAAGACTCCTCTCCAGCAATTGGTACACTTGCGTTGTCAAAATTAGCTGCCAGATAAACCTTGTCAAGGAACTTGATCATATTGTCGGGGAGGGCCAACCGAGCATCAAGGCCCATTCCCGTACCGCTCCCTTTACCAGTAAGGAGCACAGGATTTTTGGTAGTCGTTTTGTCCATTTGCCCGGTACTGGCATTCAAGAGTTCTTGGACGAAGGTATCGGTCGTTGTCTCTGAATAATCGATTGTAATTGGTTTGAAGGTACCCCCAACAGAGAGATCCATGCCCCCAAGCGCCATCTTGGCGCCCACTTGAGCCTGGATTCCTTGATTTTTGTCCTTCGTCGTTACGGTATAATCACTGGTATCCTGACGAGTTACCTTGCCATCGCTAACCCGGGTTTCGGTGTATACTCGATGAGTAAAGCTGACATTACCAAAACCAGGGACTAAGTAGGTATTGCCAGTTACTTTATCCACATTGGCATTCGCTAACGAGAAATTGGCGCCAATAGCCAGGTTATCTGAAAGCTTACGCCCAAACCAGACCTTGCCCTTCAGGTTCGTGGTTTTATCTGTGGGGTCATAATTCCAGGTGCGGTTGTATATTGTTGCAGGGTTGGAAAGTTTATCCACTTGGCTGCCGGAATTACTATTGTCCGTTGAAGACATCTTCTGGCCAAACAGAACGCCAACCTTATTCCCAGCTAACTCCGTCACAAATCCAAGGTTATTTGAACTTCCGGTAGTATCATATGTCAGAAGAGGGTTTGATTCCTGGACATTAGCCAGGTTGGTGTACAACCGGCTCCCTTCGATAGCGGTAATATTTGCAGGATTTAAGAACAAATCGGTGTACTCATCTTGCACCAGGCCATTAAAGGCCCCCCACCCAAGGGAAAACATGCGCAAAGATGTCTCGGAAAGGAGGCCTGCTGCAGGATCCTCCAGAAGATAATCAGCTTTCCAAACCCCATTAGCCGGAGCAATTGTGGTTGCAAAGCCACCCGCCGGCACCAAGAGAACCAGTGCCAGCACCAGAGACATTACTTTCAATGTTCGTCTACTCACTATTCTTCCTCCTTGTTTTTCATGGGATTAGCGCTTAACTATTCTTTGTCGCACGGTTCTTCTCGGTACCACCCCCTCAAATGCGCTTTTCCCCGTTTGAAACATATTTCCGGGACAAAATCCGTTGACTTTTTGGCCTGTTTCAGGCCATCTACCCTACTCCATCGTGGACTCTTCCGGAAAACTTAAGGGAAATTTATCCACCCATTTTAATTTTTTCGTGGGTTTGTTTTTGAAACTGTCTGTCCAGGGCGGTTTTTGGCAAAAAAAAGAACCGCCCACAGGCGGTTACCAAAAACCTTACTCCACTTTAAGCTCCTTTTAAAGGTGCGTCACCATCTACTCCCTGATCATACTCCCCGGTCATTTTTAAACCCGTAATTCCTAAGCCTGCTTTTCCAGCATGATCGGCGAGAGCAGGTGGGATTGTTTCAGTTTGTACTTGTCGAGTTCCGGCAGGATGTAGTCGTTGAGAATCTTGATGTAGGTGCCCTTCATCCCGAGGGACCGCGAGCGGATCAGGTTGGCGGACTCCAGCTTGCGCAGGGCGTTCACGATCACCGAGCGGGTAATGCGGGACTCATCCGCCACCCGGCTGGCCACCAGGAACCCTTCCTTGCCGCCGAGCTGGGAGAAGACCCCGTTGAGCGCCACCAGCTCCGAGTAGGAAAGCGAGGAGATCGCCATCTGGGCCATGGCCTTTTCCCGGGCCTCTTCCCCGCGCTTTCTGTCCTTGGCGTTAAAGATGGCCATCCCCATCAGGGTGGAAGCATATTCGGCGATGACCAGGTCGTCGACGGATGCCTCGGCCGCCCCAAGAAGGAGCAACGTGCCCAGCCGTTGGCCCCGGGCGATGACCGGCACTGCGGTCAGGACCTGTTTTCCGAACAGCCTTCCGTGATCGACAACGCCTGTCGCGGATAAGGCCAGAAGTTTGGCGTTAAGCTCGTCAGGCAGGGCCGAGGGTTCCCCGGAATCTGCCGCGGCCACCTGGCTCTTGACCACTTCGCTGCAACCCAGGACCTTTCCATTGCGGTCCGCGAGGCAGACCCCAGACGAGCCCAGAAATTCCTGCATCTTTTCGGCGAGTTCGGACCAGTCGATGGACTCCTCAATGTTCTGGATATACTGTGTCATTTTCCTTGTCCGATGCAAAAGATCCATCTGATAATCCCTTCCTTTTGACCGCACACCGGCGCATTGTGAATGTGAACTCTTTCACTATACTCCGAGCGGAAACGCTTTGATATGTTTTTCACACACATTATACTAAAACGCTATAAAGATGTCAACAAATGTTGCGTTTTTTTAATATAAATTTTTCACCGCTCTCGCCCCTCCCTGGGCTCCGCGGTGCCTCGACATCCTGTCGAATGCACTACTCTCGCCCCTCCCTGGGCTCCGCGGTGCCTCGACATCCTGTCGAATGCACTACTCTCGCCCCTCCCTGGGCTCCGCGGTGCCTCGACATCCTGTCGAATGCACTAATTCCCGTCCAACCCGGGCACCGTGCGCCGCCGCGGCTGCCTGAGGCGTCTCTTCGCGCCGGTCCAAAAGCTCCGCCACCAGGATGCCGAGGATGATCAGCGCCCCGCCAATCAGGGTGCGCAGGTTCTGCACCTCGCCCAGGATGAAATAAGCGAAGATCGCCGCGAAGACCGGTTCCAGGGTGAAGATGATTGCCGTGTGGGTGGGCGTGGTATGCCGCTGCGCCCAGGTCTGGGCCAGCGTCGTCCCCAGGGTGGCAAAGACGGCTAGAAAAGCCAGCCCGCCCCAGACCGGCGGGGGAATCGACTGCGGCACGGGCTCGGACCACAGCCCCAGCACCCCGCAGGCCAGGCCGGCCACCCCGACCTGCACCGTGGTGAATCCCACCGGGTCCACCGACGGCGCGTACCTGCCGGTCAGGATGATGTGCAGGGCAAAGGCAATCGCGCACAAGAAGACCAGAATGTCTCCAAAAGAGGGCAGGTACGACGCGGCCGGATCCACCGAGAGAGCCGCCATTCCGGCGAAGGCCAGGAGGGAGCCGGCCAGCGTCCAGCCGGAAGGCTTTTTCCGCAAAAAGGCCACGGACAGAAACGGCACCAGGATCACCGAGAGCCCGGTGATAAACGCCGCCTTGGACGCCGTGGTGTACCGGATGCCCATGGTCTGGGTGGCGAACCCGGCAAAGAGCACGACCCCCACCAGTACCCCTTTCTTCAGCAGATCCTTGCCCAGCGCCAGCACCCGCCGGTAAAAGACGGCCATCAGGAGGGCAAAGGCCAGCAAAAACCTGATTGCAAGGAAAAGCAGAGGCGGCATCACCGCCAGTGCCTGCTTGGTCACCGAAAAGGTTACCCCCCAGACCACCGTGATCAATACCAGCACCAGATCGCTCTCCAGGCGCCGGGGCTTTTGAAAGTTCATCATCATCCCTCACACGTTAAAAAGCAAAGTTTGCAAAATTGCGGGAAATCAGGGCTCAAGCTCGCACCAGCCGCCGCGCCAGCCAGCTTTTCCGCAATTCCACCGCGCCCTCCGGGCAGAGTTCCTGGCAGCAGTAGCACCGGATGCACCTGGTCTCATCGATCCGCGCCTTGCCGGCCTCGATGGAGATCGCCGACGGCGGGCAACTGTTCCGGCAGACGCCGCAACCCTGGCATTTATCCACATGGATGAACGGCCGGGCGGTAAGTTGTTCCCGCAAAAGGGGCGCCAGCCTGGCAAACCAGCCCCGCCTGGCTGGATCCGCGGCGGCGCTGTGCTTGTAATCCGGAACCACCGCCTCCGCCAGGGGATCCCCCAGCATCTCGATCCGCGCCGGATCCCCCTGCCCCACGCCCCGCGCGTGCGCGATCCGGGTCGTGGGCACCGCCAGCGGGTCCAGCCCGATGATTGTCGCCCCCACCGCGTCAACCGCCACTGCGTCCGCCCCGGCCAGGATCACCCCAATCGGCCTGGGGCGCCCGTTGCGCGGGCCCTCGCCTTCCATGCCCACCACGCCGTCCACGATGGACAGCGCCGGCTTCACCAGGGAATAGAGGTCCACCAGCATCCCGGCAAAATCTTCCCGCTGTTGAAAGCGCAGGTGCATCTGCGATTTGTTCAGGCCGGAGATACAGCCGAAGAGGTTTTTCATGGCGCCGGTGTAAAGCGTAAGGCCGTGGGTCTTGAGCTTGGCCAGGGAAATGACCACGTCCGCCTCCCGGACTGGCCTGGCCAGGGTGAAGCGCTTGCAGATCACCCCGTCGGCGAAACCCGCTTCATCCGCCTCCCCGAAGTCCCGGAGAACCGCCCCCGTCTCCCGGCAGATCTCCGCCAGTCCGGACTTTTCGGCTACCTTTATCGGGTTGCCGAAGCCCGGGCTGTCACCAACCCAGACCATTCCTCCGGCCGCCTGGACGAGCTCGATCGCCGCCCGGAGCACCTCCGGGTGGGTGGTCACCGCCGCCTCCGGCGCGGAAGCCACAAGAAGGTTCGGCTTGATCAGCACGTTATCTCCCGGCCGGACATAGCGGCGCATGCCGCCCAGCGCGTCCACCGCCCGGCGCACCGCGCGTTGGACCTGCTCCCGTTCGTAACCGGCACATCTGGCAATATAGACCTGGCTCATCCCGCCCCTGCTCCCCTTTCGTATGTCACGTGCTCAATGTTTGCTGTATGTACTATCCCAATAGTCATTTGCTGCAGGTCCGTCCTCACGATTTGCTGAAAAAGTCTATCCCTCAATCGCCCGCGAGGACCTCTTTCAAGATGCGCCCGTCCACGGTGGCGGGAATCGGCAGCCGGAACAAGTGCAAGAGGGTGGGAACCAGGTCCACGATCTGAATCCGCAGGCTCGCCGCCGGATCAGCGGCCTCCAAAACCCCGCCCTGGGCCGGGACCGCCCGGTAGATTCCGGACAACCGCAGCCCCTTCTTGATGCCCGGCCCCTCCATCAGGATCGGCACCTCCTGCTCAAAAGGCCCCCCGTGCCCGCCCGGGCTCCGGGTGAAACCATAACCCGGCGCCGCCGCCACCACCAGATCCCCCAGATTCCGGTGCCCGTGCCTGGCCTGGATCTGGTCCCTGTTCAAGACCGCGGCGACGCCGGGGAGTTCTTTCAGCCTGTTGCCGAACCTGGCCTCCTGCTCCGGTGTCAGCGGATGGCGAAAGGTAATCTGGGCGATGGTGAAGAGCCGCAGCCACACCACGTCGGGATCTTCCATGTACCCCACCAGTTCCAGCCCGTTGGGCAGCGGCACATCTCTCGGCGCACCCAGCGTGTCGGTGGCATAGGCGATGGAAAGGTTCTCTTCCTCGCTGATCTCCTTGAGGGCTTCCTCCACGGCCGGGGTCAGGTTGGTGCGAATCGGCGACATGCCGTGGTCCGCCGTGAGCACCATGACGGTCTGGTCGAAGATCCCCGTCTCCTTGAGAGCGCCGACCAGCGCTCCGATCTGCCGGTCGACCTTCTCGATGGCCGCGGCGATCTCCGGGCTGTCCGGGCCGTATTCATGCCCGGCGCTGTCCGTTTCATTGTAGATGATCGCCGTCAGGTTGGGGCTGAACCCCTCCAGGAGCGCCACCGCCTGATCGGTTATCGCCACGGTATCGTTCGGCTCGAAATAAAACTTCGCCCCGCGCCCCTGCAGGACAAAATACTGCACCGCCGCCGTGGAGAGCCCGGCCTTTTCGAAAACCTCCGCCAACGTCTCCGCGGCGTTGTGCCGGGGGCCGTTGACCCGGCTGGAGGTATCCGGGTCATAATAGGTAGTGCTTGGAATGGAATGGGTCGCCGGGTACGCCCCGGTAATCAGGGAGGTCATGGCGGTAGTGGTGTTGCTGGGAAAGACCGTCTGCGCGGCGTCCACGAAAACGCCTCGGGCGGCCAGCCCCATCACGTTGGGGGTGTTGAACCGCATCCAGTAGTCAGTCCTGCCGCCATCCACCACCACGAAGATCAGATACTTCGCCGCCAGACTTGCCGGCCCAGCAGGCTGCCCCGCCTGCGCCTTCTCCCCGCTGAAACCCCGGCCGAAGGACCCGAAAAACGAGAAAAACAGCAAAAACAGCAAAAACATCCCCGCGAACAAAAAGTTCCTCGCCTTGACGGCCATTCCCACAAGCCTCTTTCCTATCGAGCTTCTCCACCAGCGCCGTCCACAGGCAGAACCACCGTAAACATGCTCCCCCGGCCCTGGCGGCTTTCCACCTCGATCCGGCCGCCTTGCGCCTCCACCAGTTCCTTGGCGATAGTCAGCCCGATGCCCGTCCCGCCGGTATCCCTCGCCCGCGATTCATCGGCCCTGTAAAACCGCTCAAAGATGTGCGACAGGGCCTCGGGAGCAATCCCGATACCGGTATCCGCCACCGAAAGTCGGACTTCCAGGCCTACGCGACCTCCGCGGTCCGGCCGTGTTTCCAGCCTCAAACCGCGCGCAATCGCCGCCGTCACCGCCACCCGCCCGCCGGATTCCGTGTATTTGTAGGCGTTGAAGAGCAGGTTGTGCAGCACCCGGCTCATGGCGCTGGCGTCGATCTTCACGGGGACCGGCTCCTCCGGAAGCTCCACGGAAAGTTCCAGCCCCTTCTCCACAAACAGGGGGCGCAACCGCTCCGCCACCGTGGCCGCCACCTCGCGCAGATCCGCCGGAACCGTCCGGATGTTTGCGGATTTGTTCTCCGCCACCGACAGCTCCTGTAAATCGTTCACCAGTTGCACCAGCCGGATGACCTCCTCCTGGATGGCCGTGAGGTGCTCCTTGTCCGGAGGCATCACCCCGTCCTGAAACGCCTCCACATAGCTGCGGATCGTGGAAAGCGGGGTGCGCAGCTCATGCGCCACATCCGCGGTGAGTTTCCGCCGCAGGAATTCCACCTCCTGCAGGTGCCCGGCCATCTTGTTGAAGGCCTGCCCCAGCTCGCCGATCTCGTCGTCGGTGGCAATCTCCACCCGCTGGCCGTAATTGCCGGCCTGCATCGCCCGGGCGGCCTCAGTCACGCTTTGCAGAGGGTGAACGATTCGCCTGGCCACCAGGAAACTGGCCAGCACCGCAAAGAGGCCGGCCACAATGCCGGCGGTGATGATCGAGCGGTTGATGGTCCGCCGGAAGAGCTCGTCCTGCCGGCTCCAGATTCCCTGGCGGTCCAGCGAGGTAAGCAGCGCCGTCCCGACCCTCTCCCCGTTCACCACGATGGGAAGGCTCACCGAAGGCTGGTCGGCGCCGGCAACATCTGCCCGGGACTGGAAACCCATGTTCCACATCATGCGCATGTGGCCACGCCAGTCGGATGCGGAATCGTAGACCGGCTCGCCGGAGTTGTCCAGCACCCTGACCTGCACCCCGGTCATCACCCCGGTCATCATTCCCATGTGCGGCGCCTGCCAGCGCAGGAAGTCCCAGTTTCCGTTGGCCCGGTAAAGTTCCGCCAGCGTCTCCACGATGCGCTTATTGCGGACCTCCTCATTCTTGTAGACATACTCCTGAAATTGCCGGTTTAAGGCGGAATTGATCAGCAGGCTTCCCAGGGTGATGGTCCCCAAAGCCACCACCAGAAAGATCCCCGCCAGTCTGATCCACAGCCTGTTCGGCCAGAGCCGGGCCAACCATGGCCCGTCCGGCCGCGATTTAAACGCCATTTACTTCATCATCCTCGAATTTGTACCCTACCCCGTAGACCGTCCTGATAAACCCCGGGCAGCCCAGACCCTCGATCTTCTGCCGCAAATTTTTCACATGCACGTCGATGGTCCGGTCGTAACCCTCGTAGTTGTACCCCTGCACCAGCTCCGTAAGCTGGCTGCGGGTATAAACCCGCCCGGGGTAATGGGCCAGGGTGGCCAGCAGCTTGAACTCGGTGGGCGTCAGGGTGAGCGCCTGCCCGTCGCACCGAACCTCATGGCGCACCGTATCGATCACCAGACGGCCGCCGGCAAATTCCATGACGTCCATCAAAGTCTGGTTCGCGCCGCCGGCCCGCCGCAGAATCGCCCGCACCCTGGCCACCAGCTCCCTGGGGCTGAAGGGCTTGGTGAGATAGTCATCGGCGCCGATGCTCAAACCGTGCACCCGATCCTCCTCGGCGGTCTTGGCGGTCAACATCAGGATGGGGACGTCGGACTCCTGGCGCAGCGCACGGCACACCTCTTCGCCGCTGGTGCGCGGCAGCATGAGATCCAGGATCACCAGCTCCGGTTTGGCGCTGCGGGCCTGGATCAAGGCGCTTTCCCCGTCATGGGCCGCCAGTACCTTGAATCCCTCCTGCTCCAGGTAAGCCTTCACCACCTCGGTGATCTTCTTTTCATCATCGGCCACCAGAATCTTGCTGCCCTGTGGCACGCCGTCTCCTCCAATCTTTCCCGGACTATATAACATCTATTGTACACAAAAAATGCCGGTATGACCAGCCCTTGATTATCTCGCACCATTATGCGATAATAAATGCGAATGATTCTTCGCGTTGAAAGGAGAATCCCTCGTGGAAAAAGAATATAAACCGTCATTTACCCGGGACCAGGTTGTCAATACCGCAGATGTTCAGCGCAAATGGCGCAGCGTTATCCAGCCCAAAGTCGACAAGATGCCTTTCGTTCTTGTTTTTTCAGGATCCGAACCCAAGACGGCGGTCATATCCTATAAAAAGTTTGAAGAACTATGGCAAAAGGCAGCGGAAGCCTCCGAGCTTGAGTTACAACATGAATTGCTCAACCGGCTGTTACTATCCAAACAAGACTCCTCCGATTTAACCTCACTAAAGGACCTGGCCGCCAAAGCCGGCCTTACCGTGGAGGATTTGGAGGCCTCGCCGGATGTCGATCTCGAAGTTGACTGAGCTGCTCCCCGAAAACGTCAAGTTTTTCCCTGATGCCGAGGCGGACTTCCTTTCCCTGGATAAAAGCCGCCAAATCAAGGTTGTAAAGGCGTTACAAAAGATCGCCGCGGCACCAGACCAATTTGGCAAACCCTTGGAGAACCAAAAAGGCAGGCCCTTGGCCGGGTTGCGCAGTATCTATGTGGATAAGAAGTCCCTCCGGATCATCTGGCAAGTGGCCGAAAGCGGCAAAATCGAAATCGCCGTGGTGGCAGGCATAGCCGAACGAAACGGCCTTTTCGCATACGAACTTGCCGCCAGACGGCGTTTGGACGTCAATGAATTTGTCAAGCGGCTGCTTGACCAACTGTCCAAGTCCAGGTGATCGACGGCCGCGCTTGGCCGTCTACGGTCGCGCCCAGCCGCCTACGGCCGTCCGGCCATGAAGCCCATGTAGATCAGCCGGGTGATCTCGGCGATGGTGGCGTTGGCGAAATCGACATCGCCGATCCCGGAGGTCATCACGCACAGGGCCAGCGGTCCCCCGGGCGCGTAGATGACCCCCACGTCATGGGAGACCCTGGAAAGATCGCCCGTCTTGTGGGCGATCACCAGCCCCTCCGGCAGGCGCTTGGGGATCTTTTCATTGTACTGCTGGCGTTTCATGATCTCCAGCATCGCGGCCGAGGCCCCGGCATCCACCATCTGCCCGGCCACCATCTTCTCCAGGAGCATCAGGATGTCCCGGGGCGTGACATAGTTCTGGATTCCCTTTTCAATCAGTTCGACGATCATCAGCTTCCTGCGCAACACTGTACCCCCGGCGCCCAACGCCGTCATGGTCCGGTTTACGTTCTCGACCCCCACCAGATCGATCAAGAGATTGGTGGCCGTGTTGTCGCTGATCCCGATCATCAGGTTCAACAGATCTTCCAGGGTGAGCTGGATCCCATCGTGAAGTTCCATGAGAATCCCGGCGCCGCCGACCTTGTCCTGGGCTTTGAGTTCCACCGGCTGGTCAAGACGTAGCCTGCCATCCCGTGCCTGCCGGTAGACCTCGATCATCACCGGCAGCTTGATGATGCTGGCGGCGACAAAAGATTCCTCCGCGTTGCTGAGGATGGCCTGCCCGGTCACCAGATCCCTGGCGGCCACCCCCACCCCCCTTGCTTTTTTTTTGATAACCGCCTTGATTCGGCCTTCCAACCCTGGTAAAAGCGGCCCGGCCGCCTTACTCTTCGCCTCCTTGCTCCCTGTACCCTTGCTCCCTGTATCCCCAGCTTGCGTTCCCATGGTTTCGCCCCCATTGTAAATTTTACGTTAAAATACCTAACAAATACTTGACATGTGGTGTGAACCAGGATATCATTAGCCTATAAACTTCGAGGAGGACGGTAAGATGGGTTACACCAAAGAACAGATTCTCAAAATGGCCGAAGAGGGCAACGTCCAGTTCATCCGCCTTCAATTCACCGACATTCTCGGGGTCCTGAAAAACGTGGCGATCCCCGTGAAGCAGTTGCCGAAAGCCCTGGACGGGAAGATCATGTTTGACGGCTCTTCCATCGAGGGTTTCACCCGGATTGAGGAGTCCGACATGTACCTCAAGCCCGATTTTGACACCTTCGTCATCTACCCATGGCGGACCAACGTGGCCCGCATGATCTGCGACATCTACACCGTGGACGGAAAGCCTTTCGCCGGATGCCCGCGCTCCACACTGAAAAAGGTGCTGGCGGAAGCCGCCGAGATGGGGTATGTGATGAACTGCGGCCCGGAGGCCGAATTTTTCCTGTTCAAGCAGGACGCCGAGGGGCAACCCACCACCATCACCCACGACGAAGGCAGTTACTTCGATCTCTCCCCGGTGGACCGCGGCGAAGACGCCCGGCGGGAGATCGTGCTCAACCTGGAAGAGATGGGGTTTGAAGTGGAAGCCTCCCACCACGAGGTGGCCGAGGGCCAGCACGAGATCGATTTCAAGTACGCCGACGCCCTCACCACCGCGGATCGGGTCGCCACCTTCCGGCTGGTCACCAGGGCCGTGGCCCTCAAGCACGGGTTGCACGCCACCTTCATGCCCAAGCCCATCTTCGGCATCAACGGTTCCGGCATGCATACGCACATCTCTCTCTTCAGGGACGGCGAGAACGCCTTCTACGAACCCAACGGGAAATTCCAGCTGAGCGAAACCGCCATCCACTTTGTGGGCGGCCTCCTCAAGCACGTCAAGAACTTCACGGCCATCACCAACCCCCTGGTCAATTCGTACAAGCGGCTGGTACCGGGCTATGAAGCGCCGGTGTATATCGCCTGGTCGGCCATGAACCGCAGCGCCCTGATCCGGGTGCCGGCGGCCAGGGGTTTGAGCACCAGGGTCGAGCTGCGCAACCCCGATCCGTCCTGCAACCCCTACCTGGCCTTTGCCGTGATGCTCAAGGCCGGCCTGGACGGGATCAAGAACAAGATCAGCCCGCCGGAGTCCACCACCAAGAACATCTACCACCTGTCGCCGGCGGAACGCGCCGCCGAGGGAATCATGAGCCTCCCCGGCAGCCTGAAAGACGCCATCGACGAGCTGGCCAAGGATGAATTGATGAAATCCGCGCTGGGCGAGCATATCTACAACCACTTTGTGGAAGCCAAGACCATCGAATGGGACGTCTACCGCACCCAGGTGCACCAGTGGGAGATCGACCAGTACCTGAAAACTTTCTAGAAAAGGGGCCAAAACCCTTCCCTGTGGAGGAACCGCTTATGCCGCCTTCCGGCAAATCGGGACGGAGACTTCAATCCGGGCCAGCAGCGCTCTTGTCGCCGCCGGACGTACAGCAGATCCTGGCCCGGTTGAATGGGCATGGCTTTCAAGCCTACGTGGCCGGGGGCGCGGTCCGGGATCTGCTCCTGGGCCGCCCGCCCCATGACTGGGATGTGGCCACCGACGCCCCGCCGCATGAGGTCAAGGTCCTCTTCCCCGATCATCTCCCCGCCGGCGAGCGGTACGGCACGATCACAGTGCGCACCCCGGAACGGATGGTGGAGGTCACCACCTTTCGCTCCGACGGCCGCTACCTGGATGGGCGCCGGCCGGAGAGCGTGAGCTTTTCCCGGGACCTGGCCGCCGACCTGGCCCGCCGGGACTTCACCATCAACGCCATGGCCCTGGGACCCGGCGGGGAGCTGGTGGATCCTTTCGGAGGGCGGGCGGACCTGGCCAAAAGCCGCCTTGCCACCGTGGGGGATCCCCGGGAAAGATTCCGGGAGGACGCCCTGCGCATGCTCCGGGCCGTCCGGTTCGCCGCCGAGCTTGGTTTTGCGCCCGAAGCCGGCGTGAAACGGGCGATTCTTGAAGAAGGGCGGCTCATAACCCACGTTTCCGCGGAGAGAATCCGCGACGAATTCAGCCGGATCCTCCTGGCGCCGCATCTTGTCTACGGCCTGCGGCTCCTGCGCGTCACCGGGCTGATGAAACGCGTCATCCCCGAGCTGGACGCCGGCTTCGGGGTGATGCAAAACAAGTACCACGCTTATTCGGTCTATACCCACAGCATCCTCGCCGCCGCCGCGACTCCGCCTGTTTTGGCGCTGCGCCTGGCCGCGCTCCTGCACGATCTCGGCAAGATCCGGGTCAAAAGCGTGGATCCCGGCGGAGCAGCCCATTTTTACGGCCACGAAACGGCCTCGGTGGAACTGGCGGAGCGGATTCTGGCCCGGTTGCATTACCCGGCGAGCCTCATTGCCCGGGTCCGCCTGCTCATCCGCCACCATATGTTCTCCGCCAGCCCCGCGGTCAAGGATTCCACCATTCGCAAACTGATTGCCGGCGTCGGCGCCAAAACCATCCACGATCTCATCAGGCTGCGAACCGCGGACGCCCTGTCCTCGGGAAGGGAGCAGGGCGCCGGAGGGCTTTCACTGGAAGATATCAACCTTTTTGCGGAGCGGGTGGAAAGGATCCTGGCCGGGCCCGCCGCCTTCCGCCGGAAAGACCTGGCGGTAACCGGCCATGACCTCATGCAAGGCCTATCCCGGCCACCCGGCCCGGAGATCGGGCGATTGCTCGATTACCTGCTGGGGCAGGTGCTGGAACACCCCGAATGGAACTCCCGCGAGACCCTGCTTGCCCTGGCGCGGGATCACGTCGATTCTCGCTAGACCATCTTCCAGACCATCCGCCTAGTTCATCTTTCCCTGATCCGATTCAAGCACGCTCCGGTAAACTTCCCGGGTCTGCCGCAACATGGCCTCCAGGGTGAACTTCTCCTCCACCCGGCGTTCCGCCGCCGCAACAAACTCCGCGGTTCCAGCCGGGTCTCCGTGCAGGCGGAGGATCGCCTCCGCCAGCGCCTCCGAATCCCCCGGCGGCACGAGCAGGCCGGTCTTTCCATCCTCCACCACTTCCACCATCCCGCCCGTTTTGCTGGCCACCACCGGGCGGCCGGCCGCCATGGCCTCCACCAGGATGATGGCCATTCCCTCGCTCAACGAGGGGAGAACAAACAGGTCGAACGCCGCCAGAAGTTCCGGCACATCTTCCCGAAACCCGAGGAACCGGACCGCCTCCCCGATTCCGAGACGCGCTGCCAGGCCTTCCAGTTCCTGCCGTTGCGGCCCGGCACCCGCGATCAAAAAGACCGCCCCCGGGATCCGGGCGAGCACCCGGGAGACCGCCCCGAGCAGAAAACCTACCCCCTTGGAGGGGATCAATCTGGCCACCGTCCCCACCACGAACCGGCCGTCCGCCAGCCCCAGTTCCGCCCGCTTCCGGGCGCGCACCTCTGGATTTCGTGCATGGGCGAAGCGGCGGGTATCAATCCCGTTATAGATGGGCGCCACCTTCTCCGGAGGAACGCCCAGGCGCAGCAGATCCTGCCGCAAGGCGCCGGAAACGGTGATAATCCTGTCCGTCCGCGGCGCCAGAAGATTTTCCATGAAGATGTACAGCCGCCTCTTCAGCCCCTGGCCGCCTTCCCCGAAGATAAAGTTGTGAACGGTGTATACTATCTTTGGGCGGCTGGCGGTCGGATGGCCAACGTCCGGATGGGGGGCGGGGCTCCCGACCAAACGGCCCCGGCCCCCGGCGGCGATCCGGGCCACCAGGCCGGCCTTGAAGCTGTGCACATGCACCAGCTGGATCCTCTCCGACCGGATCAGACGGCGCAAAAAGAGCGCCGCTTTCCAGTCCGACCAAGGCGAGAGTTCGCCTTTAAGAGCGAAGGCGCGCACCTCCGCGCCCGACCCCTTGAGCCTGGCCACCATTCCCTCATCCGGGGGGCAGGCCACGGTGATCCGGTATTCGGACGGATCCAGCCCGCCAACAAGGTTCAAAAGATGTTCCCTCATCCCCCCGGCCGCCGGCCGGATGACGTACAGGAGGCGAATCGGCTCCATGTCTTTCCACTCCTTACAGGAATATTGAAAACCCCGTCGAAATATGTTCAAATCCAGTTTGGGTCCTTTAGATTGCGAGTTCTGGATCAGGAGCAATGATTCCAAGGCGGTGAAAGTTTTGCACCAAAGGCGCAGCACCGCCGGTCGTCGAATGTACCTGCGGCCGGTGGCGTGGATCTGGATCGCGGGCCTGGCCCTCTTTGTCCTTCTGGCTGTTTCGTCAGCCCTCTTTTCGTGGTCCAAGGGCCAACCGTTCACTTTTACCAGCAAGCTCAATCTGAATCCAAAACACTCCATCCTGGTCTTTGCGCCCCACGCCGATGACGAGACTCTCGGCGCCGGGGGCTTGTTGGCCCGTGCCGCCGCAAAGGGCGCGCGCATCCACGTGGTCTTTATCACCAACGGCGACGGCTTTCGGGCGGCTGTGCAGAAGAGATTCGGGAAGAACGGCGTAAATCCCGCCAGGTACATCGAACTCGGCGAACTCCGCCAGCACGAAGCCATCTCCGCCCTTGGACGCCTGGGGGTGAAAGAAGGCGCGGCGATCTTCCTGGGTTACCCGGACCACGGAATTGAGCCGATGTGGACCACCAACTGGGAGCTGGACCGCCCGTACAGGTCAATCCATACCGGGTTGACGAGATCGCCCTACCGCAACAGCTTTCACCACGGGATGCCGTACGCCGGTGAAGCACTTCTCAGGGACATCAAGGCGATCCTCAAGGAGTATGAGCCCGACGACCTGTACATCCCCCATCCCAATGACATGCATCCGGACCACTGGGCAACCAACGCCTTTGTGATCACCGCTCTTGAACAATTGAAGAGCGAAGGGTGGCCTTTGGCCAGGAAGGTTCGCATCTTCACCTACCTGGTGCACCGGGGCAACTGGCCATCTCCAGGGGGCAAACACCTGGGGAACCCGCTGTTTCCGCCAAATTCTCTGGCCAATTTGGGACTGGCCTGGCTGGAATTTCCCCTCTCCCGGGAGGAGGCGCGGATGAAATACGAAGCCATCCTGCGCTACAAGAGCCAGGTGGCCGTCATGAGAAGATATCTGGTGAGTTTCGCCAGGCGCAACGAGCTATTCGGCGAATACCGGCCTGTAAACCCCCTGCCGGTTGGGGATGACACTCTAAAGATCAACGGATCGGCGGTGGACTGGGGCGCCGGCCGGCCGGCGATCATCGACCCGGTGGCCGATTCCCCACTGGCAGCCTACCGGGACACCTTCCGGAGGAACATCACCGGCCCCGTGGATATCAAGGCGGTCTATGCCGCCAACAGCCCGCGGTTCCTCTTTCTCCGGCTGGACCTGGAGGAACCGCCCAGGCCGGACGTCACCTACCGGATCTACCTGTATAACGTCCTGGCCGCGCAACATCTGGACATCGACCTGAAAACCTCCGGCATCCAGCGCGTCACCAATCTGGCCGCCAACCGCCGGATCTGGCAGAGCAGCTGGGGGAGCGGTCCCGATGAAGCGATCCAGGAGGCCATGAACGGAAGGACCATCGAACTTCGGGTTCCCCTGCGCGCCCTGGCCAATCCGCCCGGCCAGGAAGAAGGCCTCCCCTCCCCAAGGGCCATGCGCGGCTTTAAAGTGCGCAAGCTCTTTGTGGGGGCGGAAACTCTGCAATACGGGACGAAGATGGACCGCGTGGCCTGGACGGTGTTGGACCTGAACCTTTAAGCGCTGTTCTCAGGTAGCCAGCCTGGGCCTGGTGGCGGCCCGCTTGCTGGCCGAATCGTGCGCCAAGATCTCGAGATCATCCTCCAGAGACGCGAGTTCGACTTTATCGCCGTACTTGCGCTCCAGCGCGCGCTCGATCAAAAGGTCGGCGAACCACGGGTTCTTCGGCAACAGCGAGCCGTGCAGATAAGATCCAAAGGCGTTCTTGTACACCGCGCCCTCGAAGCGGTCCTGGCCGTTATTCCCGTTGCCGATGACCGCCCGCCCGATCGGCTGGAGGCCGTTGCGCAAAAAGGTCTGGCCGGAATGGTTTTCAAAGCCCACCAGCGTCTTTTGGGGCGCTCCCGGAAAGAACGGGCTCTCCACCACCACATCCCCGATCATCCGCCTGTTTCCGGCCACCGTATAGGCGTCGAAGATGCCCAGGCCCGGCAGGACCTCGCCCTCCCCCGTCCGGAAGTATTCACCCAGCAACTGGTAGCCGCCGCAGATGCCCAGAACCACCGCGCCGTCCTCCACGGCCATGCGCAGGGAATCGCCCTGCCTGGTCTGCAACTCCTGGCTCGCCGATTGGAGATCCGCGCAAACCAGCTTCTGTTCCTTATCCTGCGCCCCGCCAAAGAAGACGATGTCGAACTGGCGGAAGTCGTAACTCCGCCCTACCGTGGCCTGAATGACCTCCGTCTCGATCCCGCGCCACTGGCTTCTTTTCTGGAGAGCGATCACGTTCCCGCGATCGCCGTAGATATTCATGAGATCCGGGTAAAGGTGGCAGATCCGAAGGAACATCGTTACTCCTCCCAGAAGTTTTTCACGTAACCCATCTTGTGGATGAACTTCCGCAGATCCAGCATGGCGGTGTAAGTCGGCAGCACATAGAGGGTTTCGCCGGGATTGACCCCGGCCAGAGCCGACCGGAAAGCCGATTTAAAGTCCCCGTCTATCCGTAGCCTGCCCACGTCCGCGCCCGCGTACTTCAGGCGCACCGCCATATCACCGGCGCGAATCCCCGACACCACCGTGGATTCCACGATTCCAGGCTCCGCCAGCATCTCGAAGTCCACGTCCCACAGCCAGGAGACATCCTCGCCGTCGGCCGGGTTGTCGTTGATGAGAATCATCAGCTTCTTGGGCTGTTTGTCGGAGAGCAAGGTGTGAAGAACTTCGTTGAACCCGGTGGGGTTCTTGACCAGGGCCATCACCACTTCTTTCCCCTCGATGCTGATCTTCTCCATCCGGCCGAAAGCGCTGGAGACGCTTTCAATTCCCTTGCGAATCGCTTCGACCTCTATTCCCAGGCTGAGGGCCGCCCCCACCGCCGCCAGGGCGTTGTAGACATTATATAAGGCGGGAAGGTTCAAGGTAAGCGAAAATTGCTTTTGTGGCGTGACCACGTGGATCCGGCTTCGCTGCATCCCCTCGATCTCGATGGAAGAGGCGTAGATCTGTGGATCCGGCCTTGCGTTGCCGCACCGGGGGCACCGATACTTCCCCAGATGGCCGTAGTATACCGCGCTGTAACTGTATTCGGCGCCGCAGTTGGTGCAGAACTTGGCATCGGCGGTCTGGAACTTTTCGCCGGCCTCCTGCCGCGCGTCCTCCAGGCCGAAATAGATCACCTGGGCCGCCAGATCCTTTCCCAGGCTGCTTACCAGCGGGTCGTCGGCGTTGAGGAGCACCGTGGAACTGGCGGGCAGCGTGGCAAGCGCGCTGCGGATCAGCGCCACGGTATGGTCCAGTTCCCCGTAGCGGTCCAGCTGATCCCGGAAGAAATTGGTCACGATCACCACCCGCGGGACCACATCGGCGGCGACTCTCGGCATGGCCGCCTCGTCGATCTCCAGAAGCGCCAGATCGGATTTGGGCCTCCCCATCAGGGTGGCATGGTCCAGGAAAGCCGTGGTCACCCCGCCGGGCAAATTGGCCCCGGAGAGATTGTAAATCGGACTGATTCCCACCTGCTTGAGGATGTTGTTCAGCATTTTGTTGGTGGTGGTCTTTCCGTTGGTGCCGGTGACCATCACCGCCCCCTGCTTCAGGCGCAGGGACAATTTCCGGAGGGTGGCCGGCTCGATCTTTCTGGCCAGGATCCCGGGAAAGCTGGTGCCTCCGCCCATATGAAAAGCACGGGCCAGGTGCATATACAGTTTCCCCATCCAGACCGCCAAAAGCAGGCGCATCCTTCCAACCCCCAGACATTCAGGCTGAACCTGTGTTCATACCCTTCCTAGTTTACAGGATTTTGGGGCGAAATGCAACGAAAAGGAGGTGACAGAAGATCACCCCCGGAAATTTAAAGAAGGACTCCTTTTTACGAAGTCCCTCCTTGAGCAGCCACTTTGGCAGTCCATTTGAGTCACATCTGCAGCCAATTTTGCAGAGTCAATTTTACAGGAGTCCCAGGCCCTTCTCAGCCTTCCAGCCCCTTGACCACGATCTCGCCGGATTGCGCCATCTTGTGGCAGTTCAGGCAATTGCCCTTGTACTTGTCGATAAAGATGTTGTTCTTCAGGTGCTTGACGTGAAGAACCTTCCGGAAGGGGAACGAACCCTCCGCGTGGCAGGTCATGCACTCCTTGACCGTCTTGGCCTGGACTGTGGGATGCCCCTGGATTCGCCTGGTCATGGCGTTGAGGGTGTAGTCCTTGCCCTCTTTTACCTTGTGGCAATCCACGCAGCCGTTCGGCGTGGTATCCTTCCAGACTTTTGCCGTCTCGGTGGTCGGCGGGGTTGGCGGGGCCGGCGTCGTTGACCTGGGCGCCGGGTTTGTCTGGCTCCTGGGCGCCGGGCTCGTCTGACTCCGGGGCGCTGGAGTTGGTTGCGCGAACCGCCTGCCTCCCCAGTTCGTCCAGACGGCCACGCCGATCAAGGCCACCAGGGCCAGTCCCAAAATTATATAAAGGTTTCTCATGTCCTTCCCTCCTTTGCATATAGGATTTCCCAGATATGGAGCACCTTATGCAAAGCAGGAGGCTTAAAAATTTAAATTTGACCTGTGGCCGCCGCTTCAGCCTATGCCCAACAATCGCATCGCGCCCGGCCAAAAATACGCAATCGCCACGGCCAGAACCAGCGCGGGCAAAAAGTTGGTCACCTTGATCTTCCGGAACCCGAGCATGTTAAAGGCCAGGCCCACGATCATCAGCCCGCCGGTGGCGGTCATCTCGGCGATGGCCAGAGGAGTCATGATCGGCCGGATGGTGACCGCCAGCAGGGTGAGGCTTCCCTGGTACAAAAAGACCGGAATCGCCGAGAAGACCACCCCGAAACCAAGGCTGGCCGCCAGGGCAATGGAGCTGATCCCGTCCAGGGCCGCCTTGTTCACCAGCACCTGGTAGTTCCCGCGCAGCCCGTCGTCAAAGGCGCCCATGATCGCCATGGGCCCCACGCAAAAGAGCAGGCTGGCGGCGACAAACCCCCGGCTGAAGGTGCTCTCGCCCCTGGCGAACCGCGCCTGCAGCCTGTCGCTCCAGTCCTCAAAACGCCCCTCCAGATTCAGGGTTTCGCCGATGATCCCACCGGCCACCAGGCTGATGAGCACCATAATGGCATTATGCGTCTGCCTGGCCATGTCCAGCCCGATCAGCAGGATCACCAGACCAACCCCTTGCATGATCGTTCCATTGACCCGCTCCGAAAGCCGGCCTTTCAAAAAGAGGCCCAGCACCCCGCCCAGAATAATCGTGGCGGCATTGATAAGTGTCCCCAAAAGATTCTCCCTCACTTTGCCTCATCGGCCTGGCTGGCGCTAAAACATGCCCGCCAGGTATTTGCCACCTATTCGACAAATGGGGGGTGAGTTCCTCCATGTTGAAATCAGGACCAGTTTGTGGTATTCTTAGGTCAGGCGAAGGGGGTGGCACATATGGAGATGACCATTGTTTACGGAATCCTGGGCTATTTTTTGCTGATGGCCCTCGTCAACCTGACCTTTTTCCGCAAGCAGATGAACGCCATCTTTAAAGAAAACAAGCCCGCCCATGACCATTCCCATTAATCTTTCCCGGTCACCGGCGGCCCTGTATCCATCTAGATCCTTTGCATATTCAAATGCATCAGATCCGTTTCAAGTGCGCCACTCTGGAGAGTGGCTCTGTTTTTTTGGGGGGCAATACACTCATGGGCATGCCCGTCGGGCATGCTTGGGGGGTTCAATATTCCTCGTCCAATTCCTCCCCCTCTTCCACCGCATCGACGATATCCTTTATCTCCAGGTCTTCCTTGTCCACCAGTTCCTCAAGGTCGTGTCTGTCAAAGACGACGCCCAACTCATCCTGGATTACCCCGAACAGTTCCTCCCGCTCCGCCGCGTCAAGTTCCGTCAGTTCAGAAGAACTTTTCCAGGCTTCCATATAATCATGAACAATCTGTTTTACCCGGCTGGTTAGGTCTTCGTGCACTGTTACAACATCCCCTTCCAAAATGAAACGCCTCATGTGCGCCGTAAAGCGCCTCATATGCGATTGATGTTGTCAGTTTCCCCAGCCGGCGGGGGCGGTATGCAAATTAAAATAGACTGTCTCCCATCTAAAAATAGATTATCTCCCCCCGAATGCCGCTCCCGATCTCCAGGATGCCGTAGGAAGGGTGTGGCGCTCCCCGTTTGTCGGTGGGAGAGCCGGGGTTGAAGAGCAGCACCTGGCCGTGCCGTTCATTGTAGGCCCGGTGGCTGTGGCCGAAGACCACGCAGTGGGCGTCCGCAAAGAATGAAAGGGCCCGGAGGGGTGTACTCCCCCCGGCCCCATCGCCATGAACCAGGCCGACATTAAGCCCGCCCAGGTTCAGCAACTTGAAACGGCCCAGCCGGTTGCGCAATTCGGGCGGATCCACATTTCCACCCACCGCCTCCACCGGCGCGATAGCCGTGAGATCCCACAGGACCGCCTCATCCACCAGATCGCCGGCGTGAAGGATCAGGTCCACGCCCCGCAACCCTTCCAGAAGCGCCGGCGGCAAGAACCTGGCACGCATCGGGATGTGGGTGTCGGAGACTACGCCAATCCTGATGGGGATCACTCCCTCACAAATGTTAATGCTTTCGAAGAACCGCTATCAGACGAACCGCCAGGCTAACTGGCGGGCGGGACTTTAGCCCGGGCCTCCTCCAGCTCTTCCTCCAGCCGTTCGAGTTCCAGCATCATGGGGGGTTTTAAAGAATGCGCCGGCCAGCGCTTCTTCAGATCGTCGATCTGCGCCTCCAGCTGGCGAACTCTTTCCAGTGCCAACTCCCGCTCATTTCCTGCCACTGGTCACCCCTGCCTCCCGTTGCGCCTCCACATACTTCTCCGCCTCAACGGCCGCAATCGCCCCGTCGGAGACGGCGGTCACCACCTGCCGGAGGTCCTTCCGCCGCACATCCCCCGCGGCGAAGATCCCCGGTGCCGAGGTGTGCATCCGCTCATCCGCCGGGATATACCCCCGGTCGTCAAGCTGCAGCAAATCTCCAAGGAATGCCGTATTCGGCTTCGTCCCCACGTAGATGAAGACCCCGCTGGCCGGAATCTCCTGCGTCGTACCCTTGACGGTGTCCCGCAGCTTTACCGCTTCCACCACCTGGCCGCCCTTGATCTCCTCGACCACCGCATTCCAGATTAACTTGATCTTCGGGTTGGCGAAGGCGTGCTCCTGCACGACCTGTGTCGCCCGGAACTTGTCCCGGCGATGCACGATGGTCACCTGCCGGGCAAACCGGGTCAGGTAAATACCCTCCTCCACCGCGGCGTCACCGCCTCCCACCACCACGATGTCCTTGTTCCGGAAGAAGGCGCCGTCGCAGGTCGCGCAATAGGAGACCCCTTTCCCGCGAAACTCGGCCTCACCGGGCACGCCCAGCTGGCTGGGCTCGGAACCGGTGGCGATAATCAGTGTCCTGGCGGTGTAATTTGTCCCGGAGAGATCGATCATCTTGAGGCCGCCATCGTTCTTCACACCGGTGACTTCCCCGAAGACGGTCTCCAGGCCGAAGGCCTGGGCCTGTTGGGACATCCGCTCCGCCAGTTCCGCCCCGCCAACCCCCTCCGGAAAGCCCGGGTAGTTGGCAATGTGGTCGGTGGTCGCCGCCTGCCCGCCAAAAAGGCCGCGCTCGATCAAGAGAGTCTTGAGCCGCGCCCTGGCCCCGTACAGGCCGGCCGAAAGACCGGCGGGACCGCCCCCGATGATCGCCAGATCGTAGATCTCTCCTCCACCGGCCGCGTTATCCGTCTTTTCCATCTCGATATTGATGTTCACGTCCGCCACCCCTTTTCATCCCTGTACCATTCAACAAGCCTGTCTCCATGCCGCCAGGCCTGTTCCGCGGCTCCACCGGACCTTTTCTTACGTGCCACCTGTCCCGTTTTACCGGGCCAGCCAGCTGTCCAACCTTCTGGCCACGGCTTCCTGGGGCTGAGCGCCGACGATCCGATCCACCACTTCCCCGTCCTTGAAGATCAGCATGGTCGGAATGCTCATGATCCCGTAGGTCTCGGCGGAATGCGGGTTCTCGTCCACATTGAGCTTCCCGACTTTCACCGTGCCGGCGTACTGCCTGGCGAGCTGCTCGACAATGGGCCCCATCATCCGGCAAGGCCCGCACCACTCCGCCCAGAAGTCCACCAGAACCACTCCATCGTAGAGGACGACCTCCCGGTGGAAGTTGGTGTCGTTCAAGTCGACAGGTCCGACAAACTGGTTGTTCTGCCGGTTATTTGTCCTGACTATATTCTGGTTCGCCGCCGCGGTTTTAAACCCTTTTTCGGCGCCGGCGCCGTTCGTGGAAGGCGGCGATTCCCGGCGATCGGTTCCCGGACGTCCGGTCCCGGCGTTTCCTGGGTTATTGCCGAGTCTTCCGCCTCCCGGCAAAAGCCCGTCTTCCACTACAACCAGGTCGACCGCGCTGTGCGGGCAGAAGTCCACGCACTTCCCGCACCCCAGGCAGAGATCCTCGTCCACGGACAACTTCCCGCCGCCATAGGACGGAATGACCCCGCCCCCCATGATGAACGAGATGGCCCCGGTCGGGCAGGACTGCCCCGCGGGACAGAACGGCGATTGATCGCACCTTTCTTCTTTAATGTACGCGACTCGCATCTGAAATCCCCCTTTCCTGTAAGATCAATTTTTCTAACTCTCCGTGATCCGCATGTGCACGTCAACCGGCGGCGCCAGCCCCACCGTGGCCTCAATCGCCTTCAAAACCCCGGAAGCCACCGGACAACTGGGATGCCTGGCATACTTGGCCATCACCTTGTAGACGGTGGTGTTGATGGCCGAGCCGAAGACCTCCGAGGAAGCGTCCAGCTGCCGCAACTCCTCGGCCGCCTTTTGAATCGCCGGGCACTTGCTGGCAATATCCAGATTGACCTTCTGGTTGTCTTCCGAATAAGCCACGATGATTGTCTCCTGGTCGCAACCGCCAGGTTGAATCTCCACGGTGATCATCTGCGCTGCCACGCTCCCCTTCCGCCCCGGTTCACTATTCGGTATATATACCATACTGGGTATAGTATAAAACAGGATTGGCGAATAGTCAATAGCCCTGCAAAAAATCCTTCTTTATTGTCGATTACGCCAGCTCAAGCCAACTTTTTTTGATTTCCTTTCCACTTTTTCAAGAACTTTAGAATTAAGAGCCTATCGTACTGTTTGCACTTCTACCCGGTTATGCTATAATTGCCGTAAGGAAAGAAACAGGATGACGGGATGGAACGGTACATCTCGCACCTCGTAATTCGATAAAGGAGGTTCCCATGGCTCCCGTAACCGAAGAATTAATCCGCGAAATGGCCGCTGTTGTGGGGTGGTGAGTTCATCCCGAAGCCATTATCCTTTTTGGTTCCCATGCCACCGGCAACGCCCGCCCCGACTCGGATGTGGACTTATTGGTCATTGAAACAGCGCCGTTTGGACCGGCCAGAGACCGCCGCAAGGAAATGGCCCGGCTGTGGCGTGCCCTTGCCGGGTTTGCGATTGCCAAAGACATCCTGGTTTACAGCCGCGAGGAAGTTGACCGCTGGCGTGGCGCCCGCAATCATATTATCGCACGGGCGTTACGGGAAGGGAGGTTTCTCTATGGCGGCGTCTGACGAAGCCCGGCAGTTGCTATTGGCTGCCAACAAGGACTTGCGGGCGCTGCGAGGCATGGCTGATGCAAGTATTTGGTCATAACTCCAGAGCCACCATCACCGGCAGCCAGGTGGCTCCGGCTCCGGGGGCGATCTGCCAACCCTGGCCGGTAAACAGCTCCGTGGTCTGCCAACCGTAGTGGTCTGGTGCGGTCCGCCTGGAAGTGGTCGCCGCCTCTACCCGGCGATAGCCGTTTTCCCGGGCATAACCGCCAAGGGCGTTCACCAGCGCCTTTGCCACCCCACGTCCCCTGGCGTATGGCTGCACAACCAGACAGGCTACGGACAGGGTATGCTCCAGCGCATGGTTTTCGGGAGAAGTTGCCCAGCCAAGGAGGCGGGCGATCGGTTTCGGCACGAAAGTTACCATGCCACACTCTCGCCTGTTCAAGCTGGCTATCAGCCCCATGGCCCCGTAGCGCCGGATGAGGTCAGCCCATAGCGCGGTCTTGCAGGATAAGAGGTGGTGTCCACAGAAGGCCAGCGGACCTCCCGATTTTCGTTCTGGCCAGGTTTGCTCGGCGCCAAGTTCAAACTGACACCGGATCTCCGCCGGATCGGCAAGCCGGCGGATGCTGATCTCCGGAGAAGGTGGTAGCTTCTCCGGAGACGAATCACCGCCGCTATCCGATTGCAGAGAAGAGGACGGCATCTTTGTTTCGGCCCGAGATTCCCCCGATATGCCAATTACATCTGCCGACAACTGGTCCAAACTGTCGAGATCGTAATATCTGCCCGCAAAGTAGACCGGGCTGTATGGTCCAAAACCTTTTTCACCGGACCAGGCTTGTTCCACCCACTTCCCGATATGGGGAGGCAGGCCAGGCAACTCCTTCTGGTGAATTTTCCAGATGTTATACTCCAGAAGTTTTGATCCGAGCTTGTTCGTAAGTTCCCGCAGCCTGCTCAGGCCAATCGGGCAATATGGAGTGTAAGGATCTCGATCGCCTTGCCGTCAATATGAACTCACCACCCTTTAATAGGGGTGTCGCTCTCCCGGGAAGGCTGGGAAAGCCTCTCCATAAGGTATTCGGTTTGAACACGTCGCAGTGGCTTGGTATCCAGGTATTTTCGGATGGCATCCACGGAAGTTTGTGCGACTATCCTCCGAACATCTTCGGCAATCTCCCCGCGAAGCAGAAACCTTTCAGTTTTGGAGAGATCAGGTTTAAACAAAACGGCGATGTCAAGATCACTTAGCGGCCCAGCGGTCCCACGGGCATAGGACCCAAACAGCATGGCCAGTTTCACCGAGAGGTGAGCCTTAAAATAAGCTTTAAGCTTAAAAAGAACCTTGGGAAGCTCTATTAACACGATAATTCACCCCAGGCTACAGGATCGGGATTGCCCTCCATAGCCAATATCAACCTTCAGTACCATGCCGACCTCAGCCATTACTATTATACCACAAAAACTTCGAGCCACCTTCTCGGGGCAAAAAACCAACTGCCTCCTCTCCCTCTTATCTCTTAACCGTCTACCGCTTCGACTTGGGATCCAGGGCGTCGCGCAGGCCGTCACCCAGAAAATTGAACCCCAGCACCGTCACCAGGATGAAAATCCCTGGATAGATCGCCAGCCAGGGCGCCCGCCAGATGGCTTCCTGAGCGTTGGAAAGCATGTTGCCCCAGGTCGGCGTCGGAGGCATAACGCCAAGCCCAAGGTAACTGAGCGAGGATTCCAGGATGATATTTGACCCCATCATCAGCGTGGAAGCCACCACCACTGGAGCAAGGGCGTTGGGCAGAAGGTGGCGGATGATGATCCGGGCGTTGCCGGCCCCCACCGCCCGCGAGGCCTCGATAAATTCCCGCTGCTTCAGGGACAAGATCGAGCCGCGGACCAGCCGGGCCGCGGTCATCCAGCCCATGAGCACCAATACCACGATAATGCTTAAAACACTCCCCCCGAGGATCCGGGAAAGAACAAACAACAACGGCAGGGTCGGGATGGCAAACATGATGTCCGTAAACCGCATGAGCACATTGTCCAGCAGCCCGCCGTAGTATCCCGCAACCGCTCCAATCGCCATCCCGATGATTGCCGAGCTGATCGCCGAGGCAAACCCGATCAACAGTGAAACGCGGCCGCCGTAGATCACCCTGGTGAGCTCGTCGTGCCCCAGGTCATCGGTGCCGAACCAGTGGGTGGCCGACGGCGGGGAAAATCTGTGCGCCAGGTCGATATCGTCAAATTTGTAGGGCAGGATCCACGGAGCGGCCAGGGCGAACAAGACCAGCGCCAGAACCAGCGCCCCTCCAAACATGGCCAGTCTATGCCGGCGGAAGCGCCGCCAGACAGACTGGATATAACTCAGACTCTCTGGTTCGGCTGGAACTCCGGCGCCAACCGGCGGCACCGGCCCAACCGGTGGAAGATTTGTGTCCATTGCAGGGTTTGTCGCCATCTTCTTTCTCCTCCAGCCGTTATTCGTATCGTACCCTGGGATCAGCCAGCGCGTAGGCGATATCCGCCACAAGGTTGAAGAAGACCACCAGTATGGCAAAGATCATGATGGAAGCCATGGCCACCGCATAGTCGTTCAACATGATCGAATCGTAATTAAGTTTGCCGATTCCCGGCCAGGAGAAGACCGTCTCGGTGATTGTCGCGCCGCTGAACAGGCCAGGAATCTCGATGGCCAGAAGCGTGATCACCGGGATCAGGGCGTTGCGGAAAGCATGCCGGTAGGTCACCGCCCGGTCGGTAAGTCCTTTGGCCCGCGCCGTCCGGATGTAATCCTGGTTGATTACTTCCAGCATGGTGGAACGCATGTAACGGGCCCAGCGGCCCACGTTAATCAGGGAAAGAACCACCGTCGGGAGGATCAGGTATTTGAGGCGGGTAAAGACGGTGTTGGCCACTCCGATGTCCATCATGCCCCCGGGAGGAAGCCAGTGCAGCTTGACCGCAAAGAGAAGGATCAACATGATCCCGAACCAGAAGCTGGGCATGGACTGCCCCAGAAATGCCAGCACCGTAAATATGTAGTCCAGGAATGAATACTGCCGTTTGGCGGAATAAATCCCGACCGGAATCGCGATTAGCAAGCTCACCAGCAGTGCGGCGCTCATGAGTGTGACGGTATTGGGCAACCGCTGCAACACCATCTTTCCCGCAGGGCGCTTGTACACCCGCGACCATCCCAGATCCCCGGTGACCGTTCGCTCCAGCCATTTACCGTAGCGGATATAAATGGGTTGATCGAGGCCGTAAGCATGCTTGAGTCTTGCCACATCCTCCATCTTCACATTGGGATTGGCGGTGATCAAAAGGTCCACCGGGTCGCCGGGCACCATGCTCAAGAGAAAGTAGATGATTACCGAAACCCCCAAAAGCAATGGAACCATCTGAATCAGGCGGTGGATAATGTACCTCTGCATCTTCTCCCCCTCTTTTAAAAGGAGCCTGGAAGAGCCGGCAAGCCTACCGGATCCTTCCAGGCCTTGGCGTCTCATCTGAATGGCGTCTACTCGCTCCAGGACCACTTTTCGATATTCCAGGTGATCGGATGCAGCATGCCGGTGGGCCGCCAGTTCTGGAGACCCTTCCTTACCGCGCTGATATCCACCCGGTAATAGAGGGGGATCGCCGGCAACTCCTCGGCCCAGAGCTCCTGCTCCCTCTGCAGAAGCGCAATCCGTTTCTTCTTGTCCATGGTTACCGGGATCTCCGCATAAAGCTTCTCGTTTTCGGCATTGTTCCACCCGGCCCGGTTCTGGCCCGTCCAGCCATTCCCATCGTTAGGAATGTTTCTGGCGGTCCAGAGACTCTCGCCCACGGTGGAAGGAGAGTTCACCCAGGCGTACATGGCCATCTGGAACTTCCGTTTCGGTGTTGTCTCCCCAAAGAAGACTTTGGCGGTCTGGTTTTCGATCTTCAGTTCCACGCCGATCTTCTTGTAGTAACTCTGGATGATCTGTTCCACCTGCTCGCGGACCTTGTTTCCGGCTGTAGTCCCGATGGTGAGGCTCAAACGTTCACCCTTGTCATTCACCAGGATTCCGTCGGGACCAGGTTTCCAGCCGGCCTCGGCCAGAAGTGCCCTGGCTTTGGCCTCGTCGTAATTGTAAACCTTCACTTTGGAATTGTAAGCATAATGCTTCGGCGGAAGCCAGCTATGGGCGACCTTCTGCTTGCCCTCAAAGAGGGCCTGGCTGATTGCCTCCCGGTCGATGGCATATGTCAGAGCCTGGCGAACCCGCTTGTCCTTGAGAATCGGGTCGTCCAGGTTGAAGTCGATGTGTTCCCATACCAGGGCCGAGGTAAAGTCGACGCTGACATCCTTCGCCTGCTTTTCGAGCGCCACGCCCTGGTCGAATTGGAGCCCGACCGGCGTGACGGCGTCAATTGCCCCCGAGACCATATTGGCCATCAAAGTGTTGGTATCGCTGATGAACTTGAAGATGACCTTCTTGAGCTTGGGCTTGGAACCAATGTTATAGTTGGGATTTGGCTCAAGAATGATGTGGCTGCCGGGCACCCATTCCTTCACCAGATATGGCCCGTTGCCGACCGGCTTGCGGGAAAACTCGGCTTCCATGAAGGCTTTGGCGCCTTTGGCAAGCAAAGGCTCGAGAGCGTGCTTCGGAATGATATAATAATCAAAGCCCTGATCCGCAAGCACATATGGCTCTTTAAAGATAATCACCACGGTGTATTTATCCGGCGCCGTGATACTTTCGATCTTCACCTCGGTATCCCGGGTGGGTACCTTCAAATCATCATTCATAATGGCCTTATAGGTGAAGATCACATCATCGGCGGTAATGGGCTCTCCATCGGACCATTTCAATCCTTTGCGCAATTTATAAGTGACCTGAAGTTTGTTCCCAGGCAAAAGCTTCATCAGCCCGTTTTCCAGCGAAGGAACCTTTTCGGCGATCACCGGGATCAGGTTCCATTTGTCGTCCCATTCCACCAGATCCCTGGTATAAACGTTTCGCACCATCGAGGTTGCCGACATGTCGCTCAGAATCCAGTTCAGGTTGTCCGGCTAGTGCAACCCTGCCAGAGATCGGCAGGCATGACGATCGCCACCGGCTGGGGCCGCCCATCCCGCTTTCGCCGGAACTTCCGCGGGACAACGTACCAACTCCACTTCCCGGTCCATAAGATAGCTCATGGAATGGCCAGCCACCCAGGCGGCACTGTCCGGTGGCCGGGCCTAAAAATTAACAGGGGTGTCTTCTTATGGGCAAAAAAAATGGTGTCGTGGCCGCGACACCCGCAAATCCCGCCCTGCCCGAAATAAGCAGTGGCAGGATCGCATCAGCAAGGACAATCCAAACCGTACAGGCGATGCAAACCACCAGGCGGATCTTCAACCGGGAACTTCTCGCCTACCTGGGGCCTGGCTTTATCGTGACCGTCGGATTCATCGACCCTGGAAACTGGGCCACCAACATGGCCGGCGGCGCCGACTTCAACTACAGCCTGCTCTGGGTCATCACCTTGAGCACCGTGATGCTCATCCTCATGCAAAATATGGCCGCCCGTCTGGGGGCGATCACCGGCCATTCGCTGGCGGAGAACATTCACAGCCATTTCAACAAGCCCGGCAGGGCCTTCTATGCCGCAACCATCTTTATCGTCTGCGTCGCAACGTCCCTGGCCGAGTACCTGGGAGGAGCGCTGGGGCTGAATATCCTCTTCGGCATCCCGCTCTGGCTGGGCGCCTTGCTTACCCTGGTCTTTGTGACCGGGGCGGTCCTCGGCCAGCGTTACCGGCAGTTGGAACGCATGATCATGGTCTTTTTAGCCCTGATTGCCGCCGCTTATGTGGTGGAAGTGGCCATCGCCCGGCCCAACTGGGCGGAGGCCATCCCCCGGATGGTGATCCCATCCGTAAGCTCCAAAAGCATCCTGGTGGCGATGGGCATGCTGGGAGCGGTGGTGATGTCCCACAACATCTATCTGCATTCGAGCACCATCCAGAGCCGGGATTGGTCCGGCAGCCACGCGCACCGGCGGAAACTGCTCCGCTTTGAATTCATCGACACCGTGCTGGCCATGGGGCTGGGCTGGATGGTGAACTCCTCGATGATCCTGGTGGCCGCGGGGGTCTTTTACCGCGCCGGGCGCACCGTCACCAGCATCGAACAGGCGGCGGAGACCCTGAAACCCCTGGCCGGCGACCTTTCAAGCCTGATCTTCGCCATCGCGCTCCTGTTTTGCGGCGTCGGCTCCTCGATTACCGCATCCCTGGCCGGCGGCACGATCATGGCCGGCTACCTCGGGGGCAAATCGGAGCCGCGGAGTTTCTGGTTCCGGGCCGGAGTCATCGGCCTAACCCTGCCGGCTCTGGGGATCATCGCCCTCAACCTTGATTCTTACAAGCTTTTGATCATGAGCCAGGTGGTCCTGAGCATCATGCTCCCCTTTACGCTCATCCCCCTCCTCCTTTTGACCAACAGCCGCCGGGTGATGGGGAGTTTCGCCAACGGGCCCCTGCAGAAGGCGCTCGGCTTCCTTTCGGCGGCCATCATCATCGGGCTGAACATCCTGTTGCTGTATCAGACCTTCGGCGGCGCCTTCCGGTTCTGATAATCAAAAAGACCTTTACTTCAACGAATATTGGCATCGCCAACACCATCGAAATAAAGGTCTGGCTCCCAAGGTGTACACCTTGCCATTGAGGCGGGCAGAAGGCTTCCAGGCCTCGCCGCCAGCATGTCGCCCTCAATGCTCAGATTGCTCTGCGAGCTACTCCCCTTTAGTTCTCTTTGCTGATATGATATGCGGGGGACTGGTTTTGTTGCATACAGTTTTTTTATTCCGGGATTCCGTTGTGGAAGTTCCTTGCCACCCGGCTGAATATTACTGTAAAAGTTCCTTCACCACCTGGTTCACCAGCCGCCCGTCGGCCTTGCCCCTGACTTTTGGCATCAGCGCCCCCATCACCTTGCCCATGTCCCTGGCGTCTTTGGCGCCCACCGCGGCTACCGCCTCTTTCGCCGCCTGGCGGATCTCCTCTTCCGACATCTGCTGCGGCAGATATTCCATTAAAATGGCGATCTCCGCTTCGAGGCTCTCCACCAGATCGGGCCGGTTACCCTTCTGAAACTCCGGGATGGCGTCCCGGCGCTGCTTGACCTCCCTGTTCAGCACCTCCAGCACCTCGTCGTCGCCCAACTCCTTCTTTTTGGCGATCTCCGTGTTCTTGATGGCCGCCTTGGCCAACCGGATCACCGACAGGCGCCGGCTGTCCTTGCTCTTCATGGCGGCCTTGAGATCCTCCTGAAGCTTCTCCTGCAGGCTCACCGTCATTCCTCCTTATCGTTGTCGCCGCCGCGGAACCGGGTGAAGGAACCAACCAGCAGGCCCAGGCCGACAATGATCGGGAAGACCGGCCAGGTCTTCTCCACCGGCGGCACCAGGCCAAAATTCATCAGCAGGAAGAAGACCCCGACCCCGAGGACAATCAACCCGCCGGTGAGCATCCCGACCGCCTCTTCATGCCTATTTTCACCATGGTTGTGCAATTTTTACCCTCCCACCTGATCTGCCACTCGTACGTGCTTCGGTCGCAAATATGCGCCCTCCGCAATTTCCTACATTATATTCTCCTATCGGCGGGTTTTCCCTGCATCTTCACCGGATCTTCCACATATCCACCGGAAAAACCGGGAAATTTAATGGCAGCATTACTTACCGAGGAGGATTCACATGAAGGTAGAAGGCAAGTTGAAAGAAGTCCTGAAGAAGGAGGCTCCCGCCGCCATAGTCACCACCGGCAAGGATGAACCCCACGTGGTCGGCACCTGGAATAGCTACATCCAGCTCGTCAACGACGAAAAGCTGCTGATCCCGGCCGGCGGCATGAAGGAGACCGAGGAGAACCTCAAGCACGGCCAGGACGTGATCATGCTCCTGGGCAGCCGGGAGGTCCCCGGCAAATCCGGGGCCGGAGCGGGGTACCGGCTCTCCGGCCATGCCTCCTTTGAGACTCAGGGAAACGATTTCGAGAAAGTGAAATCCGTGCATCCCTGGGCTCGGGCCGCGATGGTGGTGGACGTCACCAACTACGAGCAGTTGACCTGAGCACCCGGCCCCCCGCTCCTCGATGGCCTGAGGAGAATTATTTACCAGGAGGTAGGCATCCCGCCGCATCGAATTTGTACCGTATAGCTAATGGTGCAGTACACCGGATAAGCGTGTCCGGCAACTCATCTATACGGGTATACGAGCGGGGGTAGATGCGGCATGAGAGCGGCGCCGGGATTCAACACATATGCGGCAAATGCGTGTGCGACAAATGCAGCAAGAACGTTTGCAACAAGGCGGATCCAGCCTGGGCCACGGCAAACCTGGCTCAAGACCGGCTCTGTCTTGTTGCTTGTTTTCTTCATTCTTCTGGGTTCCGGCGCCGTCGCCAGCCCATATGCCATGGCGCCGGCCCAGGCCAAGAGCGCCCCGGTAAAAAAAGCGCCGGTCGCTCCCGCCAAAAAGAAAGCGCCGGATACCGCCGCCAAGAAGATTGCGCTGACCGCTCCCGTAAAGAAAAAGCGTCAGATGACCTCCCAGGAGTTGAATTTCCGGATCGTGCTGGCCTCGTACACCTGGCCGGACGGAGCAAACGGCGATCAGTGCAAGATCTGGGCGCAATGGGTGGTCGCCAGGGCCGGGGGGTTCCTGCCCGCCGGCTACCGCAACGAACAGGAGACCCGCGGTTTCGGGATCAAAAAGCCGGTGGCGGAGGCCATCCCGGGCGACATCTTCCAGATGGACAAACCGCACACCGCCATTGTCATCAAAAACCTGGGCGAAGGGCGGCTCCTGGTGCGGGATTCCAACTGGGTCTCCCCGCTGAAGGTCGGCGAGCATGTTCTGGACACCAATAATTACCTGCAGTACAACCCACGGGTGTATACTGTGGTCCCGGATTGACCCTTAAAATTCTTCTTGCATTTTGGGCCGGGTTGCGGTAATATCAATTTAATAATCTATGATCGCAAGGCGATGACGGGGAATAGTAAGCGCCGGTGGCATGCTACAGAGAGCCGGAACGAAGGAGAAGCGCAGGGAGTAGTCCGGTGCCCCTTATAGCTGAGACCCGGTGCAGCCATTTCGCTGAACTGGCCCCCGAGCTGTCGACCGAATGAAGCCGCCGGAAGGAATGTTGAAGGGCGTAGCCGAGTATCCGGCGGGATGCTTTGTGTAGGTTCGACCGGGATCTCCCGCATAGCGCCAAGTCTGGCTCTGGTGTAGGCGCAGGCGGGAAGGCGCCCGTTAACGCGCCCGGGTGTCGTGGGGGGAGACCAACTATCGATGCCCGTCGAGGCCGCCGCTGGAAAGCGGTGGTAAACAAGGGTGGTACCGCGAAGGAGAGATCCTCTCGCCCCTTGGCAGATTTAAGGTTGTCAAGGAGGTGAGGGGTTTTTTGTTTACCGGGCCAGTGGCAAAACCGCCAATCGATTCTTCCCATCGAAAAGGAGGAGTACCATGACGCCCAGAATCAGAGAAGAGGAGATCACTCGCGCCAGGATCCAGGCCTTGAGTGCTGAAGGCATCCCGATCTTCGAGGGCCAGGTGGATATGGGGGTCGTCCCGCCCCGCCCGGAGGAGCCTTATGACTTCACCGAGGAGACACGGCGCATCTTGAGCAAACCACCCATTGGGACTGAAAGACTATAACTAACGGAGCTAAGATTATAACCAGCAATACTGAAATATTAAAACCAGAAGCCGAGGTGCCACGGGATAAACCCGTGGCGCCTTTTTTGCGGCCCGTGGCCTGGGAGCCCGCCTGAAACCCACCGGTTCGAAATCTACCGGCTCGCCGGGTTGGCCCTCCGCTCCGGCCCGGCGACCTGCTTGTAAACCCAGAAGGCGGCGCCAAGATGCAAGGCGGCCGTGAGCGCGAAGACCCCGCGCATATTGATCAGAGCGGCAATGGCGCCGCCGGCCAGCGGACCCAGGACATTCCCCATGAGCGAAGCGCTGGTGGCCACCCCATACATCACCCCGCGCTTCTCCGGCGGAACGATCCGGCCGATAATGGCGTTGGCCGTGGGAACCATCCCGCCGATGAAGAGCCCGGAGGCCACGCGTAGAAACATCAACTGGGGCACACTTTGCGCCGCACCCTGCAAAAGGTACAAAACCCCCCCGATAGTCGCGCTGAAGATCAGGATCCGGGTGGAGGGAACCCGCTCGCTGAGCTTGCCGGCCAGAACAGCCGAAACCGCGCTGGCCAAGCCTCCCATGGCCACCACAATCCCGGATGTGGATGCCACGCGGGCCTGGGTATGGCTCAGATCCTTGATAAAAAGCGGCAAGATCGGGCTGATCACCATGGTTCCAAACTGGACCAAAAAGAGGGCCACGATCATGGCCAATAGCCTCTCGGAATTCACCGCCTCCCTGATCCCCCGCCAGACTCCCTGGCCCGCCCGCACCGGCGCCGGAACAAATTCCTCTCTGACAAAGAGCGTCACGACCCCCGCGGCCAATAAGCTGACCAACCCCATCGTGATAAAGGTCAGACGGTACCCCACCGTATCCGCCAGGATCCCGCCGATCATCGGCCCCAGAACCGCCCCGGCGATTCCCGCGGTCTGAAAGACCCCCAGGACGTAACCGATCTTCTCCGGCGGGGCAATGGACGCCACCAGGGCGATGCCCGCCGCGAAAAGACCCCCGAAGGCCCCCTGAAGGCTGCGCAGCGCCAGAAACTGGTAGACATCCCTGGCCAGGGACATGCTGCTGACGATGATGAAACTGCTCAGCAGCACCCTGACTACCATCACCTTCCGCCCGCGGCGGTCCGCCAGATTCCCCCACACCGGGCCGGAAAAAGCCGCAAAAAGCGCCGCGCTGCCCACCAGTATCCCCGACCAGAAGCTCACCGCCTTCAGATCGCGGATGCCCAGCTCACTTTGCACATATAGCGGTATAAAGGTGATTACGAAGTTGATCGCCATCATTCCTGCGGCCTGCGCCGACCACATGGCCCACAGGTTCCTCTTCCAGAGTTCCAATCCGTCCACCTGCTGGTCTTTTTTTACAGGATATGCTTCGCGGTTGAAAGGGCTATTACCTGCAGAGTTGACGGCAGTAAAGGTATGGCGTATAATTTCGGTAAGGAGAAAGGAATTATTACCGAAAGAATTTTATCGGGAGGTGCTCCGGTGGGAGATTACCATATCAAACTGACCTCCAAAGGTCAGATTATCCTTCCGAAGGATGTCAGGGAGAAGATGAAAATATCCACCGGAGACTATCTTAGGCCTATCTTGAAGGTGAAAAATTGGTTATGGAACCGATCCGAAAAAAGACTGGCCACCAGTTCAGCGAAATGGCTGCACAAAAATACGGCAAGGATCGGATCACTCTCGCGGAAGGTCAGAAGATCCTTGGCAAAATCCCTTTTTCCATGTCTGAGCGGGTCAGGCGATTAAGACGAGGAAGGGCGGAATGGTTAACTATTTTTTGGATACCAGCGCGCTGTTTAAAAGGTATATTAAAGAAGCTGGCTCAGATAACCTTGCTTCGCTGTTTGAACAGCAAGCAAGGTTTACAATCGCAAGCCTTGACCATCTCGGAAGTCCTTGCCAACCTGAGACGGCTGGTGGACGTAGATAAGCTTCTGGATGACCGCGAATACACCAGGCTGAAGGCATTGTTTCTTGGCGACATTTCAGAAGGCGTGTTGAATGTTGTTGAGGTAACTACCTCCATCATGCTGGACAGCGCCGAGATCATCTCCCGGAGGTTTTTGACCCCCATCGATTCCATTCAGCTCGCGGTTGCACTATCCATTAATGATGGAGAACTGGTCTTTGTCTGCGCCGACGACAGGTTATGCCAGAGAGCGCAGGCGGAAGGATTGAAGATCTCTAATCCCCTCAAACAAGGTTGATAAAAGGCCCCGCCATACCGGCAGGGCCTGAACATTTATTGAGTTTTTCAGCACTGTTTTTCACTTCGGTCTTGAACCGTCTTTCAACTGAACTTGCAATTCAAAGGTCGCCGATTTCGGATTTCCGACCACGGTAAACACCGCTTTGGTCACCCCGGCGTCATAGAGCATCTGGTACGTCCGGTTGTCAAACGGGATGTCCACCTTCTCCTCCCTGCTCAGGGAGATGATCGCCGGGAATACGAAAGCTGGATCGATTATTTTGCTTTTTGAAGTCACATTCGTGCCCGAACTGGTATAGAAATCGGCTTTGACCTCCGTAATGGTCAGGCTCCCCATGCCGCCCGCGGTAACCTTGAGGGTGACCGGCACCATCGTGTCGTTCGCATAGATTGGCAGCGGATTCGGCGAAATGGTGATGGTGAAGCTGCTCACCAGCCCGCAGCCCGCCAGCACCACCGCGCTTGCAATCGCCGCAAACAGAATCCCTCCGATCAACCAACTCTTTTGTCTCATCCCGACACCTCCTCGTACTTATCACCAAAACTGTTATTCCGACGCACAATTGGCTACTCAACCCAACCGCCGGCCATTCTAGCCGTTTTTCGGGGGTCCGGCCGCCACGAAGGTCAACCTTGGCAACCATCTCGCCAGGAGACGATCCAGCCCCCAGGTCCGGCCCGCGCCGCCAAAAAGGAGGACAAGCTGCACCAGGGTCAACAGCAGCGCAAACTGCCCGGTATAAACGTTGGCCCACCCGGCGGCGAAGTAGAGATTCAGGCTGAACAGGATTCCGAGCACCCCGCCAAGGTTGGTAAGCACCCCCAGGGCCAGGGAGACCCCGACGATCAGCTCGCCGTAAGCCGTCAATGTCCCCATCAACCTGGCATTGGGCAGCAGCACCTCCCTGGCGAAGGTGTTGTACCAGTCGTATGGATTTCTGCCGATCATCACGTTCAGGGTGTTGGCCATTCTGGAAATAAAGGTGTTGTTCCCGAGGTCCCGCCAACCCAGGTATAACCATGCGCATCCCACGTAGATCCGGATCAGCGCGAGCCATACCGGGCTGTCCAGGCGAAGGCCGGGCTTTCCTTTTGCCATCTGTTACGCCCCCTTGCAATTTGGATTAAAGCCGGAAGGAACCCACCGCTTTCTGGAGCTCCTGCGCCATGCGGGAGAGTTCTTCGGCTGAATAGGCAATCTCCTGAATAGTGGCGGTTTGCTCCTGGGAATTTGCAGAGACCTCTTCCGAACTGGCGGCGGCCTCTTCCGTAATCGCCGCGATGGATTCCACCGATTTCACCACCTGTTGGCTGCCGGCGGCCAGTTGGCCGGTCGCGGCGCTGACCTCCTGAATTTGCGCCACAAGGCTTTGCACGGCTTGAACAATAGTCTCAAACGCCTTGCCGGTCCCGGCCACCACCTCTGACCCTGCGGCCACCTCCCTGGTTCCGGATTTCATCGTCTCCACCGCCCTGGCCGTCTCTCCCTGAATCTCCCTGATCAGCGCGGAGATCTGTTCGGCCGCCTGCCGGGATTGCTCGGCAAGCTTACGAACCTCATCGGCCACCACCGCAAACCCCCGCCCCTGTTCCCCGGCCCGGGCCGCCTCGATGGCGGCGTTTAAGGCCAGCAGGTTGGTCTGATCGGCAATGCCCGTGATCACCTCCACGATCCGGCCGATCTCCTGCGAGCGTTCGCCCAGGTTCTTGACCGCCCCGGCCGATCTGTCGACGGTGTCCCTGATGGCGCTCATCTGGCTGGCGGCCTTGCCTACCGCCTTCCGTCCTTCTTCACCCGTGGCGACAACGCCCGTGGCGTTTTGCGCCATCTTCTGGGAGGAGGACGCC